>JBBRYB010000002.1:0-278398 GCA_038238115.1 Propionibacteriales bacterium | reverse complement strand
TGGCAGGGGTCGCCGCGCCCTGCGAGGTGTGCGAGGGCCGGCGCTTCGCGGCCGAGGTGCTGGAGCACAGACTGGACGGCAAGGACATCAGCGAGGTCCTCGCGATGCCGGTGTCGGAGGCCCTCGCGTTCTTCGGCAGCGGACCGGCGCGGACCCCGGCCGCGGCGGCGGTCCTCGGGCGGCTCGCCGACGTCGGACTGGGCTACCTCACCATCGGCCAGCCGCTCACGACGCTGTCCGGCGGGGAGCGGCAGCGGATCAAGCTGGCCACCCACATTGGGGGGAAGGGCGACATCTACGTCCTCGACGAGCCAACCACCGGCCTGCACCTCGCCGACGTCGAGCAGCTGCTCGGCCTGCTTGACCGGCTGGTCGACTCCGGCAAGTCGGTCATCGTCATCGAGCACCACCAGGCGGTGATGGCGCACGCCGACTGGATCATCGACCTCGGCCCCGGCGCCGGCCACGACGGCGGCCACATCGTCTTCGAGGGCACACCGGCCGACCTCGTCGCCGCCCGCTCCACCCTCACCGGCGAGCACCTCGCGGCCTACGTCGGCATCTGAGCGAGGCACTCGCGGACACCGTGAGGCGAGTTCGCTCACTGTTTCGACTCGTTCTCGTGACCGGAAACGAGGGCCTTCGACAGGGGCGCTCCACCGACTTCTCAATATCATCCGTTCGCCACGCATTTGCTGCTGGACGAAGGAGGCGCGCAGGATCAAAGGCTGGGTGAGGTGGTCAAGCGCACACACGTTGCCTCACGCGGCACTTGTCCGGCCAAGCATCATCAGTCAGCCAGCTTCCACCCCCCGTCAACCACCGTCACGGCCCCGAGGGCCGCGAGGTCGTCCAGAAGCGCCGAGACCTCCTCGTGACACACGCCCGCTGCCCGGGCGATCGACAGTGACGAGGCGGCCCGGTGCCGGGGAACGGCGTCGAGCACCCGACGCGCACGCAGGCCCAGGCGGTCGAGCGACCGCACAGCGCCGACCTTGCGCGGAGCCAGTGCCTGTCCGATCGTTGAGACGTGCTCGACAACCTCGCCCCCGTCCGTCACGAGCAGCGACCCGGGCTGGCGTAGCAGTTCGTGAACTCCGGCCGCGGCCGTCGACGTGATCGGGCCGGGGACGCCCATGACGCCTCGGTCGAGATCCATCGCCCAGCGCGCGGTGTTCAATGAGCCGCTGCGCAGACCAGCCTCGACGACCACAGTGCCCAGGCTCAGCGCCGCGATCAGCCGGTTGCGGACCAGGAAGCGGGACTTGCTCGGCGCGCAACCCGGCGCAGCCTCACTGACGAGTACGCCGTCGCGCGCGACCTGTCTGAGCAGATGGGAGTTGCCGGCCGGGTAGAGCCGGTCGACTCCCCCGGCCAGGACCGACACCGTTTGCCCATCCCGAGAGAGCGCACCGCGGTGGGCGGCCGCATCGATACCGTAGGCGCCGCCGGAGATGGCGACGAAGCCCAGGTCGCCGCAGGCGAAGGCGAGCTCGCCGGCCACGTGTTCGCCGTACGTCGTCGCGGCTCGTGCACCGACGAGCGCAACGGAACGCTCCGCCACACGGCGCAGATGGCCACCGCCGCGCACCCACAATCCGAACGGCGAACCACCCCTGCGCTCGCCACGCTGTCCCTCGAGCCGGACGAGGTCATTGAGGCGTTCCGGCCACTCATCGTCGCCCGGACAGACAAAGCGTGCGCTGACCCGATCAGCCCTCGTCGCGATCTCGTCGAAGTCCGCCAGCGGCAGCCGTTCAGCCCAGTCGGAGACCTTGGACCGTGCCGAGCCGACGGCGCGGCCAAGACGGTTGAGCAGGTCGACCGCCGAGTAGTCGCGCACCAGACGGCACGCTTCGGCATCCCCGGGCTCACAGACCCGGCTCATCACCATCCGAGCGCGTCGCTCGGCGGCGTCGACAGTCATGCCACGTATCCCACGCGCGGCACCTGACCGAACAGGGTGTCGCTGCGAAGCGTGAGGGCCTGTCGCGTGTGATGGACGTCAGGAGTGTCCCGGCCGGTGAGGTCGGCGATCGTCCAGGCGATGCGCGCCACCCGGTCGGCGCCGCGCTGGGTCAGCTTTCCCTCGGCCACCGCGTTCTCGATCTCGCGCGCCGAGTCGGCGTCGAGGGCACAGTGGCGGCGAAACTCGAAGCCGGGCACCTCTGCGTTGGTTGTCCATGGGGTCTCCAGGAGCCGGCGGCGCTGGCGGTCCCGGGCTGCGAACACGCGCGCCGACACCGCAGCCGTCGAACCCTCGACGCCGACGCTCTGGCGCATCTCGGCCCGAGACACCGGGACTACCTTGTGCACGATGTCGATGCGATCACGCACCGGCCCGCTGATCCGCGCGGTGTAGAGCCTGCGCTTCATCGGCGAGCACGTGCAGTTCCCGCCCTTCGTCATGGCGAGCCCGCATTCGCACGGGTTCGCGGCCAGCAGGAGCTGGAACCGGGCTGGAAACGTGGCTGCGCCGTCCGAGCGCCGGATGGACACCTCGCCACTCTCCAGGGGTTGCCGAAGCGCGTCGTGCACCGAGGGCTTGAACTCGGGTGCTTCGTCCATGAAGAGGACGCCAAGGTGCGCCAGGCTGATCGCGCCCGGTCGGATCATCCGGCTGCCGCCTCCGATGACTGCGGGCACCGTGTCGTTGTGATGCGGAGCGATGTAGGGAGGTCGGTTGACCAGCGGGTCGTCGCGGGAGAGTAGACCGGCCACGGAGTGAATCGTGCTGACCTCGAGAGACTGGGCCAGGTCGAGGTCGGGGAGCAACGCTGTGAAGCGCTCGGCCAGCATGGTCTTGCCCGCTCCCGGCGGGCCTTCGAGGAAGAGATGGTGGCCACCGGCGGCAGCCACCTCGATGCACCATCGAGCACCGGCCTGACCACGTACGTCGACGAGGTCGGTCAGCTCGTGTCGCACCGCGCGACGGCGCCCGACGCCCAGACCATCATGCAGCGGCGCGTAGTCCGGCTCAGGCGGGGGCGGCTGATCGGAGACGATCGCCATGCACTCGCGTAACGACGCGACACCGATGATCTCGATCCCTTCGACAAGCTTCGCCTCGGCCACGTTGGCGGCCGGCACCACGACCCTGTCAAGGCCCGCGTCGGCGGCCGCGAGCACACCGGGGAGGATGCCCGGCACGGCACGCACGCGCCCGTCGAGCACGAGCTCACCGAAGACGGCGGCGCGACGCAGCCGGTGCTCCTTCACAGCACCCTTGGCGACCAGCAGCGCCAGCGCGATGGCGAGGTCGTAGTGCGTGCCGGACTTGCGCACGTCGGCGGGATACATGGCAACGGTGATCCGCCGGTCGGGCCACCTCTGCCCGCTGTTGACCATGGCCGCTCGACAGCGGTCCCGCGCCTCTGCCACGCAGGCGTCGGGCAGTCCGGTGAGCGACCAGCCCGGGACGCCGTCGCTGATGTCAGCCTCGATCGCCACGAGCCGGCCGGTGACGCCCTCGAGTGCAACGGAGTAGGCCATCCCCGTCGCCATTCACACCACTCCCACGAGGTGCTCGACGGTGGCGGGGCCTCGCCGCTGTCGCACCACCGAGACGACGTCGACCCGGAATCGGTCGTGGTCGCGAGCATGCTCGTTCGCCCAGGTCTGGACGAGCCGGTGCAGACGGGCGTACTTGTCGGGCGTGATCGCCTCGAGTGGCGTGCCGAACCGGTCGCTGCTGCGCGTCTTGACCTCGCAGCCGACAAGCACGCCCGCGTCGGCGGCGACGATGTCGAGCTCTCCTCGGGCACATCTCCAGTTGCGTTCGAGCACGACCAGGCCGTGCTGCTCCAGATAGCGCACGGCCAGCCGCTCCCCGAAGTCGCCCAGGGCGCGGCGCTGCGCGTGGGTCGTCATCATGGTCCACCTCCACGGCCACTGTGCAGCGCAGCGGACGCGGGCGAAAGCCCGTGCGGAGACGTGTGGACGACGGACACCGTGGACGGCCGCCGGTGGACGAGCCCTGGTCCCGTAGTGCCAGCGGCTTACTCAAGCAACGGCATGAGCCGGCGATCAGGGTTTGGGCGGCTCCAGTTCGGCCTTGGACAGCTCTTCGATGTTGACGTCCTTGAACGTGACGACCTTGACGTTCTTGGCGAAGCGCGCCGGGCGATACATGTCCCACACCCAGGCGTCGGCCATCGTCACCTCGAAGTAGGCGTCGCCCGCCTCGGTGCGCACCTTGAGGTCCACGGCGTTGCACAAGTAGAACCGACGGTCGGTCTCGACGACGTACTTGAAGATGGCCACCACGTCGCGGTACTCGCGGTAGAGGTGGAGCTCCATCTCGGTCTCGTACTTCTCGAGGTCCTCAGCGCTCATGAGATGAATCCTGCCTCGTCTCGTATCTGGTCGTCATGGTCGGCCCTGACTTCCACGATCTCGATGCCACCCACACGTCGTACGTTGACGAAGCGCCGGCGATGCTGTGGACAGGGACCGTGCGCCTCGAGCGCATGTTGATGCTCTTGCGTGACGTACCCCTTGTGGATCGCGAAGTCGTACTGGGGATAGTCGGCGTGCAACTCCGTCATGATCCGGTCGCGGGTCACCTTGGCGATGACGGAGGCCGCCGCGATGCACCCGGCGACCCGGTCGCCCTTCCACACGGCCAGTCCGGGTGCTCCCAGGCCGTCGACCGGGAAGCCATCCGTCAGTACGTAGCTCGGGCGTTGCTCCAGCCTGGCCAGCGCGCGTCTCAGCGCCTCCACGTTGGCGACGTGCATGCCGAGCTGGTCACACTCGCTGGATTCGATCACGACCACCGACCAGGTGACCGCGCGGCGCACGATGTGGGCGTAGCAGCGCTCCCTCGCAGCCGGGCTGAGCAGCTTGGAGTCCGCAAGACCAGGAATGATGCCCGCGGGACCGTCTGCCAAGACGGCAGCCGCGGCGACGAGCGGACCGGCGCAGGCGCCCCGACCCGCCTCGTCGACGCCGGCGACCGGCTCCAGGCCGACCCGGCGCAGCGCGCGCTCATACCCATAGAGTCCGGCATCTCGCCGAATCGTGCTACCGGTGGGAAGAGGAGCCATCACTGCCGAGTGGAGCACGAACCGCGCTGTCCGTCGACGTTGACGACCGCGCTGGACGGGGGATTCCGCCCGCCAGGGACGACTTGGTACGCGTCCGGGACGTGCAAGATGTGCAGATCACGGGCTGGCCACACCACGGCGAAGGCGCGCCCGGTCACGAGGTCGAAGGGGATGAAGCCGACCTCCGGCTGCCCGCACTGGATGTGGCGCGAGGAGTCCCCCGACATGTAGCGGTTGTCGCCGAGCACGAAGATGTGGTCGGCCGGCACGACGACGTCGAACTTGACGTTGTCGGCCGCCCTGCCGCCCGGCTTGATGAAGGCGGACTCGTCGACACCGACGCCGTTGATGACGACCTTGCCCTTGCTGCAGCACACCACATGGTCGCCGGGCAGCCCGATGACACGCTTCACCAGGTGCTCGTGTCCGGACGCCGGCAGTACCCCGATCCATTCCAGCCCCTGGTGGACCGGGCCCGGTGGCGGCGCCTGCTCACCCGGCGGGATCCATCCGCCGGGATCCTCGAACACGACAACCTCCCCGCGCTCGATGTCACCGATGCGGCTGACGAGGATGCGGTCGTTGAGCTGGATCTCGGGAAGCATCGAGCCACTCGGGACGAAGAACGCCTGCACGACGAAGGCACGCAGCAGCGCCGAGGCGATCAGCGCGACGAGGATGATGATGATGATCTCGCGCACGAACAGCCACAGCCTCCGCAGCACCGACGGGCCGCCTGACGAGCGACCCGCGGACGAGGAGGAAGTTGCCGGCACCGGATGCCCTCCAGACGTCCGCCCGCCGCCCTCGGAGACCTGGCCGCGCCTGGCACCGTCCGCGACGGTCGACGGGTGGGGCTCAGAGTCGTGGGCGCGGCCGGCCTCGTCTGTCATCAGGCAGGGTTCCTCCGGTTGCGGGGCGGGCCAGACGTCGTACCTGAGCGCGGCTGCAGGCGCCGGTACAACGGCGGTACGGCGATCAACGCTAACCCGACCGGAGTGCCGCTCGCGATCAGCCCAGCCGCCGCGTCAAGCGCCGGCTGGGCGAAGGTCGCCGGGCGATGGATGAACTGCCATCGATCGACCGGCCACACCACGACGAACACCTTGCCCACGACGTCGCCTACCGGGATGAAGCCGCCTCCCGGGTCACCGGTGTGTGCGCGGGAGTCCGCGGAGTGCTCGCGGTTGTCGCCGAGCACCCAGATGTGCCCGGGTGGCACATGCTCGCTCCAGCTACCCGTGCATGCCTGCTGCGCCAGCGTCACGTAGCCGGACTCCTGCAGAGCCTTGCCGTTGACGCTGACCACGCCCCGTGCACAGGAGACGGTGTCTCCGCCGACCCCGATCACCCGCTTGACCAGGTGCCCGCCGGTGGGATAGAGCCCGACGACTGACAACGCCTTCGTGACCGGATTGCCCGGGACTTGACCGTTCTCCTCCCCGAGCCAGTTGGCCGGATCGTCGAAGACCACGATGTCGCCACGCTGCACGTCACCGAACCAGTACGAGACTTTCTGGACCAAGATGCGGTCGTTGACCTGCAGAGTGTCGCGCATCGAGCCGGACGGGATGTAGAACGCCTGCACGAACAATGTCTTGATGACCAAGGCCAGCACGATGGCGGTGACGACGAGCAGCAGCGACTCCTGCCAAGCCGGAAGCGGCGCCTTGTCGGTGTGCTTGCCCCGCCGACCGCGCTCGGCCATGGCCGCCCGTGACGCTGCGGGGCGCTGCGGTTGCGGGTCCTGCGGCGTGCGGTCATCTGAGGCGGCATCTGCTTCGCCGCCGGGCCCCGAGGTCACAAGCGAGCCTAACCTGCGCGTCAGCGAGAAACCGGAGCCTCGCGCTTTTCCTTGATCTTCGCCGCCTTACCGCGCAGGTTGCGCAGGTAGTAGAGCTTTGCGCGGCGGACGTCACCTCGGGTCACGACCTCGATCCGGTCGATGATCGGGGTGTGCAGCGGGAAGGTGCGCTCGACGCCCACGCCGAAGCTGACCTTGCGGACGGTGAAGGTGCGACCGATGCCCGAGCCCTGGACGCGGATGCAGACGCCCTGGAACAGCTGCACCCGCGAGCGCGTGCCCTCGACGACCTTGACGTGCACCTTGAGTGTGTCGCCGGCGCGGAACTGGGGTACGTCGTCGCGGGCGATCCCGGCGACGAGCGCGTCGATGGCGTTGGTCATGTCGGTCGCTTTCCTCGTCGGTGCCACAGGTCACCCACGCATGGTGAGGTGTTGCTGGTCGGTGAGGCTCGCTCGTCGGATCAGCGGTTCCCCTGTGACAGAACCTCCCGCCGAGGTACGGCAGGTGGACGCGCGGCGCCAACGAGCTAGTTTGCCACAGTGCGCACCCATCCCCGAAATCCGGTGCTGCTGCCGTTGGGCGCTGGCTGACGTTGCCAGATGATCTCGGGCGGGCTCCCACCGATGGTCTCGCCAGCCAGGGCTGTCACGGCCGGCGAGTGGCGCTGCAGCCGCTCGTCTCAGCGACGCCGCGGCTTCGTCAGACGGAGCACGCCCGGGTCTGGGCTGCCGGTGGCGTCGAGCATCGGCTCGTCGCTGACCCGGTAGCCGGCCTTGCGGTAGCGACGCAGGTTGCCGACACTCTTGGCACCGGTGAACAGGGAGAACGACCTGGCTTGCGGCGGAGCCGCCGCCTCGGCGTGTTGGAGCAGCAGCCGTCCGAGTCCCCTGCCCTGAAGGTCGGGCGCGACCATCAGCCGACCCACCTGATAGACATCGCCTTCCAGCCGGGCCCGCGCCGAGCCGACCAACCGTCCGGCCGTCCGCAGGACCCAGGTGGTCCACTGGCCGATCCCGGCCTGCACGTCGGAGAGCGACTCGGTCAGCGGCGGCAGCAACAGCGCGCCGTTGATCTGCGCCTCGCTCACCCAGCAGGCCAGCTGCAGTGTCAGCAGTTCGGCGGCGTCGCTGAGCACCGCGAGCCTGAGCTCCACGGCGTCGAGGCCGGCCGCGACTGCAGTGGCGTCCAGCGTCGAGCTGTGGTGGGCGAGATCGGGGCGCCGGTGCAGCGTCCGGCGTACCGCCTGCTCGCCACGCCAGGCGGCAACCTGGCCATGGTGTCCCGACAACAGCACGTCCGGCACCGCGAGATCGCGCCACTCCCGAGGCTTGGTGTAGACGGGGTACTCGAGCAAGCCACCCGCCTCGCCGGTGCGGTGCGACTCCTCGGCCAGCGACTCGGGGTTGCCGAGGACCCCTGGGACCAACCGCACGATCGACTCGATCATCACCATCGCCGCGACCTCACCGCCGCCCACGATGAAGTCGCCGATGCTGATCTCCTCGACCGCCATCCGCCCGGAGTAGTGGTCGACCACCCGCTGGTCGATCCCCTCGTAACGGCCGCAGGCGAAGATCAGCCAGGGTGCGTTACTGAGGCGCTCGGCCGTGGCCTGGTGGAACGGGGTACCGGACGGGCTGGGCACGATCAGCCGCGGACCGGAGTCTGGGTTGCCAGGGCCAGCCCGCGCCGCGAGCAGGTCGTCGATCGCCTCGCCCCACGGTTGGGGCTTCATGACCATGCCCGCACCGCCGCCGTACGGCGCATCGTCGACGGTGTGGTGCCGATCGTGGGTCCAAGCGCGCAGGTCATGGGTGTGGAGGGCCAGCAGCTCGTCGGCACGAGCCCGTCCCAGCAGCGACAGCGCGAGCGGCGCGAGGTAGTCGGGAAAGATCGAGATGACGTCGATCCGCATCGCCGTCACGCCTCACCCTCGGCGGGCTCGTCCTCCAGGAGCCCCGGCTGGTCGGCGACGACCACCTGACCGGAGGTGAGATCGACCGCTGGCACGAGCTCGCAGACGAACGGGACAAGCACATCGCGAGAGCCGCGACGGATGACCAGCACGTCCTGCGCCGGGAGGTGCAGCACGTCCGTGACCGGTCCAACAACCTCGCCGGACTCGCTGCACGCGGTGAGCCCTACGAGCTGGTGGTCGTAGAACTCGTCCGGGTCGTCTGGTCGCACGTCGGACGGTACGGCGACGCGCAGCTCGACCCCGCGCAGCCCATCGGCCGCGGCGCGGTCGGACGCCTCGTGGAAGCTGACGACGAGGCGCTGACCGTGCCAGGCGGTGCTCGCCACGGTCAGCCTGCCGCGAGCCGTGTCGTACGTCGTACCAGCGGCAAAGCGCCGGTCTGGCTCGTCGGTGCGGACGTCGACCGCGACGTCACCCTTGAGGCCGTGGGCGCGACCGACCCGGCCGACCAACAGTTCGACCATCCGCGAATCGGCCACGCCGTGTCACCCTCCGCCCCGAGGATCTCGGTCACATCTGAGCGTCCGCCCTGTCCCCTCGCGGCAGTCGGCTCCTCGCCGTTGGCGCTCGGGTCAGCGGCGCCGGTCCACGTCGACGAAGTCGATGCGGATGTTGTCCTTGCTGCCGCTGAGGGCCTGCAGAACTGTGCGGAGCGCAGTGGCGGTGCGTCCAGCCCGGCCGATAACGCGGCCCAGGTCGTCAGGGTTGACACGCACCTCGAGCGTCTCGCCGCCCGCGAACCGAGGGTTACGTCCACGCTGCTGGCGCGTGCGCACTCTGACATCGTCGGGGTTGCTCACGATGCCTCGGACGAGGTGCTCGAGGGCATCGGTCAGCATGCTCAGGCCCCGCTCCGGTCGCCGGAGGGCGAGTCGTCACCGGCAGATGAATCGTCATTTGCAGCCGAGTCATCACTGGTGGTGGCTGCGAGAGAGGCCACGTCGGTCTGGTCCACTCCCGCGGCGGCGGCCACGTCGGCTTTGCTCACGTCTGCAGCGGTCGCCACGTCGGTCGCGTCCACGTCGGACACGGCCGGGTCCGTGTCGGTTTCGGCGTCGGCTGGGACGTCCACGTCCGGGACGGCCGCGTCGGCTGGGACGCTCGCGTCGCGGACAACCGGGTCGGTGTCGGCCCCAGCTGGCGCCTCATCGGCCATGGCTGCGTCGGCCGCGGCCGGGTCAGCGACCGGAGACATCTGCGCAACGGCACCCTCCTCGGCGACGGCCTCAACGGCTCTCGACTCGTCGGTGGCGGCTGCCTTCTTCGCCGCTGTCCTTCTCGCGGTGACGGCCTCAGTCTTCGGCTCGCCCTGCGAGTCCTTGAGCGCCTCGTTGAAGATGTCGGTCTTGTCGCGCTTGGGCTCGGCCACCTTCATCGGGGCAGGTGCCGCCTCGCCCTTGAACTTCTGCCAGTCACCGGTGACTTTGAGGATCGCGGTGACGGGCTCGCTCGGCTGGGCGCCGACGCCGAGCCAGTACAGCGCCCGGTTGGAGTCGACTTCGATGAAGCTCGGGTCCTCCTTCGGGTGGTACTTGCCGATCTCTTCGATCACGCGGCCGTCGCGCTTGGTGCGCGAGTCGGCGACGACGATGCGGTAGTAGGGCGCACGAATTTTGCCCATGCGCTTGAGCCTGATCTTGACGGCCACGAGTGGTGGTGTCTCCTTGGATGTCTGTGGTGGTGGTGAGCGGCATACCGAGGTGGGGGCCGGGTAGCGGTCACACGGGATCCGGGCTGAGCTGGTTGAGAGGGGCCAACTCGACTCGAAGTCGCCCACAGTCTGCCAGACGGACCCGACCGCAAGCCAATCGAGCCAGCCAACCGACCCAGTCAATCGAGCCAGCCAATCGAGCCGGCAACCGAGCAAGCCCGGAGGCCGACGCTGCCGCGAACACTTGCTCCGGTTGTGGAGTCCCTGCCCCAAACTACGTTCGGTAACAGGGTGCAGACGGCGTCTTGCCCCGCGGACAGAGTTTCTTCGCGTATCGACAGCGGCGGTGAGGGCACCGACGAAAATGGAGGCTCGTTCATGGCAGACAACAAGACAGTCGCTTATGTGGGCTCGGGCAGGGTCGAGGTGCAGGAGATCGACTATCCGACCTTCGAGATCAAGGACGGGCCGGGAGTGCACCCCGACAACGTCGGGCGCAAGCTGCCGCACGCGGCGATCATCAAGACGGTGGCGACCAACATCTGCGGTAGCGACCAGCACATGGTGCGCGGGCGCACGACGGCGCCCGAGGGCCTGGTCCTCGGTCACGAGATCACCGGAGAGGTGGTCGAGGTCGGCTCTGGTGTCGAGTTCATCAAGGAAGGCGACCTCTGCTCGGTGCCCTTCAACATCTCCTGCGGACGCTGCCGCAACTGCAAGGAGGGCAAGACGGGCATCTGCCTGAACGTCAACCCGGAGCGGCCCGGATCGGCGTACGGCTACGTCGACATGGGTGGCTGGGTCGGCGGCCAGGCGCAGTACGTCGCCGTGCCGTATGCGGACTGGAACCTGCTCCGGTTCCCCGACAAGGACCAGGCGATGGACAAGATCCTCGACCTGACGATGCTCTCCGACATCTTTCCCACCGGCTACCACGGCTGTGTGACGGCGGGAGTGAAGGTCGGCTCGACGGTGTACGTCGCCGGGGCCGGACCCGTGGGCCTCGCCGCCGCAGCGTCGGCCCAACTGCTCGGCGCTGCCGTCGTCATCGTCGGCGACCTCAACGAGGACCGGCTCAGGCAGGCGCGGAGCTTCGGCTGCGAGACGGTTGACGTGTCGAAGGGCGACCCCAAGGAGCAGATCGAGCAGATCATCGGCGTGCCCGAGGTCGACTGCGGCGTCGACGCCGTCGGCTTCGAGGCGCGGGGCCACGGCGGCGACTCGGCAAACGAGCAGCCCGCCACCGTCCTCAACTTGATGATGGACGTCACCCGGGCGGGCGGCGCCCTCGGCATCCCCGGCCTCTACGTCACCGGTGACCCGGGCGCTTCCGACGACGCGGCCAAGGAGGGCTCGCTGTCGCTCAAAATCGGTCTCGGCTGGTCGAAGTCACACAGCTTCATGACCGGCCAGTGCCCGGTCATGAAGTACCACCGGCAGCTGATGATGGCGATCCTCCATGACCGGGTCCAGATCGCGAAGGCCGTCAACGCGACGGCGATCACCATCGACGAGGCGCCCCGCGGCTACCAGGAGTTCGACGCGGGCGCCTCGAAGAAGTACGTGCTGGACGCCAACGGCTTCCTCGGGGCGACGTCCAAGGCGGCCTGAGACGGCTCGCCGACCGCCGACACGCCGGCAGAGCCGGGCCTTTGCTGGCGTGTCGGCGGTTAGGTGAGGATGCGGCCGCGCAGTACGATCCGGCGCGGCTGGGCCAGCACGCTCAGGTCGGTCAACGGGTCGGCGTCATAGACGACGAAGTCAGCGGGATCGCCCTCGGCGAGGCTTGCCGGCATGTCGAGCCATGACCTGGCGCGCCACGACGCCGCGCCGAGCGCGTCGACCGGTGACAGGCCGTAGTCGGCAAGCTCCGCAACCTCCTGGGCGATGAGCCCGTGCGGAAGGACTCCCCCGGCGTCCGTGCCGGCATAGATCGGCACGCCGGCGTCGTACGCCGCCCTGATCGTCTCGCGGCGGCGGGAGTAGAGCTCGCGCATGTGGGCTGCGTACGCGGGATATCTCGACTGGCCGGCGGCCGCGTAGCTGGGGAAGTCGTCGAGCTGCTTGACCGTCGGAACGAGCGCGACGCCACGCGTGGCCATGTCGTCGATCAGGTCGGTCGAGAGACCCGTACCGTGCTCGATGCAGTCGATGTCGGCTGCGAGCAGGTCCGGCAGCGCCGCCTCCCCGAAGACGTGCGCGGTCACCCGGGCGCCGTGCTCGTGCGCGGCCGCGATCGCGGAGCCGAGAGCGTCGGCCGGCCAGCACGGGGTGAGGTCGGCGGTGTCACGGTCGATCCAGTCGCCCACCAGCTTGACCCAGCCGTCCGCCCGTTCGGCCTGCTCGATGACGCACGCGGTGAGCTGGTCGGGCTCGATCTCGTGGGCGTAGTTGCGGATGTAGCGCTTGGGTCGCGCGATGTGGCGGCCGGCGCGGATGATGCGCGGCAGGTCGTCGCGGTCGTCGACCCAGCGGGTATCGGCCGCCGACCCGCAGTCTCGCACGAGCAGCGCGCCGGCGTCGCGGTCCGCGATCGCCTGCTCCTCGCTGATCTCGTCCGAGACGGGGCCGTGCTCGTCCAGACCGATGTGGCAGTGCGCGTCGACCAGACCGGGGACGACCCAGCCCTGTCCCACGAGGTCGGCGCCCTCGACGGGTTCGTACGTGACGCGGCCGTCGACGACGTACAAGTCCCTGTGCTCGCCCTCGGGAAGTACGACCCCGCGGACCCTGAACCTGCCACCCGCAGTCATTCGCACGACGCTACCCGACCCCCCACCCCGCCGAGACGTCAGCAAAGGCCCAGATTTCACGGCGTGTCGGTCCGTCGCTGAGCTCACAGCAGCCGACGGGCCTCCTCGGTAAGGGTGTGGCGATCGGTGTCGGGCTGCAGCCAGCCGCCCGGGGAACCGGGAAGCCGTCGCTCCGAGTGCCAAGGTGGCGCCCGCCCAGCCATCAGTATTTCCACTGATCTGTCGCAACCCGGTGCGGTCAGTCAGACCCAGACCCTCGTCATGCAGACACGACGCAGCGGCCGAGGCTGGTGACAGTTGTACGGCACCGTCGAGGTGGCCGCCCGCGGCTCAACAGGAGCACACAAGCGTCGACCCATCAGCCCTAAACGGGGCTGGACGGCACTCAGAGCAGGTCGCGCAGGTCCTTGGGAAGCTCGAAGTCGTCGCCGGCGGTACCCGAGCGCTGGCCGGCCCGCTCACCGAAGCCGAAGGCAGCGGCGCCGCTGTCCGAGGTGGTCGCCGGCTGGGCCGCCACGCCACGCTCCTGGGCGGCACGCTTGGCCGGGTTGCCAGAGCCACGCTTCGTGCGCTTGTGCTGCACCTGCTGCTTGGCCTTGGCTCGCTTGCCGCCCATCCCCGGCATGCCGGGCACACCGGGCATGCCCGGCACCCCCCCGCCGCCGGCCATCGACATCATCATCTTGCGCGCCTCGAAGAAGCGGTCGACCAGCTGGTTGACGTCGCTGACCGCCCGACCGGCTCCCCTGGCGATGCGGGCCCGGCGGGAGCCGTCGATCATCTTCGGGTTGTCGCGCTCGGCGGGCGTCATCGACAAGATGAGCGCCTGGATCCGGTCGATCTCGCGATCGTCGAAGTTCTCCAGCTGGTCGCGGAACTGCGCCATGCCGGGGATCATGCCCATGATCTTCGACAGGGAGCCCATCTTGCGCACGGCCTGCATCTGCTGGAGGAAGTCGTCGAGGGTGAAGTCACCACCCTTGCCTTGTAGCTTCGCTGCGGCCTGGGCGGCCTGGTCGGCGTCGAACGCCTTCTCCGCCTGCTCGATCAGCGTGAGCATGTCGCCCATGCCGAGGATGCGCGACGCCATCCGGTCGGGGTGGAAGATGTCGAAGTCGGTCAGCTTTTCGCCGTTCGAGGCGAACATGATCTGGCGGCCGGTCACCTGCGCCACGGAGAGCGCTGCGCCACCGCGGGCGTCACCGTCGAGCTTCGAGAGAACGACGCCGGTGAAGCCGACGCCCTCCAGGAACGCCTGCGCCGTCGTGACCGCGTCCTGGCCGATCATGGCGTCGACGACGAAGAGCGTCTCGTCGGGCTGGACGGCGTCGCGGATGTCGGCGGCCTGCTGCATGAGCTCGGCGTCGATACCCAGCCGGCCGGCCGTGTCGACCACCACGACGTCGTACAGCCTGCGCGTGGCCTCCGAGATCGCGTCTCGGGCGACCTTGACCGGGTCGCCCACGCCGTTACCGGGCTCGGGGGCGAAGACCGCGACGCCCGCCTGTCTGCCGACCACCTCCAGCTGGGTGACGGCATTGGGACGTTGGAGGTCGGCCGCGACGAGCAGCGGAGTGCGGCCCTGCTCCTTGAGCCAGCGGCCGAGCTTGCCCGCCAGCGTCGTCTTGCCCGAGCCCTGCAGCCCGGCCAGCATGATCACGGTAGGCGGATTCTTCGCGAACCGCAGCCGGCGGGTCTCGCCTCCGAGGATGGTGATGAGCTCGTCGTTGACGATCTTGATGAGCTGCTGGGCAGGGTTGAGCGACTCGCTGACCTCGGCACCCTTGGCCCGCTCACGCACCCGCGCAATGAACTCCTTGACCGCCGCCAGCGCCACATCCGCCTCGAGCAGCGCGATCCGGATCTCCCGGGCGGTGGCGTCGATGTCGGCCTCGGAGAGCTTGCCCTTGCCGCGGATGTTCTTGAACGTCGCGTTGAGGCGGTCCTGGAGCGTGTTGAACACGAGTGGGCTGGTCCTTGGGTTCGCTGGTGGGAAGGCGTGGTACGCCGTGGGGACGTCCGCCAAGCCTACCGGGCGGCGCGTGGTGGGCTCGTGCCGTCATCCGCGCCGGGGACCTCGGCCACGGTGCGGGTCTCCCGGCGGCGAGGTTGGTCAGCAACATACTGAGCGACTTGGCCGCTGACATCCCGGCGGGTCGAGCTGCGGCTCGATCTCGACCCGCCGAGTGCTCCGCAGGGTCGGGCATACCGGGCACCGCTAACGTCCGACACGCCGTGAAAACCGGGCCGTTGGCGGCGCCTCGGCGGAGGGGGCGGAGGGGGCGGAGGGGAGGGTGCGGCGTACCGCCTCGACCAGGGTGGCCACCAGCTGCTGTCGCCAGCGCGACCACGCCTGTGGTCCGGTGGCGAGGGCATCGGCCTCGGTAAGCGCGACGAGCAAGTCGAGCGTCGCCGCATCGCGAACCGCGGACGCGACGGCCGTGATCGTCACCGGGTCCTCGAGGTCCCGCGAGGTCGCCGTCTGGACCAGCAGCAGATGCTGCCGGACGAGCCGCGCCACCATCTCGACGTCCCCCTCGGCGAACCCCATCCGGCGCAGGATCCCCGACGCGATCGGTGCCCCGGTCTCGCTGTGGTCACCGGGGCCGCCCTTGCCGAGGTCGTGCAGCAGCGCCGCCATCGCGAGCAGTTCTGGCCGCTCCACCCGGTGGGCAGCCCGTGACGCCTCGACGCAGGTCTGCACGAGGTGGCGGTCCACGGTGTGGCGGTGCACCGCCGACTGAGGCGCCAAATGCCGCACCCGCGCCCATTCGGGCACAAGGGTTTGCACCACGCCGTGTCGGTCGAGGCGCTCCCAGACGTCCACCAGAGAGGGGCCGCATACCAGCAGCTGTCCCAACAGTGCCCGTCCCTCATCCGGCCACGGCACCGGCATCGGGGCGAGCTCACACCCCAGACGTGTGGCGGCGGAGTCGCTGAGCACCAGGTCACGTGAGGCCGCCGCGACGGCGGCGCGCAGCCCGAGCAGGGGATCCCGGGAGGGACCCGCTCGAGCGGTGAGCACCACCTCGCCACGGTACGCGCCGACACCGGGGGCGAGGGAGTCAAGAATTGGTCGTCGCGCGCCCACCGGTCGAGGCGCTGGACGGATCCAGTCGACGTCACGCAGCGCGACGGACGCGAGCTGGGCGATCCCCCGGCTCGTCTCGAGCAGCGAGGAATGCAGGTCGTCGACACCCAAGAAGCCGCACCGGCCCGCGACCTCCGCGCGGTAGTCGGCAACCAGCCGGTCGCCGTGTCGACCGGTCGTCTCGTGCAGGGCGTCGCGCACTTCCAGGAGCTCGGCGCCGAGTCGGCCCAAGGCCGGCGTAGGTACGTCGACGAGCCAGCTCGCGAGGAGCGCCCTCAGGACCGTGACGTCGCGCAGTCCGCCGTGCGCCTCCTTGAGGTCCGGCGCCGCTGCCTGGGCCAGGTCGCCTACCCTGCGCCATCGCTCGCGCGTCAGCGCGGCCAGCGGCGGGAGCCGCTGCTTCGCGTCCCGTCTCCAGTCGGCGAGCTGGACGGCGCGGCTGCTCAGCACCAGAGCGGGATCGCCCGCGACATGGCGCATGTCGAGCAGCCCCAGGGCGACGCGCAGGTCGTCCGCGGCGGCCGTGCGGAGCGCGGCCACGGTACGGACGGAATGGTCGAGGCGCACCTTGCCACCGCCGTTGTCGCCTGATGTGTCACCGTTGACGCCGCCGTCGTCCCAGAGCGGGTACCAGACCCGCGCGGCCAAGGCGCTGATCTGGTGGTCGTCATACCCGTCAGCGCCCAGCAGCACCACGTCGAGGTCGCTGTACGGCGACAGCTCCCGGCGGCCGTAGCCCCCGACGGCCACGAGGGCGGCGCCTCGGTTGGGAAGCCCGAGGGCTTCGATGGCCCGGTGCCACAGAGAACGCAGCCGGTTGTCGGCTGACGCAGCCCGCGCGCGCCGTCGCTCAGACCGCGTCGGCGTCGCGGTCACCCGTCCTGACCCTGACGACCGTCTCGACGGGCGTGACCCACACCTTGCCGTCGCCGATGCGTCCGGTCTGCGCGCTCGTGACGATCAGGCTGACGACGTTGTCGACCTCGCTGCCCTCGACCACGATCTCCAGCCGCACCTTTGGCACCAGCGCGACGTCGTACTCTGCGCCGCGGTAGACCTCGGTATGACCCTTCTGCCGGCCGTAACCGCTCGCCTCTGTGACGGTCATGCCGGTTACCCCGAACGTCTCCAGCGCAGCTCGGACGTCTTCCAGCTTGTGCGGCTTGATGACGGCGGTGACGAGCTTCATGCGTCGACGGTCTCCTTCGTCGAGGCGGCGGTGCCGTCACCGGCAGGGTGTCCCGCGGAGTGGGACTTACCGTCGGCTGACAACGATGACGCTGTGCGGGCGCCGCCGAACAGTTGGTGGAGGTCGTAGCCCGTTTCGGCGTGTGACATCTGGTCGATACCGGCGACCTCGTCCTCCTCGGCGATGCGGAAGCCGACCAGGCGGTCGATCGCCGTACCGATGGCAAACGCCATGACGAAGGAGAAGCCCCCGACGGCTACCACGGCGACCGCCTGCTTGCCGAGCAGCGCGAGGCCGTCGGAGCCACCGCCGTACAGCACACCGGTCGCTCCGGCCAGGCTCGACGGTGACGCGAGCAGGCCGACGGCGATCGAGCCGACAGCCCCGCCGACGAGGTGCACCCCGACCACGTCGAGCGAGTCGTCGAACCCCAGCCGGTACTTGAACCCCACCGCGTACGCACAGATGGCGCCTGCGGCCAGGCCGAGGATGATCGAGCCGACAGGTGTGAGCGCCGAACACGACGGCGTGATCGCCACCAGGCCGGTCACGGCACCAGATGCGGCACCCAGGGTCGTTGCGTGGCCGTCGCGCATCTTCTCCACGAGAAGCCAGCCGAGCACCGCCGTGGCGGTGGCGACCTGGGTGTTCATGAACGCCATCGCGGCGCCACCGTTCGCGCCGAGCGCAGACCCGGCGTTGAAACCGAACCAGCCGAACCAGAGCAGGGCAGCGCCGAGCATCACGAAGGGCAGGCTGTGCGGCCTCATCGGGTCGCGCCTCCAGCCCACGCGCTTGCCGAGCACGATGGCGAGGGCCAGGCCCGCGGCGCCTGCGTTGACGTGGACCGCCGTACCGCCGGCGAAGTCGATGACGCCCCAGTGGGCGAGCCAGCCCGCACCGGCGCCGGTCGCGTCGCCGAACGCGAACACCCAGTGCGCCACCGGGAAGTAGACCATCGTGACCCAGGCGGCCACGAAGACCGCCCAGGCACCGAACCTGGCGCGGTCGGCGATCGCGCCGCTGACGAGGGCCGGTGTGATCACGGCGAACATCAGCTGGAAGGCGGCGAAGACGAGCAGCGGGATCGGGTAGTTTGCGCCGTTCACCGTGGTCTGCGTCAGGGTATCGGACAGGCCGAGCTGGCTGAGGTCGCCCAGGAAGGGCGAGGCCCGGTCGGTGCCGAACGTGAGGGAGTAGCCGTAAAGCACCCAGAGCGGCGTCACAATGGCGATCGTGACGACGCTCATCATGAGCATGTTGAGCACCGACTTCGAACGAACCATGCCGCCGTAGAAGAAGGCGAGGCCGGGCGTCATCAGGAGTACCAGGGCGGCGCTCATCAGCACCCAGGCGGTATCACCGCTGTTGACATGCATGCTCAGATCCTTGTCAGGAGAGGGTCTCGCAGGCGGGCGGCCGCGGCGGTGCGGCCTAAGATGAGCCTCGCAAGGCCACGTTTCGGGCAGGGGCGTGATGTGTTGCCGCCTTGTGACGATTCGCCCGCAGTGTTACGGGGCCGTGAACTAGCGCCTCGGCAGGAACAACTGCCGCCTCGGCCAGAAGAACAGGCGCCTCGGCCAGAACAACTGGCGCCTCGGCCGGAAGAACAGGCGCCTCGGCCGAAGCGGGCGGATCGAGCCATACTGGGGGCATGACAGCTCGGGTCACCTCGCAACTTCGCCAACGGCTGGGACAGCAGCTCTTCCACCGGGTGGCGGGGCCGGAGGGGCCTGGCCGTCGCGACCGGATCGCCACGGCCGAGGGTCCGCGCTGGTTCGCGGCCGACCGACCGATCCGACGCGTCCACGGCGACGCGTCAATGTTCGTCGGCGGCCTGCGAGCGCTGCTGCTGCAGTCGCTGCATCCGCTCGCCATGGCAGGGGTCGCGGGACACTCCGGGTATCGCGGAGATCCCTGGGGGCGATTGCAACGCACCAGCCACTTCCTGGCGGTGACGAGCTTCGGCTCCGCCGACGACGCCGAGGCGATGGTGGCACGCATACGCGACATCCACCAGCGGGTGACGGGGACGGCTCCGGACGGCCGACCCTACGCCGCCTCCGACCCCCACCTGCTGAAGTGGGTGCATCTCGCCGAGATCGACAGCTTCCTGCTCGCGCACCAGCGCTACGGCGCCGAGCCTCTCGATCCGGAGGGAAGCGACGGCTACGTCGCCGACACGGCTCGGGTCGCCGAGGCGCTGGGCGTGCTCGACGCACCGCGCAACGTTGCTGAGCTGGCCGCGCAGTTGGAGAGCTACCGGCCCGAGCTGGTCGGGACACCGGAGGCGCGGGCGGCCGCCCGGTTCATGTTGCTGAGCCCGCCTCTACCGCTCGTGGTGAGACCGGCGTACGGGGTCTTGGGCGCCGCAGCGGTCGGGCTGCTCCCGGTTTGGGCGCGCTGGCCGCTCCGGCTGCCCTACCTGCCCGTCACCGAGGCAGTCGGGGTGCGCGGCGCTGGACAGCTCCTCACCCGTGGTATCCGCTGGGCCATGGCGGCTCCGACACCGGAACCCGCCAGCGCCTCGTAGCGAGGCTCACCTGTTGAGCCCTGAGTGATGCGGGTGGCCGTCCCGCTGAGACAAGCTGAGCGCAATGACCTCCCGAGGCGCAGCGCTCAGGCGTTGATGCCAAGGATGGCGTCGACGAACGGCCCCGCCTCGAAGGGCGCCAGGTCATCGGCACCCTCACCGAGTCCGACCAGCTTGACCGGCACGCCGAGCTCACGCTGCACAGCAATGACGATGCCTCCCTTCGCCGTTCCGTCGAGCTTCGTGAGCACGATCCCCGTCACGTCCACGACGTCGGCGAAGATCCGGGCCTGGGTGAGTCCGTTCTGGCCAGTGGTGGCGTCGATGACGAGCAGCACCTCGTCGACCAGGGCCTGCTTCTCGACGACCCGCTTGACCTTGCCGAGCTCGTCCATCAGTCCGGTCTTGGTGTGCAGCCGACCCGCCGTGTCGATGATCACGGTGTCGACCTCCTGCTCGATCCCGGCCCGGGCGGTCTCGAAGGCCACACTCGCCGGGTCCGCTCCCTCAGCACCGCGAACGGTCGGCACGCCCACGCGCTGACCCCAGGTCTGCAGCTGGTCAGCCGCAGCGGCACGAAACGTGTCAGCGGCGCCGAGCAGAACGTCCTTGTCCTGCGCGACCAGCAAGCGGGCGATCTTGCCGACGGTCGTGGTCTTGCCGACGCCGTTGACGCCGACGACCATCACGACGCCGGGCTTCGTGCCAATTCGGTCGGCGTGCAACGACCGGTCGAGGCTGGGGTCGACGAGCG
Organism: Propionibacteriales bacterium; assembly: GCA_038238115.1. GTDB lineage: Bacteria > Actinomycetota > Actinomycetes > Propionibacteriales > Nocardioidaceae > JBBRYB01. The sequence goes on along the minus strand of JBBRYB010000002.1, from coordinate 257,594 downwards.
CCACGAGCTCGTCGCGGAGGAGCAGCTGGGCTCGCTCACCGGTCGCCGACTCGACGCGCATCCGGGTTCTCAGCCGCTCCACCAGCTCCTGGGTGGGAGCCACGCCGATGTCGGCCGCCAGCAGGGTGTTCTCGATCTCCTCCCAGGTGTCCTCGTCGAGCCGATCGCGCGACAGCAGGGCGAGCAGGCCGCGTCCGAGCGTCGACTGTGAACGCGCGAGTCGGGCCCGCAGTCGCTGCAACCGCCCGGCTGCGGGATCGGGACGCTCGAGCTCCGGCTCGACCAGCGTGCCGGCGCCGGCCGCCACCTCGTCGGGGAGGACCGGCCCGTCGAGGACGCCGGTCGACGTACCCGACGTCTCGGGGTCCTGTCCGGCTCCCGATCCGGCCGGTGGCGCTGGTCTCGGCCTCTCGAGTACGTCGGGGCGATCGCCTCCGCGGCGCAACCGCGTGGTGACGAGGCCGACGAGAAGTCCCAGGCCGACAACGATGACGGCGATGGCGATGATCAAGAACTCGGGCACAGCTCCGCATCCTCGCAGACCGCCCCGAGCCGGCTCCTGTCGCAGGGGGTCGCACTGGCGCCAGGGCGGTTCGTCCTGCTGGAGCCGGTTCGCCATCCCCGACCTCAGCAGGACGAATGTCAGGTGACGGCCTCGCGGAGGCGCTGGCTGATCAGGACCGACACGCCGTCTCCGCGCATCGACACGCCATACAGCGCGTCGGCGACCTCCATCGTGCGCTTCTGGTGAGTGACGACGACGAGCTGAGACGTCTCCCGCAGCTCCTCGTAGATCTCGAGCAGCCGTCCGAGGTTGGTGTCGTCCAGCGCCGCCTCGACCTCGTCGAGGATGTAGAACGGTGACGGGCGGGCCTTGAACAGCGCCACCAGGAACGCCACGGCCACCAGCGACCGCTCTCCGCCCGACAGCAGCGACAGCCGCTTGATCTTCTTGCCCGCCGGACGTGCCTCGACCTCGATGCCCGTGGCCAGCAGGTCGGTGGGCTCGGTCAGCACAAGCCGGCCCTCGCCACCGGGGAAGAGTCGAGCGAAGATCTGCTCGAACTCGCGCGCCACGTCGCTGTATGCCTGCGTGAACACCGCTTCGACCCGGGCGTCGACCTCCTTGACGATGTCGAGTAGGTCTGCGCGCGTGCTCCTGAGGTCCTCGAGCTGTTCGGTGAGAAACCTGTGCCGCTCTTCCAGCGCGGAGAACTCCTCGAGCGCCAGCGGGTTGATCCGGCCGAGCTCGGCGAGGGCGCGTTCGGCAGTGCGCAGCCTCCTCTGTTGCTCCTCACGCACGTAGGGCACTGGTCCCACGGTGTCGGCCGACGCATCGTCGGGAACCGGTTGGGTCGCAGGCACCAGCTGACCCGGGCCGTAGTCGTCGACAAGCGCACCGAGGTCGAGCCCGAGCTCGTCAAGGGCGCGCTGCTCGAGCTGCTCCAGACGCAGGGCCTGCTCGGCGCGCATCATCTCGTCGCGGTGCACCGTGTCGGTCAGTCCTGCGAGCTCACCCTCGAGCTCACGCACCCGCGCCCTCGTCGCCACGAGGACGCCTTCACGCGCAGACCTGGCCTCCGCGACCGCCGAGCGCCGCGACATCGCCTCGCCGAGCGAGCCCTCGAGCCGCTCGAGCACGAAGCGAATGCCCATGCCGACCGCCTCTGCCGCTGCGGCCTCCCGCCGCCGACGCTCTCGCCGCTCGACCGCGCGGGTCCGCGCGACGCGCTCCTGCTCGGCAGCCTTGAGCAACGCGTCGGCGCGGCCGCGAAGCGCGTGGGCGCGCTCCTCCGCCGAACGCAGCACCAAGCGTGCCTCCATCTCGGCCTGACGCGCGGTCACCGCCTCGGCGGACAACCGCTCCCGCTCCCCCGTGTCCGGCTCGTCATCGGGGCTGTCCCGGGCCGCGACGAGGCGCTGCTCAAGCTCGGCGAGACCGGCCGCGTCACGGTCGCGGGCCTGACGCGCCGCGGTGATGGCGGTCTCGATCCGCTCGGCCTCAGACCTCGCTGAGCGCCAGAGCGAGGCGAGATGCGCCAGCTCCTCGGCGACCGCGGCCATGGTCGCGTCGGACTCGTGCAGCTTCGCGAGCGCCACATCGACACGGCCGCGGGTCTCGACCCGCTCGGCCTCCAGCGAACTCACCTCGAAGCGCAGCCGCTGCGAGGCGGCGACCGACTCGGCAAGTGCGGCGCCTGCCTCGTCGACGGCCGCCTGTACCTCGATCAGGCTCAGCTGGGGGGCAGCGCCGCCCGCGGCGAAGTGCGCCCCGATCACATCTCCGTCTCGTGTCACGGCGACCACGTCGGGCATCTCTCGCACGAGCTCTCGTCCGGCGACAAGGTCGTCGACCACCGCTGTTTTGAAGAGCAGCCGCCTCAGCGCGGCCCCCAGCGCCGCGGGAGCCTCCACCACGTCGACGGCGTACGTCGCCTGGGCGCTCAGGCCCGGCCATCCCGCGTCGTCAACCTCGCCGCTACCGAGGATCAGGCCGGCCCGGCCGAGGTCCGCGTCCTTGAGGTGGGCGATCGCACCGACCGCCGCATCGGCGTCGCTGACGGCCACGGCATCGGCGGCCGATCCCAACGCCGCGGCGACCGCCGCCTCATATCCGGGCCGGACCGACAGTAGGGCCGCTACCGAACCCAGCAGACCGGAAACCGTCCCGGTGGTGGCCAGGAGCGCCCCGGCGCCGTCCTTCGGGGACAGCCCCAGCTCCAGCGCCTCCTTGCGCGCCGCCAGAGCGGCCCGCTCCCGCTCAGCAGACTGCGCCTCGTCGCGGACCTTGGCCAACCGGTCGTCGATGTCGTCGAGCAGCGCCGACGCAGCCTCGTGTTCGGCGTCGAGGCCCCGCTCGCCAGCATCAAGCCCCGCGACGTGGGTCTCGAGCGCCGTGAAGTCGAACTGGGAGCGCTCGGCGCGAGCGACAGCCTCTGCCCGCGAGTCGGTCAGCCGGCCGATCTCGTCCTCGGCCGCACCCGCCCGGCTCTTGACGGTGTTGACCTGGCCGGCGAGCCGGGCCAAACCCTCACGCCAATCCGCCGACGCACGCGCGAGCCCCGCCACCCGCACGTCCTCGTCGTGATGAGCGGCCTCGGCTCGGTCTCGGTGCGCCACCGCGCGGGCAAGGGCGCCACGGTGCGCCGTCAGATTGCGCATGATCTCGGCCTCTTGCACCCGCACGTGGGCGGCCTCGGCCTCGATCTCGTGAGGATCACGTCCGGGACGCTCGTCCGGTTCGTCGGTCACATTGCGAATCCGTTCCGCACTCAGGCTCGCGATGCCACGCATCCGCTCGCGCATCGCCGAGAGCGCGAACCACGTCTCCTGTGCCTGCGCCAGCGTCGGGGCGTCGAGCCGAAGGGCATCCTCGAGTTCGGCCTCGCTCGCCCGGGACGCCTCGAGTGCATCTGCGACGTCGCGGCGCCTCGACTTGACGGCCTCCTCGTCAGCGATCTCTCGCTCGAGCGAAGACTGCACCCCTACGGCGTCGTCGGCGAGCAGCCGAGCCCGCGCGTCCCGTACGTCCATCTGGACGACGGAGGCCCGCCGAGCCACCTCTGCCTGGCGGCCGAGCGGCTTGAGCTGGCGACGGATCTCGCTGAGCAGGTCGGTGAGCCGAGTCAGGTTGGCTTGGGTCGCGTCGAGCTTGCGGACCGCCTTTTCCTTGCGCTTGCGGTGTTTGAGAACTCCAGCCGCCTCCTCGACGAAGCCCCGCCGGCTCTCGGGGCTGGCGTGCAGGATCGCGTCCAGCTGACCCTGTCCGACGATGACGTGCATCTCGCGGCCGATGCCGGAGTCGCTGAGCAGCTCCTGGATGTCGAGCAGGCGGCAGGTCTGGCCGTTGATGGCGTAGTCCGAGCCGCCGTTGCGGAAGAGGGTACGTGAGATCGTCACCTCCGAATAGTCGATCGGCAGGTCGCCGTCGGCGTTGTCGATCGTGAGCAGTACCTCCGAACGTCCCAGCGGCGGCCGCGCGGACGTGCCAGCAAAAATGACGTCCTCCATCTTGCCGCCGCGCAGCGTCTTCGCGCCCTGCTCGCCCATCACCCAGGCGAGCGCGTCGACGACGTTGGACTTGCCCGAACCGTTGGGCCCGACGACGCACGTGATCCCCCGCTCGAGATGCAACGTCGTGGAGGCGGCGAAGGACTTGAAGCCCCGCAGCGTCAGGCTCTTGAGGTACAACGAGGGTGCTCCTTCACAGGCGCTCGTCGTGGCAGGCGGTGGTACGGCGTACTGGACACCGAAGACACCGCAGGCTACCGAGCGGACCGGCTCGGGTGGTGACCCCACACCGGGCCGGGGGACCCATTCGTCGTCCGACGGGACTGGCTCCGTGCGCCGACTAGCGCTGCACCAGCCGCCTCGACCCGTCAGGTACGAGCGACCGCGCGGTCCTCGATGTGGTCGGGGACCGTCAACAGCTCCCCTTCGTGGGCCCGCGCGGCGAGCGCGTCATTCTCGGCTTGCAGCCTCAACACGACCGCTTCCAGGTCGGCGACCCGCCGACGGAGCCGGCGGTTCTCGTCGACGTGGCGGGTGTCGCCTCCGACATATCCAAGGAGAGCCTTGGCCATGGATGAATCCTCCAGGAGTCACAAAGTGGTGATCGGCAGCGCTCGGATCGTCGACCCGTGACATCCTCGGGGCGGTTGCGCGAACACGAGGACTCGGCGAAAGGATTCGCTGCTGCTGCTTCCAGGGTGACACCGGAATCGGTCCCGGTCAACCTAAGCGAACCTCCGCCGGCTACGCCGTGACCAGCCCCTGCGCTCGACGCGCTACCAGCGGGCTCGGCGTGGGCGTGGCTGGCATCGGGGACAGGTGTAGGACGACCTGTTCATGAACGCGTCGCGCCGGATCGGCGTCGCGCACCGCGGGCACGGCAGGCCCGCCTGCCCGTAGGCAGCGAGCGAGCGGTCGAAATAGCCGGAGTCGCCGTTGACGTCGACGTAAAGCGCGTCGAACGACGTACCTCCCTGGTCGAGCGCCCGCCGCATCACGGTTCGGACCTCTGTCAGCAGCCGCCCGATCTCGGATCGGCGCAGCGTCTCGGTCGGCCGGGCAAAGTGCAGCCGGGCCGCCCACAGCGCCTCGTCCGCGTAGATGTTGCCGACGCCGGAGACCAGCGTCTGGTCGAGCAGCGCCCGCTTCACCCCGGTACGTCGTCTGTGCAGCGCCGCCGCGAAGCCAGCCTCGTCGAAGTGGGGGTCGAGCGGGTCACGGGCGATGTGCGCGATCTCGAGGGGCAGCTCTGCACCACCAGCTGAAACATTGAGGCCGCCGAACATCCGCTGGTCGGCGAAGCGCAGGTCACGCCCTCCGGACAGCTCAACGGCGACGCGCTGGTGCCGCGCTGCGTCGGCTGCGCGGGGCTGGATGAGCAGCTGCCCGCTCATCCCGAGGTGTCCGAGGATCGCGTCACCCGACTCGAGGGGGAGCCAGAGGTACTTGCCCCGACGGCGAACCGCCGTGATTCGTTGGTCGGCCAGCCGTTGCTCGAAGTCCGCCGGACCCGCGGTGTGGCGGCGCACTGACCGGGGGTGCAGCACCCGCACGCGCTCGATCGTGCGGCCTACGACGTAGGGCTCAAGCCCGCGACGGACGACCTCGACCTCCGGGAGCTCCGGCACGAGAGGTGGCGTCAGCCTTCCGGCGGTGCAAGGGGTGCCGCCGCCTCATCTGCTGCGCGCGACGCCTGGGCGGTGAGCTGAGGGAACTCAACGCGAATCGCGCGCCACGCGGTCTCAGCCGCCTGCTGCTCGGCCTCCTTCTTCGACCATCCGGTGCCGTGGCCGTAGACACCGTCACCGACTCGGACCTGCGCCACGAACGTCTTCTTGTGGTCGGGCCCACTGTCCTCGATGAGGTACTCAGGTACTCCCAGCCCGAGGTCCGCCGACAGCTCCTGCAGGCTCGTCTTCCAGTCCAGCCCGGCGCCGAGGGCAGCCGCGGACGCCATGAGGGGGTCGAAGAGCAGGTGCACGACTTCACTGGCCGCGTTGAAGCCCTTGTCGATGTAGACGGCCCCAATCAGGGCCTCCACGGTGTCGGACAGGATCGACGCCTTGTCGCGTCCTCCCGTGGTCTCCTCGCCGCGCCCGAGCAGGATGTGGTGCCCGAGCCCGAGCGTACGAGCCACGTCCGCCAGCGCGCGCGCGTTGACCACGGCAGCGCGCAACTTGGCGAGCCGGCCCTCGGAGAGGTCGGGGTGGGTTCGGTAGAGCGCCTCGGTGACGACCACTCCGAGCACCGAGTCACCGAGGAACTCCAGCCGCTCGTTGGTCGGCAGACCGCCGTTCTCGTAGGCGAACGACCGGTGTGTCAGGGCGCGGTGCAGCAGCTCGGGCTCGAGATCGGCGACCCCCATGTCGGCGCACAGCTCGGCGCGTGACGGCCCCGGCGCTGCCTGACCCACGGCGAGTGACGTCAGAGCACCTGGCGGCGGTCGGTGCGGCCGCCGTACTGTCCGCACTCGGAACAGGCCCGGTGCGGAAGGTGCTTGGACTGACAGGCGGGGTTGGCGCACGTTACCAGCGAGGGAGCGGACGCCTTCCACTGCGAACGGCGGTGGCGCGTGTTGCTGCGCGACATCTTCCGCTTCGGAACAGCCACGATCTACTCCTCGTCTTCGCCGGCGGCCTCGCCGGCAGCGTTGGTCTTCAGGCTCGAGAGCGACGCCCAGCGTGGGTCGATGCTCTCGCCGTGGGTGTGACCCGGGTCGTCGCGGAGTTGGGCGCCACATTCGATGCACAGTCCTGGACAGTCTGGCCGACACACCGGTCGGAACGGCAGCGCGAGCACCACGGCGTCGCGCAGCGCCGGCTCGAGGTCCAGCAGCTCTCCGTCGAGACGAGCGGCCTCGTCCTCCTCCGCGTCGCTTTCCGGATAGACGTACAGCTCTTGGAGTGCCACCTCGAGGTCGCCATCGATCGGATCCAGGCAGCGCGCGCACTCTCCCGCGAGCGACACCCAGGCGCGACCGGACGCGAGCACCCCCTCCATGACCGCCTCGAGTCGGAGCTCCATCTCGACCGGCGAACCTTCGGGGACACCGAGTACCTCGATGCCGAGGTGCGCCGGCGCCGGCACCGTGAGGGTTCGGCTACGCATGGACCCTGGACGTCGTCCGAGCTCGTGCGTGCTGAGCACGAGCGGCGAACGCGAGTCGACACGCATCACACGCACTTCCGGTAGTGAGCCACAACAGAGCACTGCCTCCGTGAGGAGGCAGCACCCCTTAGCCTAACGGCGCGCGCCGACTGCCTCAAATCCAACACTCAGCAGCGGTCGCTGGCTCGGCTCAGGTCGGGTAGGTGAAACTCGTGTCGGCGTCGGCCTGATCCAGATGGTCCAGGTCTGAGCGGCCCTGCAACCGGTCGCGGCCGCGTCGCACCGCCTCGAGCGTCTTGGTCAAGGTGACCTCGAGGTTGGCGAGGCGCCCGTCGACGTACGCGTCGGTGTCTCGTCGCAGCGCCTCGCATTCGCGCTGCATCTCGGCGAGCATGTTGGCTGACTGCCGCATCGCCTCGCTCGAGACACCGGAGTCCGACACGCCGCGTGAGTCGCCCCCCGAGCCGCCGCCCCTCGCGGTGGCCGATGGGGGCTGCGCCGTGACCTGCTCCAGGGCCGAGCGCAGCGCGTCGATCTGTTCGAGCAGCTCCGCCCGGTTGACCACCGCAGACGCCGACATGGGCAGCGACCGAGCCTGCTCGACGGTCGTTCGCAGCTGCTCGACCAGGTGTGTCACATCCACGTTGTGGCGGCCTCTCTAAGGTTGCATGCTGACACCGTGGTACCGAATTGAGCTAGTCGGCGAGCCGCTGGCGCAGACGGGCGAGTACGTCCGACGGTACGAGCCCGGAGACGTCTCCGCCAAACCTCGCGACTTCCCTGACCAGGCTCGACGCTACAAAGGACCACTGCGGGCTCGTCGGCACAAAGACGGTGTCGACGCCAGACAGGCTTTGGTTCATCTGCGCCATCTGAAGCTCGAAGTCGAAGTCGCTGGCCGCCCGGAGTCCCTTGACGATGGCCGTGACGCCCTGGTCCCGGCAGAAGTCGACGAGCAGGCCCTGGAAGGACACGACCCGAACGTTGGTCAGCGACAGCTCTTCGACCGCCGCGGTGAGCATGTCCATGCGCTCATCGACACCGAAGAGGCCCCGCTTGGCCTCGTTGACGAGTACGGCGACCAGCACCTCGTCGAAGAGGCCCGCCGCCCGCGACACGATGTCGAGATGACCGAGGGTGACCGGATCAAACGAGCCCGGGCAGACGACTCGGCGCATCAGGCCTCCTCATGGTGTGTCGGCGCGAAGCGGCCGTACCAGAGCATTGTCTCGCCGTACCGCCTCGCGCGCACGGGCTGGACGCCGTCGGGCCACTGCCAGGCGGCGTCGCGGCGGGATCGCTCGACGACGACCAGCGCATCGGGTGCTAGCCAACTGTCGGCGACCAGGCCCGCCAGCGCCTCGGCCAGACGCGACGCGGCCAGGTCGTAGGGCGGGTCGAAGAACGCCACGTCGAAGCGGCCACCCGGCGGGTCGTGGGCGGCCACGCGTTCGGCCCTAGCGACGATCACGCTCACCTCGTCAAGCCCGAGAGCGCGGGCGTTGGACCTGATGAGCCTCGCAGCGCCGGTGTCGTGCTCGACCAGCACGACCTGCGCTGCGCCTCGAGAGCGGGCCTCGAGCCCGACCGCGCCGGACCCGGCATAGACGTCGAGGAAGCGGCGGCCGGCCAGCGTGCCGAGCAACGCCTCGACAGTCGAGAACAGCGCCTCGCGGACCCGGTCGGCCGTAGGCCTGGTGGAGTCACCCGCCGGCGTACGCAGCCGCCGCCCACCCGCCTCCCCGCCGATGATCCGCGTCATGGCTCGCCCCGGAGGTGCCTCATGGGATGCATACTCGCAGGTCGGGAGAGCCTGGCTCAGGTGGCCTTGCGTGGCACGCTGCTCGTGAAGAGGAACTCACCGGCTGTGGCGTCGATGAAGACCGCAACGCCCACCTTCACGAACTCCGGATGACCGCTCACGACCTCTCCAGGTAGTCGCCCTGCTCAGACTCGTCGAGCCGGGCCACCGCATCGGCGAGTCCGGGGTGTCGGCTCAGCGCCGGATCGTTGGTGACCACCTCACCGGCCGCGGCACGAGCCGATGCGATGACGTCCTCGTCGCGCAGCACCGACAGGAGCCGCAAGCTCGACCGCCGCCCCGACTGTGAAGCACCCAGTACGTCGCCCTCACGTCGACTCTCGAGGTCGAGGCGCGCCAGCGCGAAACCGTCAGCGGTCGCCGCCACCTGCTCGACTCGCTCGCGAGCGCGCGAGCCTTCCGGTGCGTCCGTCACCAACAGACACAACCCCTCGGCGGACCCGCGCCCGACCCGGCCACGCAGCTGGTGCAGCTGGGAAACACCGAACCGGTCGGCGTCCATGACGACCATGACCGAGGCGTTCGGCACGTCGACGCCGACCTCGATCACCGTGGTGGCCACGAGTACGTCGATGTCACCGGCCGCGAAGCGGCGCATCAGGTCGTCCTTCTCCTCGCTCGGAAGCCTTCCGTGCAGCATGAAGACGCGCAGCCCGGCGAGTGAGCCTCCGACCAGGCTGGCCGCCACGTCGGCCACCGCCAACGGCGGCTGGCGTGGTGCGCCCTCGTTGTCGCGCTCGCTGTCGTCCCCGTCGTCCACGGGCTCCTGCATCGCCGACTCGGGCTCACCGCCGATGCGCGGGCAGACGACGTACACCTGATGTCCACTGCTGACCTCCTCACGGACGCGCTGCCAGGCGCGCTTCAGCCAACCGGGGTGTTCGGCGACTCCGACGACGGTCGACTGGATCGGGCGACGGCCGGCGGGCAACTCGCGCAGCGTGGACACGTCGAGATCGCCGAAGACCGTCATCGCGACAGTGCGAGGGATCGGCGTGGCCGTCATCACGAGCACGTGGGGTGGCGTGAAACCGGCCTTGCCGGTGAGCGCCGCGCGCTGCTCGACGCCGAAACGGTGCTGCTCGTCGACCACGACCAGACCCAGTTCGGCGAACTGCACGACGTCTTCCAGGAGCGCATGCGTGCCGACGACGATGCCGGCTGCCCCCGAAGCCGCCTCGAGCTGCGCCTGTCGGCGGCGTGCCGCCGTCAGCGACCCGGTCATGAGCGTGACGTGGGTGGCATCGTCGGCTCCGCCGAGCATTCCCGCATCGGCGAGCGAGCCCAGCATGCCCCCGATCGAGCGGTAGTGCTGCGCCGCAAGCACCTCGGTAGGCGCGAGCAGCGCACACTGACCACCGTTGTCGACGACCTGCAGCATCGCGCGCAGCGCCAGCACCGTCTTGCCCGAGCCGACCTCGCCCTGTAACAGCCGATGCATGGGGTGCGGCCGCGTGAGATCAGCCTCGATCTCGGCGGCGACCTCGGACTGCCCGGCCGTCAGCGTGAAGGAGAGGTTGGCGTCGAAGCGGTCGCGCATGCCGCCCGACAAGGTCGGTCTGGGAACCGCTGACAGCGACTGCACCAGCTGGCGACGCTGCGCGAGGGCGGTCTGCAGCACGAACGCCTCGTCGAACTGCAGCCGTCGGCGCGCCTCATGCCACTCGTCCGGACGTGCCGGCTGGTGGATCTGCCGAAGGGCCTGGCTGAGCGGGACGAAACCATGGGCTGTTCGGACGTCGTCGGGCAGCGGGTCGGGCACGTCGTCGAGCGCGTCGAGGACGATCTCGACCGACGCCATGATCTGCTTGGACGAGACTGCAGAGCTGGCCGGATAGATCGGCCACCAGCGCTGGACCTCCTCGTCGCCTAAGGCGCCCAGGTCGCTGCCTCGGCCGAGCACCTCGAGGCCAGGCTGGGTGAGCTGGCGACGACCGCGGAAGACTCCCACCTTGCCGCTGAACATCGCGACCGTGCCCTCCTTGAGCTGGCCAGCTCGCCACGACTGGCGAAAGAACGTGAGCAGCAGCTCCCGTCGCCCGTCGGTGACCACGACCTCCGTGCGCACGGCAGGGCGGCCACCGGACTGAGGTTGGTAGCGGTGGTTCCTCACACTGAGCGTCTTGGCCAGCACCGTCGCGTACTCGCCGATGCGGAGGTCGGCGAAGTCGGTGAGCTGCCCTCGGTCGTCGAGCCGGCGCGGATAGTGGGCGAGCAGCTCGCCGACCGTGGTCAGGTCGAAGGCGGACGACAGGGCCTTCTGTGTCTTGGCCCCGAGCAGACCCGCAAGCTTGGTGTCCAGCGTGACCATCACTCGACCCCGATGAGCAGCGGGTAGCGGGCCTGACCTCCGTCGTGGACGACTACATCAACTCCGGGATGGGTGCGCTCGATGTGAGCCTGGACCCAGCCGACGAGCCCGTTGGACTCGTCGGCCCCACGCACGAGCGTGACCATCTCGCCGCCGCCACTCAGCAACCGATCGACCACCGCCACCGCCGTGTCGCCGAGGTCATGGCCGATCACGGCGAAGTCACCCTCGAGAACACCGAGGCTGTCCCCGACGGCGCACGGGCCGGCCATCGTCATGGCGTCGCGCGCGGCGACAGTGACCGCTCCGTGTCGCGCGTGTGCCGCCGCCGACGTCATATGGACGACGTCGTCGTCGAACGAGCGACCCGGCTCGTGCACGGCGATCGCGGCGAGCCCCTGAACCTGGGCGCGGGTCGGAATGACGGCTGCGCGGATCTGTTCGTCGCGGGCCGCATGCCCTGCCGCCTCGGCCACGGCGAGCGTGTGGGGGTCGTTGGGAAGAATGACCACCTCGTCGCTCTTCGTCTCGCGGATCGCCTCAAGCATCTCCCCCGTCGAGGATCTGCGCCCGGGCGCCGAGGAGATGACCTGCGCCCCGGCCTGCGCGAACAGCGCTGCGAGCCCGTCGCCGGCGGCGACCGCCACGAGGCCGCGAGGTCCGGACTGGCCCCGCCGAGCGGCGGCGACCTGGCCGGCCAGTTCGGCGCTGCGCTGGTCGTGAAAGTGCGTCACCCGCACCCGATACGGACGGCCGGCTTCGATGCCGGCCTCGATCGCCGCGCCGACATCGTCGACGTGCACGTGGACGTTCCACAACCCGTCGCCGCCCACCACCACCAAGGAGTCGCCCAGCGATCCGAGTCGTTGCCGCAGCTTGGGCACCTGGGTGTCGGCGGCATCGAGCAGAAACATGACTTCGTAGCCAGGTCCGTTTTCCGACAGGTCCAGCCCAGCTCCCACCGGAAGCGGGAGCGCCGGACCCGACCAAGCTCGTCCCTGGCGGCCAAGCCTGACCGGACGCCTGCCGGTGAGGGCCTCCTCGGCGGCGTCGAAGATGACGCAGAGGCCACGGCCGCCGGCATCGACGACGCCCGCGAGCCGTAGCGTCTCGAGCTGGTCGGGGGTGTGCTCCAGCGCCGCCCGGGCAGCCTCGGCCGCGGCACGAATGACGAATCCCATCTGCGTCGCGAGGTCCGCTGGCGCCTCGCTCGCCGCCTGGTCGGCAGCCTTCGCCGCGGCTCGGGCCACCGTGAGCATCGTGCCCTCGACGGGTTGCGCCACGGCGTCGTACGCCGCGTCTGCCGCCAGTACCAGGGTGTCCGCGAGCAGCCGGCCAGGCTCGAACGGGTTCCCGCGCAGCAGCTGGTCAGCACCGGCACGCAGCAGCTGGGACAAGATCACGCCGGAGTTGCCGCGCGCGCCCAGCAGCGCGCCACGCGCGAAGAACTTGAGTGCGGAAACCAGCGACTCGGGCCGGCTGTCGACGATCGCCTGCCGGGCGGCCTCGAACGTCAGGTAGAGGTTGGTGCCGGTGTCGCCGTCGGGGACCGGGTAGACGTTGAGAGCGTCGATCTCCTCGCGAGCCTCGCCCAGACCCGTCAGCGCGAGGTCGCACCAACGCATCAGCAGCGCTACGTCGAGGGGTTCGCTCACGAGTCGGCCTTCGGTCGGGGCGCGGTCGTCGACGGTCTCGGCGATGCCCTTGCGCAGCACCTTAGACCTGAGCACCCCCACAACTCACCGGCCGGGCAGAGCCACCCTGCTCATGCGAACCAGGCCAGGACAGGCACTTTCGTGCATCTACCGCCAGTGTCAGCCGACCGACCTTGAGCCATCTGGGCTAGTCGAAGACGCTTCTGGAGAAGCATAATCCCATTCCGTTTACCCAATACCAGGTGTGTCCTTGGTTGACATCGGGTTCGAATGCCCAGCTTTGTCCTGCGAACCAGCCTGGTGTCGAGAGACACTGTCGTGTCATGTGGTCGCTTGACTGGTGGTACACCACGACGAAGTTGGTCGGATAGCCAGAGGCTTCGGTCGCGATGTCCAGCGACAGGGATAGGCAAGTGCTATGGGTCTGCTGCCAGTCGGGTTGCCACTATGGAAGTGGTCCGGACATATTGAAAGGTGACTCCCGCTATGCACTGCCGCAGCGCAGAGATGACGGAATGCACAATTTGGGGCCCAACGCGACGATCTGGGAGATTTGCCAGTTGGAGGTGACCGACCAGCCGGAGCACTGGTGGGCGCGAACCTACCTCGGGTGGACTCCGCATGTTGACCTAAACCATGGTCGGGACGTCCCAGCGCCCAACATCCCAACCTGCGTGTTCCACCCGAGACCTCCGGATTTCTAGAGATTTAGGGGTGGATCGACGGCCCCGGCGCAGACAGCGGCGAAGTCGTACAGCGCCAACACGCCCTGCCCGTTCCAAGGTCAGTGCTCAGGTCGGGCCGGTCGCGGCCCCGCTTATCTCGTCATCGTCTTGTTCCTTTGCCGGCCAGCCGCTGCTTACCATGCAGCAGCTCGGATGGCCTCCCGCGGCCGTACGGGTACGGCCCAGGGTCACGATCGGCGTGGCGTGCTCGCGGGTGCTGCGGCGGCTTCGGGGGGTTGGGTTTGGTGCGGTGTGATGACCCGTAAGCAGGTGACGATTGCTTGCTGGACGGCGGTCACGCTGATCTTGAGGGCCACCGGGACCACCTGGCAGTCGGCACTGCGAAGGGCGACGACGTCGGTGGGTCCTGCCACGCAGGCGGATGGCCGGCCGGCGACGCCGATTCGCGCGCGACGCGGCCGATCCGTTATCCTTGGGCGGTTGCCCGGGGCCGTGTCGAATCGACCGAGGCCCAACCCATAACCCTCAGGAGTGCACCGTGGCCGCCGTCTGTGACATCTGCGCCAAGGGACCCGGTTTCGGCCACAACGTGTCGCACTCGCACCGCCGTACCAACCGCCGTTTCGACCCCAACATCCAGCGGGTGCGAGCCGTCGTCAACGGTACGCCGAAGCGGCTCAACGTCTGCACCTCGTGCCTCAAGGCGGGCAAGGTCACCCGCTAGCCCTTGACGACACCTGGCGCCTCGCCCAGAACAACTGGCGCCTCGACCGGAATAGTTGACGCGTCGGCCCCGAACAACTGGCGCGTCGCCTCGAACAACTGGCGCCTCGGCCGGAACAGTTGACGCCTCGGCCGGAACAGTTGGCGCCTCGGCCTGGGCCGTGGCTGCGTGACGACGCTTGTGCGATAGCGTCGCGTCCCGGTGTCTCTCGCCGTTGCCAACCCCACCTCGTTACCCGTTGCCGTCGTGGTCGCCGTGCTGGGTGCCGCCGTGCTCCACGCGACGTGGAACGCGATCGCCCACGCGGTGACAGACCGGCTGGTCGGGTTCGCTGTCTTCGGCGTGGTCTCCACCGTATGCGCGATCGCGATCGTGGTGTTCGCACCGGCCCCGGCGCGGGCGAGCTGGCCGTTTCTGGCGGCATCCGCGACGCTGCACGTCGCCTACAACCTGCTACTGATGCGCAGCTACCGCCTGGGTGAGTTCAGCCAGGTCTACCCGCTCGCCCGAGGTACGTCGCCATGGCTGGTAGCGATCGGCGCCGCCGTCTTCGCCGGAGAGACGCTCGCCCCGCTCCCGTTGGTCGGCGTCGTCGTGATCTCCCTCGGGCTGGCCAGCCTCGTGCTGGTCGGCGGTGTGCCGACCCGCGCTCAGCGCCCGGCCATCCTTGCGGCGCTGCTCACCGGGGTGACCATCGCCACATACACGACGGTGGACGGCCTCGGTGTCCGTCACGCCGGCACTGCCGCCGGCTACACCGGCTGGCTGTTCCTCGCCCAGGGGCCGGTGCTGCCGCTCGCCGCGGCCGCGGTTCGTCGCCGGCAGCTGTGGAGCCAGTCACGGCCCTTTCTGGGGGTCGGCCTGGTGGGGGGCACGCTGGCGGTGGTTGCCTACGCGCTCGTGCTGTGGGCCCAGACCCGCGGAGCGCTCGCACCGATCGCCGCACTACGGGAGACCAGCGTCATCGTCGGCGCCGTCATCGGCGCGGTGGTCTTCCACGAGCGCTTCGGCGGCTGGCGCATCGTCGCAACCATCCTGGTCGTCGGTGGAGTGATCCTTATCAACCTGTAGGCCCCTCCGGCCGAGGCGCCAACTGTTCCGGCCGAGGCGCCAACTGTTCCGGCCGAAGCGCCAACTGTTCCGGCAGGCGCTACGAGGAAAGCTACAACAGGAACGCGCTGACGAGCCGGCCCAGCGACGGCAGGTGATAGCCGCCCTCCTGCACCGAGACAGTAGGCAGGCCGAGCCCACGCACGATGCGTCCGGCCTCCCGGTAGCCGTCCACCGTCACGCGCAGCGGTGACTCCGGATCCTCCGCGGCGGCGTCGACCCCCAGCGACACGACTAGTGCGGTGGCGCCATGGCGCGACACCGCGTCGGCGAGAGCAGCCACCGCCGCCAGCCAAGGCACGTCGCCGGTCTCGGGCTGGAGCGGCAGGTTCAGCGTCGTACCGCTGCCTGCGGCAGCACCTGTCTCGTCGGCGTACCCCACGACGTGCGGGAACCAGCCGGCCCCGGGGTCGATGTGCACCGAGCCGTAGAACACGTCGGCGCGGTCGTAGAAGATCGCGGCCGTGCCGTTGCCGTGATGGGCATCGATATCGACGACACCGACCCGCTCATGCCCGGCCTCGCGGAATGCCTGAGCTGCGATCGCCGCGTTGTTGAGATAACACGACCCGCCGTACGCCGAACGGGTGACATGGTGGCCGGGCGGGCGGCACAACGCATACGTTGACCCGCCTCCCGCGACGGTGAGGTCCACCGCCGTCAGGGCACAGTCGACCGCCGCGCGCGCGGCCTGCCACGTGCCTGGCCCGACGAGCGTCATGGTGTCGTAGCAGTAGCGCCCCGCCCGGGCGTGAACCGCCGGTGCGATCCGGCCGGGCAGTCCGTCCAGCATCGCCTCAGTGGCAAACATGTAGGGCACGACCCGGTCCTGACCGACGAGCTCAGGGATGCCGGAGGCCATCCACTCGGCGTGCACGGACTCCAGGTGCTGCACGAACGCCTCGTCGTGGACGCTCGTCAGCACATGCTGGTCGTGTCCGGTGGCCTCGACGAACGGCAACCCGTTGGCGTGCAGCGTCTCCATGATGACCTCGACCCGCTCGGGCACCTCTGTGCCGGCCGTCGGCACACCGACCCAGATCTCTTCTTGCGGCTCATGCAGCCGCGTCACATCAGACCAGATCACCGTCGTCATGGCCGCAACCTTGTCAGGCTCGCCAGCACGCCGGCTCATCGGCAGGCTACGTGCGGCAAGATGCCGGTATGGCGAGCATTCGCGACGTCGGCGTCGTCATCGGGACGCTGCCGACCGGGCCCACCAACTCAGTGAGCGACGTCCGGGGAGTGGGCGTCGGCCACACCACTCTGGTTCGAGATGAGCCGGCACCACCCGAGGGACGCGGTGTGGCGCGGACGGGAGTCAGCGTCATCTGCGTCGCGCATGACGCCTACACGCGATCGGTCCCGGCGGGTGGCGCGGTCCTCAACGGTGCGGGAGAGTGCACCGGCTTCATCGCGGCCAGCGAGTGGGGCCTGCTCGAGACACCGATCCTGCTCACGTCGACGATGCAGCTCGGGCGGGTGTATGACGCGGCGTGCGAGCTCATGGTCGAGGCGCATCCGCAGGTGGCCGACGACGTGGTGATCCCCGTGGTCGGCGAGTGTGACGACTCCTTCCTCAACAACGCGGGCCGCATGCAGCTGACGCGCGACGACGTGGCAACGGCTTGGCGGACCGCGCACGAGCGGGCCGGCTCCGGTGAATTGGCTGAGCAGGGCAGCGTCGGGGCCGGGACGGGCATGTCCTGCCTCGGGTTCAAGGGCGGTATCGGTGAGTCGTCGCGCAGGACGCCCGACGGTCACACCGTGGGGGTGCTGCTGCTCACGAACTTCGGCTCCCGCAACCGGCTGACGGTCGACGGCATCCCGATCGGCCGGCTCCTCCACGCCGATCCCTTCGCGGAGCCTGAGCCGACGGGTTCGTGCATCGGTGTTGTCGTCACGGATGCGCCGCTCGACGGCGCGTCCTGCAGCCGGCTGGCACGCCGGATCGGGTTGGGCCTGGCCCGCGCCGGCTCGACCGCGCACCACGGAAGCGGCGAGATCTTCATGGCCGCCGCGACTGGCCTGCGGGCCACGTCGCGAGGTGGCCCGCTGTCCGACGTACCGCTGCGTGGCGCCGCCATCAACGACCTCTTCGCTGCCGTGGTCGAGGCCAGCGAGGAGGCGGTCCTCAACTCGCTCGCCGCTTCGCCCACCATGCGAGGCCGCGACGGCCATGCCTGCGAAGGGCTTCCTATCGACCTGGTCCGCGACCTTGTGACTGAGCGTCGCCACTGAGCATCGTCACTGAGCTCGGAGCTGACGCCGCTGTCGGACGTGGTCCGAATTGGCGTCAGGTGTGGCTCGTAAACCTCAGCCCCGAAAGTGCTGATGGCCCCCGGCGTCCTCGTACGATGAGCCGTCGACAGTGACCCGCCCCGCATCACCGCCCGCGCGGACCTCGCCGACCACGCGCCACGGTTCCGGCAGGGAGACGTCAGCAGGGAATGTGGCGAGCAGCCCGTAGTCGTCTCCCCCGGTGAGGACAAACCCGACCGGGTCGACCCCGAGCGCGGCGCCGACGGCCTGCAGCGCCTCCGGCACCTCGAAACGGGTGGTCTGCACATCGATCTCCACGGCGCTGGCACTGGCGACATGACCGAGGTCCTGCAGCAGGCCGTCGCTGACATCGATCATGGCGGTCGCTCCGAGCGTCGCGGCTTGCGGCCCGGCGGCATACGGCGGCTCGGGTCGGCGGTGCGCGTCCACCACGGCTCGGGGAGACCGGAAGCCGCGGGCGAGTACGGTGTAGCCCGCCTGCGCCCAGCCCTGCCGCCCGGCGTGCGCGACCACATCACCCGCCCTGGCTCCCGAGCGGCGTACGACGCCGTGCTCACAACCGCCGAGAGCCGTCACCGCGATCGTAATCGCGTCGGCCTCGGTGAGGTCGCCGCCGACGATGCTCGCCCCGACGAGATCGGCCTCCTCCACCAGGCCGTCGGCGAGCTCGAGCGCCCAGGTGACGTCGAGGTCGGCCGGCACACCGAGGCTGACGAGCAGCGCGGTCGCCCGACCACCCATTGCGTTGATGTCGGACAGATTCTGCGCCGCGGCCTTGTGGCCGATGTCTCGGGCCTGCGACCAGTCAAGCCGGAAGTGGCGGCTCTGGACGAGCATGTCGACCGACACGGCCACCTCTCCGCCCTGGACCGCCAGCACCGCCGCGTCGTCACCCGGCCCGACGCGGACGTGCTGCCCCTGCGTGAACCGGGCCGTCAGTGCGTCAACCAGACTGAACTCGCCCACGTCGCCAACGGAGCCCGACAGCCCTTGTCTCATTACGGATTCTTCCTCACTTCCGCCTTGCCGTGTTCTGTGACAACCTAACCAGGCGGTAGCGTGATCACCGTTTCACCGACACGACGATTCTCGCCGGAGGTTTCTGTGGTTGTTCAGGCCTACATCCTCATCCAGACCGAGGTCGGCAAGGCGGCTGAGGTGGCACGGTCGATAGCGGACGTCACCGGGGTGACGCTGGCCGAGGACGTCACCGGGCCTTATGACGTGATCGTCCGGGCAGAGGCCCGCAACGTGGACGAGCTTGGCAAGCTCGTCGTCGCGAAGGTGCAGTCCATCGACGGCATCACCCGCACGCTGACCTGCCCGGTCGTGCACATCTGACCTCAGGCTTGTCGCTGTCTGGACACCGCTGGCTCACATCGGTACGGGCGGGGGTCGCCGTTGTGCGGGTCGCCGTTGTCGGGGTCGTACTCACGACGGGCTGCGCCGGTCCTGGCCCGGTCGACGTTGCGCTCCCGACGCCTCCACCCGCAGTCGCGGCTCAGTGCGCCGACCTGCTTGCCGCCGTACCGAGCCAGGTCGACGGGCAGGACCGCCGAGAGGTCTCCGCTGCCGGTGGGCTGGTGGCGGCATGGGGTGACCCGGCCATCGTCTTGAGGTGCGGCGTCGACAAGCCGGCGGCGCTGAAACGAACCTCGCTGTGCTTCGCTGTCGACGGCATCGGCTGGTTGGCTACCCACGACGGGCGCGAGGTCGACCCGGCTCGGCCCGTCGTCACCGACCTGGAGTTCACTACGATCGGCCGCTCGGCGTACGTCGACGTCGTGGTTCCTAGCGACTACCAACCGCAAGCCGACCCGCTCGTCGATCTTGCCGACGCCATCTCCGCCGCGACCAGAGAACTGCATCCCTGCGTGTAGCTCCCAACTCCCACCCATGCCCTCCCGCCGAGGAGTCACATTGTCCCGCCACGGGGGTCAAGTCCGCGTTCGGTCACCTCAACATGCTGACCCTCGGCCCGGATTTGCTGACCCCTCGGCCGGATTTGCTGACCGCTCGGCCGAGGGGGGTGTCAGCGCAGGCCGTCGCTTCGCTGCATCGCCAGCTCGATCAGCCGGCTGACGAGATCGGGATAGTCGACGCCGGCGGCGGCCCACATCCGCGGGTACATCGACGACGGGGTAAAGCCCGGCATGGTGTTGAGCTCGTTGATGGTCAGGCGGCCGTCCTGGGCGAGGAAGAAGTCCACGCGAGCCAGCCCCTCGCAGCCCAGGGCCTCGAACGCGGCAACCGACATCCGTTGGATCTCGGCCTCGACACCGGGAGGCAGTCGCGCCGGCACCTCCAGGGTGACCCCTTCCTCACCCAGATACTTGGCCGCGAAGTCGTAGAACTCGTGGTCGCCGTAGTCGGTGATCTCGGCCACCACGCTGGCGTCGGCGCCTCCGTCAGGGCGCTGCAGGACGCCACACTCCACCTCGCGGGCGTGACCGGCGGCAGCCTCGACGAGCACCTTCGGGTCGAACTCACGGGCATGCTCGACGGCGGCGTCGAGGGCCGATCGGTCGTGCACCTTGCTGATGCCGAGGCTCGACCCGCCGCGCGCGGGCTTGACGAAGACGGGGTAACACAGCGCCTCCACCGACTCGCGGCAGGCAGTGGGGTCCGTCTCCCACTGGCGTGGCGTGATGACGGCGTACGACGTCACGGGCAGGCCTGAGGCGGCCAGCACGACCTTCATGTAGTGCTTGTCCATGCCGACGGCCGAGGCGAGCACACCGGAGCCGACGTAGCGGATCCCAGCGATCTCCAACAGCCCCTGGATCGTTCCGTCCTCGCCCCACGGGCCGTGCAATAGCGGAAACACGACATCAACGCTGCCGAGCAGGGGCGCCGCCGGCCCGGCGTCCACCACGACGATCTCCCTGCGGGCCGGGTCGTTGCTCACCACGACGGCCGTCGCGGTGGCGTCTACGTGGGGGATGTGGTCGGCCGCCAGCGCGAGCCGGTCGGGGTCCGCCGACTCGAGCACCCATTTGCCGTCGACGCTGATGCCGATCGGCACGACGTCGTACCTGTCCCGGTCGATCACCTCGAGCACGCTGGCGGCGGTCGCGCAGGACACGGCATGTTCGCGTGAGCGGCCGCCGAAGACGACGGCGATGCGCGGTTTGGTCGAGGCGTCCATGGCCGGGGAGCCTATCTGCTCCACAATGGCTGGCATGACTGCACACGACGACATGCGCCCACTCAGTCCCGACACCGTCGCGGTCAAGGCGGGACGGCCAGCGCGGGAGCCCGACGAGCCGCTGAACACTCCGCTCGTGATGGCGTCCACCTACGTGGCCGGAGGCGAGGTCGAGTACGGCCGCTACGGTAACGCGACCTGGGAGGCGTTCGAGGCGGCGGTCGGGGCGCTCGAGGGCGGGAGGGCGCTGTCGTTTGCCTCTGGTATGGCCGCGATCGCCACGGTGCTCGACCTGGTCGCACCGGGCGAGACGGTGGTCGCGGCGCGGCACTGCTACCAGGGCACCTTGGTGCAGCTGGCCGGACTCGAACAGCGCGGACTCGTGCGGGTCGTGCTCGTCGACATCGACGACACGGAGCAGGTCAGGTCGGAGCTGAGCGACGAGGTCGCCCTGCTGTGGATCGAGTCCCCGACCAACCCTGCGCTCGAGGTGGCGGAGATCGAGCTGTTGTGCGCGGCAGCACACGACGCAGGGGCTCGGGTCGTCGTGGACAACACGTTCGCGACGCCGATGGTGCAACAGCCGCTCAAGCTCGGCGCCGACGTCGTGGTGCACTCCGGTACGAAGTTCATCGCCGGCCACTCTGACGCTCTGGTCGGGCTCGTGGTCACCGCCGACGACTCGATCTTCCGTGCTGTCGACGAGAAGCGGCGTACCGTCGGCGCGCTGCCCGGCACGCTGGAGGCCTGGCTCGGACTGCGTGGGCTGCGCACCCTGCACCTGCGCGTCGAGCGTGCGACGGCCAACGCGCACGAGCTTGTACGTCGGCTGGCGTCCCACTCGGCGGTCGAGCGGGTCCGCTATCCGGGGTTCGGTGCGATCATCGCCATCGAGATCGTCGGCGGCGCCGTGCCCGCGGAGCTGGTCACCTGCACCACGCGGCTCTGGGTGCACGCGACGAGTCTGGGCGGCGTCGAGTCGTCGCTGGAGAGGCGGCGCCGCTGGGCGAGTGAGCCGACGACCATCCCCGACGGGCTGATCCGGCTCAGCGTCGGCGTGGAGGACGTCGACGACCTCTGGCGAGACCTGTCCCAGGCCCTCGGCGCCGTACCCCTGGACCCGTGACCGTGCCATGCGGGGGGTCGTCGGCTCGCCCCGTCAGGGGACGCGCTCCGGTTTGGCGGCCCGGGAGACCAGGTGTTGGAGCAGCTCGTGGGGGCTCAGCTCGCCGCGCACGAGCGCCGCCACGGCCTCGACGATCGGCATCTCGACACCGTTACGCAGGGCGAGGTCTCGGATGGACTCACACGACTTGACGCCTTCGGCCACCTGCCGGGTCGAGGCGGCGATGGAGTCGACACTCGACCCCTGACCCAGCCGCTCGCCGAACGCGCGGTTGCGCGACAGGGGTGACGAGCAGGTGGCCACGAGGTCGCCCAGACCCGCGAGACCCGAGAACGTGTACGGGTCGGCGCCGAGCGCCGCGCCCAGCCGGGCGGTCTCCGCCAAGCCACGTGTGATCACCGTGGCCGTCGTGTTGTCGCCGAAGCCGAGGCCGATCGCCATCCCGACGGCCAAGGCGATGACGTTCTTCGTCGCTCCGCCCAGCTCGCAGCCCACCACGTCGGTGTTGGTGTAGGGCCGAAAAGCGGGACTGTGGCAGGTGGCCTGCAGCTGCTGGCCCACCGACTCGTCGGCACAGGCGATCACCGAAGCGGCTGGCTGGCGACCGGCGATCTCGCGTGACAGGTTGGGACCCGTCAAGACGGCGACCCGGTCATCGCCGATGCCGGCTACCTCCTCGATGACCTCGCTCATCCTCTTGGCCGTGCCGAGCTCGACGCCCTTCATCAGGCTCAGCAACACCGCGTCGCCCGGGATGTGGCTCGCCCAGTGCTCCAGGTTTGAGCGAAGCGACTGCGAAGGGACGGCGAGCACGACAACGGTGGCGCCAGACAGGGCCTCCTGTGGCTCATGTGTGGCGGTGACGGACGCGGGAAGGCGGACCCCTGGCAGGTAGTCGGTGTTCTCGTGATGCCGGTTGATCGCGTCGCTCAGCTCCTGCCGGCGCGCCCACATCACGACCTCGTTGCCAGCATCGGTGAGCACCAGCGAGAACGCCGTACCCCATGAACCCGAGCCGAAGACCGCGACCTTGCTCACGCGGTCTCCTCATCGGGGTCAGTGGTCCGTGGCGGGGGGATGTGCTTGTTCCGCGGGTTGTTGGGGTTGCCGATCTCGGCGACCCCCTCGGCTCGCGGGTCGAAGCGTTGGGACGGGGCCTTGGCTCGCCTGATCTGTTCGAGCTGCAGCGTGATGGCGTCCATGATCCGGTCCGTGGCGGCTAGCAGGGTCGCCGATGTGACCGGCTGGCTCGCCAAGTCAGACAGATCGACCGGATCCCCTGCCCTGATATGCATCACCTTGCGTGGCAACAAATGCGGCCTGCGGCCATAGGGAGCCAGGACCTCGTGAGGGCCCCATTGGGCGCACGGGATCACCGGGCAACCGGTGGACAAGGCGATTCGGGCGGCGCCCGTCCTGCCGACCATCGGCCACAGCCCAGGGTCACGCGAGATCGTCCCCTCGGGATAGACGATCACGCACTCCCCGCTCTCCACGGCGGCCACCGCCGCGCTGAAGGCCTTGGCCGCGTCGAGGCTCTTGCGGTACACCGGAATCTGACCGGCACTGAGCAGAATCTTGCCCGCGACCGGAACCCTGAAGACTTCGGCCTTGCCGAGGAAGCGGGGCAACCGTCCATTGTCGTAGACGAAGTGGCCGAACGGAACCGGGTCGAACTCTGAAACGTGGTTCACCGCGAGCACGCAACCACCAACAGACGGAATCCGGTGGCCCCCGTGCCAGTCGCGCTTCGTGAGCACCATCAGCGGTCGGCGAAGGACGTTCGCGCAGAGCCCGAAGGCCCACCCACGCTTGCGTCCCACCACTGTGCCTCCCCTGTCCTCCCGCGGCTAGCAGGCAGCCAGTGTCGTCTACTGCACGCATGATGTCGAGCAGGTGGCAGGATCGACGGTGATGCCCACGCACTCGACTGACCAGCCCCGGTGGGCCGTCATCATCCCGGTCAAGCAAACCACGCTTGCGAAGACCCGACTCCGCGGCCTTTCGGCCGGCCTTCGGCGTGATCTGGCCGTCGCGTTCGCCCTCGACACGATCACCGCGGCGCTCTGCTGCTCACGCGTCGTCCGCGTTGTGGTGGTGACGAATGACCCGTACTCCACCGTGTTCTCCGAGGCGGGTGCGGAGGTCGTGCCCGACAAGCCGGACGCGGGGCAGAACCCTGCACTGGTGTACGCCGTCAACCAGGTCCGGCGTGCGGACCCGGCGACATCCGTGGCCGCCTTGTCGTCCGACCTTCCGGCCCTGCGGCCCAGCGACCTGACGTCTGCGTTCGAGGCGGGCCACCAGCTGCCGACCTGGTTCGTCGCCGACGCCGCCGGAACCGGCACCACGATGCTGGCGGCCGACGCCCGGGCGGCCTGGTCACCGCGCTTCGGACCCAACTCCCGTGCGGCGCACCGGGCGCTCGGTGCCACCGAAGTCGACCCGGACAGAATCGACGGCCTCCGTCAAGACGTCGACACCGAGGACGACCTCAGTGACGCGATGCGGCTCGGGCTCGGAATTCACAGCGCACGCGTCCTCGCCTCAGTCGCGCATACCAGCTGAGGTCAGCTTCTCTTTGCTGTCGTCTTCTTTCCTGTCGTCTTCCTCGCTGTCGACTTCTTGGCGGTGCTCTTCTTGGCTGCGGACTTCCTGGCGGTCGCCGAACCCGTCGCCGTCTTCTTCGTTGCCGCGCCACCAGCGGACTTCTTCGCAGCGCTGGTCTTGCTGGCGTTCTTCTTGGCGGGGGTGGACTTGCTGGCGTTCTTCTTGGCGGTTGTCGAGCTCGAGGCCTTCTTGGCTGAGCTCGTCTTGCTCGCACTCTTCTTCGCCGTCGTGGACGTGGAGGCCTTCGCCGCCGTCTTCGACGCGGCCTTCTTGGCCGGCCGCCCCGATGCAGAGGCGGTCGCCCTGGCCGTGACACTCGACTGCCGCGGGAGCTTCTTCTCTCCTGAGACCTTCGCCTTCAAGTCCGCGCCAGGGCGGAACTTCGGCACCGCCGTCTTCTTCGCCCGGGTGCGTTCCCCCGTACGCGGGTTGCGGACCATGCGTGCGGGACGCACGACCTTCTCGAACGCGCCAAACCCCGTGATGGCGACCTTCTCGCCCCTGACCACTTCCCGGCTGATCGTGTCGATGACGGATTCGA
Source organism: Propionibacteriales bacterium (assembly GCA_038238115.1). Lineage (GTDB taxonomy): Bacteria > Actinomycetota > Actinomycetes > Propionibacteriales > Nocardioidaceae > JBBRYB01. Next base: position 232,459 of record JBBRYB010000002.1, on the reverse strand, counting down.
GGGCGTGCTGCGCAGCCTTTTTGTTGCCTTCGAAGTGGTTGGACAGTGCCTCGATGAGCTGGCTCTTGTTCACTGACTTCCCTTTCGTGAACCATGACATGTCGAGCCCTCGCTCGACGTTTAGCAAAGACGGTATTCACCATAGGGCCGCAACACGCCTACGACACACCACCTTGCCCTTCCTTTGTTGACCTTTCTCGGATCGAGAGGTCGCAGGAGCGGCTCAGGGCGTGTCAGACTTCACCGTCGAACAGTCACCGGCATGAACGCAGGACGCGAGTTTTCGTACGCTGCAAAGGCGTCCGCGTGAGCCAAGGTGATCCCGATGTCATCGAGGCCTTCGAGCAGGCGCCACCTGGTGTAGTCGTCAATCTCGAAGCCCGCCGAGAAGCCGTCGGTCCTTATCTCCTTGTCCACAAGGTCAACGGTCACCGCAGCGGACGGGTCCGCGCCGATGAGCGCCCACAGGTGAGAGACTGCGGACTCGTCGACGGCCGCCGCGAGCAGCCCGGACTTTCCCGAGTTGCCGCGAAAGATGTCGCCGAACCGTGGGCTGATGACCACCTTGAACCCGTAGTCCATCAGGGCCCAGACGGCGTGCTCGCGTGATGAACCGGTGCCGAAGTCGGGCCCGGCCACGAGAATGCTCGCGCCGTCGTGTTCTGGTCGGTTGAGCACGAAGTCAGGGTCGCTTCGCCAGGAGGCGAAGAGCCCGTCCTCGAAGCCCGAGCGGGTGATGCGCTTGAGATAGACGGCCGGGATGATCTGGTCGGTGTCGACGTTGCTGCGACGCAGGGGCAACGCCGTACCGGTGTGGGTTGTGATCTTCTCCATGGGGTCGAACCTTCGTGTCAGGCCGTCAGGTCGGCAGGCGCGGAAAGATGGCCCGTAACGGCCGTGGCGGCCGCGACGAGAGGGGACACGAGATGGGTGCGGCCACCTGCGCCCTGCCGTCCCTCGAAGTTGCGGTTGGATGTCGACGCGCTGCGCTCGCCGGAGGCAAGCTGGTCGGGATTCATCCCCAAGCACATGGAGCAACCAGCGCCCCGCCACTCGGCCCCCGCCTCTTTGAAAACGACGTCGAGCCCTTCGTCCTCGGCCTGCAACCGCACGCGTACCGAGCCCGGAACGACAAGCATGCGTACGGTATCGGCAACCTTGCGTCCCTTGATCACATCGGCCGCCGCTCGGAGGTCCTCGATCCGACCGTTCGTGCAGGAGCCCACGAAGACGGTGTCGATGTCGATGTCACGCATGTTCGTGCCTGCGCTCAACGCCATGTAGTCGAGCGCTCGCTGCGCGGCGACGCGGGCGGGCCCGTCGGAGAAGTCCTCCGGTGCCGGCACGGTCTCACCCAGTCCGACACCCTGTCCGGGGTTGGTTCCCCAGGTCACGAACGGCGTCACCGCGGAGGCGTCGATCAAGACCTCCTTGTCGAAACGTGCACCCGGCTCGGTGACCAGGCTGCGCCAGTGTGCCTCGGCGGCCTCCCAGTCCGCCCCTGTCGGGGCGTGGCGTCTGCCCTTCAGGTAGGCGAACGTGGTCTCGTCCGGCCCGATGAGACCAGCCTTCGCCCCCCACTCGATGCTCATGTTGCAGATCGTCATACGGGCCTCCATCGACAGCGCCTCGATGGCCTCGCCGCGGTACTCGACGACGTAGCCCTGACCACCTCCGGTGCTTTCTTGGGCGATCAGGGCCAATACGAGGTCCTTGGCGGTGACGCCCTCGGAAAGCGTCCCGGACACCGTGACCACCATCGTCTTCGGCCGAGGCTGCGGCAGGGTCTGCGTCGCGAGGACATGCTCGACCTCGCTCGTGCCGATCCCGAAGGCCAGCGCACCGAAGGCCCCGTGCGTCGACGTGTGCGAGTCTCCGCAGACCACGGTCATTCCCGGCTGGGTGAGACCGAGCTGCGGGCCCACGACGTGCACGATGCCCTGCTCGACATCGCCGAGCGAGTACAGCGGAACATCGAACTCGGCACAATTGGTTCTGAGCGCCTCGACCTGCGCACGCGATACCGGGTCGGCGATCGGCTTGTCGATGTCGAGTGTCGGGATGTTGTGGTCCTCGGTCGCCAGCGTGAGGTCCGGGCGGCGTACCTGGCGACCGGCAAGCCGAAGCCCCTCGAAGGCTTGCGGACTCGTGACCTCGTGGACGAGGTGAAGGTCGATGAAGAGCAGGTCGGGCTCTCCTTCCGCGTGGCGGAGGACGTGGGTGTCCCAGACCTTCTCAGCGAGCGTTCTCGAGGTCTTCGACGAGCTATTCGACATTGTGCGCTCCTGACTTGCATGTCAACATTTGAGACGTCAGTATCGGGGTATGGACAACTCTAGCGGTGTCGGCGTGCTCGACAAAGCCGCTCTCGTACTCTCCGCACTGGAGTCGGGACCGGCGACCTTGGCAGGACTGGTGACGGCCACGGGGCTGGCCCGTCCGACGGCGCACCGGTTGGCCGTGGCCCTCGAGCATCATCGGCTGGTAGCCCGCGATCTGCAAGGTCGCTTCATGCTGGGGCCACGACTCGGTGAGCTCACGTCAGCCGCCGGTGAGGACCGGCTGCTCGCGGCCGCGGGTCCGGTTCTCGCCCGCCTTCGCGACATCACCGGTGAGTCGGCGCAGCTCTTTCGGCGCCAGGGCGACTTCCGCGTCTGCGTGTCCGCCGCCGAGCGTCCGTCCGGTCTGCGCGACTCCATCCCCGTCGGCAGCCAGCTCAGCATGCTCGCCGGTTCAGCCGCCCAGATTCTGCTGGCCTGGGAGGAGCCGGACCGGCTGCACCGCGGCCTGCACGGGGCGAAGTTCAACGCGGCGGCGTTGTCCAGCATCCGACGTCGCGGATGGGCGCAGAGCGTCGGGGAGCGCGAGGCGGGGGTCGCCTCCGTCTCCGCGGGCGTGCGGTCGTCGGCCGGCAAGGTGATTGCGGCGGTCTCCGTGTCCGGCCCGCTGGAGCGGATGACCCGCCAACCCGGTCGGATGCACGCCCCCGCCGTGCTGGCGGCCGCCGAACGCCTCAGCGAATCCCTGCGCCGCACCTCCGAATAGAGCCGCCAAGCGGTTTCAGGGAGACCGAGGGATGTACGCGGTGCGGAGAGCGACCGTGGCAGTGCTTTGACGACGGGCCGTGCGTTAGACGAAGAGGAGACCTTGGGCGGCTTCGAGGTCGAGCAGGAACTGCTTGCGCTCGAGACCGCCCCCGTAGCCGGTTAGCGTGCCGTTGGCGCCGATCACCCGGTGACACGGAACCACGATCGAGATGGGATTGGAGCCGTTTGCCGTGCCGACGGCACGAGCTGCCCCGGGCGGCAGCCCCAGTCGGCGCGAGACCTCGCCATAGGACACGGTTGCTCCATAGGGAATCAGTTCCAGCTGATGCCATACCCGGTGCTGGAACTCGCTGCCACGCGCGGCGAGCGGCAGGTCGAAACACTGCCGCCTTCCGGCGAAGTAGTCCTCCAGCTGTCGCCTGGCCTCGTCGAGCACCACCGGCACATCTCCGCTGTCAGCGGCCCGTGGAGAGCCGCCCGCGAACAGGAGCTGGGTGACGGAGCCACCGTCGCTGGTCAGCTGCAGCAGGCCGACGGGCGAGTCCATGAGCACCGACATCATCGTGTCTGCCAGCTCTCAGTCTCGGCATGCAGAGTCATCCATAGGTGCATCACGGCGTAGGAGCGCCACGGCCGCCAGGCCCCGGACCGGGCGGAAATCGCCTTGGCGTCGTCGACGAAGCCGAGCCGCGCCAGGGCCTGTCTCACGCCCAGATCGGTCGGCAGGAAAACGTCCGGATCGCCGAGCGCGCGCAGCGCGATGTAGTCGGCGGTCCAGGGGCCGATGCCCGGCAGAGCCAGCAGCGACTCCCGCACGGCTGCTCGGGGCGCGGTCCGGTCGAGCGCGACGCGCCCCTCGGCGACAGCCACCGCGAGTCCGACAAGTGCGCGGCCGCGGGCTCGCGGCATCGGAAGCTGCTCGGGATCCGCCCCCGCGATCGCGTCAGCAGTCGGGAAGAGGTGAGTCAGCCCGTCGGAATCGGCGATGGGTTCGCCGTACGTCGTGACGAGCCTCGACGCGATCGTGCGAGCTCCCGGCACCGAGATCTGCTGTCCGATGACCGCACGCACCGCCACCTCGAAGCCGTCGACGTGTCCTGGAACGCGTAGGCCTGGTCTGTCCCGCACCCAAGGACCCAGCAGATCGTCTGCTCCGAGGTGCGTGTCGACGGTGGCAGTGTCCGCGTCGAGGTCGCACAGCCACCGGCAACGCTCGATTGCCTGCGTAAGGTCGCGGGAGTCGGCGAGTCTCAGTGTGCAGGTGACCCCGTCCTCGTCCGTCGTGATTCGGACGGTGCCATGACCGTGAGGAAGCCGGAGACTGCGCGCGTAACCGTCCGCGTCGCTCAGCTCGATCCCGGCGACGGCTCGCGGGGCGAGGAAGCCGAGTAGCGAGTGGCCGTCGAAGGGGCGTCGCGCTGGCAGCCTCAGCGTGACTGTCGCCGGCGACGAGGCGGTGCCGCGAGCGGGCTCCGAGGCGCCGCCCAAGCGGGACGACGTCGCCCCAGCTGCGTCACAGCACCGGGCCGAGTCCGTGACGACGTCGTACGTCGAAGCCATGACAACCAACCTATGCCGCCGCACCCGACGCGAACCGATGCGCTTCACGCTCTTATCGAGGACATCCCCGCCGAGAAGCTCGGCAGGGTCCACCACCTCGAGCCGGGCGCGCGTCTCGGCTTCGCCTGCTTTGATCTTGAGGATGAACTCGACGACGTACCGCATGGGCCAGGTCCTGGTCGTAGGCGTTCATGAACTCCCCTCGCGCGTCTCGAGAATCGTCTTGAGCCGGGCCAGGTCCTTGGTTGTGGCCCGGCGCATCGCGCGCTCGAGCAGCGGTGCGGTGAGCCGGGAGAAGCTGGACGGGTCGCCGCGGTTGTGCAGCGTCATCCGGGTGCGCCCAACCCCGGCAGGTTCCCAGGTGTAGGTCGTTTCCATAGGAAACGGTCCGTCGGCGGTACGCATGACCAACCGCCGCACGGGCTCGAGCTCGACGACTTCGTACGTGTAGGCAAGCCGTCGGCCGAGGAACTGGGCCACGAAGTCCATCCGTGAGCCCACCGCGACCGGCGGCGGGGTCTGCCAACGCACGGACCGGATGTTGCCGTACCACTCCGGGGCGTTGCTGGGGTCGCCGGCGAATGCCGCCACCGTCTGCGGCGCACAATCGATCGTGGTCTCCACTCTGACGTCCACACCCATCGCGAAATTCTCCCTCGTCAACCCACGGATCCGGGTCTGTGGAGCCGCTGGCTATGGTGCCTGTTCGAGATCAGACGGCACTGGCCACCACCGTCGGAGCTACCCCACTTGGTTTCGATCCTGGCCTCAACGATCCACCAGGCTAGCGGTCCGGGTTCGCGACCCGCGCGTTCGCGGCATGTGTCGTTCCGCTCGCCTGTTGGCGTGTCTCGATCAGCACTCTCATGCCGCTGTCGGGACTGTGCCCGAGCTCGCTGATGCCGGCCCTCAAATCGCCGGCCGGGCTGAACGGCTCGCCGGAGTGTCAAGCGTTCAGGGTCAGGTGCAGGTCCGTGCCGAGAATGCCTGCTAGCCGCCTGGCCTCCTCCTCAATCGCCTTCTGGGGTGGCTGCGTCCCCTCGGCCCAGGTGACACTGAGCTCGTCACCCTTAGCCGCCCAGGTCCCGCGCACGACACCGCCGACGGTCACCGGGTTCGCCTTGCGGGTCACGGCTTCCCGTTGCGTTGACGGGGTGACGCGGTTGTCCTTAGTGCCGGGTCCCATCACCCACTGGTCGTGCCCGGGAAGGAAGCGCACAGCGTAGGAGGCTCGCGCGGCGGTGAGGGACTCGACGTCTTCGGCCAGGACGTACGCCTTGGTGGCCTCGACGTCGACCGGGACCAGCCGGTCGCCCAGCTCGGAGAGCCAGCGGTCGAGCCGTTTGCGACCCGCGCTCAGGCCGTTGCCCAGCCAGTAGTGGATGTGATCGAACGTGGCTGGCCCATAGGTCCGGAGGTACATGGTGATGGCGCGTGGACCGGCGTCGTCGAGGTCGGGGATGCCCTGCCACCTCGGGTTGTGGTCAAGTCGCTGGTACGTGTGCTGCCCATCGCGTGGCAGCCCGAGGCCGATGTCCCCCTGCCAGGTCAGCGGCTTGATCAGAGTGCCTGCGCCTTCGTCGAAGACTGGCTTCAGGTGCCGGTAGGCGCGTCGTCTCGTCAGCACCTCGCCCAGCTCGGAGATCGTCAACGGCCCGTCCTGCAGGGCATCGCGGACGGCAGCCCGGAAGTTAGGCCAGTCCGCCGGGCCCAGCTGGTAGAACTCCACCCAGCTCGGCAGCTCCCACTGCCGCCCGGCTGCTCTCAGGGCGAGGTAGACGCCGCCGTCCTCAGGGGAGAGGTAGTGCATCGACCCGCGGAACGCGAACGCCTTGATCACCTCCCCGTCCGCCAGCGCCTCCCTCAGCTCGTCGGGAAGTGATGCCGTGCGCCGGGTGCGTACGGCGACCTCGGCCAGCGACTCGTCCATCGACAGGACCGCACCGAGCCGGCGTACGACGTCTGCCACGGACCCGGACCCGACCGGATCGAGGAGGTGCCGCTCCATCCGCCAGCCCAGAGCCCGTCCCCACGTGATCGAGATCTCGGCGTCAGTGCCCATGAGCGCAGCATGGCACCCATTCCGGACGAAGCCGGTCCGGGATCAGCGTCCGAGCGACCAGCAACCAACCGGCCCGCCCGCTCATGCCGCCGATCGGCGCTTCGAGCAGCTGCGTGATACCGCCGCGACAGCGCGCTCGGTTCAGTGCTGTTGGTTGCCCAAGCGAGCGGGGAAGCCTCCCGTGGCCACGGGTCCCCATCGGGTAGGAGTGATCCGCAGTAGGGACTTGCCTTGTTCGGACATGGCGCGCCGGTACTCGTCCCAATCCGGGTGTTCGCCAGCGACGTTGCGGAAGTACTCGACCAAGGGCTCGACCGACTGGGGCACGTCGACAACCTCACACGTGCCGTCGACCTGCACCCACGCGCCCCCAAAGTCATCGGACAGAACAAGGACCGAGACCTCCGGTCTGCGCCGCGCGTTGATCGTCTTGGCTCGTTCCGGGTAGGTCGATATGACGATCCGCCCGTCATCATCGACACCGCCTGTCACCGGCGAGAGCTGCGGCGCTCCGTCGGAACGGCGGGTCACGAGGACCATGTGATGCCGGGGCCTGAGGAACTCGAGAAGCTCGTTGAGGTCAACGGTGGTGTTGGTTGCGATGGTCGGTGCCATACCACCATTCTGACCGGGCTGCGCGAATCCAGTGTCATCCACGACCGCGCACCCGACCGGAGTGCTCGCGTCAAACCGCCGCCAACGGACCTCAACTGGAGCCCACTCGGGCTGGCAAGCGCGTGTATCGCGCGTCGTGCGGGTGTCGGCCACACCCACAGTGGGACTCCGTCGTCTTGGTCGGGAGGTGTGCCCACGGTGGTCTATGACGTGCAGGAGCGATGCATCGTGTAGCCGCTCCAACATCCGTGAGGCGACGGTCTCCGGTGAGGTGTTACGGCGACTCCGTGCCGGCCGGCCAATCCCGCGCCGGCGAGCTGCCCGTCGGGACGAGCTATCGCCGCGAAGGCACCATCTCGCTCAGACCGCGCTGGATCTACAGTGCGGTGGGTGAACACCAATGATCGCGTGTCCGGATGCCTTGCGTGCGCCCAGCAGGCCATGGTCTCCTTGCCGCCGCGGGAAGAGGTCATACGCACCGATCACTGGCGCGTCGCCCATGCGTTCAACAGCACGCTCCCCGGGTGGCTTGTTGTGTTAGCGACTCGGCACGTGGGGTCGTTCACGGAGCTGACGCCGGAGGCGGCCGACGAGCTCGGCGGGCTGATACGTCGCCTGAGCTCCGCGTTGGCGGCTGTGACCGGATGCGTGAAGACGTACCTCATGCAGTTCTCCGAGGCCGAGGGGTTCTCCCACTTGCACCTCCACCTGGTGCCACGGCTCCCGGATCTTCCCGAGAACGCCCGCGGACCGCGGGTGTTTGTCTACCTGACCGACGATCAGGCTCGGTGGCTGCCCGAGACCGAACGCGACACCATCGCCCTGTCCGTTCGTGCATCGCTTCCTTGAAGTCTCGCTAAACGCGCCCAGCGGCGATGGACGCGGCCCGCATCGTTGAGCGCCCGAAGCGCGACGAGGCAGACTCCGCTGCCAAGGCACTTTCTGTTGTTCCCACCTGTTGTCAATTGCCTCAGAGCCTCGAGACGGCAAAGGCCTCCTGAAGTGCGTTTCCGCAGTTCAGAAGGCCTTCCACCATGGTAGCCCCGACGGGATTCGAACCCGCGCTACCGCCTTGAGAGGGCGGCGTGCTAGGCCACTACACAACGGGGCCATCGAGCGGACGAGACTCTATCGGAGATCTGGCAGCCGCCTCGTCGCTGGGGTACTAGGACTCGAACCTAGACTAACTGGACCAGAACCAGCCGGGCTGCCAATTACCCCATACCCCAATGACACGCGTGCACCCACGAATGCCGAGGGCCGACAATACCGGAGCCTGCGGTCGGCGCCAAAACAACCGAGCGTACGGCGACTCGGCGCCGCGGAGGGGCCGGAGCCCGGGGGTTACCGGGCAGCTCACCAGCGATGGGCAGGCGGCGCAGGCGGCGGAAGCGGCGGGTAGCCGGCGGGCGCCCCAGAAGCCGGAAGGGCTCGCTCCCGCCGCCGGGCTATCGCGATGATCCACGGCACGATGATGGCTAGCAGCACCGCGTCGAGCACCAGCGGCACCCACGTCACGCTGGTCGGGTCGAGGGCGTCGCCCACGTCGCCCAGGATGCCGGCCGGGATCAGCACGGCGACGTTCTTGACAGTGTGGATGGCAATACCGGCCTCCAGCCCGCCGGTGCGGATGGCCAACCCAGCGAGGACCGCCCCGAGCAGGAAACGGTCGGCGAATAGGGGAGGCGCGAACTGCAGGTGCGCGGTCGCGAAGAGCGCTCCGCTGAGCCCGCAGCACAACCAGGTGGGGATCCGGGCTGCCCCCAACGCCTGGAGCAGCAGGCCGCGGAACAGGTACTCCTCGCCGGCGGCCTGCAGCGGGGTCGTGAGCAGCACAACGACGACGAAGGCGACGACGCCGATGTCGAGCGGCGACGACCGCGTGACGAAGGCGCCGACCGTGCCCAGGACGAGGAACAACAGCCACACCACCGACGCCATGGCGACACACGTCACGAGCCACCGCCACCGCAGCCCAGGCCGGATCGACGACAACCAGCGGGGCAGGACGCCGTACAGCAGCCGCACGAGCCCGCCCGCGACGAGGATGAGCGACGCCAACCCGAGGTTGGTGGCGAGCATCTCGCCGGCGTCGATCCCGTTGCTGGAGTCGAAAGTGAAGTCTGAGTAGCCGAGCAGCCGGGCGATGGCGAAGACGGCAGCCGCGGCGAGGACGGACATCACCAGCAGCCCGACGACGCCGAGCACCGAGCTCACCATCAGGCGCCACCAGACACCTCGGGTGCGCGTCAGGGTGCGGTGATACGCGGCCCCGGCCAGCGGCTGGCTCACGCTCACGTCAGCGCGAGCCCGCAGCCACAAGCCTGGCGAGCGACCGATCGCGGCCGAGCAGCTCAAGGGACTCGAAGAGCGGCGGTGAGATCCGCCGGCCCGTCACGGCGACCCGAACCGGCCCGAACGCCTTGCGTGGCTTGAGTTCGAGGTCGTCGACCAGCCTGCTGCGCAGCGCGGCCTCGATCGAGGCAGTATCCCACTGGGCGACGGTTGTGAGGACGTCGTACGACGCCTGCACCACGGCGACACCAGCGTCGTCGAGGAGGGTGGCAGCGTCCTCGGGCTCGATCCGGAACTCCTCGTCGGGCACAAACAGGAAGCCCAGCATGTCGACTGCCTCGCCGAGCGTGGTCATCCGCTCCTGGACGAGCGGCGCCGCCGCCGCGAGGAGTTCGCGCTCCTGGATGGTCGGCGCTGCCCCGACCAGACCGGCGCGCTGCAGGTAGGGCAAGATGCGGCCGGCAACATCCGCGACCGGAAGAGCCCGCAGATGTGCGGCGTTGATCGCCTCGCACTTCTTGAGGTCGAATCGCGCGGCGCTGGGGTTGACGCGGCGGATGTCGAACGCCGCCACCATCTCGTCCATCGAGAACACGTCACGGTCCTCGGCGATCCCCCAGCCCAGCAGCGCGAGGTAGTTGAGCAGGCCCTCGGGCAGGAACCCCCGCTCGATGTACTCAGCGAGGCCCGAGCCCTTGTCCCGCTTCGACAGTCGCTTGTTGCCCTCCCCCATCACGATCGGCAGGTGCCCGAACCGGGGAGCCCCGTTGCCGATGTTGATGTCGGCCAGCGCGGCGTACAAGGCGATCTGGCGGGGCGTCGAGGACAACAGGTCCTCACCTCGCAGCACATGCGTCACCTCCATCAGTGCGTCGTCGACCGGGTTGACGAGCGTGTAGAGCGGGTGCCCGTTGGCGCGCACCAGCACATAGTCGGGCACGTGCTCGGCCAGGAACGTGATCTCGCCCCGCACCAGGTCGGCAAAGGTGATCGGCTCGTCGGGCATCCGCAGGCGGAGGGCAGGTGCCCGTCCCGCAGCCACATAGGCGTCCACCTGTTCGGCAGTCAGCAGCCGGCAGTGCCCGTCGTAGCCGGCCGTGCGCCCCTCGCTCCGGGCAACCGCGCGCCGCTCCTCCAGCTCGGCCTGCGTGCAGTAGCAGTCGTAAGCCTTGTCCGCCTCGCGCAGCTTGACGGCCACATCGGCATACAGGTTGAAGCGCTCCGACTGGACGTACGGCGCGAACGGGCCGCCAACCTCGGGACCCTCGTCCCAGTCGATTCCCAGCCAGCGCAGCGAGTCGAGCACGGAGTCCAGGCCAGCCTCGGTGTTGCGGGTCTGGTCGGTGTCCTCGATGCGCAGCACGAGCGCGCCACCGAAGTGTCGGGCGAAGGCCCAGTTGAACAACGCGGTTCGCACGTTGCCGATGTGCAAGGACCCGGTGGGCGACGGGGCGAAGCGCAGCCGCACCTTGTCCGGCGAGAGGTCACCAAGGACGTCGACGGGCGCGTCAGTCACGTGAGACCACCCTGTTGCTGAGTGTTCCGATGCCCTCGATGGTGATGGAGACGTCGTCCCCCGGCCGCATCGGGCCGACGCCCGCCGGCGTGCCCGTCGCGATGACGTCACCCGGCAGCAGCGACATGAAGGACGTGACGTACGCGATGATCGCGCCGATGCCGTTGAGCATGAGACGGGTGCTGCCCCGCTGCTTGACCTCACCATTGAGCTCGGTCGTGATCTGGAGATCACTGGTGTCCAGCTCGGTCTCGATCCACGGGCCGAGCGGACAGAAGGAGTCGAAGCCCTTGGCCCGCGCCCACTGGTTGTCTTTGTCCTGCAGGTCGCGCGCGGTCACGTCGTTGGCGATGGTGTAGCCGTAGACGACGTCGGTGACCTTGTCGGCGGGCACGTCGCGGCAGATCCGCCCGATCACGACCGCGAGCTCGCCTTCGAAGTTCACATTGTTGCTCTGCGCCGGATGCACGATGGGGTCGAACGGACCGACGACCGACGTGTTGGGCTTGAGGAAGATGAGGGGCTCCGTCGGGACCTCGTTGCCGAGTTCCTCGGCGTGGGCGGCGTAGTTGCGCCCCACTCCGACGACCTTGCTGCGCGGAATGACCGGCGCGAGGAGCCGCACGTCGGCGAGTGCGTGCTGCTCGCCGGTCAGTTCGACACCGCTGTAGAGCGGGTCACCCACAAGGACGGCGATGATCTCGGCTCCGTCGGCGCCCCCCACGACGCCGTACGCCGGCTCGTCCCCTGTCGTAAATCTCGCGATCCTCACGACGGGCAAGCCTACCGGCGCCCCCGACCCCGACGAGACGCCACCAAAGGCCCGGAATTGACGGCGTGTCGCCCGAGGACAAGTCCGACTACCCTGCGGCGCAGTCCAGCTTCACCCGTCGCGCGGCCAGCCTGCGCGAGCGGCTCATCGAGGTCTGCGGCGCCGCGTGCCTCGCCCAGCAGGCTGCTCAGACGGCGGCTCTGCGCAGGCCGTAGGTAACGGCGTCGACCAGAGCGTCCCAGGAGGCCTTCACCACGTTGGGCCCCACTCCGACGGTCACCCAGGAGCTGGTGTCGTCGGCCGTCTCGATCAAGACGCGCGTGACGGCGTCGGTGCCGCGGCCCTGGTCCAGAATTCGCACCTTGTAGTCGATCAGGTGCAGCTTGGCCACTTCGGGGAAGGCTCGGCCGATGGCCTGGCGCAGCGCGGCGTCCAAGGCGTTCACCGGGCCATTACCCTCGCCGGTCGTGACGAGCCGATCGCCTCCCGCCCGGAGCTTGACGGTGGCTTCCGAGACGGCGTCGCGGTGTGGAGTCGACTCGGTGATGACCCGCCACGACTCGACCTCGAAGTACGACGGGCGCCGGCCCTCCAGCTCCTCGAGGAGCAACAGCTCGAAGGAGGCGTCCGCGGCCTCGAACGTGTAGCCGGCCGACTCGAGTTCCTTTACCCGTCGCGTCACCCGGGTGACGAGTGCCTGGTCGGCGCTCAGATCGAAGCCGAGCTCGCGACCCTTCAGCTCGATCGACGCGCGCCCAGCCATCTCCGACACGAGCAGCCGCATGTCGTTGCCGACAGCGGTCGGATCGGCGTGCTGATAGAGGCCGGGGTCGACCTTGATGGCGCTCGCGTGCAGGCCCGCCTTGTGGGCGAAGGCGGACACACCGACATACGGCTGACGCGACGACGAGGGCACGTTCGTTACGTCGGCGATGGCATGCGCGATCCGTGTCGCCTCGCGAAGCCGACCCTTGCCCAGCACGTCCCTGCGCAGCTTCAGCTCGAGGTTCGCCGCCACTGCCACCAGATCGGCGTTGCCGGTTCGCTCGCCGTACCCGTTCAGCGTCCCCTGCACGTGCGAGGCACCCGCGTCCACCGCCGACAGCGTGTTGGCGACCGCGCACCCGGTGTCGTTGTGGCAGTGGATCCCGACCCGGAGGCCGGTCGAGGAAACGACGTCGTGCACGACATCGGCGATCTCGGCGGGGAGCATGCCACCGTTCGTGTCGCACAGGGCCACCACGTCGGCGCCTGCCTCGGCGGCCATGCACAGCACATCGAGTGCGTAGCCACGGTTGTCCCGGTAGCCGTCGAAGAAGTGCTCGGCGTCGAGGAACACCCGGATGCCCTCGTCGCGCAGATGCTCCACCGTGTCGCGGACCATCTCCAGGTTTTCCTCGAGTGTCGTCCGCAGCGCGAGGTCGACGTGTCGGTCGTGGCTCTTGGCCACCACGGTGACGACCGACGCCCCCGAGTCGCGAAGCGCCGCCACCAGCGGGTCGTCGGCTGCCCGGACGCCGGGGCGGCGGGTTGCGCCGAACGCCGCAAGCGTCGCCGTCTCAAGTCGCAGCTCGCTGCGCGCACGGCGGAAGAACTCCGTGTCCTTGGGGCTGGCACCCGGCCACCCGCCCTCGATGAAGCCCACTCCGAGCGCATCAAGGTGGCGCGCGATGTGGAGCTTGTCGTCGACGCTGAGGCTCAGCCCCTCCTGCTGGGCGCCGTCGCGCAGGGTGGTGTCGTAGACATGGAAGTCTTCTGTCGTGCTCATCGGGTGGATCCTCAAGGCCGGGACGGTGGCGGCAGCTCGCTACAAACAAAAGACCTCCCGTCGAGACGAGAGGTCAGCGCGCACGAACGACGTGCGCGCTAGCAGATAATCGGACGGTACGTCCTCATGCGCCGAGTCTGCCACAGCCGGCGCCCATGATGCGAGCGCCACTTCTCAACAGGCGGACGCGTCCATGCCCTCCCTGGCCTGGCCAGCATCTAGACGAGGCGATGCATCCAGCCATGGTCGTCGGCGACGCGTCCGTATTGGATGTCCAGCAGGCGCTCGCGGGCCCGCATCGTGACTGGCCCGGCAACATCGCCGGAGGATACCTCACCACCACGCCACTTGAGCGTGCCGATCGGCGTGATGACGGCTGCGGTGCCGCAGGCGAAGACCTCGGTGATCTCCTTGCTGGCAACGCCTTCACGCCACTCCTCGATGGTGACCGGGCGCTCATCGACCTTGTGGCCCAGCTCGTCGGCGATGTCAATCAGCGAAGCCCGGGTGACACCTTCGAGGATCGACCCGTTGAGCTCCGGAGTGACGAGCGTCCCGTCTTCGTACACGAAGAAGAGGTTCATGCCACCGAGCTCCTCGACGGTCGACTGCTCCCTCGCGTCGACGAAGGCCACCTGGTCACAGCCGTTCGCGGTGGCCTCCTGCTGGGCGAGCAGGCTGGCGGCGTAGTTGCCGCCGCACTTGGCGGCTCCCGTGCCGCCCGGAGCCGCGCGGTTGAACTCCTCGCTCAGCCAGATCGACACGGGCGTGACACCGCCGTGGAAGTAGGGACCGGCGGGAGAGGCGATGACGGTGAAGGTGACGTGCTGGGACGGGCGGACACCGAGGAACACCTCCGACGCGAACATGAACGGCCGGATGTACAGCGACTGGCCTTCCCCGCTCGGAACCCACGCCTCGTCGGTCGACACCAGGGCCTCGACGGCCGCGATGAAGTCGTCAACGGGAAGCTCGGGAAGCGCGAGACGGACAGACGAACGCTGGAACCGCGCGGCGTTGACGTGCGGCCGGAATGTCCAGACGGAGCCGTCCGGGTGGCGGTAGGCCTTCATCCCCTCGAAGATCTCCTGGGCATAGTGCAGCACTGACGTGGCTGGGTCAACGCTGAACGGGCCGTAGGCCTTCACTGTCGCGTCGTGCCAACCCCTGTCGGGCGTCCAGACTGACGTGAACATGTGGTCAGTGAAGTAGACGCCGAAGCCTGGGTCTCGCAGGATCTCGCCGCGACGCTCAGCCGACGTGGGTGAGGGGTGCGGCGCGATCGTGATCTGTGACGTCATGACAGCACGTTAACCCACGCCGTCGGTGAGTCGCTTCGCGATGCTGTCCCCGATCTGCGAGGTCCGCCGGGGCCTGCCGCCGTTGGCTGACAGGTCGGCGGCGACGGCGTGGTCGATGCTCGCGGCGGCATCGGGGAAGCCGAGATGGTCCAACAGCAAGGCGACGCTCAAGATCGCGGCGGTGGGGTCAGCCTTCTCCTGGCCGGCGATGTCGGGCGCCGAGCCGTGGACCGGCTCGAACATGCTCGGCGCAGTGCGGTCGGGGTTGATGTTGCCGCTCGCCGCAAGCCCGATGCCGCCGGTGATGGCGCCGGCAAGGTCGGTAAGGATGTCGCCGAAGAGGTTGTCGGTCACGATGACGTCGAACCAGGCAGGGTTGGTGGTGAGCCGGATGGTCGCGGCGTCGACATGCAGATAGTCGACGGCGACGCCTGGATGCTCCGCCGCAACCTGTCCGACAAGGCGTGCCCACAGCGAGCCCGCGTGCACCAGGACGTTCGTCTTGTGCACCCAGGTGAGCCGCCCGCGGGGGCGGCGCTCGGTACGGGCGAAGGCGTCGCGGACGACACGCTCGACGCCGTACGCCGTGTTGAGGCTGACCTCGGTCGCCACCTCCGCCGGCGTACCGGGGCGAAGCCTGCCGCCGTTTCCCGCGTAGGGACCCTCGGTCCCTTCGCGCACAACCAGGAAGTCCACGTCGCCGGGGTCAGCCAGCGGGGTGGGGACGCCCGGGTAGACCCGTGCGGGTCGGAGGTTGACGTACTGCTCGAACTCGAAACGGAGCTTGAGCAGGAGGCCGCGCTCGAGCAGACCGGGCGGCATCGAGACATCGCCCGGCTGGCCTCCCACGGCGCCGAGCAGGATGGCATCGTGGTCGCCGATCTCGGCCAGGACAGAGTCGGGCAGCACCTCGCCGGTAGCTGCCCACCGAGCGGCTCCGAGGTCGTAGTCGGTGCGCTCGAAAGCGACGTCATGCGACGGCGCGACGACGTCGAGAACCTTCAGCGCCTCCGCCGTGACCTCCGGGCCGATCCCGTCTCCGCCGATGACGGCGAGACGGATGCTGTGTGTCATCTCGTCATCCTAGGACCGCGCAGGCACGCGTCGGGCTCCACCGGCTGCCGCCCCGTGCGTCGGCTGGGTCGGCTCAGCGGTTCGGCTGTGTCTTCGGCTGGCGAGTCGCGCCGGCGTCAGTTGTCGTCGGGGCGTTCGCCGCCGTGGTCGCGCAGGTCGAGCGACTCCTGGACGGGTGCTGTCCAGTTCGACGGATGGGAGGGGTGTTCCTCGTCGTGGGCAGCTGGGCCCCACTCGGGATACATGTCGTACATGGTGCTCGGGTCTCCAGTTTCGTTGGTCCGGATCGGTGCCGGCGTGAGATGAAGGTTCGACCAGCCGCGTCGGGTGCATCCTCCCCGGAAAGCAGCGCATCGATGTCACGACGACGATTCCGACGGAGGAAACCACGGGGGATCGCCCAGAATGCGGTTTCCTCAGCAACGCGGTCGGCCACGCCAAGACTCCGCGGCGAGGTGTTGGCCTTAGCGGGCCTCGCCGCGGCGAGCAAGGATGGCTACGCAAAACCGCATGATGTGTCCACCTTAACAACGGTTTCCCGCTGTCGAACCTGATCTGGGTGCTCGTCTTGTCATCTGAGACGGTTTCCGGTCTCGGTCGCGTATGTCAGACTCGGCGAGATGAGTGCGCCCATCGAGTTGCCCGTAGCGGTGAGCCGCGCGTATGACCTGAGCCGGCGCCGCGGCTTCGTGACGAGCAGTCGCTCCGAGACCGGGCGGCTGCTTGCTGCCTTGGCGGCGAGCAGGCGAGGCGTCCTCGGCGAATGCGGGACCGGCTGCGGGGTGGGCGCCGCCTGGATGCTGAGCGGGGCGCGAGAGGACAGTCACGTCGTGACCGCGGAGGTCGACCAGGGTCGCGCCGAGGCGGTCACCGACCTGTTCGCCGACGATCCGCGGGTCGAGGTGCTGACAGGCGATTGGGGTGCGCTGCGCGACCATGGGCCGTTCTCGCTGCTGTTCCTCGACGTCCGGGAGGCTAAGCGGTCGGGGGCTGACATGGTGGCCGACATGGTGGAGCCGGCGGGCATGGTCGTGCTCGACGACTTCACTCCCTGCGCCGCCTGGCCGCCGATGTTCGACGGACGGGTCGACGCCATGCGTCAGCAGTGGCTTGTTGACACGCGCTTCACGACCGTCGAGGTCATGGTGGCCAGCGACGCCTCCGTCTTGCTCGCCTCCCGCCGATAACCACCTCCCCCTTGTGATTCGTCTCGCCGGTGTCGGGGATGTCCAGCCGGCTCCAACAGGACGAATCGAATGCGGGCGGCTCAGAAGTCAACGGCGCGGACGAGCTGGGCATTCATCTGACCAGCGATTTCCTCGAGTACGGCGCTCGGGATGGCGGTGTCGACCGTGAGCGCGACGAGCGCCAGGCCGCCCTGTCGATCGCGAGCCACCTGCATGCCGCCGATGTTGATGGCGGCGTCACCCAGGATGCGGCCGATGACGCCGACCATGCCGGGCCGGTCCTCGTAGGTGAAGAAGGCGAGGTGGTCGGTCGGCTCGATGTCGACGTCGTAGCCGTTGAGCTCGACGAGACGCTCGCGCTGGTGGATGCCGATCAGGGTGCCGGACACCGACACCTGGCTGCCGTCTGCCAGGGTACCGCGCAGGGTCACGAGGTTGCGGTGGTCGGCACTCTCGGGGTCGGTGACCAGCCGCACGGCGAGACCTCGCTCGGCGGCCAGCAGCGGGGCGTTGACGTAGGAGACGGTCTCCTCGATGACGTCAGTGAAGACACCTTTGAGCGCGGCGAGCTCGAGCACCTTGACGTCGTACTGGGTGATCTCGCCGCGGACCTCGACGTCGAGCTGTTGGGCCACCTCGCCGGCGACCGCTGTGAAGATTCTCCCGAGCTTCTCGGTCAGCGCGATTCCGGGTCGGACGTCCTCGGCTATGACACCGCCCAGCACGTTGACGGCGTCAGGGACGAGCTCTCCGCTGAGCGACAGCCGCACTGACCGGGCCACGGCGATACCCGCCTTCTCCTGGGCCTCGGAGGTCGACGCACCGAGATGAGGTGTGGCGACGACGTTGTCGAACTCGAACAGCGGCGAGTCTGTGCACGGTTCGCTGGCAAAGACGTCGAGTCCTGCTCCCGCGAGTCTGCCCTCCTTGATCGCGACATAGAGGGCGTGCTCGTCGACGATGCCGCCGCGCGCCGCGTTCACGATGATCGCGTGCGGCTTGCACCTGGCCAGTTGGTTCAAGCCGATCAACCCCACCGTGTCGGAGGTCTTGGGCAGGTGCACGGAGATGAAGTCAGCCGCCGCCATCAGCTCGTCGAGGGGCACCAGGCGGACGCCGAGCTGGGCCGCCCGACCGGCTTGTACATAGGGGTCGTAGGCGACGATCTTCATGCCGAAGGCACTCAAGCGTTGCGCGACCAGCACGCCGACTCTCCCCAGGCCGACGATGCCGACCGTCTTCTCGTAGAGCTCGATGCCGGCGTACTTCGAACGCTTCCACTCCCCCTGCCTGAGGGCCGCGCTGGCCGAGACGATGTGGCGGGCTGCCGCGAGCAGCAGCCCCACAGTGAGCTCGGCTGCACTGATGATGTTGGAGGTCGGGGCGTTGACGACCATGACCCCCGCCTGGGTGGCCTGTTTGACGTCGACGTTGTCGAGGCCGACACCGGCTCGGGCGACGACCTTGAGGTGCCGGGCAGCAGCGAGCACCTCGGCGTCCACCCTGGTGGCGCTGCGCACCAGGATCGCGTCGACGTCGATGACGGCGGCAAGCAGCTCCGCGCGGTCGGCACCATCGCAGCGGCGGACCTCGAAGTCCGGCCCCAGTGCCTCGACGGTGGCGGGGCTCAGCTCTTCGGTGATGAGTACGACGCGTTTCGTCACGGATGATGTCCTTCACGGGCTCGTGATGTGCTCGACGGCTGCCCGTGCCGGACTCGCCGGAACACCACGCCGTGCCCATGCGCCGCCTAGTCTAGACCAGCCGGTTCGAACACCCGCTTCGGACAGGCGCGCCCAACCAGACCTGCCCGGCGCCTAGTCGCAGCGGGTCCACGCCGGGTCGCCGTGCGCCCTGGCGTCGGCAATGATCCAGTCGCCGGTCTGTTCGTCCATGGTGTAGTCGACCGACCAGATCAGGCAGGTCGCGCCCTTTGCCCCCGCTGGCCCGTAGCCGGGCAGCTGCTGGCTCCGGAAAGTTGCCCACACGTGTGGCATGGCCCCTGTCGTATCGGTCGACCTGATCCGCAGCCGGTCGTCGTACGTGGTGGCATAGTCCGCCGTCCACTGCTGGGCGGAGCCGTCATTGCGGATCTTGTCGCTCACGAGGCTCATCGCGGCGTCGTAGTCGCCAGCGTTGATCGCATCGAGGTATGCCTGCAGCGTCGACTTGACGTCCGACCTGACCGTCTCACGAGGCTGTAGGCAGGCAGGGGTCGCCGGTGCCGTGAGCCCCGCCCCGGTCTCAACCGCGTCACGCGCCTGCGACATGGGAACCGCGAAACCGATTCCCTGCGCGTCGAGACGGATGGCGTCCGCGATGCCCACGATCTCGCCCTGACCGTTGACCAGCGGTCCGCCGGAGTTTCCCGGGTTGATCGCGGCGTCCGTCTGGAGCAGCCCGCCGAGAGTACCGGTGTCGGTGGTGATCTCACGGTTGACACCGGAGATCGTGCCCTCGGTAAGGGACTTCGGCTCATCGAGCGGATAGCCGATCACTGCGATGTGGGTGCCTGGCTCCGGGTCGCCGGACGCCATGTCGAAGACATGTCCCGACGTACCGCTGCTCAACGTCAGGACAGCCAGATCCAGGGCCTGGTCGACCCCGCTGACACGGGCCGTGACCGGACCGGCGTCGAACTGCACCTCAACCTCCGTCGCACCATCGACGACGTGAGCCGCCGTGACCACCGTGGTAGGACCGACGAGGAAGCCGGACCCGGAGAAGGTCGCCGTGCACGTCTGCACGGAAATCAGCCCCACGCCGGACGCGACCTGACCATAGACCGCAGAGAAGTCCTCCGGCACCTGCGAGGGGGCTGATGTCTCGGCGGGGCTGGCGGTGACAGAGGCGGTCACCGTGGTGGGTGCCGCGCCCGGTGTCGACACGCCCGCGGCTGCCGCGGGCGCGAACGGCCCGCGTTCGACCAGCCAAAGTCCGCCTGCGGTGGCGATGGCGAGCACGGCGACGAGCACCGCGACGGCGATGGCGGTCGCCCGCACCGGACGAGGCGGTGGTGGCGGGGCGGACGTCTCGACCCACGGGGCAACGTTGTCCTGACCGGTCCCCCGCCGCAGACCGCAGCGCGGGCACACGAGGACGTACGGCGAAACGGCCGTCCCACAGCGAGGGCATCGATCCACGCGCTCCTCCTCGGTGTGAGGCGGCCCTAACCAGGACGCCTCCCGAGTGTAGGTCCGGATGCCCCGGGGCGCAGAAGCTACGGTCAGCGGGCGGCTGTGCCCTCCGTGTAGTCGTCGTCGTGCGACTTGACCCAGGCCATCAAGGTGCGCAGATCCCGTCCCGTCTGCTCGATGGGGTGGCTCTCGCTCCGCGCCCGGAACTCCTTGAACCTGGGAGCGCCGGCGTCCTGGTCGGCGATGAAGTCCTCCGCCCAGCTGCCGCTACGGATGTTGGCGAGTACGTCGCGCATCCGGGCCTTCACGGACTCGTCGATCACGTAGGGGCCAGACGTGTAGTCGCCGAACTCGGCCGTGTCGGAGACCGACCAGCGCTGCTTCGCGATCCCGCCCTCATACATCAGATCGACGATCAGCTTGAGCTCGTGCAGACACTCGAAGTAGGCCACCTCGGGCTGGTAGCCCGCCTCGGTGAGCGTCTCGAAGCCGGCCTGGATCAAGGCGGACGCCCCGCCGCACAGGACGGCCTGCTCACCGAACAGGTCGGTCTCGGTCTCCTCGGTGAAGGTGGTCTTGATCCCCCCTGCCCGCAGGCCGCCGATCGCCTTCGCGTACGCAAGGGTGAGCGGCCAGGCGCCGCCGGTCTCGTCCTGCTCGACCGCGACCAGCACCGGAACTCCCCGCCCCACCGAGAACTCGCGGCGGACCAGATGGCCGGGTCCCTTCGGTGCCACCATCACCACGTCGACGCCTTCCGGCGGCCTGATATAGCCGAAACGGATGTTGAAGCCGTGTCCGAACAACAGCGCGTCACCGGCGACCAGGTTGGGCTCGATCGCCTCGGTGTAGAGCGACCGCTGGGCGGGATCCGGAGCGAGCACGACGATCAGGTCGGACTCCTCGCAGGCCTCGAACGTCGTCACCACGGCCAGTCCCTCGGCCTCGGCTCGGGTCCTGCTCTTGGAGGACTCAGGGAGTCCTACGCGTACGTCGACGCCCGAGTCCCGCAGTGACAACGCGTGGGCATGGCCCTGGCTGCCATAGCCCAGGACCGCGACATTGCGTCCCTGGACCACGCTCAGGTCGGCGTCGTCGTCGTAGTACATCTCGGCCATGGTGGATTTGGTCTCCTCGAGGGTCGGGGCGGGGCGGGTTAGCCGGCTAGGCCGGGTTGGGCAGCGACACGGGTGGCGCCGGTTTGAGGCTGCGATCGGTGATGGAGCGTCCACCTCGATTGATGGCCACCATCCCGGACTGGACGAGCTCTCGGATACCGAACGGCTCGAGCACCCGCAGCATCGCCTCGAGCTTGTCCCGGTTGCCGGTGACCTCGACCGTCACAGCGTCGACCGAGACGTCGACGACCTTGGCCCGGAACAGCTGAACAGTCTCCAGCACCTGGCCCCGGCTCTGCGCGTCAGCCTTGACCTTGACGAGCGCCAGCTCCCGCTCGATCGCGCCAGCGCCCTCGATCTCGACGATCTTGAGCACTTCCACGAGCTTGTTGAGCTGTTTGGTGACCTGTTCGAGCCGCTGGTCCTCGAGGTTGACGACGATCGTCATCCGCGAGATCTCCCCGTGCTCGGTCGGGCCGACCGCGAGCGACTCGATGTTGAAACCTCGACGCGAAAACAGCGACGCGACGCGGGCCAGCACGCCGGGCTTGTTCTCGACCAGCACCGAGAGGGTATGCAGGGTCATCGGGGCGTCTCCTCGCCGGTCGTCATGGCAGATCGTCGTCTTCGAAGACGGGTTTGAGGTCCCTCGCGATCTGGATCGCGTCGTTGCTCGTGCCGGCCGCGACCATCGGCCACACCATGGCGTCGGGGTTGACGATGAAGTCCACCACGACGGGCGCGTCGTTGATCTCCATGGCCTTGGTGATCGTGTCGTCGACGTCGTCCGCCGACTCGCAGCGCAACCCCACGCACCCGAGCGCCTCGGCAAGCTTGACGAAGTCAGGGATCCGAGCGGCCGAGTGCAGGTCGGTGTTGGAGTAGCGGCCGTCATAGAACAGGGTCTGCCACTGCCGGACCATGCCAAGGCTCGAGTTGTTGATGATCGCTACTTTGATCGGTATGCCGTTGAGCGCACAGGTAGCGAGCTCCTGGTTGGTCATCTGGAAGCAGCCGTCGCCGTCGATCGCCCAGACCACGGTGTCGGGCAGGGCTGTCTTGGCTCCCATCGCCGCCGGCACGGCGAAACCCATCGTGCCGAGGCCACCGGAGTTGATCCATGAGCGTGGTCGCTCGTAGCGCACGAAGTGCGCGGCCCACATCTGGTGCTGCCCCACGCCGGCGACGTAGGTAGCATCCGGTCCGGCGATGGCGCCGATCCGTTCGACGACGTACTGCGGCGACAGCAGGTTGTCCTGGCTCTGGTAGCCGAGGGGGTAACGGTCGCGCCAGCCCTGGCAGGTGGCCAGCCAGGGTGCGGAGTCGCCGCGATGGCCGGCCGAGTACTCGGCTTGCAGCGCGACGATCAGTTCGGCGATGACCTCCCGACAGTCGCCAACGATCGGCACGTCGGCATGGCGGTTCTTGGAGATCTCCGCAGGGTCGATGTCGGCGTGGATTACCTTGGCGCCGGGCGCGAAGGAGTCCAGCCGCCCCGTGACCCGGTCGTCGAAGCGCGCGCCGAGTGAGATCAGCAGGTCGCTGCGCTGCAGGGCCCCCACCGCGGCCACGGTGCCATGCATGCCCGGCATCCCGAGATGAAGCGGGTGGCTGTCGGGGAAGGCACCACGTGCCATCAGCGTCGTGACGACCGGGATCTTGGTCAGCTCGGCGAGGACGTGGAGTTCGTCGCTGGCCTCGGCGCGGATCACGCCTCCTCCGACATACAGGACCGGCCGCCTCGATGCCGCGATCAGCCGCGCGGCCTCGCGCACCTGCTTGCCGTGGGGCTTGGTCACCGGTCGGTAACCCGGCAACGACACCGACTGGGGGTACTCGAACGTCGTCATCGCCTGCAGCGCGTCCTTCGCGATGTCCACGAGCACCGGGCCAGGGCGACCGGATGAGGCGATGTAGAAGGCCTCGGCAACGGCACGAGGGATCTCGGCGGGGTCAGTCACGAGGTAGTTGTGCTTGGTGATCGGCATCGTGATGCCCCGGATGTCGGCCTCCTGGAACGCGTCGGAACCGATCGCCGCGCTCGCCACCTGGCCGGTGATGGCCACGATCGGTACCGAGTCCATCGCCGCGTCAGCCAGTGGCGTGACGAGGTTCGTCGCTCCCGGGCCACTCGTCGCCATGCAGACGCCGACCTTGCCGGTGGCGGCGGCGTAGCCCTGCGCGGCGTGACCGGCACCCTGCTCGTGGCGCACCAGGATGTGGCGGATCTTCGTCGAGTCCAGCAACGGGTCGTACGCCGGCAGAATCGCGCCGCCGGGAATGCCGAAGACGGTGTCCACTCCGGCGGACTCGAGGGCGAGGATCAGGCTGTGCGCTCCCGTCATCTGCTGTGTCATCTCGGCCTTCCTGACTCGGTGGCGCAGGTCGCCCTCGTCGGGCCACAAAAAAACCCTCCGGCCCGGTGGGCGTTCGGAGGGGACGCGCGGCTTCGGGGTTCAGCTCACCGGTTCCGGCGCGTCGCGGCGTACGAGGATCATCGTCTGCACGAGCCCACCGTGACTGACGTGCTCGCCCGACGTCAAGCCACTACGGACGGCTGTCTCAGCATGTGAGCACCGTGGCCCCAGATTTGCCGGTGCTGGATGCGGCGGCCGTCACTGGTAGCTGATGAACTGCACCCGTGGGCGGATGCGGCGTAACGTCACGCGGCTTGAACCGATCGACGTCCTCGTCGTGGAGGAGCTTGAAGCCGAGATGGAACTTCCCTGGTCTCGCCACGTTGTGGTGGGCCGCCACACGCGATCAGCTCGTCGACGATCTGGACCGGACGTCGTTTCGTCGCGAACGGCCTTGCCGCAGCGCGGCTCAGCCGCAGATGGCGCCGACCGCGGCCGACTGCACCAGCTTGCGGTACTTCGCCAGCACGCCCCTGGTGTAGCTCGGTGGCAGCGCCTGCCAGCCGTCGCGGCGCGAAACCAGCTCGGCCTCGTCGACGAGGACGTCGAGCAGTCGCCGGCCGACATCGAGCCTGACTCGGTCGCCATCGCGTATGAATGCGATCGGCCCCGCGTCAACCGCCTCCGGTGCCACGTGGCCGACACACAGGCCAGTTGTGCCACCGGAGAAGCGGCCGTCGGTAAGCAGCAGCACGTCGCGGCCCAGACCGGCACCCTTGATCGCCGCAGTGATGGCGAGCATCTCGCGCATGCCGGGACCACCCTTCGGGCCCTCGTAGCGGATCACGACCGCGTCGCCGGCCGCGATCTGCCCGGCAGCAAGAGCATCGAGAGCCGCTTGTTCCCCGTCGAAGACCCGGGCCGTGCCCTCGACGACATCGTCATCGAAGCCCGCCGTCTTCACGACCGCCCCCTCTGGCGCCAGCGAGCCACGCAGCACCGTGAGCCCTCCACTCTTGTGGATAGGCCGCGACAGCTGCCTGATGATCGTGCCGTCGATCGCGGGTGGGTCGAGCGCGTCGAGGTTGCCGGCCATCGTGTCGCCGGTGACGGTCAGGCAGTCGCCGTGCAGTAGTCCGGCCTCCAGGAGGGCCCTCATCACGACGGGGATGCCGCCGACGCGGTCGACGTCGCTCATCACAAAGCGGCCGAACGGCTTGAGATCGCCCAGGTGGGGCACTGTGTCCCCGACCCGGTTGAAGTCGTCGAGGGTGAGCTCGACCTCGGCTTCGCGGGCGATCGCCAGCAGGTGTAGCACGGCGTTGGTCGAGCCTCCGAGGGCCATCACGACGGCGATGGCGTTGTCGAAGGCGTCCTTGGTCATGATTTGGCGCGCGGTAATGCCCTGGCGCAGCAGACCAACCACGGCCTGACCCGACCGGTGGGCGAAGCCGTCGCGGCGCCGGTCGACCGCCGGCGGTGCCGCCGAGCCCGGAAGTGACATGCCCAGGGCCTCCGCGACCGCCGCCATGGTGTTGGCGGTGTACATGCCACCGCAGGCGCCTTCGCCGGGACAGATGGCGCGCTCGATCTTGTCGACGTCGGCTCGGCTGATCCGCCCCGCCATGCATGCGCCGACCGCCTCGAAGGCGTCGATGATGGTCACGTCCTTGTCGCCGATGCGACCAGGCAGGATCGAACCGGCGTACAGGAAGACGCTTGCCAGGTCGAGCCGCGCGGCGGCCATGAGCATGCCCGGCAGGCTCTTGTCGCAGCCGGCCAGTAGGACGGATCCGTCGAAGCGCTCGGCCATCATCACGGTCTCGACGGAGTCAGCGATGACCTCTCGCGAGACCAGTGAGAAGTGCATGCCCTCGTGGCCCATCGAGATACCGTCCGAGACGGAGATCGTGCCGAACTCGAGCGGGTAGCCACCGGCCGCGTGGACGCCCTGCTTCACTGCCTCGGCGAGCCGATCGAGGGAGAGGTTGCAGGGGGTGATCTCGTTCCAGGACGACGCGACGCCGATCTGCGGCTTCGCGAAGTCCTCGTCGTCCATGCCGACGGCACGGAGCATTCCCCGTGCTGCCGTGGCTTGCACACCATCGGTGACGACGCGACTGCGAGGCTTGATGTCGACCATGAGCGAAGCCTACGGCCACCTGGCAACGCGGTGCAGATCACGGTCGCCGTCATCGGTCCCCGACTTGCTGATCTGTCAGGCGAGTACGGCGGCGCGGACGCAGAGCACGTCAGGCAGGTGCTCGGCGATGCTGTGCCAGTGGTCACCGGCATCGTTGCTGGCATAGACGCTGCCGTCACGCGAGCCGAAGTAGAGGCCTGTGTGAGCTGCATCGTCGGCACACATGGCGTCGCGCATCACGCCCGCGTAGAAACCGCCCTCAGGCAGGCCGGCCGACAGCTCGGTCCAGCGCTCGCCGGCGTCGCGCGAGCGCCATACCCGTGGTCGGCCGTCGGGCGGGATCCGTTGTGAGTCGGCGACGAGCGGGAAGACGAAGACCGTGTCGGGGTCATGCGGGTCGACGACGATGGGAAAGCCGAAGTCGCTCGGCAAGCCGGCCGCGATCGACTTCCACCGCACACCACCGTCGTCGGTGCGGTAGACCCCATGGTGGTTCTGGAGGTACATCCGCTCCGGACGGTCCGGGTGCCGGGCGACCTTGTGCACACACTGGCCGAACTCGGGCCACGGGTCAGGCAGGAAGTAGGCCTTCACGCCGACGTTGTGAGGCTGCCACGACTCGCCGGAGTCGTCGGTCTGGTAGACGCCGCCTGTCGACATGGCGACGGTGACCTTCGCTGTGTCGACAGGATCGGGGATGACGGTATGGATCGCCTGTCCTCCGAAGCCAGCCCCCCACTGCGGGCGGTGTGGATGATCCCACAACGACCGCACCAGCGAGAACGTCTCGCCACGGTCGGTGCTGCGAAACAGTGCCGACGGCTGGGTGCCGGCATAGACCACGTCGGGCTCCTGGGGCGATCCAGGTGCGAGCTGCCAGACCTGCTCGAGTGCCGCCTCGGTGTCGTCGGGGAAGCGGATCGCCCCGTTGGGCGTCTCCTGCCAGGACGTGCCGAGGTCGTCGGAGCGGAACACCTGAGGCCCGAAGTGTGAACTCATCGCGCCGGCGAGCAGCCGGGTGCGACCGGTCCTGCTGTCGATCGCGCAGGCGATCACCTCGTTCATCAAGAACTCGGGGCCGCTGAAGTCCCACGTCTCACGCCCCTCGTCTGAACGAGCCAGCCACAGCCCCTTTCGGGTGCCGACCATAAGCAACGTCTCGACCATTTCGCCGTCCTCTCACTCGGGCGGTCGGGATCCGCCGGTCCCTGCGACCGTAGGACAGAGCACCGACAAAGTCAGCCCTCGGGGACCGCCTCTTCGCAGAGTCAGCGCCGCTGGCCGCGAGATACGGTTGCCGAATGACTCCCGCCCAGCTGCGCGCCTTTGCCACGGTGGTCCGGTTGGGATCGGTAAAAGCCGCCGCCGCGGAGCTTGCGGTGACCGAGTCAGCGGTTTCGCTTCACGTCGGTCAGCTGAGGAAGGAGCTTGCCGATCCGCTGTTCTCCCGTACGTCATCCGGTCTGGCCTTCACCCCCGGTGGCCTGCGACTAGCCAGCCGGGCTTCGGAGATACTCGGCCTCCAGGACCAGACCGTGCGCGAGGTGAGCCAGGCTGGACAGGGACGCCGGCTGTTACGGGTCGCAGCCTCGGCGCTCTTCGCCGAATACGCCGCCCCAGGGCTGATCGAATTGTTCGCTAGCCGGGCCAAGGACCTCGACGTGGAGCTGAGTGTCCGCTCCCCCGCCCGCTTCGGAAGCCTCCTGGCCTCTCGCGAGGTCGATGTGGCGATCGGGCCGATGCCCGCGCAGCTGCCCGACTCGCTGTGCTTCAAGCCGTTCCTCAACTACGAGATCGTCGTGGTGGTCGGCCCCGAGAATCCGTTGGCCGGGCGACCCGCCTCCCCGAACCTGCTGCGCGACCAGACCTGGATGCTCGGCCCGTCAGCCGCTGAGGTCGAAGGCGCGGTGCCTCGGATGCTGCGTCAGATCGGCGTACCCGAACAGCGTCAGCGCATCTTCCAAAGCGACGCTGCAGCGCTCGAGGAGACCAAACGCAGCAACGGGACTGCGCTGGCTGTCCGGTTCGCGGTCTCCACCGACGTCACGAACGGCCGGCTGGTACGCCTCTGCGGAGCGGGGCTGCAGACGCAAGGCACCTGGTCGGCGATGACGCTGCCCAGCCCGAACCTGCTGCCCTCGGCCGACGAGCTGCTGCGCTTCATTACCACTCCCCGTGCGACACAGGCGATGATCCGAGGCTCCGGCGTCACGATCGGCCACTTCCGGCCCTCGGTGCATGTCACGCTGTGGAGCTGAGGTCGAGCGCCAACCGCTGCCGGGCCCGAGGACTTCCTGACCCCTCGGCCCAATTTCTTGACGCCTCGAGCCCGACTTCTTGACGCCTCGAGCCGATCTCTTGACGCCTCGAGCCGATCTTTTGACCCCTCGAGCCGATCTCTTGACGCCTCGCAGCGGGAACAGGAATGGGCCGGAGGGAAGGGTGCCTCAGCGGATTGACGAGGCTGAGCGGGCGATGGCGATGAACACCTCGCCCAGGCCGTTGATCGTGTGCGCCGGCATGAACTCGTCGCAGTAGGGCAGCGCCGCAGCCATCGCAGCGACCCGTGGCTCGAAACCGGGAGCGGCCGCGCGCGGGTTGAGCCAAATGACCCGGTGGGCCCGGCGTCGCAGTCGCGCCATCGCCGCCTCGAGCTCGTCGGGGGGGTCGCTGTCCCATCCGTCGGACGCGATCACCACGATCGCCCCACGAAGCGCCGCACCTCGGTGCGAGCGGAGCAGCGCGGTGATGTTGGATGCGATCTTGGTACCGCCGTAGCGGTCGACGACCCGCTCGGTTGCCTGCTCGATCGCGATGTCGGTCGACTTCACCCGAAGGGCGCCCGTGAGCCGCGTCAGTGTCGTCGCGAACGCGAACACCTCCGAGTCCGTACCCAGCGCCGTCGCGCGCATCAGGTGCAGGTATGCAGCCGTGTGGGCCTGCATGGACTGGCTCACGTCACACAGCAGTACGAGGCGCCGTGGCCGGCGCACGGCGCGGCTGCGCACGAGCTCGACCGGTTCCCAGGCGGTATGTCGGGCGCGGGCCACGGTTGGGCGAAGCGCCACCCGTTGCCCTGCCGGGTGCACCGTCTGCCGTCTGCTGCGGCGGATCGGCCAGTCGCGCAACGCAGTCTTCAGCCATTCGGCCAGCATCGCCAGCTGGGCATCGTCGAACTCGTCGAGGGGCACGTCGGTGATCTCCGCCAGCGCGCTCGGCAGCCGCTCAGGCAGCACCAGATCAGAGTCGGCCGCGTCGCCGACACCGACGACAGTGGGCAGCGTTGCCCACGGCAGACCGCCCAGCTCCTCGACGCTGGGGCTGGCGTCGATGGGGGCGTAGGAGTCGCTGCTGTCCTGTGGCGGCTGAGCCTGGCGCCGCCGTTTCCGGTCGATTGCGACCGTGGACTTGTCGAACACCTCTGCAAAGACGCGGTCGAAGGCTTCCAGGTCGCTGTGGCGGCGAACCAGTGTCACTCGCGCGACCCAGTAGATGCGACCGACAGAGTCGAGCCTCGTCACGCCCAACGCCGCGGTAAGGGCTCGTGTGCTGGTCAGGCCAACCTCGATGCCGGCCTGTCGAAGGCGCAGGCTCAGGGCCGTGGCGAAGCCGGCTCGGTCGACTCCACGGAGCAGGGCGGGCGTCGACGTGTCAGGCACTGGCCCCGACCCGCTCGAGTGCCTCGATGATGAGGTCGCGGTCATCGGGCGTCTTGGCGAGCGTGCCCAACGTGGCGGTGACGCTGGCGTCGGCCAGGTCGGCCGCACCCAGCGCCATCAGCGCCGAGAGCCAGTCGATCGTCTCCGCCATACCAGGCGCCTTGTCGAGGTCGAGCTGGCGGACACCGACCACGAAATCGGTGGTTGTCGCGATCAGCGGTGTGCCTGCGGACGGCACCGACCGGCGCAGGATGGCGGCGACTCGCTGCGGTGAGGGGAAGTCAATCCAGTGGTAGAGGCAGCGGCGTCGAAGCGCATCATGCAGGTCGCGGCTGCGGTTGGACGTCAGTACGACGATCGGTCGCCGCTCGGCCGTGAACGTGCCGAGCTCGGGGATCGTGATGGAAGCCTCGGCCAGAAACTCCAGCAGCAAAGCCTCGAATTCGTCGTCTGCCCGGTCGATCTCGTCGATCAGCAGCACCGGAGGCGTTGGTCCGGCATGGCGGATCGCGCGCAGGATCGGCCGCTCCTGGAGAAACTCCTCGGTGAAGAGGTCGGCGTCCGCCAACTGCTCGTGATGCGACTCGGCCAGCCGGATCGCGAGCAGCTGCCGCTGGTAGTTCCACTCGTACAGGGCTTCTGCCGCCGTCAGACCCTCGTAGCACTGCAGCCGCAGCAGCGGTGTCCCCAATGCCTGCGACAGCGCCTTGGCGGCGGCGGTCTTGCCGACCCCTGGCTCTCCCTCGAGCAGGAGCGGTAGCCCGAGCCGCAGCGCGAGGTGCACAGCCGTGGCCATGCCTGCATCGACCAGGTATCCGACCTCGTCGAGCCTGCGTCGTACGTCGTCGGGGTCGGTGAAGGTGCCGCTCATCTGCTTCCCTCCAGCCGGTCGAGGTCGATGAGCGCCTCGTAGTCGTCCCACGTGTCGACGTCGAGGGGCACAGTACCCGGCACCTCTACCTCGGTCACGGCGAAGTCCCCGGACTCGAGCACCTTCCAGACCGCCTTGTCCCCGTGCAGGGTCTCCAGCCGGTCGAAGACCGCACGGCCCAGCCAGATCGGGTGTCCTCTGCCATCGCGGTAGCGACAAACTCCCAGCGCCGACGATCCAGCTGCGTCGACCAACCACCGGATCGTCGATAGCTCGATACCAGGTTGGTCTCCCAGCATGAGCACGATGCCGTCTGCGCGCGGGTCGACGCGGGCGAGGGCACGGCTGATCGACGCCGCACACCCTTGGCCGAAGTCCGGGTTGTCGACGACGTCGACGCCATCCAGGTCGACGTGCTGTTTGATCTCCTGGCTACCTCCCCCGAGAGTCACGATGGACTGGTCGAAGCCGGCTGCCCGGACCAGGTCGACGCTCGCCTGCAGGAGGGGTACGCCGCGATAGGCCAACAGCTGCTTGGTCTGGCCGAGTCGACGAGACCCGCCCGCGGCCAGTACCAGGCCCGTGACATACACCGTCAACGGCTCCGGGCGAAGGTGTCTCGACAGCCCGGGTTGCAGAACCAGAAGTCGTCCCCATCGACCAGCAGGTATGGCGTGTCCGGTCCGATCGTGACGGTCATGCCGCAGACCGGGTCGACCGCCTGGTTGGCTGTGACCACGCCACCGTCGTCAGGCTGGGCGGCCGTGAGGCCGTCGCGGCGTACCGCCCTGACCAGCTCGGCGGAGATCGACAATGCGATCTCCGCGGCGGTGCGGGCGCCGATGTCGACACCGACCGGGGTATGGACGCGTCGTCGCTCGGTCTCGCTGAGGTCCATCTCGTCGAGCAGCGCCTCGCCGCGAGTCTTGCTGGCGACAAGGCCGATGAACCCGACGCCGGCGTTGAGCGCCGAGCGGATCGCCCCGATCTCGTCACCACCGTGACTGGAGACGATCACCGCGAGCGCCCCCACCGGGCTCTGCGTCGAAGCCGATCGCTCGACCGCGAAGCCGAGCACTTCCGCGAACATGACGAGCGCGTCAGCCGTAGGAGTATCACCGACGACATGCAGCGCCGGCGACGGCAGCCGCGGTTCCAGGAAGATCTCCAAGGCTCCACCAGACAGGCAGGGGTTGACGACGACCCGGGCACCGGGCGAGTCGGGGAACGCGTCGTCACCGTCGGGGAGGACGCGAAGAAGCACGCTCTCGCCGCCGGCCAGGGAGCCGAGTGCCGCCGTGCGGACCGAGCCGGTGGCGCAGTGGCCGCCCACGAATCCTTCAATCGAACCGTCGGCGAGCACGATCGCCTGGTCACCCGGCCGGGCGGAGGTCGGCGGCTGAGCGCGTACGACGGTGGCCTGCACGAACGGCACCCGGTTGCTCATCAGCTCAGCAATCCGCGCCGTGACGCGCGAGCTCATTGCCGACACGTCAGATCGGAGCCGTCGGGCGACCCTGCATGGCGTCCCACACCCGCGACGGGGTGAGCGGCATGTCGGCGTGCCGGATGCCGAACGGCTTGAGCGCGTCGACGACCGCGTTGACCACGGCCGGCGGCGATCCGACCGTGGCCGACTCGCCGATGCCCTTCGCGCCGATCGGGTGGTGGGGCGACGGCGTGACGGTGGAGCCTGTCTCCCAGGTCGGCACCTCCAGCGCGGTCGGGATCAGGTAGTCCATCAGCGACCCGCCGAGGCAGTTCCCCTCGTCGTCGAAGGCGATCATCTCCATCAACGCCATGCCCACACCGTCGGTGAGACCGCCGTGCACCTGTCCCTCGATGATCATCGGGTTGATCTGTGTGCCACAGTCGTCGACCGCGATGAAGCGGCGCACCTTGACGACGGCCGTGGCCGGGTCGATGTCGACCACGCAGATGTAGGCGCCGAACGGGTAGGTCAGGTTGTCGGGGTTGTAGCAGATCTGGGCCTCGAGACCACCCTCGATCCCCTCGGGCAGGTCTCCGGCGCCATGTGCCCTCATGGCGATGTCTTGGATGGTCACGGACTTCGCCGGGTCACCCTTGACGTTGAAGGAGCCCTTCTGCCACTCCAGATCGGCGACCGAGACCTCGAGCATGCCGGAGGCGATGATCTGCGCCTTGTCGCGGACCTTGCGGGCCACGAGCGCGGCCGCGGCTCCTGACACCGGCGTCGAGCGACTGCCATAGGTGCCGAGACCGAACGGCGTCTGGTCGGTGTCGCCGTGCACGACTTCGATGTCCGCAGGCGGTATGCCGATCTCTTCCGCCACGATCTGTGCGAACGTCGTCTCGTGACCCTGGCCCTGGGTCTTGACCGACAGCCGGACGACCGCCTTGCCCGTGGGGTGCACGCGCAGCTCGCAGCCGTCAGCCATGCCGAGGCCGAGGATGTCCATGTCCTTGCGTGGCCCGGCGCCGACAGCCTCGGTGAAGAACGCGACGCCGATGCCCATCAGCTCACCGCGGGCTCGCTTCTCGGTCTGCTCGCGCCGCAGCTCGGGATAGCCGGCGATGTCGAGCGCCTTGCGCATGGTCGGCTCGTAGTTTCCGGAGTCGTAGACCCAGCCGGTCTTGGTCGTGTAGGGGAACTGCTCGGGAAGGATGAAGTTCTTCAGGCGCAGCTCGACCGGGTCCATGTCGAGCTCGTAGGCGAGACAGTCCACGATGCGCTCGACGAGATAGACGGCCTCGGTGATCCGGAAGGAGCAGGCGTAGGCGACGCCGCCGGGCGCTTTGTTGGTGTAGACCGCTGTCATCTTGCAGAAGGCCGCCTCGAGGTCGTAGCTGCCGGTGAAGACACCGAAGAAGCCGGCCGGGTACTTCACAGGTGCGGCTGTGCCGTTGAACGCCCCATGGTCGGCGAGCACGTTGGTCCGGATCGCCAGGATCTTGCCGTCCTTGGTGGCAGCGATCTCACCCTGCATCACATAGTCGCGCGCGAAGCCGGTGCTCACGAGGTTCTCGGTGCGGTCCTCCATCCACTTCACGGGCTTGCCGGTCACGATGGAGCCGACGATCGAGCACACATAGCCGGGGTAGATCGGCACCTTGTTGCCGAAGCCGCCGCCGATGTCGGGCGCGATGACGCGGATCTTGTGCTCAGGCAAGCCGGCCACCAAGGCGTAGACCGTGCGGTGGGCGTGCGGAGCCTGCGAGGTCGCCCACAGTGTGAGCTTGCCGTCGACACGTTCGTAGTCGGCGACGCAGCCGCAGGTCTCCATCGGCGCCGGGTGCACCCGCGGGTAGACGATGTCCTGCTTCACCACCACGTCGGCCTTGTCGAACACGGCCTGGGTGGCGGCCTCGTCGCCTGTCTCCCAGTCGAAGCAATGGTTGTCGGCCTTGCCTTCGAGGTCGTCGCGGATGACCGGCGCGTCCGGCTCCAGCGCACGACGTACGTCGACCACGGGCGGGAGCATGTCGTACTCGACGTCGATAAGCTCCAGCGCGTCACGCGCGGAGTACCGGTCCTCCGCCACGACGAAGGCGACCTCCTGGCCCTGGAAGCGGACCTTGTCGGTGGCGAGCACCGCCTGCACGTCGTTGGACAGTGTCGGCATCCAGGCCAGGTTGAGTCCCTTGAGCGTCTCACCGGTGACGACGGCCTTGACCTTCGGATGGGCCTCGGCGGCGCTGGTGTCGATGCTGACGACGCGCGCATGGGCGACCGGGGAACGCAGGATCGCCAGGTGGAGCATGCCGGGCAGGCTGATGTCGTCGCAGAACTTGCCCAGCCCGCGCACGAGGCGGGGGTCTTCCTTGCGTAGCATCCGGCCATAACCGACCGGGTGCTCGTCGTTGTTGACGAACTCCTGCGCCGGCTTGTCTTCGAGGGTGGTCATGACTGGCTCCCGACCGTGACGCTGTCCTGTTCAACGGTGGCCGCCCCTTCCGCCTCGTGGGCTGCCGCCCACTGCACCGAGCGGACGATCGTCGTGTACCCGGTGCAGCGGCAGATCTGGCCGGAGATCGCCTCGCGGATGGTGCCTTCGGACGGATGCGGGTCGCGATCGAGGAGGGCGCGCGCCGTCATGACCATGCCAGGCGTGCAGAAGCCACACTGCAATCCGTGACACTGCACGAAACCCTCCTGCACGGCGTCGAGCTTGCCGTCCTTCTCGAGTCCCTCGACCGTGCGCACCTCGTGACCGCCGGCCATCGCGGCCAGCACCGTGCAGGACTTGACCGGCTCGCCGTCCAGCCACACGACGCAGGTGCCGCAGTTGCTGGTGTCACAGCCCCAGTGGGTGCCGGTCAGCCTGAGCTGGTCGCGCAGGAAGTGCACCAGCAGCAGCCGCGCCTCGATCTCCTCGGTGACTGCTTCGCCGTTGACCGTCATCGATACCTGCATGGTCAGCCTTCCTGCCCGTCGCCGCGGGCTGCGTTGATGCGTGCGACCGATCGCCGAAGGGCGCGCCTGGTGAGCTCCTTGGCCAGGTGTCGCTTGTACTCCTCGCTGCCGCGCTGGTCGGTCTTCGGGCTGCAGTTGTCGGCGGCCAGCTGTCCGGCGAGCTCGTACATCTCCTCCGACGGGGGCTCGCCGCGCAGCGCCTCGGAGATGGCGGGGATGCCCGTGGTGTTGGGCCCGACGGCCGCGAGACCGACCCGGGCCTCGGTGATCAGGCCCTCCTCGAGCCAGATCGCGACTCCGGCCGACGCGACGGCCCAGTCGCCGGCGCGCCGCTCGACCGTCTCGTAGGCGCTCGAGCCTCCTGGTCGAAGCGGGATGCGCACCTCGGTCAGCATCTCGGCGTCGCCGACGGCCGTCTCGTAGGGACCCTGGTGGAACTCCTCCATCGTGACGACCCGCTCTCCTGACGTGCTGCGGATGACGCAGCTCGCGTTGAGCGTCGTACACACCGCCGACAGATCTTCGGACGGGTCGGCCTGGCACAGGGAGCCGCCGATGGTTCCGCGGTTGCGGACGACGGGGTCGGCGATGACGCGCTCCGCGTCGCCGAAGATCGGGAGTGCCTGAGCCAGCTCCTCGGATTCGCGGAGCTCGCGGTGCCGCGTCATGGCCCCGATGAGGATCTGGTCGCGCTCGACCCGGACATAGCCGAGCTCGTCGTGCAGGTCGTTGATATCGATGAGGTATTCAAGGTTGGCCAGTCGCAGCTTCATCATCGGCAGCAGGCTGTGGCCGCCGGCGACCAGCCGCGCCTCGCTCCCCAGTCTTTCGAGCAGTCCGACGGCATGGTCGACGCTCGTCGCCCTTTCGTACTCGAATGGCCCTGGAACCTGCATGGCGAGCCCGCCCCTCACGTGTGGTCTGCGCGTCAGCATCTAACCCGCACCAAGGGGTGTCAACGGGCAACTAAGCGTTCGCTTAGGTGCACACGTCCCGGGCATCAACCTGCCGCCTCGGCGAGCCGCTCCAAAACCGCACATTTGTCGAGCGTGCGCTGCTGGGCCGGGACCTGGGCGGCGGCGAGGCTGGCCGGATGGCGGACGTCGCGATCATGGTTGCGTTGGCGGGCGTCACTCGATCCAGACGCTCAGACGCCGGCTCCGGGCCGCAGGTCGACGCCTGCGTGTGGGTGGGCCGGCCCGCCCGACGACGTTCGGCCTGACCAGAAGAGTCAGCGTCAGGAGAGCTTGGAGATGATGAGCTCTCGAACCCGTGCGGCGTCGGCTTGGCCGCCCAGCTGTTTCATCACGGCTCCGATCAGAGCGCCGGCGGCAGCCGACTTGCCGGCTCGGATCTTCGCTGCGACATCGGGATTGGCGGCGACCGCCGTGTCGACCGCCGCCGACAGTGCGCCCTCGTCGGACACCACTTCCAAACCGCGCGCCACGACGACTTCCCTGGGTTCGCCCTCCCCGGCCAGCACCCCGTCGAGCACCTGACGCGCCAGCCTGTCGTTCACGCGCCCGGAGTCGACGAGGGCCTGCACCGTGGCAACCTGGGCGGGCGTGATCGCGAGCTCCTCGAGCGCCACGCCCGAGTCGTTCGCGCGTCGGGCCAGCTCCGACAACCACCACTTCTTCGCCGCGGCAGGCGAGGCACCGGCCGCCACGGTCCGCGTAATGAGATCCAGTGCCCCGGCGCCGACGACATCGCGCATCTCGAGCTCGGTGAAGCCCCACTCGCCCTGCACTCGGGCACGCAGGGCAGCAGGTGGCTCCGGCAACGCCGCCAGCAACTGCTCGACCCACGCCCGCTCCGGGGCGATCGGGACGAGGTCCGGCTCGGGGAAGTAGCGGTAGTCCTCCGCCTGTTCCTTGCTGCGTCCCGGCGTCGTTACCCCGGTGTCCTCGTGCCAGTGCCGGGTCTCCTGCACGACCCGCTCGCCACGGCGTAGCAACGTCGCCTGGCGCGACACCTCGTAACGGACGGCGCGTTCGACGGAGCGCATCGAGTTGACGTTCTTCGTCTCGCTCCTCTTGCCGAACTCCGAGGCCGGATCGGCACGCAGCGACAGGTTCACGTCACAGCGCAGCGAACCCTGGTCCATGCGTACGTCGGAGACGCCGAGGCCGCGCAACAGGTCCCTCAGCTGGGCCACGAACGAGCGCGCGACAGCCGGCGCCTTCGCGCCCGTGGCTTCGATCGGCTTCGTAACGATCTCGATGAGCGGGATGCCGGCGCGGTTGTAGTCGACCAGCGAGTGGTCGGCGCCGTGGATGCGGCCCGTCGCGCCGCCGACATGCAGAGACTTGCCGGTGTCCTCCTCCATGTGGGCCCGTTCGATCGCGACCCTGACAACCTCGCCGTCGACGTCGATGTCGGTGTAGCCGTCGAAGGCGATCGGCTCGTCGTACTGCGAGGTCTGGAAGTTCTTCGGCATGTCGGGGTAGAAGTAGTTCTTCCGCGCGAAGCGGCACCAGGTCGCGATCTCACAGTTGAGCGCGAGCCCGATCCGGATCGCCGACTCCACGGCCTTGCCGTTCAGAACGGGCAGCGCGCCGGGCAGGCCCAGACAGACCGGGCACACTTGGGTGTTCGGCTCAGCGCCGAAGACCGAAGCGCAACCACAGAACATCTTCGACGCGGTGTTGAGCTCCACGTGCACCTCGAGCCCCATCACCGGGTCGAACTCCTCCAGCGCAGCCTCGAAAGGCACCAGCTCAGTCGCCGTCGCTGTTGTGGCGGTCATCGTGACACCTCCAGCTCAGGTGCGCGGTCCAGCAGCGGTCCGCCCCATCGGTCGACGAGCAGCGCCTCGACCGCGGCGCCAACGGTATAGAGCCGTGCGTCCTCCAGGGCCGGCGCGAGGACTTGTAGGCCGGTAGGCAGTCCGTCCTCGTCGGCCAGGCCACTGGGCACCGAGATGCCGGGGACGCCGGACAGGTTGGCCGGGATGGTGGCGATGTCATTCAGATACATCGCCAGCGGGTCGTCGAGCTTCTCACCGATTCTGAATGCGGTCGTCGGCGCCGTGGGTGAGACGAGCACGTCGACCTCGTCGAACGCTGCCGCGAAGTCCTTCGAGATGAGCGTGCGGACCTTCTGCGCCTGCCCGTAGTAGGCGTCGTAGTAGCCGCTCGACAACGCGTAGGTCCCCAAGATGATCCGTCGTTTCACCTCGTCGCCGAAGCCGGCCTCGCGGGTCGCCTCCATGACCTGTTCAGCGCTCGGCGCCGCGATGCCCTCGGGGCGGACCCGCAGGCCGTAGCGCATGGCGTCGAACCTCGCCAGATTGCTGCTCGCCTCCGCGGGAAGGATCAGGTAGTAGGCAGCAAGGGCGTACTCGAAGTGCGGGCACGAGACCTCGACGAGCTCCGCGCCCGCCTCCGTGAGCAGCTGCACCGCTTCGTCGAACCGTGCCCGCACGCCTGCCTGGTAGCCCTCGCCGCCCAGCTCCTTGACCACACCGATGCGCAGCCCGGAGACGTCGGCTCGCCCGGCCGCCTCCGCCATCGACGGCCAGTCGGTGTCGATGCTGGTCGAGTCCATCAGGTCGTGGCCGGCGATGACGTCATGCAGAAGCGCCGCGTCCATGACATGGCGGGTCACGGGGCCCGCCTGGTCCAGGCTGCTGGCCAGCGCCACCAGCCCGTAACGGGATACGCCGCCGTACGTCGGCTTGACCCCGACGGTGCCGGTCACCGCACCGGGTTGGCGAATCGAGCCGCCGGTGTCGGTACCGATCGCCAGCGGCGCCTCGAACGCGGTCACCGCGGCAGACGACCCGCCGCCCGAGCCGCCCGGGATCCGGTCCAGGTCCCACGGGTTATGGGTAGGCCCGTAGGCAGAGTGTTCGGTGGAGCTGCCCATCGCGAACTCGTCCATGTTGGTCTTGCCGAGCAGCGGCAGCCCCGCGGCACGTAGCCGTGAGACTACGGTGGCGTCATAGGGCGGAACCCACCCCTGCAGCATCCTCGACCCGCATGTGGTCGGCAGCCCCTTGGTGGCCATCACGTCCTTGACGGCGATCGGCACGCCCAGCAGCGTCGACACATCCTCCCCGGCTGCGCGCCGCCGGTCGGCCTCGGCCGCCTGTGCCAGCGCGCCCTCGGTATCGACATGCAGAAACGCGTGGACCGACCCGTCGACCGCCGCGATCCGGTCCAGGTGCGCCTGTGTCGCCTCGACCGACGACGTCTCCCCGGCTGCCAACGCGGCCGCGAGCTGCGATGCGGAAAACCGGGTGAGGTCGCTCATGCCTCCTCCCCGAGGATGCGCGGGACGCTGAAGCGCCCCTGCTCGACCTCGGGAGCTCCGGCGAGTGCCTGCTCCGCGGACAGGCCGGGCCGGACGACGTCCGGCCGGAAGACGTTCTGCAGCGGCACCGCGTGGGAGGTCGGGGGGATGTCGTCCGCGGCGATATGCCGCACGGCGGCGACAGACTCGATGATCACCGCGAGCTGGGGGGCCAGGTGGTCGAGCTCCGCGTCGGACAGGTCGATGCGAGCAAGGTGCGCGAGACGGGCGACCTCCTCGCGGGTGATCGAAGGCCCAGACGACGACGCCGATGGCTGAGAGTCGGACATGTCGGCAATCCTAGGTGCTGCATCTCACGTGGCCTGCAGCCGGTGAAACACGATCCAGGCAAGCGTGAAGATCAGCGCCAGCAGCGCAACCAGCACGGCCAGTGTGACGATGAACGCCTCATGGCCGGACCGGCGATCGGGCACGCCACGAGGGTCGACGCCCGGCGGCAATTCGTCCGGCCCAGTCCCGGGCGCCGAATTGGAGTCCTCGTGGTTGCTCACGAGCCCGACTCCGGCTCGGCACTCGACGGTCCCTGCTGTGCGACCTGGCGGGCTGCCTCGGGTCCTTGGCCGAGGAGTACGGCGAAGCCGTCCTCGTCGAGAACCGGCACCCCCAGCGCGATGGCCTTCTCGTGCTTGGACCCGGGCGACTCTCCCACGACCACGAAGGCGGACTTCTTCGACACCGACGATCCGGCCTTGCCGCCGCGCACCACGATCGCCTCCTTCGCCTGGTCCCGCGACCATCCGTCGAGAGAACCCGTGACGACGACGGACATACCCTCGAGCGTTCGCGGGATCGAGTCGTCGCGCTCGTCGGCCATGCGTACGCCGGCCGCCTTCCACTTGTCGACCACATCGCGATGCCAGTCGACGGCGAACCAGTCGACGAGGGACACCGCGATCGTCATCCCTACTCCGTCGACTCCGGCGAGCGCGTCAACCGATGCCTCCGCGATGGCGTCGAGGCTGCCGAACTCCTCCGCCAGCGCGCGGGCAGCGGTCGGTCCGACGTGGCGGATCGACAAAGCGACCAGCACCCGCCACAACGGCTGCTGCTTGGCGCGATCGAGGTTGGCCAACAGCCGCGCGCCGTTGGCGGAGAGCTCCCCGTCGTTCTTCGTGAAGAGCGGCACGGTGAGAAGCGTGTCGGTGTCGAGCCTGAAGAGGTCGCCCTCGTCGGTGATGGCGCCGGCTTTCAGCAGGGCCACCGCCGCCTCGAAGCCGAGCCCCTCGATGTCGAACGCTCCCCGCCCCGCGACGTGGAAGACGCGCTCACGCAGCTGCGCCGGACACGTACGCTGGTTGGGGCAGCGGATGTCGGCATCGCCCTCGCGCGCCGGCGCCAGCGGAGTTTCGCACGCAGGACACACGGTGGGCATCGAGAACCGCCGCTCGTCGCCGGTGCGCAGGTCCGTGACCGGGCCGACGATCTCGGGGATGACGTCTCCCGCCTTGCGAAGCACCACCATGTCACCGATCAGCACGCCTTTGCGCTCGACCTCTGAGGCGTTGTGCAGCGTCGCGAACTCCACAGTCGACCCGGACACTCGAACGGGCTCCATCCGCCCGAAGGGTGTGACCCGACCTGTGCGGCCGACGTTGACCTCGATGTCGAGCAGCCTCGTGGTGACCTCCTCAGGCGGATACTTGAACGCGATCGCCCACCGGGGCGCCCGAGACGTCGACCCGAGCCGGCGCTGGAGGCTCACCTGGTCGACCTTGACAACGACGCCGTCGATCTCGTGTTCGACGTCGTGGCGGTGCGTGCCGTAGTGGTCGATGAACTCCTGCACGTCGACGAACTCGGGTACGACCTTCACCCGGTCGCTCACGGGAAGTCCCCAGGCGCTCAGCGCCGCGTACGCCTCGGACTGTCGAGACGGCTGGAACCCCCGGCGGGCACCCAACCCGTGACAGACCATCCGCAGCGGCCGGGTCGCGGTGATCCGGGGGTCCTTCTGCCGCAGCGACCCGGCGGCCGCGTTGCGTGGGTTGGAGAATGGCGCCTTCCCCGCCTCGACAAGGGCGGCGTTGAGCCGCTCGAACTCCTCGACGGGGAAGAACACCTCTCCGCGCACCTCGACGAACTTCGGAACCGGATAGCGCTCGGAGCTGACGAGCCGGTCGGGGATGCCACTGATCGTGCGCACGTTGGCCGTGACATCCTCACCCGCGCGGCCATCGCCACGAGTCGCCCCACGCACGAGCCTGCCCCGGTCGTACGTCACGTTGATCGCCAGACCGTCGACCTTGAGCTCGCACAGGAACTGGCTCTCCTGCGCTCCCTCACGCACCAGCCGAGCATGCCAGGCGGCCAAGTCGTCGGCGGAGAACGCGTTGTCCAGGCTCATCATCGGCTCGGCGTGCTGCACGGCGGTGAAAAGAGTCGAGACGGCTCCACCCACCCGCTGCGTGGGTGAGTCCGGCGTCCGCAGCTCCGCGAAGTCGTCCTCGAGGGACTCCAGCTCGCGCATCAGCAGGTCGAACTCCCCGTCACTGACCGTCGGGGCGTCCATGACGTAGTAGCGCCAGCGGTGCCCCTCGACGGCTTCGGACAGCTCCGCGTGACGCTCCCGCGCAGCGGTGGGGGCGGCCGCGACGAACGGTGTCTCGGCCGTCGTCGCGGCGGACGTCTCGGCTTCGGTCATGAGCCCATCGTGCCCTGCTCCTCCGACAGGTTCCGGGCTACTCGGGCCGCCAGGGTGAGCGCTGCACGCGCCCACCCGGGGGACGCGCCGGCGAGCCCGCATGCTGGCGTGATGGTCGTCGAAGGGAGGTGTTCGGCGTCGGAGAAACCGAGGCGGGACCACCACGCCAGCACGCCTCGCGTGACGTGGTTCTCGCCGAGGGCGGGGTCGGGCTCGACGGTCGGTACGACGCCCGGCCACACCTCCCGGCCGTCGTCGACCCAGGCGCCCACCTCGTCGTACTCGCTCTCCGGCACCAGACTCAGGTCGAACGACGCTGCGCGTGCCTGCGTCTGGCGTGCCAGCGACCACGGGAAGCCGCCGGCGCAGCAGTGCAGCACCGCCTCGGCGTCCGGCGCACCGGCGGCGGCGAACACCCAGTCCAGGGCCTGGGCCGCGTCGGCGGGCGCCACAGAGCGGTGGCGTTGGAACCCGCTCGCGGTGGGAACCGAACCCAGCAGCACCGAAGCAAGCATCGGCTCGTCGATCTGCACGACGAGGCGTGCACCGGCGATGCGCCGGTGCACGTCGGCCACGTGGTCACGCACCCCCTCGGCCAGCGCCTGGGCGAGGTCTCGGCGCGCGCCGTAGTCCCCCAGCACCTTGTCGCCACGGGGCCGCTCGACGAGCGCCGCCAACGTCCAAGGCCCGCTCAGCTGGATCTTGAAGTCGCCCTGGTGACCCCGGGTCAGCTCCTCGACCGTGTCAAGATCCTGGGCGAGCAACGACCTGGCCCGGCGATGGTCGAGCCCGCTTCCGTCGGTCAGCCGCCATCCAGCTGGTTGCAGGTCGACTCCGAGCTCCGAGACCATCGCCAGAGTGCGGCCGACCATGTTGGCGTGCGGTCCGCGAGCAGGCAGCTCAGCCACGTGGGGAAGGTCGCCGACCTCACCCAGGACGATCTGCATGGAGTCGGCGAAGTCGTCGCCGGGCATGGAGCCTATGCCAGTCGCACGGAAGGTCACGCCACGACCCTAACGGCCACCAGGCAGAGCGTGAGCCGACGTGCGACGCCTTGCACGTCCGCCGCCAGCCGGATCACCCTGTTGGCGTGACCTGTCTCGTGGCGGTGTCGAAACCCGCGATGCTCGTGCACGCATCACGTGCGGTGGTGATGCGGCTGGCGCGGTCGGTGCCGGCTCCGAGGTACTCGTCGTAACGGTGCACACGCGCCATGATCACCGCAGCGTCTGCGACGTCGGAGAAGGCGGCGATGAGCCGGTAGTCAGCGGTAGGGAAGGCGGCCGCGAGCTCATCCAGCCGTTGGACCTCACCCGCGAGCGCATGCCCCGCGACCTCGCTGGACGCTCCGAGCTTGGTCGGGTCCGCGTTGCCCAGCTCAGCGTCGGCGCGGCTCTCGATCTGGGCGAACGCGAAGCAGGCCGCCTGGTCCTCGGTGAGTCCGTGGCTCTCCACGGCCGGCAGCGTGACGGCCGGCTCGGGGGCCGGAGCCCTGCTCGTCCAGCCGGCCAGCGCGACGGCCAGTGCGACCACGGTGACGATGCTCAGCGCGCCGAGCAGCAGGCGGTCGCCGCCGAGCGACCCGAGCCGGCCCAGGCGAGCCGAGCCGGGCGCCTGGGACGGCCTCGACCGGGTCTCCTCGTCGTACCACGCATCAACCGAGTCACGGTCGAGTCGGCCGTGATCCAGCCCGACCTGGTCGTCGGGCTCCCCTGATCCGCGCCCGAACCTGACCGTGTCACGCGCACGCGGCTTGGTCGGCTCGGTCATGGTTCCTCACGGTAGTCGTCCCGGGTCCGCCACGAGACGACTATCAGCCGTCCGACGGTGTCGTGGTCGCGATGCCCGGCTCGAACCCCCTTGGCCGGCGCACACACTCGCTGCGTCCCTGACCGCGTCCATCCGCCCGCCGACCGCGACCCGGAGACGAAACCACCGGAGTTGCGCCGCCGCAGCAGCATCACGTTGGCATCTGCGACGCGCGCGACCGCTGCGACGACCTCATAGCCAGCCCGCGGATGGTCGGCGTCGAGGCGCTTCAGCGCGCGGGTTTGCACACCGAGACCGCTCGCCCATATACCGCCGATCTTCGTCAGATCGGTGC
The DNA here is from genome assembly GCA_038238115.1 of Propionibacteriales bacterium. Taxonomy (GTDB): domain Bacteria; phylum Actinomycetota; class Actinomycetes; order Propionibacteriales; family Nocardioidaceae; genus JBBRYB01. The sequence continues at coordinate 188,519 of JBBRYB010000002.1, read as the reverse complement.
CAGTCGTTCTGAGTCGAAATGAGCCACCTGTCGACAAGTCTGGGCCGCGACGGCGAGCGCACCGAACCGCTGGGACACGGCCGTCCTGAACGTCGCGTAGTCCTTGCGCAGCAGCACCGCCGTCCCGCCGTCTGCCACGTCGTCGAACCGGGCGATGAGGTGGTAGTCGGCCTGCGGAAAGGCGGCGCCGAGTGCGTCGATCGCGCCGACTTCGAGGCGCAGCCCCCGGGCGGCATGAGGGTCGAGCGTGGAGTAGCGACCGAGGTCGGCGGTGACGTTACGAGCGATCGACCGGCGTACGATCAGGCCGAACCGCAGGCAGGCCGCCTGGTCGTCGTTGAGCTGGTGAAGCTCGACCTGCAAGAGCGTCGACGTGGGCTGGTACGTCGGCCGGCCCGACGACCATGACCACACCGCCAGCCCCAGGGCCGCCACCAGAGCAAGGCCGACGACCGCGAAGGTGCCAGGGTGCACGCGAGCCCCCGTCGGCGCCTCGACTGTCCCGGGTGCTGCTGCCCCGGGCGACGTTCCGTTCGGTGCCGTAACCGGGGCTGGGTGATCGGGCGCCGGCGGGTCGCCAGGCTGCGGCCGATTGCGAGATGCAGGCGCAGCTTGAGACCGCGGCAGGTCGGACCGGGGCCGGTGCTCAGGCCGTGGCACGTCGCCGGGCCAGGGCGATGGTCGCGCTGCCGACGACGCGCGTGCCGGCATAGATCACGGCCGCCTGACCCGGTGCGGCGCCCTGCGCGGGCTCGAGCAGGCTGATCTCTACCCCCGCACCGATGACCCGGGCGGCGGCGCGATGCGCTTCGCCGTGAGCGCGCAGCTGCACGGTGCAGGCGAGCTCGTCCTGTGGCACTGCGCCGCACCAGCGGGGGTTGATCCCGCTGATGTGATCGACCGTGAGGTCGCCGCGCGGGCCGACCGTGACGGTGCCCGAGATCGGCTCGATGTCGAGGACGTAGCGGGGCTTACCGTCCGGTGCGGGCCTGTCGAGGCGCAGTCCGCGACGCTGCCCGATCGTGAAGCCGAAACTACCCTCGTGTTCGCCGAGGATCTCACCGGACGTGTCCACGATCGGCCCCGGACCTCCAGCTACCCGGTCGCGCAGCCAACCGGCCGTGTCACCGTCGGGGATGAAGCAGATGTCATGGCTGTCGGGTTTCTGGGCCACGGAGAGCCCGCGCCGCTCCGCCTCATCTCTCACGTCGTGCTTGGTCGAGCGCCCGAGTGGGAAGAGCGAGTGCGCCAGCTGCTGCTGGTCCAGCACTCCGAGGACGTAGGACTGGTCCTTGCCGGGGTCAACCGCGCGGTGCATCTCGATCTGCCCGTCGGGTCCCGTCTCGAGCTGCGCGTAGTGACCCGTCGCGACGGCGTCGAAGCCGAGTGCCAGCCCACGATCGAGCACGGCGGCGAACTTGATCTTCTCGTTGCAGCGCAAACAGGGGTTGGGGGTGCGTCCCTCGGCATACTCACGCGTGAAGTCCTCGACCACCGCCTGGTGGAATGCCTCGCTCAGGTCCCAGACGTAGAAGGGGATGCCGAGCACGTCCGCGGCCCGGCGGGCGTCGTTGGCGTCCTCGACCGTGCAGCAGCCACGCGCCCCACTGCGATAGGACTGGGGGTTGCGCGACAACGCGAGGTGGATACCCGTCACGTCGTGGCCGGCATCGCAGGCCCTGGCCGCGGCGACGGCCGAGTCGACGCCGCCGGACATGGCGGCGAGCACCCTCATGCGCGCCCACCGGCGACGGCGGTGTTTCCAGCTGCCCTGGCTCTCTGCACGGCCGGGCCGATCGCCAGCAGCACGCGGTCGACATCGGCCTGGCTCGACGTGTGGCCCAGTGAGAACCGCAACGAGCCTCGCGCGGTGGCCTCGTCGTGGCCCATGGCCAGGAGGACGTGGGAGGCCTGCGGCACGCCCGCCGAGCAGGCCGAGCCGGTCGAGCACTCGATGCCCTGCGCGTCGAGGAGCATGAGGAGCGAGTCGCCCTCGCATCCGGGGAAGGAGAAGTGAGCGTTGCCAGGCAGCCGGCCGTCGCCCGGAGCGCCGTTGAGCTGAGCCTCCGGTACAGCGGTGACCATCCCGGTGATCAACGCGTCTCTCAACTCGACAAGGCTCACCGCCCGGTCCGGCTGGCCCTTGACGGCAAGCTGGGCGGCCGTCGCGAAGCCCACGATCGCCGGCGCGTCGATGGTGCCTGACCGCACGTCGCGTTCCTGGCCCCCGCCGTGGAGCAACGCCACTAAGTCCGCTTCGCGACGCAGCAGCAGCGCCCCGACGCCGAATGGCCCCCCGATCTTGTGGCCGGTGATGGTCATCGCGTCCACTCCCGCTGCGGCGAAGTCGAGCGGCACCTGTCCGAGCGCCTGCACGGCGTCAGTGTGGACGGGGATTCCGTGGGGGGCGGCGAGGGCGACAACCTCGTCGACCGGCTGCAGCGTGCCGACCTCGTTGTTGGCCCACATCACGGAGATCAGCGCGATGGTGGTCGGGTCGCGCTCGACCGACGTACGCAGCGTCGCGATGTCAAGCCGGCCCTGCCTGTCGACGGGAAGCAACTCGACCTCGGCGCCCTCCGCGGTGTGCAGCCAGTGCAACGGGTCGAGGGTGGCGTGGTGCTCGAGCGCTGTCGAGATGATGCGGACCCGGCGCGGGTCGGCATGGCGCCGAGCCCAGTAGAAGCCCTTCACGGCGAGGTTGTTGGACTCTGTGCCACCTGAGGTGAAGACCACTTCGGAAGGTCGGGCGTTGAGCGAGGCCGCGATCGTCTCGCGGGATTCCTCGACGACCTTGCGCGCCGAACGACCTGACCCGTGCAACGACGAGGCGTTCCCGAGTCGCGCCAGCTGCGCGGCCATCGCGTCGATGACCTCGGGGTAGATCGGCGTGGTGGCCGCGTGGTCGAGGTAGGCCACCGGCCGCTGCGATGCGACGTTCATTGCCCGCCCAGCCTAGTGCCCCCTCACAAACGCCACCGGGAACCCGTTGTGCCGCAAACATGCCCCTCAGGTGGTCGATCTGCGGGAGAACGGTGTCCGGTCGGCGCAGAGCAGCGCCCAAGCGCCCACGCGTGATCAGGCTAAGCAGCAGCACCAAGATGATTGCCACGACCGAGATGATGGTCTCCATGATCGTCCAGGTCTTGACGTTCTGGCCGATCGTGAAGCGGCAGGCTCAGCAGCGGATGGAGCTCGAACACCACGACCAGCACCACCAAGACAGCGATGCCGGCCTATGCGGCGATCACAAGCTGGGTGTCCTGATCGGAACTCCCAGCCGCGAGCATGAGCTGCCTGCTACGGCCGAGCGCACTCCTAACCGGCAGTACGACGAGTGATCTCGCCGACGAAGCGGTGCACGATCTCGTCCGGTGGTGCTGAGGCATCCTCGGCGATGACACGGTCCTCGCCGTCGGGCGGCTCCAACGTCTCGACCTGCGAGCGCACCAGGTCGGGCGGCATGAAGTGGTGGCGCCGACCCGTGACACGCTCGGTCATCAGCTCGGCAGTCCCAGCGAGATACAGGAACCACAGGCCCGGCGCCTGTGCTCTCAGTACGTCGCGGTAGCACTTCTTCAATGCCGAGCAGGTCGCCACCGCGCCGGTGGTCTCACGCTGGTCCAGCCACCGTCCGATCCCCACGAGCCACTGCCAGCGGTCCTCGTCTGTCAGCGCGGTTCCCGTAGACATCTTGGCGATGTTGGCCGGGCTGTGGAACTCGTCCGCGTCGGCGTAGGCGACCCCGAGCTGCTGCGCCAGCAGCGCGCCGATGGTGCTCTTGCCTGATCCCGTCACCCCCATGACGACGCACACCACTGGCGGACCGCCTGAGCCGGCGTCCGGTGGCCCGCCTGAGCCGCCGTCCGGTGGGCCGCCGGGGCTGGCGTCGTCAGTCATCGCTCGGCCCGGTGAACGTCCGCGCGGTCAGCTGGTTCCACGCGACGACTGTCGCGGCTCCGCGACGCCAGCGCAACCGGCTGCACTCTGCACCGGCCTTCGTCGAGTTGAAGACCTACCAGCGCGGACCCCGCAAGGTGTTGCGTTCGAAGTCTCCTGACCTGGTCCTCCAAGAGATCTGTGAACCCCGGTGCTGCCACTACGCGATCCGCTCCAAAGTGAGCGCAGTCATCGCCAGGAAGCCGGGCACGCCCATCACTTGGTCAACACATGGTCTCTGTTCCAGTACAACTCCCATGTCGACCGAACGCGCAAGAACCGGACAGTGGCAGCCTTGAAGATAGTTAGCCTGCCCTGTGTACATGCGTACGTAGGTTCGAGTTTTGTCGGTCCTCGGGTGTTGACTGGTTCCCATGGCGACCACGTTCCTCGACCCCGACCCAGGTCCGTCGAAGCCCGGCGACGTGTTCGCTGTCTGCCTTGATGGGGTCGCCGCGGAACTCGCCGCGGTCGCGCAGACACCGACCTGGGGACTGGGCGACGACACCCTGGTCGATCGGCTCCGCCAGGCGCTGGCCGTCCGCGCGGGTGTGAATGAGCTCGTCGCCCGACTCCTCGCTACTACGATCGACCGGGACCTGCCCCGGCAGCATGGCGCCGCGTCACCCACCAGTTGGCTGGTCTCCGAGCACCGGCTCTCGCGCGGGCAGGCCACCGCCACCGTGGCCGCGGCCCGCGCCCTCAGCCCGGCCGAGGAGCACACCCGCCAGGCCTGGGCGGCGGGTCGGCTGCACACCGACCAGGCGGTCATGATCGGTGCCACCCTCAGCGGGCTGTCCGCCGACGTCGACGACCAGCCCCGCCACCTCGCCCAAGCCACTCTGGTCGACCAGGCGCAGCTGCTCACCCACACCGACCTACAACGCGCCTGCCACCACCTGATCGAGGTCATCGACCCCGCCGGCGCCGAACAACGCCTCGGCGACCTGCTCAACGCCGACGAGCAGCGGGGCCGCGTGACGGCGCGGCTCACCGTCCGCAAAACCGGTGACGGCACCAGCCGACTCACCGCCCAGATCCCCGACCTGCACGCCGACATCCTCCGCGCCGCCCTCGAGGCCTACACCGCACCCCGCCACCCCACACCCACCACCGACAGGGGCAGCGGCGACCCCGGCGGCGACAGCACCGGCGACCTCGGCGGCAGCGAGCGCGACCGGCTGCCGTACCCGCAGCGCCTCGGCACCGCTTTCTGCGAACTCCTCGAACACCTCCCCACCAGCAAGCTGCCCCAACACGGCGTCGCGAACGCCACCATCGTGGTTACCGTCGCCCTTCGCCAGCTTCAATCCGGGCTGGGCGAGGCCACCCTCGACACCGGCACCACCATCTCCGCTGGCCAAGCCCGCCGACTCGCCTGCAACGCCGACCTCATCCCCGCCATCCTCGACGGCACCAGCCGCGTCCTCGACCTCGGCAGAACCAGACGCCTCTACACCCGCCACCAACGCATCGCCCTGGCCGTGCGCGACCGCGGCTGCATCTTCCCCGGTTGCGACCGGCCCCCCACCTGGTGCGAAGCCCACCACCTCACTGCCTGGTCGCGCGGCGGCTACACCGACACCACCACCGGTTGCCTGCTCTGCCCCTTCCACCACCACCTCATCCACCACAGCGACTGGGCCGCCACCATGGCACCCGACGGGACGCCCGAAATCATTCCCCCAGCCAGGCTCGACCCCCACCAAACACCCCGCCGCCACACCCGATTCAAACCCAGACCCGGGTAGCCGTGTGAGGCTCCACCCGTTTGGTGGACACCTTGACAGCGGGATCCCTGGTGTCGCCGAGGGGATGTTCACATGGTTGCAAAGCCGAAGCCTCGCGCGAAGCGGTAGAGCCACTCGCCGACGTATCGACAGGACGCGGCTCACCTGGCGAGCGACACGGGCCGCCCGATCGAGACGGTGGCTCGTGAGATCGGGGTCGAAGAGGCGCTGCTTGGCCGGTGGGTCGCGATCGAGCGGGCTCAGGACGATGATCCGCCGGAGGCTTTGGATCTCAATGAACCGGCCGAGCTGGAGCGGCTGCGGGTCGAGGTGGCCGAGCTGCGGATGGACCGTGACACACTCGGCTCCCCAGAGCATACCGCTTTTGACGTGGGCGACAGATCGATGGTGGGGTGACGCCATGTCGCACGATGGCCAGCCGACGCAGTTCCCCGAGCTGAACCACCTGCTGGCCGATCTGACCGACACTGCACGGTCCATCCTCGGCGAGGATTTCGTCGGTGCCTACTTGCAGGGCTCCTTCGCCGTCGGTGACGCCGACCTCCACAGCGACTGCGACTTCCTCATCCCCGTCCGCCGTCAGGTCACGGCCGGGCAGGAGGCCGCACTGCGTGCCGTGCACGACGAGATCCCGACACGTCCCGGGCATTGGACCCATCACCTCGAGGGGTCCTACCCAGTGGCCGCCGATCTGCGCTCGCTGGATGCCATCGGTCGGAACTGGCTCTACGTCGATCACGGGTGGCGCCAGATGCAGTGGTCGACCCACTGCAACAACGTGGTGGCCCGCTGGTCGCTGCGCGAGTGCGGCGTCGTCCTCGACGGGCCGGATCCGCATACCCTCGTCGACGCGGTGCCAGCCGATGCGGTCCGCAACTACGCACGCGAGTCCGCAGGGACCTTCATGGACGACTTCTCCACCTGGATGTCGCTCGACGTGGCCTGGGGACAGCGGTACGCCGTCACGACGTTCTGCCGTTTCCTGGCCACCCTCGACACCGGCCGGGTGATCTCCAAGCAGGCGGCGCTGACGTGGGGACGGCAGCGCCTCAGTCCGGAGTGGTCGAAGCTCATCGAGCAGGTCCGACGCGACCGACCTCGCGGCTACGACGAGTCCGACCTCACACCTTCAGACCGCATCGAGCAGGCCAGGGCCTTTGCGTCGTACGCCGAAGCACGTGCCCGCAGCTCGTAGCCAAGATCGCTACGCCGCACCCGGAGGGCCAGCTCAACACCGGTGGCCGGGCTCAACCCTTGCGGGCGTTGATCTTCTCCGTGGCCGCCGGCAGGATCGCATGCAGGTCACCCACCACACCGAAGTCGACGAGCTCGAAGATCGGCGCCTCGCTGTCCTTGTTCACGGCCACGATCGTCTTCGAGGTCTGCATGCCGGCGCGGTGTTGGATGGCACCGGAGATACCAGCGGCCACGTAGAGCTGCGGCGAAACCGTCTTGCCCGTCTGGCCGACCTGGTAGGAGTGCGGATACCACCCCGAGTCCACGGCGGCACGTGAGGCACCCACGGCCGCACCGAGGGAGTCCGCGAAGGCTTCGACCGGCTCGAAGTTGCCAGCGGTACCGCGACCGCCGGATACCACGATCGCGGCCTCGGTCAGTTCGGGGCGCCCGCTCGACGCACGGGGCTGGCGTTCGACGATCCGAGCGGTCTTGGCTGCGTCGCTCACGGCGACGTCGACTGCCTCCTCCACGGCGGCGCCCTCAACGGCTTCGGCGGTCACCGAGTTCGGCTTGACAGTCACGATGGGCGTGCCTCTCGTGACGTTAGCGATGACGGTGTAGCTGCCGGCGAAGACGGACTGGCGAGTGACCAGACCGCCCTCCCCGAGCTCGACGTCGATGGCGTCGGTGATCAGCCCCGACTCGGTTCTGATGGCCAGTCGACCGGCGATCTCCTTGCCCTCGGCGCCGGACGGGATGAGCACGGTCGCTGGCGATCTCGAGGCCATCAGCTGAGCGAGCGCCTCGACCTTCGGCGCGACGAGGTAGTCGCTGAGGTCCGAGGAGTCGAGCACATAGACCCTTTCGGCGCCATAACGCTTCAGCGCATCGCGAGCCGAGTCGATGCCTGGACCGATGAACACGGCACAGGGCTCTCCAAGCCGGCGGGCCAGTGTCAGGAGCTCCGCCGTCGTCTTGCGGACCGCTCCGTCCACATGGTCGACGAGGACGAGAATCTCGCTCATTGGAGATAGGCTCCTTCGGGTACGTCGGGTCGGGCGGAGGCGTGTCTCAGACGAACCGTTCGCCGGCCAGGAAGCCGACCAGCTGCTCGGCCCCAGTGCCGCCGTCGTTGGTCACGACCGTGCCGGCCGAGCGGGGCGGACGCCCCTCGACCGCTATCACCTTGGTCCAGGCGGCATCGGCTCCCACCTCGTCAACACCCACACCGAGGTCGGCCAGTGTCAGGGTCTCGACCGGCTTCTTCTTGGCGGCCATGATGCCCTTGAAGGACGGGTATCGAGGCTCGTTGGCCTGGTCGGTCACGCTGAGCAACAGGGGCATGTTCGCCTCGATCGTCTCCGTGGCTGTGTCGCCATCGCGGCGTACCCGCACCGTGGTCCCGTCGACCGTCACCTCAGAGGCGAAGGTCACCTGGGGAAGCCCCATGCGCTCGGCGAGCATGGCGGGTACGACGCTCATCGACCCGTCGGTGGACGCCATTCCGCAGAGCACGACGTCAGGCTCAAGGCGCTCGAGCGCCTTGGCCAGCACGAGGGAGGTGCCCACGGCGTCGGAGCCGTGGATCGCATCATCGAGTACGTGCACACCGGCGTCAGCGCCCATCTGAAGCGACTTCAGGATCGCCGTGCGCGCCGCCTCTGGCCCCATCGTGACCACGACGACCTCGGCGTCGCTGGAGTCACGCATCTTGAGCGCTTCCTCGACGGCATACTCGTCGAGCTCCGAGAGCAACCCGTCGACCGCGCCCCGATCCACCGTGCCGTCGGAGCTGAACGTCCGCTGGGCGGTGGCGTCTGGGACGTACTTCACGCAGACAGCAACCTTCATGGTCGTGCGAGCCCTCCTAGGTCATCTCCTGAGTCGTGGCAGGTCGGATTCCATCATCGCGTATGGCGTCTCGACCTCCGCAACCGCAGGCAGGTATGGCGAGGGCAACGACAACCGCTCAAGGAGCCAACATCTAGCGACCCTTGAAGGCCGCCTTGCCCGGCCCGTTGTCCACGAACGACCGCATCCCCGTCAACCGGTCCTCGGTTGCGAACAGGCCGGCGAACTGCTGTCGCTCGATCTCCAGCCCCGTCATGAGGTCGACCTCGAGGCCGCGATCGATGGCCTGCTTCGCGGCCCGGATGGCGTATGCCGGTCCGCGCGCAAACGTCGAGGCCCACTCAACAGCGGCCGAGTACACCTGGTCGGCCGGCACGACGTTGTCGACGAGGCCGATGGCGAGCGCCTCGTCGGCGGCGACGAAGCGCCCCGTGAAGACGATGTCCTTGGCCTTGGCGGGCCCGACCAGCCGCGCCAGGCGCTGCGTCCCGCCCGCGCCCGGGATGATCCCGAGCAGGATCTCCGGCTGCCCCCACTTTGCGTCATCGGCGGAGATCCGCACATCGGCGCACAGTGCCAGCTCACATCCGCCCCCGAGGGCATAGCCGGTCACCGCCGCCACCACCGGCTTCGGGATCGCCGCGATGGCCGTGAAAGCCGACTGGAGAGCGCCGGATCGGATCACCATGTCCGGGTAGGACATGTCGGCCATCTCCTTGACGTCCGCGCCGGCGGCGAACACCTTCTCACCACCCCAGACCACGACGGCGCGGACGTCGTCACGTTCGGTCGCCGCCGCCGCGGCCGAGCGTAGTTCCTCCTGCATGACCTCGTTGAGGGCGTTCATCGGCGGGCGGTCGAGGCGCAGCGTCGCCACCCCGTCGGACACGTCAAGTCGCACGAAGTCAGGCACGTCGGGCAGCGTATCTGACCAGCCTGCCTGCCGGGTTCACCGTCGGACCGGCAGGATGTCACCCATGACCCGCACCGACGTGCCCCCCTTGTCGTCGTCATCGCCGTCGCCGCCGCCCCCCTCGTCGACGTTGTTGCCTGGTGACCACCGACGCCTCGGTGCGACGCCGGACGCAGGCGGCACCAACTTCGCCGTCTGGGCGCCCGCTGCCGCATCGGTGTTGCTGTGCCTCTTCGACCACGACGGATCGGAGCAGCGGCTGGCCCTGCGCGAGCGGACGCTGGGCGTCTGGCATGGGTACCTGTCCGGAGCCCGACCTGGCCAGCACTACGGCTTCCGGGTGGACGGGGACTGGGACCCGCAGCGGGGCCGGCTCTTCCACGTCGACAAGCTCCTGCTCGACCCCTATGCGCGAGCGATCTGCGGCTCGCTCGTGCCGAACCCCTCGTTGGCGGTCCTCAAGGACTCGGGGGACGTCAACCCGGGCGACAGCGCGGCGCACACCCCGCGCAGCGTCATCGTGGGCGACGACCGCTTCGACTGGGAGGACGACAGCCGACCCGGTGTGCCCTGGCGGCGCACGGTCATCTACGAAGCGCACGTGCGCGGCCTGACGCGCCTGCACGCGGAGGTCCCCGAGCACGAGCGCGGCACGTACGCCGGCCTTGCCCACCCCGCGGTCATCGACTACCTGCGTGGCCTCGGAGTGACGTCGCTGGAGCTCATGCCCGTGCAGCACTTCCTCTCCGAGCCCTGGCTCACCGAGCGAGGGCTGAGGAACTACTGGGGCTACAACACGATCGGCTTCTTCGCGCCGCACGCCGACTACTCCAGCAGCGGCAGCGGCGGCGAGCAGATCACCGAGTTCAAGCAGATGGTCAAGGCGCTGCACGCCGCGGGCATCGAGGTGATCCTGGACGTGGTCTACAACCACACCGCCGAGGGCGGGCTGAGCGGCCCCTCGGTGTGTTTTCGTGGGTACGACGACCGCGCCTACTACCGAGACGACGGCTGGGGACGCTACGCCGACGTGACTGGATGCGGCAACACCCTCGACGCGTCCGAGCCGCAGGTCCTGCGCTTCGTGATGGACTCGTTGCGCTACTGGGTCACGCACATGCACGTCGATGGATTCCGGTTCGACCTCGCGCCCGCCCTGGCGCGAAACAGCCACCATGTCGACCTGAGCGCCCCGTTCCTGACGGCTGTTCACCAAGATCCGGTGCTCCGTGACGTCAAGCTCATCGCCGAGCCGTGGGACGCGACCGGCGAGGGCTACCAGGTCGGCCGGTTTCCCGCGCCCTGGTGTGAGTGGAACGACAAGTACCGCGACGCGGTGCGCGACTTCTGGCGCGGGCAGGCCGACGGCGTGCGTGATCTCGCCTCGAGGTTCTCGGGCTCGAGCGACCTGTACGCCGACGACGGCAGGTCGCCGTACTCGTCAATCAACTTCGTCACGTCACACGACGGCTTCACCTTGCGGGACCTGGTGTCCTATCACGCCAAGCACAACCTGGCGAACGGCGAGGACAACCGGGACGGGAGCGACCACAACCGCTCCTGGAACTGCGGCGTCGAGGGCGAAACCGACGACGAGCTCGTGCTCGAGCTGCGGCGACGGCAGGCCGCCAACATGCTGGCGACCCTGCTGCTGTCGGCTGGAGTACCCTTGCTGACCGCAGGCGACGAGCGCGGGCGCACGCAGGGCGGCAACAACAACGCCTTCTGCCAGGACAACGAGGTGTCGTGGTATCCCTGGGAACTCGACCCGAACTGGTCACACCTCGACCAGCTCGCCCGCACGCTGCTCGCCTTGCGGGCGCAGCACCCCGTCCTGCGCCAACGCCACTTCTTCGAGGGCAAGCCGCGCGGCGGGATCGGCCGCAAGGACATCACCTGGCTGGACTCCTCGGGCCAGGAGATGACCGAGCGGACCTGGCTGGAGCCAGGCACCCGCACACTGGGGATCTTTCTCGCGGGCGACCAGCTGCGCGCCGTCGACGAGCCGGGTCGACGCCGTCACGACACGTCGTACGTGCTATGGCTGCACGCGGGATCCGAGCCGGTGCACGTGGTGCTGCCCGAGCATTGGGCGGACCACTACCTCGAGGTTGTCCGCACTGACGTGTCGCGTTGCTCCGCACAGCCGTGGAAGCCCGGTGAGGCGGTTCCGCTGCTCGACCACACATTCGCCCTCTTCGAAGCGGTCGGCGGCCAGCTCAGCGGCTGACTCGGCCCAGATGACGGCGGCTCAGATGATCTCGAGCTCGTTGACGTCTGGTGGCCACGCCACCACCCCGACCTCCGCAGCCGAAGCGAGCAGGTCGTTCTTGGGCAGAATGCGCACGGTGTAGCCGAACGGACCGGTCTGATTCAGACCCATCTCGGCCTCGAAGCGGTGTCGGCCTCCCTCGTAAGCCTCCGCGTGCTCCAGGCTCGCCACGCTGGGGTCCCTGAGCTGGTCGTCGCCGGCGACCCGGCCGTGCACGACCTGCACATCGACGTCGTCCGGCTCGAGCTGGCCGAGCGTGGCGAACACGCGGACGGTGAGCGTCTGGCCCAGCGCCGGAGCGTCGCTGACGCCGCTCGACTCGACATGCTCGATGCGCACGTGTGGCCACGCCCTGCGAACTGCTGACTTCCAGTGAGCCAGCGCCGCAGCGGCAGCGTCGTCGCCGATGATGCGACGCGAGCCCAGCGCGGCCGGTGTGTAGAGCTGGTGCACGTAGTCACGCACCATCCGGGAGGCGAGCACCTTGGGGCCCAGCGACTTCAGTGTGTGCCTGACCATCTCGAGCCAGCGGCTCGGCAGCCGGTCGCGGTCGACGTCGTAGAAGCGTGGTGCGACCTCGGCCTCCAGCAGGTCGTAGAGCGCCTCCGCCTCGATGTCGTCACGCCGGTCGGTGTCGTCGACACCGTCGGCGGAGGGGATCGCCCAGCCGTTGTCGCCGTCATACCACTCGTCCCACCAGCCGTCGAGGATCGACAGGTTCAACCCGCCGTTGAGCGCCGCCTTCATCCCTGACGTCCCGCACGCCTCGTAGGGGCGCAGCGGGTTGTTGAGCCACACGTCGCAGCCCGGGTAGAGGGGCTGGGCCATCGCGATGTCGTAGTTCGGGAGGAACACCATCCGGTGCCGCACGGTCACACTGTCCGAGAACCTGACGATTTCCTGGATAAGCCGCTTGCCACCTTCGTCGGCCGGATGGGCCTTGCCGGCGATGACGAGCTGGATCGGACGCTCGGGATGCAGCAGCAGCTTCTTCAGCCGGTCCGGGTCGCGCAGCATCAGCGTCAGCCGCTTGTACGACGGCACGCGCCGGGCGAACCCGACCGTGAGCACGTCAGGGTCGAGGACCGATTCGACCCAGCCGAGCTCGGCCCGGCTGGCGCCGCGCTGGAGCCATGACTTGCGGACCCGCTCGCGAACGTCTTCGACAAGCTTCGCCCGCAGCCTGCGCTTGGCGTCCCACAGCGCACGCCCGGGAAGCCTGTCGATTGCCGACCAGTCCCGCAGACTGTCGAACTCCGACAGCACGCGGGCATGTTCGGCGACCTCGAAGACTTCCCGTGCCACCCACGTCGGGGCGTGTACGCCGTTGGTGATCGACGTGATGGGAACATCGGACTCGTCGAACCCCGGCCACAGTCCGGCGAACATCTGCCGGGAGACATGGCCGTGCAGCTTGCTCACCCCGTTGGCGCGGCCGGACAGCCGAAATCCCATCACCGCCATGTTGAAGACTGTCGGGTCGCCGCCCTCGTAGTCCTCCGCGCCGAGCGCCAGGATCTTGTCGACCGGCACGCCGTTGACGGCATTCTCGCCGCTGAACTGCATCTCGACGAGCTCACGCGGGAAGCGGTCGATCCCGGCCGGGACCGGCGTATGGGTCGTGAAGACGGTGCCTGCCCTGGCCTTCTCGACCGCGGCGTCGAAGTCCAGGCCATCGTCGCCGATGAACTCGCAGATGCGCTCGATACCGAGGAAGCCCGCGTGGCCCTCGTTGGTGTGGAAGACCTCGGGCGCCTCCGCGCCGGTGAGCGCACAGTAGGCCCGGATGGCTCGCACTCCGCCGACACCCAGCAGCAGCTCCTGGTGCAGCCGGTGGTCAGAGCCACCGCCGTACAACCGGTCGGTCACGTCTCGCAGCGGCAGCGGGTTGTCCTCGATGTCGGAGTCCATGAGCAGCAGTGGCACCCGCCCGACCTGGGCGACCCAGACATGAGCGACGAGCTGGAGACCACCGGCGATCGCGATGGAGATCTTGGCCGGTGAGTCGTCGACCTCACGAAGCAGCGTCAAGGGAAGTTCGTCGGGATCCATCACCGGGTAGCGCTCCTGCTGCCAGCCCTCATGGGACAGCAGCTGCCGGAAGTACCCGTGGCGGTAGAGCAGGCCGACGCCGAGGATCGGGACACCGAGATCGCTCGCCGACTTGAGGTGGTCGCCGGCGAGGATGCCGAGGCCACCGGAGTACTGCGGAAGCACGGCCGCGATCCCGAACTCGGGAGAGAAGTACGCGATCTGCCGCGGAACGTCGGCGCCGAGGGACTGGTACCAGCGGTTGCCCGTCACATACTCCTCGAGGTCGGCCCGGGCAAGCTCCAGCCGTTTGATGAAGCGTTTGTCCTGGCTGAGCAGCCGCAGCCGTGAAGCGGGGACGTTGCCGAGGAGGCGCACCGGGTCGTGGTTGCTGGCGGCCCAGGCCGCCGCGTCGACCGTCTCGAAGAGATCCTGGGTCTCCGGGTGCCACGACCACCGGAGGTTCGTGACGAGCTCCTCTAAGGGACGCAAGGCATCGGGCAGGACGGGGCGGACGGTGAACCGTCTGATGGCGCGCACCGGAAAACGGTAGCGATGTCTCACGTCCAGGACTAATCGGACACGCGAGGCGGCGACAACTTCGCGGAATCCGCAGCATGTCCCATCCCTTCGCCATAGTCTTTGTCTTGTAAGTCAATTAACTTTACTTTTTTAGAAGACCACAGTGCCTGATCCTAAGGCCAGAGCACGGCTGCGCGGTCTCGGGGTGCTGGTCGCGATGGGGGTCATGGCGACCTCTCTCGCGGCGTGCAGCTCCAGCGACAGCAGCGCCAGCGGCTCGACCGAGGTCAAGCTCGGCTACTTCCCTAACCTCACCCATGGCAGCGCCATCGTGGGCATCGACAAGGGCTACTTCGAGGACAACCTCAAGGCCGACGGCGCCAGTCTCAAGGCCATCGACTTCAACAGCGGGAGCGACGTCATCACCCAGCTCCAAAGTGGCGGCCTCGACGCGTCCTACATCGGTCCGAGCCCGGCCATCACGGCCTTCGCCTCCGACCCCGAGCGTCTCCGTCATCAGCGGTGCCACCTCCGGCGGCGCTTCGCTGATGGTCAGCAGCGACATCACGTCACCTGCGGACCTCGCGGGCAAGACCTTGGCCACCCCTGGGCCCGCCAACACCCAAGACGTCGCTCTCAAGTACTGGCTCGGCCAGCAGGGATACCACGTCGACGCCGACGGCAAGGGCGACGTCACTGTCATCAACCAGGACAACAGCGTCACGGTCCAGGCCTTCCAGACCGGGGAGATCGACGGCGCCTGGGTGCCGGGGCCCTATGCGTCGGTCCTCGAGGCGGCCGGAGCCACCCGCCTGGTCGACGAGTCCACGCTGTGGCCCAAGGGACGCTTCGTCACGACCCACCTGCTCGTTCGTAACGACTTCCTGTCCGCACATCCCGATCTCGTCGACGACCTGCTCACGGGGCAGATCGCTGCCAACGACTACATCGCAAGCAATCCGGACGAGGCCAAGACGTTGATCGGCGGCTACATCGCAAACAAGACGGGTGCGACCATCCCGGCCGGTGCACTGGACAAGGCCTGGTCGAAGCTGACCTTCACCAACGACCCGATCGCCGACTCCCTGCTGGAGAGTGCTGACCACGCGGTCAGCAACGGCCAGCTCGACCCGATCAACAACCTGGCAGACATCTACAACCTCGACCCGCTCAACAAGCTGCTCGCTGCTGCAGGTGAGCCCGAGGTGTCATGGCCGAAGTCACCGTGACACTCACAGCGCAGCTTGCGGCGGACTCCGGCGTCCTCGACTCCGCCGTGGCCGTTCGCATTCATCAGGTCAGCAAGTCGTTCGGTCGCGGCGCCGACCATACCCAGGCCCTCCAGGCCGTCAGCCTCGACGTCGCCGAACGGGAGTTCGTGTGCATCGTCGGAGCCAGCGGCTGCGGCAAGAGCACGCTGCTCAACCTGATCGCCGGCCTCGACAAACCAACCCAGGGGTCCATCGAGACCGGCGACCGCAAGGTCGCGTTCATGTTCCAGGAAGCGACCCTGTTCCCGTGGCTGACTGCCGGACAGAACGTGGACCTGGCACTCAAGATGCGCGGAGTACGCAAGGCCGAGCGTGCCGCCAAGGTGGAGGAGCTGCTCCAGCTCGTCCACCTCGGCGGACGCCAACACAAGCGCCCACACGAGCTGTCGGGCGGGATGAAGCAGCGCACGCAGCTCGCCCGGGTCCTGGCCCAGGAGGCGCAGATCGTCTTGATGGACGAGCCGTTCGCCGCCCTCGACGCGATGACGCGGGACTCGATGCACGACGAGATCGAGCGCATCCACAGTGAGCTCGGCCTCACGATCGTCTTCGTCACGCACAACGTCCGGGAGGCCGTTCGGCTGGCGGACCGCACGGTCTTGTTCACGAGTTCGCCGGGACAGGTCAAAGCGGAGTACGAGATCGGCTTTGACCGACCGCGGGCCCTGGAGGACCCAGGTGTGGCGCAGCTGTCAGGCCAGCTGACCCACGAGTTGAGGGCAGAGGTGGCCCAGCATGTCCGTTGACGTCCCCGTCAAGCCCGATCTGATCGACACGACGGCCGCCGAGATCGCGGAGCTGGCCGACCAGGGACCCCGGGCTCATCAGGATTCGGGCACCCCCTTCGTGCTCAGGGCCTGGTCCGCCACCTGGCCAAAGCTTGTCGCCGTCGGGCTGGTGCTGGCCATCTGGCAGCTGGCCTACGTCGCTGAGTGGAAGCCCGCGGTCGTCTTCCCCGGCCCTACCGCGGTCTTCGACCGCCTCTGGCACGAGGTGATCGGACAATCAATCGCCGACAGCACGCTGTGGGAGCAGGTTGCGCGCACGATGCGCAGGGCCCTGGTCGGCTATGGCTTTGCGCTCGCTGCCGGCACGGTGCTCGGCATCGCTGTAGTTCAGTGGCGTTTCATGCGGCTGGCCATCGGCTCTCTCATCGCCGGCATGCAGACCATGCCGTCGATCGCCTGGTTCCCGCTCGCCATGCTCCTCTTCGGGCTCAACGAGTCGGCGATCATGTTCGTGGTCGTCCTCGGTGCCGCACCGTCCATCGCCGCCGGCGTGATCACAGGGGTTGACGAGGTACCGCCGCCTCTGCTGCGCGCCGGCAAGATGATCGGGGCGACAGGAATCAACCGATACCGCCACATCGTGCTGCCGGCCGCCATGCCCGCCTATCTTGCGGGGCTCAAACAGGGCTGGGCGTTCTCCTGGCGCAGCCTGCTCGCCGGTGAGCTGCTCGTTCCGTTCGACGGTCCCTCGTCGCTCGGGGGTGCGCTCAACTACGCGCGCAGCGTGGTGGGCGGCGCGCCGTGGCTGTTGGCGCTGATGATCGTGATCTTGATCATCGGAATGGCGATGGACTCGGTGTTCGGCCTGTTCACCCGGCGGATTCGGGCCAAGCGCGGCCTCACCGGGGCGATCTGAGACGAGAGCGCACGATCAACGCGGCCCCGCCTGTGCTCGGGGCAGGCGGTTGCTGCACCGTGCGGAGACGTTCGATAGGTTCTGCGCAATGGTCGAGCGCATCCCCATCACCGACGTCAGCCCCGTGGTCGAGCGGGGGTGCTACCCGGTAAAGGCCGTCCCCGGCGAGCCCCTGCACGTCGCGGCGACCGTTTTCCGGGAGGGTCACGACAAGCTCGGTGCCGGCATCGTACTCACCGATCCCGAGGGCAAAGACCGCCGGCTCGTCGCGATGGCGACCACCGACACGCCGGACCGCTATGAGGCGGTGGTCGCGCCCGACGCCGAAGGCCGGTGGAGCTTCCGGGTAGAGTCCTGGGCCGATCCCTACGGCAGCTGGCGCCACGCGGCGGAGATCAAGGTGCCCGCCGAAATCGACGTCGAGCTCATGTTCACCGAAGGCAACCTCGTGCTCGACCGTGCGCTCGAGCAAGTGCCGACCCAGACAGAGGAGGGCAAGGCCTGCTGGCTGACCCTGAGCTCGGCGATCGCCGCCGGCCGGGACAGCAAGCTTCCCGTGCAGGTGCGTCTCGCGGCCCTCACGAGCCCGGAGGTCCGCAGCGCCCTGGCTCGCTTCCCCCTGCGGGAGCTGGTGTCCAGCGCTGGTCCGTTCGCGCTGTACGTCGACCGTACGCGGGCGCTGTACGGGGCCTGGTACGAGCTCTTCCCCAGGTCCGAGGGCGCGACGCTCGACCAGGCGACGGGCGCCTGGACGCCGGGGAACTTCGCCACGGCGACCGGCCGCCTCGATGCGGTGTCGGCGATGGGCTTCGACGTGGTCTACCTGCCCCCGATCCATCCCATCGGCGAGGTCAACCGCAAGGGTCCCAACAACACGCTCAGCCCTGCCGCGGATGACCCAGGCTCGCCGTGGGCGATCGGCTCCCGACACGGCGGCCACGACGCCATCCACCCCGACCTCGGTACGCTCGACGACTTCGACGCGTTCGTCGCGAGAGCCAATGCGCTCGGGCTCGAGGTCGCGCTGGACTTCGCCCTGCAGTGCGCCCCGGACCATCCCTGGGTGAGCAGTCATCCCGAGTGGTTCACGACCCGCGCCGACGGCTCGATCGCCTATGCGGAGAACCCGCCGAAGAAGTACCAGGACATCTACCCGCTCAACTTCGACAACGACTTCGAGGGGCTGTCGCGGGAGTGCCTCCGGGTGCTGCGCCACTGGATCAGCCACGGGGTGCGGATCTTCCGTGTCGACAACCCGCACACCAAGCCGCTGGTCTTCTGGGAGTGGCTGATCGCCGAGCTCCGGTCGACCGACCCCGACGTGGTCCTGCTGTCCGAAGCGTTCACCCGGCCGGCGATAATGCACGGGCTCGGGATGGTCGGGTTCCACCAGTCCTACACCTACTTCACCTGGCGCAACACCAAGTGGGAGCTCGAGACCTACCTCGCCGAGCTGTCGCACGAGTCGAGCGCGATGATGCGGCCCAACCTCTTCGTCAACACGCCCGACATCTTGTCGGAGTACCTGCAGTACGGCGGCCCGGCCGCCTTCAAGGTGCGCGCCGCCATCGCCGCCACCGGGTCGCCCAGCTGGGGCGTCTACGCCGGATTCGAGCTCTATGAGCATGTGGCGGTGCGGCCAGGATCGGAGGAGTACCTGAACTCCGAGAAGTATCAGCTCCGCCCGCGCGACTGGGCGGCGGCCACCACCGAGGACCGCACCCTGGCGCCGTACCTGAGCAGGCTCAACGACATCCGCCGCCGGCATCCCTGCCTGCACCTGTTGCGCAACCTCACCGTGCACGCCACCGATGACGAGGCCGTGCTGTGCTTCAGCAAGCAGGTAAGCGGCAACGACGGTGACGACGCCGTCATCGTGGTAGCCAACGTCGACCCGCATGCCGTGCGTGAGACGATCGTGCACCTGACCATGCCAGCGCTGGGCTTCGACTGGCACGAGACTTTTGTCGTCGAGGACGAGATCACCGGAGAGAACTGGCGATGGGGCGAGCGCAACTACGTGCGCCTGGACCCATACATCGAGCCGGTGCACGTCTTGTCGATCCGGAGGTTCTGAGCCCATGAGCGGGAACCGGTTGTGGTTCAAGCGTGCTGTCTTCTACGAAGTGCTGGTGCGGTCGTTCAAGGACTCCAACGGCGACGGGGTGGGTGACTTCAACGGCCTGCGGGAGAAGCTCGACTACCTCGCCTGGCTCGGGGTCGACTGCCTGTGGATCCCGCCGTTCTACAGCTCACCGTTGCGCGACGGCGGCTACGACATCTCCGACTACGTGAACATCCTGCCGGAGGTCGGCACCCTCGACGACTTCCAGCTGCTGCTGGACGACGCCCACGTCCGCGGCCTCAAGGTCATCGTCGACTTCGTCATGAACCACACGAGCGACCAGCACGCGTGGTTCCAGCAGTCCCGCCGGGACCGCGACGGGCCCCACGGCGACTTCTACGTGTGGTCGGACACCGACGACCTCTATCAGGACGCGCGGGTCATCTTCGTGGACACCGAGCCGTCGAACTGGACCTGGGACCCGGTGCGCCAGCAGTACTACTGGCACCGGTTCTACAGCCACCAGCCCGACCTCAACTTCGACAACCCCGCTGTGCATGACGCGATCCTCGACGCGCTGCGGTTCTGGTTCGACATGGGCATCGACGGCTTCCGCCTCGACGCCGTCCCCTACCTCTACGAGCGGCCGGGGACGAACGGGGAGAACCTCCCCGAGACCCACGACTTCTTGAAGAAGGTCCGCAAGACTGTCGACGCCGAGTACCCCGACCGTGTCCTGCTCGCTGAGGCCAACCAGTGGCCCTCCGACGTCGTCGACTACTTCGGCGACTTCTCGACCGGCGGTGACGAGTGCCACATGTGCTTCCACTTCCCCGTCATGCCGCGCATCTTCATGGCGGTGCGGCGCGAGTCGCGCTATCCGCTCTCGGAGATCCTCGAGCAGACACCGGCCATCCCGGAGCTGTGCCAGTGGGGCATCTTCTTGCGTAACCACGACGAGCTCACCCTCGAGATGGTGACCGACGACGACCGCGACTACATGTGGGGCGAGTACGCCAAGGACCCCCGCATGAAGGCCAACATCGGCATCCGTCGCCGGCTGGCACCCCTACTCGAAAACGACATCAACCAGATGGAGCTCTTCACCGCCCTGCTGCTCTCGCTGCCCGGATCACCCGTGCTCTACTACGGCGACGAGATCGGCATGGGCGACAACATCTGGCTCGGAGACCGAGACGGCGTGCGTACACCGATGCAGTGGACGCCGGACCGCAACGCCGGCTTCTCGACGGCCACGCCAGGCAGGCTGGCGCTTCCGACGATCATGGATCCGGTCTTCGGCTACCAGTCCGTCAACGTCGAGGCGGAGGTCGAGAACACGTCGTCGCTGCTGCACTGGACTCGGCGGATGATCCACGCCCGTCGGCAGCACCCGGCCTTCGGTCTTGGCGCCTTCCACGACCTCGGAGGCAGCAACCCCAGCGTCTTCTCGTTCAGCCGAGACTTCGGCGACGACACCGTCTTGTGCGTCAACAATTTGTCTCGTTTCCCGCAGCCGGTCGAGCTCGACCTGCGTCGTTGGGAGGGCAGCGAGCCGGTAGAGATGCTCGGACATGTGAGATTCCCCCGGATCGGGGAACTGCCTTACCTGCTGACGCTTTCGGGCCACGGTTTCTACTGGTTCTTGATCTCGCGTGCGCAGGAGGGACCACCGTCGTGACACCCGAGTTCCACGACCATCTCGCGACCTACTTCGCCTCGAGGCGGTGGTTCGCCGGCAAAGGGCGTGAGTTCTCGGTGTCTCACATCCACGCCATGTCCTGGCTGTCGGAGGAACAGCCGAAGGTGCGCATCGAGGTCGTCACCGTCGACTTCGCCGACGGCAAGCAGGACAACTACCAGTTTCCCGTGGCGTATCTCGACGAGCCCGACCCGGGGCTTGTGCACGCCCTTGTGGGCGAGCTCGACCATCCGGAGCTGGGTCGGGTGACTGCCTACGACGCCGTCTACCTGAGACCCGCCTCCGCGCTGCTGCTGGACGGCTTCCTCAACCGACGTACGACCGAGGACCTGCGGTTCGAGGTCGTCGAAGGTGCGGAGCTCCCTGAGGCCAACGCGACCGGGATTGTGATGACCGCGGAACAGTCCAACACCTCCATCGCCTTCGGCGAGGAGGCGATCCTCAAGCTGTTCCGGCGCATCAGCGCAGGCTGTAACCCCGACATCGAGATCCACGACGCGCTCACCCGTCACGGGTCGGAAAACGTCGCACCCCTGCTGGGCTGGATCTCCGGGTCGTGGTCCGACGCCGAGGGGCGCTCGTCGACCGGTGACCTGGCCATGCTCCAGGTGTTCCTTCGCACGGCGACCGACGGCTGGACGATAGCCCTGTCGAGCGTGCGCGACCTCCTCGTCGAAGAGGACCTGCACGCCGACGAAGTCGGTGGCGACTTCGCCGGTGAGTCACAACGCCTCGGGGAGGCCACCGCACACGTGCATGCCAATCTGGCGGACGTGTTCGGCACCGCGACCTTGTCCCCCGAGCAGCTGCGTGGCCTGGCCTCCACGATGGGGCTACGGCTCGACGCCGCCATCGCAGTTGTGCCGGAACTGGCCGCCTACTCCATCGGACTGCGCTCGCGGTTCCACGCCCTGGAGGAGCTCGAGACCCCTATCCCGGTCCAGCGGGTGCACGGCGACCTGCATCTCGGCCAGACGCTGCGCACGGTCAAGGGCTGGAAGCTCATCGACTTCGAGGGGGAGCCGGCCAAGAGCCTCTCGGAGCGGATGGCCTTCGACGCCGCCTTGCGAGACGTCGCGGGGATGCTCCGATCATTCGACTACGCCGCCGGGGTGACGCTGCACGAGTTCGGCACCAGCGACCACCTCCGCTACCGCGCCGACGAGTGGTCGCAACGCAACCGCGAGGCGTTCCTCGAGGGCTACTCGACCGCGACGAAGGAGGACGCGTCGAGCCACCCCGTGTTGCTGCGCGCCTACGAGACCGACAAGGCCGTCTACGAAGCCGTCTACGAGGCCCGCAACCGACCGGCCTGGCTGACGATCCCGATGCACGCTATCGCCCGCATTGCCGCCGAGGAGTGACATGCCCACCGAGCCCGTTCCCCTAGCGGTACCCGTCGGCGAGCTGAACGACCTGGTCGCCGGACGTCACGGCGCGCCGCACGACGTACTGGGGCCGCACGTGGACGGCGGCCGGGTGACGATCCGTACGCTACGGCCGCTCGCCCGAAGTGTGACGATCAAGGCTCCCACCGGGGACGTGACCATGAGGCATGAGCATGAGGGGGTCTGGGTCGGCGTGCTCAACGCGCCGGAGGTCACCGACTACCGCCTCGAGATCGAGTACGACGGCGGCTCGCGCGCGCTCTACGACGACCCCTACCGCTACCTGCCGACCGTGCGCGAGATGGACCAGCACCTGATCAACGAGGGCCGTCACGAGCAGCTCTGGGAGGTGCTGGGCGCCCATGTGCAGACCTACGAGTCTGCGCACGGCGCGGTGACCGGCACGTCGTTCGCGGTCTGGGCACCGCATGCGCGAGGCGTCCGAGTCGCCGGCGACTTCAACTTCTGGGACGGGCGGGCGCAACCCATGCGCAGGCTCGGCGTGTCCGGGATCTGGGAGATCTTCGTTCCCGGCGTCGGCAACGGCGCTCTGTACAAGTACGAGATCCTCGGCGCCGACGGCCAGTGGCGGCAGAAGGCGGACCCGCTCGCCCAGCGCACCCAAGTGCCACCCGAGCGCGCTTCGGTGGTGTTCGGATCGTCGTACGAGTGGGGCGACGAGGCCTGGATCGAGGGCCGCCCGCGCACCCAGCGCGTCGACACCGCGATGAGTGTCTACGAAGTGCACCTTGCCTCCTGGCGCCAGGACCTCGGTTACCGGGACCTGGCCGACGAGCTCGTGTCCTATGTGGCCGCGTTGGGCTTCACACACGTGGAGCTGATGCCGGTGATGGAGCAT
Organism: Propionibacteriales bacterium; assembly: GCA_038238115.1. Classification (GTDB taxonomy): domain Bacteria; phylum Actinomycetota; class Actinomycetes; order Propionibacteriales; family Nocardioidaceae; genus JBBRYB01. Next base: position 165,132 of record JBBRYB010000002.1, on the reverse strand, counting down.
CCGTTCGCCGGGTCCTGGGGGTATCACGTCACGTCGTTCTTCGCACCGACGGCACGCCTCGGCGGCCCCGACGACTTCCGCTACTTCGTGGACCGCATGCACCAGGCCGGAGTCGGGGTCATCCTCGACTGGGTGCCGGGACACTTCGCCACCGATGACTTCGCGCTCGTCAACTTCGACGGCACGCCGCTGTACGAGGACCCAAACCCACAACGCGGATGGCACCCCGAGTGGGGCTCGTACATCTTCAACTTCGGTCGCAAGGAGGTCCGTAACTTCCTGGTGGCGAACGCGCTGTACTGGATGGAGGAGTTCCACGCAGACGGCCTGCGCGTCGATGGTGTCGCGTCGATGCTCTACCTGGACTACTCCCGCGAGGCTGGTGAGTGGACCCCCAACGTCTACGGCGGACGCGAGAACCTCGAAGCGGTCTCATTCCTGCAGGAGGTCAACGCCACCTGCTACAAGCGGGTGCCCGGCATCGTGACGATCGCCGAGGAGTCGACCGCCTGGCCAGGCGTGACCCGCCCCACCCACGTCGGAGGGCTGGGCTTCGGGTTCAAATGGAACATGGGCTGGATGCACGACTCGTTGGGCTACATGGCCAACGATCCGGTTCACCGGCAGTACCACCATCACCAGATGACGTTTTCGATGATGTACGCGTACGCCGAGAACTACGTACTGCCGATCTCGCACGACGAGGTGGTGCACGGCAAGGGCTCCTTGCTGCGCAAGATGCCGGGCGACCGGTGGCGCCAGCTGGCCAACCTGCGCGCCTACCTGGCCTACATGTGGGCACATCCCGGCAAGCAGCTCATCTTCATGGGCATCGAGCTCGCCCAGGAAGCCGAGTGGGCCGACGGTCGCGAGCTCGATTGGTGGCTGCTCGACCACGTCGAGCACCGTGGTGTCCACGACCTTGTGGCTGACCTGAACCAGACCTACCGAGCCAGCCAGGCGCTGTGGTCGCAGGATCAGGACCCGGCCGGGTTCAGCTGGATCGACGCCAACGACAGCACGAACAACGTCTTCAGCTTCCTTCGCTCGGGCCGAGACGGCAGCCACGTCGCCTGCATCGCGAACTTCGCGGCAGTGCCACGCCACGACTACCGGGTCGGGCTGCCGGTTCAAGGAACCTGGGCTGAGATCATCAACACCGACGCCGAAGCGTACTCCGGGTCGGGAGTCGGCAACCTCGGTGCGGTCGATGCCACCACCAAGCCCTGGCACGGTCGCCCGGCCTCTGCCGTCATCCAGCTCCCACCGCTCGGCACGATCTGGCTGAGCTCGCAGAAAAGCTCGCAGCAGGAGAGGACCCTCAGCTCGTCATAGCACACCACGCGTCCCAGCTCGGTCGCGAACCGCGTCAGAACAGGGCGCTGGCCAACATCTGGCGCGCCTTCACCACGCGTGGGTCGCCGTCACCCACGACGGCGAACATCTCGATCAGGTGCCGGCGCGCCTCGTCGCGCTCGGAGTCGCTGGTGCGGCGTACGAGGTCGACGAGCCGGGAGAACGCGTCCTCGACGTGCTCTCCGAGGAGATCGAGGTCTGCCACGAGAGTCTGCGCCGCCACGTCGCTGGGCTGCTGTGCGGCCGCATCCCGAGCCGTCGCTGGGTCGACTCCTTGGGTGCGCTTCAGCAGCCTGCTCTGAGAAAGGCCGAGCAGGGCCTCGTCGTCGCCCGGCGCAGCCGTGAGCGCCGCTTCATACTCCGAGATGGCGGTGTCCAGATCTCCGGAGAGCAGGGCGGCCTCGGCAGCGGGCCACCTCGGCTCGGGCTCGGTCTCGTCCATCTCGGAGGGGTCGACGTCGGCAGCCGGGCCTACCGGCTCGGCCACCCCGGCCACCCCATTTGCGGCGGCGGCCTGCAACACCTGCTCGATGACCGTGCGCATCTCCTGCTCCGGCAGTGGATCCTGGATCAACGGGGCCAGCTGTCCGCGTAAGGCGGCCACGACCAGCGGCACCTGCGGGATACCGAGCGCCTGGGCCAGCTCGGGCTGACTGCCTACATCGACCCGGGCGAAGAGGAACCGGCCCCCGAACTCGTCGGCGAGCCGTGTCAACGTGGCATTGATCTCCACCGAGGCAGGCGACTGCTCGGACCAGAAGCTGACAACCACGACGACACTGAGCGACCGCTCCACCACGTCGGCTCGCAGGGACTGCTCTCCGACGACGTCGAACGCATAGACCCCACCTGCGGCACCGGCGCCGCCACCCGCAGGGGACGGCGCCGGTCGTAGCGCCGACAGGTCGACCGCACCGGGCCGGGAGAACTGGGGAACCGTCATTCGTCCATCCTAGGAGTCTCGCCGGTTCTTCACGAAGCAAGGCTTTCGGGACGGTGTGACCATGCCGAGACCATAGTCGCCGCGTGCTGCGGCCCGGGCCGGCGGTCTGTCTTCGAGCCGATCAACCGGCTTGGCGGCCCGAGCCGCCGGAGCGGTTCAACGGCTGCGAGCGGCCGTACCAGCGGACCCGGCCACCACGGCCGTGATCCGGCCCGATGTCATGTCGAGGAGCTCCACCTCAGGCCCGGCCGCGGCATGCGGCGTCAGCACACCCCATGAGCACGGTGAGATCCACGGCGCCACCTCTGCCGACGTCAGGCCGCCCCGTAGAGGCGCACGCCGGAGCCGTCGTGGAAGTCGGTGGAGTCGACCAGCTACAGCGACTGCGGCTCGGCCAGGTCCGGTCAGGTCAGCGAATCAGCGATCACCGTCGCGATCGCCCGCAACGACCGGCCACAGAACAACCCGAAACTCGTCGACCAGCCGTTCTCCGGTCAGGGCTGGGGCAAACGATGGCCAGCCGTGGGCGAGCACGATGCCGTTGCCGATTTCGTCGTTCAAAGTGGCGATCTCCTCGGCCAGCGGTCCGCCGCGTACGCGACTCCGGCCAGTCAGCACGTTCGATGGGCGAGGACAACACGACCCTGGGGATGTCGTTCATCGGGGCGGCGAAGGGCGAGCCCGACGACCCCCAGTGTCCCGTCATCTGCTCGTGCTCCTGCGCGGGTGGGTAAGCCACGATGCCGACGGCGGGGTTCCTACCGTAAGGACGACGCTTTCCATGTCGGTGCTCCCTTGCTGTCATGCCGGCCAGATTCCGGCCAGGCTTCGTGTTAGACACGCTTCCTGGGCCCCCGGGGACCATCAACAGCAATCTGGGCAACGCAGCGTGTAGCGCGGGTTCACCATCTACGAGACGTGGGCGACGAAACGGCCGCGTTGACAAGTCGCCGGCATCGCCGGCAGCGTCTTGACGCCCTGTCAGCGACCGTGGCGACGCCCCATCAAGCTGACGAGGGGTCGCTCGGTTCGATGAGTTCCTCGCCCCTCACGGGTCCGTACTTGGAATCCACTCTCGAGCGAAGGGGCAAGATATGGGACAGGTCGTCGCAAACGCGTCGATGTCGCTGGACGGCTACATCGCCAAGCACGACAACACGATCGGCCGGCTCTTCGACTGGTTGCAGAACGGGAAGGTCGAGCTCCCCACGATCAATCCCGACATCACGTTCCACCTGACCCCTCCTAGCGCCGAGTACTGGAGCCAGTGGCTCGATGGGCTGGGTGCTCTCGTGTGCGGGCGGACGCTGTTCGACTTCACCGGAGGATGGGACGGCACGCACACGGCGGACGTGCCAGTGGTCGTGGTGACCCATCAGGTCCCGATGGACTGGGTTGAGGCTCACCCCGGTGCCCCGTTCCACTTCATCACCGACGGCGTGCAGGCCGCGGTGGCGAAGGCGCAGGAGATCGTCGGGGAGCACACCGTGGCGGTGACCGCCGGCACCATTGCCCGGCAGTGCCTCGAACTCGGTTTGCTCGACGCGGTGGCCATCGACCTGGTACCCGTGGTCATGGGCCAGGGCCGCCCGTTCTTCGGCGAGCTGTCGGTGAACGATGCCCCTCTGGGCGATCCGACCGTTTGCATCCAAGGGGACCGCGTCACCCACCTCATGTTCCCCGTGAGCGAGCCGTCGAACGGGAGCTCACAATGAGGACGCTGCACGCCGGCCTGCAGGTCGAGGATCTCGACCGTTCGCTCGAGTTCTACACAACCTCGGGTACGAAGTGGTGGGCATGGTGCCCGAGACCGAGTTCGGCGGCCACACGATGCTGAAGCTGCCAGGCGACGAGTTCGTGAGCCTCGAGCTCTCCACCACCTCACCGCCGGGCCAGTCGATCCCCGAGGCCGCAACCACCTCGTCATCCAGGTGGAGGAGCGTCTGCAACGATCGCTCACCTCGCTCACATGCCAATCGGGGCCGACCCGCCAAGCTCGCCCAACGGCTCCGACGACTTCTGGACCACGTGGCACACCGACCCGCCGGTTACCGGCTCGAGCCAGTCCAGTGGCCCGCGGGTCATGCCGAGGGACTCACACGCACCGACTTCAGAAAATGCACCACCATCCGCGGGAGCTTCGGACGAGACCACACAGGCGATGTCTTGATGGATTTCGGGCCTGCCCGCATCTGCCGGCCATGCCGGCTGCGGCTTTCCAAGCGTGCCGCTGTCGGCCGGCGGAGAAAGCTGACCCGGAGTACTGGGACGTCGGTCGGCAGGCGGTCAGTGGCGTAGCTGTTCGAGCAGGTCCATGTCGTCTCGGCATGCCCAGTGCTCGACGATCACCCCGTCAGCGACCCGCCAGATGTGAATGAACGTCCAGGCCGCGGCACGGCCGGAGGCGGGCACGTCCGCGAGCAGTGGCATGGTGGAGGCCCGGTGGGTCCCGTGGAGCGTGAGGTGTTGGGCGACCAGGTCGCCGTCACCGATGAGGTGGTGCTGGTCCACGGTGATCGGCCCGAGGTCGTCATCGATGGTGCGCAGGATCTTCTTCAGCCCCTCGCGGCCTTGAGGGCCGGCGGCGTGGTTCACCAGGTCCGCCGCGACGAGCTGGTCGAGCGCGGTGTCGTCGCCCGCCTGCTGGCGACGGAACATCTCGTCTACGACTTCCTTTGCGCTGCGCTCGCTCATGACGTCGACCTCCACGGTCCTCCGAACACTAGTCATCAGGCCGGGCGTCCAGTGGCCGCACGACGTCCCGTGAACATGTCGCACTCCGACGGAGCGCCCGCCAATGCCGCTCATGGGTCCGCTCGAGCGGGCGCAATGTCTGGCACAGCTCGGCGATTCGCTCGGCTCGGGCGCGTGATGTCAGACGACTGCGCTGCGCCGCGGGCCAGGATGACGAGTACGGCCCGACGGGTCGTCAGCGATTCAAGGTCCATGTACTTGGACCGCTCGCACCTGTACCTTGCGGTCGATGTGCCCGACAACACGTTTGCGGAGGTTCACCGCAGAGAAGTAAGTTGTCTCGCCATGGCCAGGCCCGTGGAGAGTCGATGATGCTACGTGCTGAAACCAACGTCGGCCATGTTCAGCTCCAGGGTCGGAGTGACGGTGGAACCGACAACGTCGGTGCGCATGAGGTAGTTGATGGTTTCGTAGTGCACAAAGATCAGGGGCGCATCCACGAGGACCACGTCGCGGATCTGGGTGTAAAGCGCCTGCCGCTTGGCTTGCTCGGTCTCGGTGCGGGCCTGATCGATGAGGTCGTCGACCTGCGGGTTGGAGTAGTTACTCGAGTTGATCGGTCCGCCTGACCGGATCACGAGCGAGTAGAAGTTGTCCGGGTCGATGGTGCGCTCCTGATAAGCCGACGTGATCTGGTAGTCGCCCTTGGAGAATTGGCTGAACCAGACCGAGACATCGACCTGCTTGATGTTCATGGTGATCCCGACCGCCTTGAGCTGCTCACGGACGACTTCACCGGTCTTCAGCAGCTCGGGATACTGAGGCAGACCGAGGTACTCGACGGCCAGCCCGTCAGCGTAGCCGGCGTCGGCGAGGAGTGACTTGGCCTTGTCGATATCGGGAGCGCCGGCGTAGGGGTCCTGCCCGTCAAACCACGTCGACCCGCTGGGAACTTCTTCGACGCCGACCTCACCGGCTCCGAAGTAGGCGATGGCGCGGATGGCTTCCCGGTCAAGGGCCCAGGCGACCGCCTGTCGAACCTCGGGCTTGTCGAAGGGCGGCATGGCGGTGTTCATGGACAGGAAGTCCGGGATGCCGGCCGTAGGAGAGGTCACATAGGAAAAACGTGGATCGTCTTTCAGGGTGGAGAGTTGCTGCAGCGGTACCGCGTCGACCCAGTCCAGCTCGCCCGAGGACAGACCGTCGATGCGGCTCTGGTCGACGAGGAGGAAACGGAAGTCGATCTGGTCCAGGTACGGTCTGTCTGGCTCGAAGTAGCCGGGGAACTTCTTGAGAGTGATGTGGTCGCCTTGGGCCCACTCGACGAACTGGAACGGCCCTGTGCCGATCGGGTTGCGAGCGGGGTCTCCAGACTCGATCGCCTTCTGGTTCACGATCTCGCCGTTGTTGGCGAGGTTGGACAGAAACGGCCCGAACGGCGTCTTCAGATGGAAGACCACGTTGGTCGGGCTGACCACCTCGACCTCGTCGATGGTGTCGTAGAGGGATGCGTACGCGCTGGCCGTCTTCGGGTCCAGGAGTCGCGCGAAGGTGTATTTGACGTCGTCACCGGTGAACCTCTCCCCGTTGTGGAACATGACACCGTCGACGAGGTCGAACACCCACGTCTTGTCGTCCCGTTGGTCCCACTTCTTGGCGAGCACGCCGTGAAAGTCGCCATCAGGATTGATGTCGACGAGCTTGCTGAAGATGTTGTCGTACACCTGCGCGCCGGTATAGATAGACGAGGTCGCCGGGTCGAGGGTGTCCGGCTCACCGGTCAGAGCAGCGTGCAGCAGGCCGCCGGCCTTCGGCGTACCCGTCGCTGCAGAGCCGCTTGGTGATCCTTGAGAACCAGTGTCAGAGGAGGACGAGCAGGCCGACAGAAGAGGTCCGGCCACCAGCAAACCCGCTCCTAGCCTTCCGCTGCGTGCCAGCAATTCTCGGCGGCTCAGCGGTGCTTGCAGTGCTGGCGGCAGCAGTGGGTGGTGGCGATCGACACGCATCAGAAGGTCTCCTTCGGAGGGTTTGATGGGGGGCGCTGCGATGCTTCCGCGAGGAAGTCGAGAAATGCGCGGTTGAACGGCTGCGGCTGCTCCCACAGGCAGGCGTGACCGCCGGGAGTTGTCCGCCACGCCGCCCCGGGAACGGCTTGGGCCAACCGTCGCGACAGTTCCGTGGGAATGAGAACGTCCTCTGCACCGGCCAGAACAAGGGTGGGGACGATGATTGCGTTGAGGCGCTCGGTGGTGTCGTGGGTTTGGATCACGTTCAGTTGGGCCAGGTACGCATCCACCGGCTGGGTCATCTCAGCCATCTCGCCTTCGAACTCGCGCAACTCTTCCTCGCGCTCCTCGAAAAAGGGCAGGGTGAACGCCCACAGCGTCACATCCCTCATCACGAATGGCACGCCGAGCCGCGGAGCCATGTCCGCCCACATGTCGAACATGCGTGAGCAAAACGGTCCTGGCGCTGCGTACGTGCAGGCCAGGGTCAGCGAACGTAGGTCCGCGCTATACGCCAGCGCGTACTCCTGGGCGATCATGCCGCCCATGGACACACCCATGAGATGGAACGAGGTGATCGCGAGCTCGTCGACGAGCGCCTTGGCGTCGTCGGCCAGCATTCGGCTCGTGTAGAGGCCATCGGGTTTGCTCGTCGCCCCTACGCCCCGGTTGTCGAACCGGAGCACGCGATATCCGGCGTTGAGCAGGTCGTCGATCTGAAACACCCACGTCTCGAGGTCGTCGGCGAGGCCGTTGACGAGAACAATCGTCTCGGCGTCTTCGTCTTCTTGGCCCTCGAGCCGGTAGTTGATGTCGATTCCATTCACGGACGCGGTGGGCATGGTTGCTCCTCTTGTCGGCTGGGGACGCTGGTGTCCGGGATGGGATGGCCCGCCTCGGCAGCAACCAGGTGGCACGCCGCCCGGTGTCCCGATCCGAGGTCGGTCAAGGCGGGGTCGACGCTTCGACAGATCGCGATGGCCACTGGGCAGCGCGGATGTAGATGACAGCCCGAAGGTGGAGCCAACGGGCTGGGGATATCTCCCCGCAGAGGTACTTGTTCGGACCGGCGGGCCGGGTCCGGGTAGGGAATGGCGCTCAACAGCGCCTGAGTGTAGGGATGCTGCGGGTCGCGAAAGACGGTAGCGGTAGTTCCGGTCTCCACGATTCTTCCCAGGTACATCACGGCGACGCGGTCGCTGATGTGCTGGACGACAGAGAGATCGTGTGCGACGAAGAGGATCGCGAGACCCAGGTCGCGTTGTAGCTTTGCCAGCAGGTTCAGGATCTGCGCTTGCACGGAGACGTCAAGAGCCGAGACGGGTTCGTCGGCGACGAGCAGGTCCGGGTCCAGAGCGAGTGCTGCCGCGATGCCGACCCGCTGACGTTGCCCGCCCGAGAGCTCGGTCGGACGTTGGTCGGTGTACCGGGCCGGGAGACCGACCTGATCAAACAGCTCCCGTACTCGCGCGTCTCGTTCGGCTGGTGTGCCGATGCCGTAAGCGTCGAGCCCCTCCCTAACGCTACGTCCAACCGTCCAACGCGGATCCAGCGAGCTGAACGGGTCCTGGAACACCGGCTGCACCCTGCGACGGAACGCCAACCGGTGACGGCTGGTGCTCGTCGAAGTGTCCCTCCCGTCGAAGCTGATGCTGCCCCCTGTCGGATGAGTGAGACCGAGCACGCAGCGGGCAAGCGTCGTCTTCCCCGACCCCGACTCACCGACCAGCGCCAGATTTTCACCACGCCGAATGTCGAGGTCGACACCGGACACGGCGTGCACGACCCGACCACGCCACAGATGGCCGCCATGCGACGGATAGGTCTTCATCAGACCTCGGACCGCGAGCAGCGGTGCGTCACTCATGCTCGGCTCCCAATGGCGGACTGTCACCCGCGCCGCTGGATCCAGTGCCGCCGGCCGCCGCCCGCGTAAGCGGGTCGAGCCAACAGGCCACCTGGTGACCATCCGTGTCAGCGGCCAGGGGGGGCACAGCCCGGCATTCGGGCATCGCGTGCGGACACCGGGGTGCGAACCTGCATCCATCCGGCGGATCAGTCAGATCGGGGACACGGCCGTCGATGACGCGGAGCGAGCCGGGCGAGTGTTCAGTCGTAGGAAGAGCCGCCAGGAGCGCCTGCGTGTACGGGTGGCGAGGGGCGCTGAACAGCTCGCCGACCGAGGCAGTCTCCACCAGCTGGCCGGCATACATGACCCCCACTCGGTCGCACGTCTGGGCCACCACACCCAGGTCGTGCGTGATCAGCATGATTGCAGTCTCGTGTCGTCCACGCAGATCGCGAAGCAAGGTAAGGATCTGCGCCTGGATGGTGACGTCGAGTGCCGTCGTAGGTTCGTCGGCGAGCAGCAGCGCCGGTTCGTTGGCTAGGGCCGCCGCGATGACGACGCGCTGTCGCATCCCACCGGAGAAGCGGTGTGGAGGGTCGTAGTAGCGCGCGGCGGGGTCGGGTATTCCCACCTCGCGGAGGAGGTCGATGGCCCTGCTCTGGGCTGCTGCTGCGGAGACCCTGCGGTGGGCGGTGATGACCTCAGCGACCTGCGAGCCGATGGAGAACGTGGGATCCAACGACGTCATGGGGTCCTGGAATATCATGCTTATGCGGTCGCCGCGGAGTTGTCGGGTCTCCTCCTCGTTGAGCATCGACAAGTCCCGACCGGCGAAAGTGATTGACCCTGAGATGCGTGTCGCAGTGGGCAGCAGACCCATGATCGCCAACGACAGGGTCGACTTGCCGCAGCCGGACTCACCGACCAGTCCGACGATCTCGCGTTCGTTCACGGCCAGGCTGACGCCACTGACCGCGGACACCGGTTGGTGTTGCGTACGGTACGCCACACTGAAATCCTGCAGCTCGAGCAGCGGCGCGCTCATCTCGTCGCTCTGCCAGGATCGAGGCGTCCGCGTAGCCCGTCGCCGAAAAGGTTGAAGGCCAGCACGGTGACCGCGATCGCGAGGCCCGGGAAGACTTCGACCCACGGGGCCTGGCTCAAGACATCGCGACCATCGGAGAGCATGAGCCCGAGCGATGAGGTGGGCGGCTGGGCACCGAGTCCGAGGAAGGACAACGCAGCCTCGATCTGCAGGGCGAACCCCATCAGGACACTCGCCTGCACCAACGCCGGAGGCGCCGCGTTGGGAAGCACATGCCGCAGCATCGTTGCCGGGTGGGAACTCCCGCGGGCACGGGCGGCCTCTACATAAGGTTGAGCAGAGACCACGAGCGCTGAGCCGCGGACGACCCGGGCAATGATCGGCAGGTAGATGATGGCGATGGCGAGGGTGGCCACCAGGCTGCCTGGCCCGACGATCGCGATGAGCGAAACCGCCAGCAGCAGTGCGGGCAAGGCGAGCAGCATCTCGATCGGCCGCATGAGCAGCGTGTCCACCCACCCTCCGAAGTAGCCGGCGGTGAGGCCTATTGCGGTTCCGATGATGAGGGCGAGCACCACCGAGCCTGCAGCGACCGCCAACGATACGCGGAAGGCGAACATGACGCGGCTCAGCACATCCCGGCCAAGCGCATCCGAACCGAAGGGATGGGCAGCATCAGGGGCGCCGAGAACCAGATTGCCGGAGATGGCCTCGGGGTTGTGTGGGGCGATGACCGGCGCGAAGAGTGCAACCAGGACGAGGACGGCCAGGATGCAGGCGCCGACCTTGGTGCGCCGTTCCAGTCCACGCAGCCCAGTCATCTGCCGTCGGGCAGTGCCATGCCCACCTTGGGTGGCCATGGGCGGGACTCCGACCGGCGTACTCATTGCCCCGCCCCGTCCGCGACGCGAGGGTCCAGCAAACCGATCACCAGGTCGGTGATCAGATTGACGAGCAGGAACAACGCGGCAATCGCCAGCACACCAGCCTGAACGACCGGATAGTTGCGTTGGTTGATCGCCGTGACCACGAGCCGTCCCACTCCGGGTAAGGCGAAGAGCGTCTCGACAACGATCGCCCCACCGAGCAGCACGCCGAACTGGATACCGATGACGGTGGCGATGGGAACAGAGGCATTGCGCAATGCGTGTCGGAACATCAGCGTGAAACGTCGCACACCCTTGGCCTGCAGATACGTGATGAACGGCCTGTCTAGGACCTCCTCCATCGCGCCTCTTGTGGTGCGAAGAATGTAGGCGGTCTCCGCAACGGCGAGGGTAACGACCGGCAGCAGCATGTAGCGCAGGTTCAGCGCCGGATCTTGCGTAAAGGGCACATAGCCCGACGGCGGTAACAGGCCGAGCGTCCCAGTGAACAGCAGGACAAGCATGATCCCCAGCCAGAAGTCCGGAATGCTGATCCCTGCCACCACGAAGCCCTCAGTCAACCGGCGGACCCACCGTCGGCCGGTAGCCGCCTGGACACCGAGCGGGATGCCGACCAAGACAGCCAAGGTCATGGACACCAGGGTCAGCTCGAGTGTCACTGGGAGCGACTGTGCCAGCAGATGAGTCAGCGACTCATGGCTGATGTAGTCCTGACCGAGGTCACCGTGCAGTGCGCTGCCGAGCCAGTCGAGATACTGCTGGGGAAGCGGCTTGTCCAATCCCAGTGAGCTGGTCACCTGCCTCACGTTTGCCGGGGTAGCACGGAATCCGAGCATTGTGCGAACCGGGTCGCCCGGCACCAAATGGATCATCATGAAGACGAAGACGCTCATCAGCAGCAGCACCGGCACCGTCAGGGCGATGCGCAACGACGTGAAGCGAAGCCGGGCGTTCATCGCTGGCCGTTCTCGACCTGAGTTCTCGACTGACCGTCGGCCCGGTTGACAAGGTCGCGGAGTGCGGACTCGGTCAGCGAGAAATGCTCGGCCGCCAGTGTGCCCGCGCGAGCGGCGCGGCCGGCGAGCACGGCTTGCGCGAGTGCGTCGTGCTGGCGCAACGCTTGGCGTCGCACCGCGAAAGAATAGGGTTCCGCGCCCAGACCGAAGCTCACCTGGGTACGCAGCTGGGCGCTCAAAGTGACCAGGTAAGGGTTGTGGGTGGCCTGGGCAATGGCCCGATGCAGCCTCTCATCGGCGGCGCGGGAGGCTTCGCGATCCTCCCCCGCGCTCTGATACTCGACCAGGGCCTTCCGAATGTCCGCGGCGTCGTCGTCTCCGCACCGCTCAGCTGCGACGCGAGCGATCAGCTGCTCGACCAGCTGCCGGAAATCCAGCACCCCTTCCAGCCGCGTCCACACCGGGACGAGCGTGCGACGAATCATCTCGGCGGACTGTGGCTGCCATCCTGACAACACATACGCACCGCCCGTCCGCCCACGCCGAACCTCGACGTAGCCGCCGGCAGCCAATCTCTGCAACGCCTCCCGGATCGTGCTACGACTTACGCCCAGCATGGCCGCCAGCTCGCGCTCCACTGGCAGTCGCTGGCCGGCGACGTACACGCCCAAGGCGATGGCCATGACCAGCCGGTCGGCGATCTGTTCGCCCGCGTTGCGCAGCTGCAACGGCTCCAAGAGGCTCTCCACGAGATCTGCGTTCGTCACCGCGGCGAAATGGGGCGTACTCATCAGGAACACCAGCGGGCCGGGGATCGCGCCGCAGTCTGTGCACCACGAATGACGCTGTCCAGTTCGATGCACTCATCAACGCCAGGGATATCGCGCTCGCCAGGTTCATCACGCGGTCCTGACCCGTGGAAGCGGTTCAGGTAGTCCGGGCCGTCGATTGTGCACCCCGGCGCGAACGTCGACGACGCTACTGCGTTGGCGCTGATGTACGCGGGACGTCCCAGGGTGCTAACGGCGCCCGCAAGACGCGCCGGGAAACCGAGAGCATCTTCGGCACAGCGCCTCACCCACCTCGTCCAACACACCGGCATCGTCGTTCAGGTCCCAATGGTCTAAGCATCAGGCTTTTTACTCATTCGACGACCGTACTCCCGAACAGTCGAAGAGGCCAGCCTGCCGCCAAGTCGAAGCTGCGCGCCTGCGGGACCATCCCACGGGAAGCCACAACTGCTCCCGAAGCAGCACACAGGAGCGACGACGGCACTTCAATCCACACCACGTCGACCTTGAGTGTCCAGCGCACGCCGTTGCCTGCGTAGGTCTTTGAGCTGGTCCGATCAGAGGCACGGAGAGGCGTCAGGAGAAGGCGACCATCTCGCGGAGCCACTCGCTCAGCTCGGTGACCTCGGTGGCGAGCAACCAACGCTTCCAGGACCGCGTCGATGAGAACCGCATCGGTAACGCCTGAGGGCACACGCCGGACGTCTTCCAGTAGTGGCAGCTTGGCCGTTCGCCGCCTGGAAAGCTTGTTTCCCTATCGACCGGCAGAGATGAGCGCTAGCGAGTCGGTCACGCAGCGGGCGAGGGCTGGTGAGGTAGTGTCCAACCGACTCGAGCACCAGTGATTCATACGCCCTGCCGCCACGCCGCGAGCTCAAGGGAACTCTGACACCGGACGGCACGACCAACTGCGGAGGCGCCTCGACGCGCTGCACCGGCGCGACTACTTGGTGAATTGGAGTGGCTCGACGAGCTGGACGGCGTCGCGGCTGACGCCATCCCGGACTGCTGCCCACCACGCCGGCTACCTCGACGACGCGGTGCCACTGGTTGCCTTTCTAGGGTGGTTGTCATGACGGCGACGTCACCCTCGACACGGGCCCACGTGAGCGCGCGGCTGGAAGACGCCGTTTACGGCCTGGTCGCCGACCGGCTACACCGACGCGGATGGCGCCCGCGGGTGGTTGCCTACACCACGTACGGGGCACCCCCCGTCGACGGCGACGGTTGGGTGCGGGTGTTGGCACGGGTCAAGCTGAGCCCCCCGCCGACGAGCTTTCCCTCACGTGACGTCGCCCGGTGGTGGCGGGAGTTCTTCACGGTGACCGTGCCAGACGTGCCATTGTCCGTCCGGCTGGGCAGCCGGCGGCACGAGGTTCGCAGCGTCCGTGGCGGTTACGTCGACGTTGTGCTCAGCAGCGATCTGGCTTCGGGGTGGCAGGACATACTGCTGCAGGTAGCCGGGCGTCCGGACGCGGTGGCACGCGTCCGAGTCGTCGGCCCCGAGGAGCGACTCGGAGTCGTCAGCGACATCGACGACACAGTGATGATCACGGCGCTGCCACGACCATTGCTCGCATTTTGGAACACCTTCGTCGTTCACGAGTCCAAGCGGCGACCCGTGCCGGGAATGGCTGCGCTGTACACCCGGCTGCGCAAGGACGACCCCGAGTCCCTCGTCGTCTACCTGTCCACCGGGGCTTGGAACGTCGCCGGCGCCATCTCACGCTTCCTCGCCCGCCACGGCTACCCCGAGGGGCCGCTGCTGATGACTGACTGGGGGCCGACGGCGGATGGTTGGTTCCGCTCCGGCCAGGCGCACAAGCGCACCCAGCTGCGCCGGCTGGTCCATGAGCTGCCGCAGCTGCGGTGGGTGCTCATCGGCGACGACGGGCAGCACGACCCACAGCTGTACGAGGAGTTCGCCACGCAGGCACCCAAAACCGTGAGGATGGTGCTGATCCGCCAGCTGTCGGCCACCCAGCAGGTGCTGACCCACGGCACACCCACACCGCCTGGTGCCGAGGAAACCCAAGCGTCGGACTCCCTCGCGCCCTGGCTGCGCGGCCCGGACGGGAACGCACTGGCCGCCCAGCTTCCCTCAGCCTGGATCCACCGGTGAGGGTGCCGGTGTGAGCGTGGCGTAGCACGAGATGCCTCTGCTGGATTGAAGAATCGGGGTTACCAGTCCTTCGAATCCCCCAAGAGCAAGGGACACCTCGTAAGGGAATGCCTCTCACACAGTCCGGGCCGGCTTTCGATAGATCCAAAGGTGGTGTCCGGCCGCGGGTCTTGTTCCGCGCTGCGGCTGGGAGGATTGGCGGCCTGTAGCACCTGCTCGCCGAGCAGCTCGGCGTCGATACGTCCATCCCTGTGGCCAGGCGGCGGGACCTCGCCCGCCTGACCGTCGTCACCGACACGCCGACCGGCCCGGCGCCTCTGTTTCACATCGGGAGCGCGCCGCCAACTGGATCGGCTACCACCTCGCGACTCACCTCGTGCTTCACCGGTACCTCGTGACCCAGAGGCGGCCGGTGCCCCGGTTCCTCATGCTCGACCAGCCCACGCAGGCGCACTACCCCGCGGAGGCGGACAACGCATGGGGCTGCCGGAGGACGACGCGGACCGAGTTGCCGTGCGGCGGATGTTCGAGCTGATGCGGGACGTCGTCGAAGAGCTAGCGCCAGCGTGCCAGGTCATCGTGTGCGACCACGCGGACCAGCCGGAAGCGTGGTTCCGGGAAGCCGTACGGCACCGATGGAGGGGCGGCGTCAAGCTCATCCCCGCAGACTGGATCGACGAGGTCTAGTTCGGCCGGTCCGGCGCAGTCAGCGCTCGTCGGCTTCGCCGAGCGTCAGTGTCGCTAGCCGACGGCCATGTTTGCTCCATTGCCTCGTGGTGTTACCGGGTCGTCGTAGTCAGGGCATCGGACGCCGCCTTTGCCTGCGATGGGTTAGCCATGTGGCGAATCGATAGGCACCTGCGGGCTTGCGAGCCGAACCCGCCATGGGGCACCGTGAACCCGGCCATCCGGTCGATGTCCTCGTCGAGCTGCTTCTCGCTGGTCGTCGAGGTCGGCTTCAGATCGTCAGGAGCAGCTGGGTCCCAGTGCACTAGAGGGTTGCGCAGCCGCGCAGACCACAATCCGAAGCTCCGGTCCCCCGCTCTTGGACTACCGGGGTGCCACGGAAGAGCTCCGATCGTTGTTCCTCCTTCTATGGGGAGTCGGTCCCAGGTGTCTTCGATCTGAACGGTTATAAGCAGCACCGCGTCCCGTCCGTAGGCAGACAGCGATACGACACCGTGGGTGAAGTCCTGCCCCGCCAGCATGCCGTGCCCTGGCAGACCGGGGATGAGGAGCGGACGCCGATCCTCCTCGGGGTCTCGAGCAAGAACACGCCCCACATCGCCACATCGGGCCAGCGCTTTACCGCAGTGGCCGAGTCTCCCCACTCCATGAGCGTCGCCCGTGACGGCAGCTCCCATGTGCGCACGCACATCACCGAGAAGATCTGACTTCGTCGCACCTTAGGCAACGGCGCGAGTTGGAGTTTCCGGCGCTGCAAATCATGTCCTGACAGAGTCGCGTAGACGACTCCTGAGCGGTGGTAGTGCAGCTTCGGCTTCAGTCGGGTCTCAGCGCTTGCGGTGGTGACTGGAATACCTTCCTCCATCACGCCGTACTGCCATGCATCAAACCTTTGGGAGGGCGAGACGAAGACACCGCCATCAGCAGACAAGCCGATCGGGGCCGCCGGTTTGGACACGACACCCGAGCCGACTCGACCCATCAGCCCGATGCGAAACGCTCGAATCTTTCGCGACTCGTCTGGCAACACGAAATCGGATCCTATCCAGCGGCTGAAGCCGTTGCGGCTCTTGCAGCGTGCGTCATTCACCGCGTGTGGGCGTCCGGAGCCGATGGTCGGACGCTCAGGTTCGATGCGCCCCTCTGTCAGATGCCCTCTTATAGTCGTCCTCCACGGACAGCCAACTCTTCGCGCGTCGAGGCACAGGGCACCGCGAGCCGAGTGACGAGGCGGCTCAAGCAAGACACGACTGAGGAGACAGATGAACGCGGGGCGTGGCGGCGCTGACCGGTTGCGGATGAGGCCGAGGCGCTGCGCGGTGCGGGTCCGGCTTCCGGTCCGATGTGGTCGACGGACACGTGGCTGGGCGAAGATGAGTCTGTGCTTGGACTTGAGATGGTCGTCTTGCTTGGTGTCGCCTTGGTCGCGTGCGGCGCGCTCGCGAGCCGCTACCCGATCGCGCCGGCCGTCCTCCTGGTCCTGGTCGGGGTGCTGGTGGGGTTCGTGCCCCACCTACGGCAGGCCCAGATGCCGCCGGAGGTCGTGCTGCTCTTGTTCCTGCCCGCGTTGCTGAACTGGGAGAGCCTGACGACTTCGCTGCGGGAGATCCGCAACAACCTGAGGGTCGTCGTTCTCACCAGTACCGCGTTGGTCTTCGCCACTGCTGCTTCGGTCGCCGCCACCGCGCATGCGCTCGGCCTCGCGTGGGGGCCGGCGTGGGTCCTCGGCGCCGCGTTGGCGCCGACCGATGCGACGGCGGTCGGCGTCCTGGCCCGCGACCTGCCGCGCCGCACGGTGACCGTGCTCCGCGCTGAGAGCCTGGTCAACGACGGCACCGCCCTCGTGCTGTACGGGCTGGCCGTCGGTGTCACGGTCGGCGAGGAGCAGCTCACCGGTTGGCACGTTACCTGGCTGCTTGTGTTGGCGTACGTCGGAGGCGTGCTGGCCGGCGTACTGATCGGGCTGGTCAGCTGGCAGGTTCGCCGCCGGATGGACGACCCGATGCTCGAGAGCATTGCGATGCTGGTGACCCCATTCGCTGCGTTCCTGTTGGCCGATGCCATCCACGCCTCCGGTGTGCTCGCCGTCGTCGTCTGCGGGCTGTTCATGAGTCAGGTGACGCCACGGATCACCGGTGCAGTGACCCGGCAGATCGTCATCCCGTTCTGGGCGCTGTCCACCACGGTGCTCAGCAGTGCGCTCTTCGTGCTGATCGGGATCTCGGCCCAGTCTGCCTTCCGCTCGTTGAACAGCACCTCCATGGTGCGAGCGCTCGTCGACGTCCTCGCCGTCACCGCCGTCGTGATCGGGGTGCGGTGGGCATGGCTCTACACCACGCCGTACCTCATCCGGGTTCTCGACAGACGTCCCGCCCAGCGCTCGCGTCGGGTCCCTGCGCGGCAGCGCACGGTGAGCGCGGTGGCCGGGTTCCGCGGCGCCGTATCTCTCGCCGCGGTCCTCGCCGTACCGCACACCCTGGACTCTGGCGCGCCGTTCCCCGACAGGGACCTAGTGGTGCTGATCGCATGCGGCGTCATCGTGCTGACCCTCCTCCAGGCGCTGCTGCTGCCGTCGGTCGTGCGATTCGCGCAGCTGCCAGCCGACACGTCGGTCACCGACGAGCTCCAATTCGCCGACGAGTACACCCTCGATACCGCAATCGAGGCGCTCGACACCACGGCCAGAGAGCTCGACAGCGGCGACATGGTGGTCGAGCGGGTGCGTCACGACCTGGACAAGCAGCGCAAACTGCTGGCGGCCGCCGGTGCGGAGGGTGACCCTGTCATCCAGCACGACGACCAGTACCGAAACCTCTCACTCGCTCTCATCGGCCGACGGCGCGATGCGCTTCTCGAATTGCGCGACGAGCAGCGCATCGACGACATCGTGCTGCGCCGGGTACAGGCTCGTCTCGACCAGGAAGAGGTGCGGTTCTTGCGGGCGAACCCTCTCGAGTGAGCGCCACCCACGCTGGCAACGAGCCTGGACAGTTCCTCGACCTCGGGTTCACGCAAGGCGATGGACCGGTGGTAAGCCGTCGCGCGGTCGGGTTCCACGGGGTGCAGAAACTCCAGGGCCAACAGATTTCCGCCGCCTTCGAGTCCAAGCTCTGCCTCGATACGAGGAACTTGCCCGGCGTGGGCGGCGTACCGATAGAGCGCAGCATTGTATGGCGCAGCTGGATCGAATGGGCTGATCCGCGCTGCGTATACGCCTGACGGTGAACGCAGTGCGATGGCCCAATCACCCGCACCGCAACAAGTCCATCCCCCTTCTCGGAGAAGCCTCTCCGCGTCGCGGTGGTCCGTCCTGTGGCCGAACGATTGCAGGCTTGTTGGCTCGTCGCGCATGGGTTCAGGTTAAGCGCCGTCGAGTCACCCTGTTAGCGACCTGTCTCCTCGGCAGACTCGTCGCCAACTGACGGGAACTGGGGATGGGCGACACGCTCGGACCCTGGTCGCTCACCGGCCATGCTTGTTGCGAGCGGGTAAGTAGTAACTGGTCCGCAGCATGTACCCCGGGCGCCCTGCGTCATTTCACCGCGTCTGACAGTCAAGCTTTGGCGGAGTGGGGATGTGAATCCACCGGGCCCACGCTGGCGCTCACGGCCCGGACCAACAGCGGTGATGTGCACTTCCCCGCTCAATCACCATCAGAGCCGGCGGGGTAGGTCTCGCCGCACAAATGCAAAAGGGAGAGAGCAAGATCCGGCGACTTGTTGGGTCACTGCGACCGTGCCACGACGGTCTTACGCCTCCTACAGCCCCGCGGCGGCCGTCCCCATGTTCACTTATCACCGATGAGCGGCCCAGAGGGGCCTCAAAAACAGTCGACCTGCGACCACTTCGTTCTCGGGCCGCTACTCCGGGGAGAAGAGGGCGAGCTCGTCGCCCCACGACTCCATGCCGTCGCCGCAGACGGTCGTGCCGCGGGCGGCGTCCCATGCGTGGACCTCGCGGTCGACTACGGCGAAGGTACGACGCAGCGCTGCTGGGTCTCCGGTGAGCATCCGCTCGACCTCGGGCAGGAACCTCTCAGCCGACCACTCGGGTACGGCGAGCGGGTGCTCGCGCAACTCCCAGGGGAGGTACTTGTTGTAGGGCCGAACCCGCCCGGCCAGTGTGAACACCACGTCCATCAGCCACGGCAGCGACTCGACCGCGTCGAGACGCGACTCAAGGTGTCGACCGTCCCGGTCGCTTTTGAGCGAACGGTAGGCGAAGTTCACCCAGCCGTCGAGCCGGGAGTGACCGACCAGGATCTCCCGCTGCTCGGCGGCATCGACGGTCGCCAGTCGGCGAACGGCGGCGGTAATCCGGCCGCCCGTGTCGTCGCGGAGCACCTCGCCGTAGGCGTAAGACCAGCGACCCCACCAGCCGGCACTCCCGTACGGCGACACGTCCTCCAGCTCGACCAGGCTGTCGGGGATCTCGTCGATGGCTGTGGTGCGCCTCGTCTGGCACCCTGTCGGCTTCTCGCGCACGACGAGTACGTCGACGTCGGAGCACTCGGTCTCCATCCCCCGGGCCGCCGACCCGCTCAGCACCAACCCGAGGATCGATGGATCGTCTCGCGCAAGGAGCTCATCCAAGGCGTCACGCGCTGCAGCCGACAACATCTGGGGAAGGCTAACGAGACCGACACCGGTGCGCTATCCAGTTCTGATGTCACACGGAAGAACCGCTCACACCGCGATCCTGAAGTGCGTCGTTCCACCGCCCATGTGAGTCAAGCGGTGGTCCCGGCAGCGCCAAGACTGCGCAAACGACATGGATAAGAAGGGGAAGTGCGTCTCCGGCACTTTGAGCCCAGGATGGCCGCTATTGGGTGCCCCCCCCCCCCCCCCCGCGCTCAAACGCCCAGATCGGTATTTTATTAGGTCGCGCCCGCCAACATTCTTAAGGGATCGTGCAGCCCGTTAGCCCCGTGTCTGCGTCCTACCCGCAGCCTTCACCCAAGGCGGCACAGCTGCCGTCGCGTCTCCGCCAATCTCACCACTGCCACGCGGATCCAAGCCGCGCACCATCGCAGCACTTTCCGCTAAACGAGCAGGCCCGACGAGCCACTGAGTGACCCACGCGGACCGCGTCTTGACGCTGCCAGGAGGAATCCATGACAGGTCCATCACCCTCGAGACGACCCCGCCATTTCACCGCTGTTGACGCCGCCGACTTGGCTCGGTCGAGGCCAGCATCGAGCCGGGGCAAAGCACGGGATCACCGGCAGCTCCCTTGGGAAACCATCAGCGGGAGTGTGCACTCCCCCGCTCAACGACCAACCAGAGCGGATGGGGTAGGCCCAGCCGGCCACAGCCTCGGGCGCAATGGTCGCTAGAAGCGGGCCGGCTCCCGGTACTCGCCCCACTCGGCGCGCAACGCGTCGCAGATCTCCCCGAGCGACGCCTCGACACGCGCGGCCTCGAGCATCGCGGGAATCATGTTGTGCTCCGTTCGTGACACCTCCACCATCGTCGCGATCGCAGCCTGGACAGCCCCTTCGTCGCGAGCTGCCTTGCGCTCGCTGAGCTCTCGCACCTGCTCGGTCTCGACCTCGTGCGAGACCCGGAGGATCTCGAGCTCCCCGGTGACGGACGACGTGTGGCAGTTGACTCCGACGACCAGCTTGTCGTCCTTCTCGAGCGCCACCTGGTACTGGAACGCCGACTCGGCGATCTCCGCCATGAACCAGCCGTCCTCGATCCCGCGCAGGATGCCCGACGTCATCGGCCCCACCGCATGCGTGCGAGTCTCCCCACCGCCCATGTCCATGATGCGCGCGAAGATGGCCTCGACCTCGGCCTCGATCTGGTCAGTCAGCGCCTCGACGTACCAGGAGCCGCCCAACGGATCGGCCACATTGACCACGCCCGTCTCCTCCATGAGCACCTGCTGCGTACGCAGGGCAATCTCGGCGGCCCGCTCGGTCGGAAGAGCCAGCGTCTCGTCGAGGGCGTTGGTGTGTAGGGAGTTCGTCCCCCCGAGGACCGCGGCCAGGGCCTCGACGGCCGTGCGGACCACGTTGTTGTAGGGCTGCTGCGCGGTGAGAGACACACCTGCCGTCTGGGCGTGGAAGCGCAGCCACTGTGCCTTGTCGGTCTTGGCGCCGTAGACGTCGCGCATCCAGCGGGCCCAGATGCGCCGGGCGGCGCGGAACTTGGCGATCTCCTCGAAGAAGTCGACGTGGGCATCGAAGAAGAACGACAGGCCGGGCGCGAACTGCTCGATGTCGAGGCCGCGGGACAGGCCGAGCTCGACGTACCCGAAACCGTCGGCGAGCGTGAACGCCAACTCCTGCGCGGCCGTGGACCCCGCCTCGCGGATGTGATAGCCGGACACGCTCAGCGGCTTGTAGTCGGGGATACCCCGCGCGCAGTACTCCATCAGGTCACCGATGAGACGCAGATGTGGCTCCGGTGTGAAAAGCCACTCCTTCTGGGCGATGTACTCCTTGAAGATGTCGGTCTGCAGCGTCCCGTTGAGCTTGCTGAGATCGGCACCCTGGCGCTCTGCGGCGACGAGGTACATGCAGAAGATGGGGACGGCTGGCCCCGAGATCGTCATCGACGTCGTGACGTCCTCGAGTCGGATGCCGTCGAAGAGCGCCTGCATGTCGGCCGCCGTGTCGATGGCGACGCCGCAGTGCCCGACCTCGCCGAGCGACTGGGGGTCGTCACTGTCGCGGCCCATCAGGGTCGGCATGTCGAACGCCACGGACAGCCCCCCGCCGCCCTGTCCGAGGATCATCTTGTAGCGCTCGTTCGTCTGCTGGGCGTTTCCGAAGCCGGCGAACTGCCGGATCGTCCATGTGCGGCCGCGGTATCCGGTCGCATAGAGCCCACGCGTGAACGGAAACTCCCCCGGCCACCCGATGGCCGAGAAGTTCGGATAGTCGCTGTCCGCGCGAGGACCGTAGACCGGCTCGACCGTGGTGCCGGAGATCGTGGTGTAGTCCGCGTCGCGGATCCTGGAGGCGGCGTAGCGATCTGCCCAACGGCGACGGCCTGCGTTGATGTCGCCTGCGTTGATGTCGCCTGCGTCGCTCATAGACCCTCCAGCACGATGGCAATTAGTTGGACGTCCAACTAAATGGTACGACGCCGTCGCGATCAGGCCAACTTGGCCAGCCCTGAGCCGGGAGGCGGCGCGAGCAGGTCAGGCAGTGAAGTCTCCGGCCGCGATGCGCACCGGGCGGAGCAGCGCCGCGAGCGAGGAGAGCTGCTCAGCATCCAGGATACCCACGCCGAAGTCCGCCTTGACCAGTTCTGCCGTCGCCTGCTCGACGAGCCCGCGGCCGGAGTCGGTGATCTCCGCCAGCACCGTGCGCCCGTCGGTGGGGTGCCTGCGCCGCCGGACGTGACCCGCGGCCTCAAGCCGGTCGACGATCGACGTCACCGACGTCGGGTGGACCTGCAAGCGATCACCCATCTTGCCCAGGGGGAGTGCCCCGCGCCGGGAGAACGTCAGCAGTACCAGTGCCTCGTAGCGGGCGAACGTAAGCCCGAACTCCCCCAGGATCTCGTCGAGCTCGGCGAGAACCAGCTGCTGCACCCTCATCAGGCTCGTGACGGCGCGCATCTCCTCGACGGCCGACCAGCGCAGGCCCCACTGCCGGGCAGCCTCCTCGATGGGGTCGAACGGGAGCGGATCCCTTTTCGTCATGCCCTGACCATAGAGCGTTGTCCAGCCTGGCCACGCCCACCAGATCCTGCGGTGCGGACCGGCTAGGCACCTGGTCGGTTTGCCCCCCTGCTGAGGACGGAGACTTGGCGCTCCTGGTCGATACCGTCGACCTGGACATCGACGAACTCGGTGTCGCGCGTCCAGCTCCCCGCCGCCGGGTCCGTCAGCTCTTCGAGGCTGGGTCCGCCGCGCGGCGAAGCACAAAGACCGGAATCTGACGCTCGGTGCGCTCCTGGTACTGGGCGTAGTCCGGATAGGCAGCGACGGCGCGCTCCCACCACAGCGCCTTCTCGTCGCCGCTCACTTCACGAGCGACCATGGCCATCCGCTGGGATGCGTCCTGGACCTCGACGTTGGGGTCGGCCTGCAGGTTGTAGTACCAGACCGGGTTCTGCGGAGCGCCGCCGAGCGATGCCACGACGGCGTACTCACCGTCGTGCTCGACGCGCATGACCGGCACCTTGCGCAGCTTGCCGCTCTTGGCGCCGCGCATCGTCATGACGATGATCGCCATCCCACGCATGGCGTTGCCCTCGGTCCCCTCCGAGCGCTCGAACTGGTCCACGTTGTCACGCACCCACTTCTCGGGGCTCGGCTCGTACTCTCCTGCTAGTGGCATACGCGCAGTAACGCCACACACGCCGCCGCATTCCCGCCACCCCAACCGATTCGTCCTGCCGGCGTCGGGGATGTCCAGCGCCAACCAGCGAGACGAATCGCTAGACGAGTCCACATCCCGGCCGCCTGAGGCAGCCCGAGATGGCCGCCAGCTTCGCGTCCTGAAGCGGTTGGCCGACCTTGCTCGTCCGCGGGCTGGGCCGGCCGTGGCTCAGAGCGCGGCGAGCAGGCGGTCTGCCGCGACGTAGGGGTCGATGAACCCGTTCACGACGCGGGCCGCCAGCCCGTCGAGGTCGGCATGACCATGCAGGTCGGCGAACCGCTCCCGCAGCGCCGTCACCGCGATTGCCTCGATCTCGTCGCGCGCCCGCCGCTCTCGTCGAGCCGTGAGCTCCCCGGTCGAGGTAAGTCGCTCGCGGTGCTTGGCGATCGCCTTGAGCACGTCGGCCACGCCTTCGCCGGTCTGGGCCACCGTCTTGACGATCGGCGCACGCCACGCGTCGGCGGCTGCACCGAGGCTCAGGACCGATCGCAGGTCACGCGCGACCTGGTCGGCACCGTCGCGGTCGGCCTTGTTGACGACGAACACGTCTCCGATCTCGAGGATCCCCGCCTTCGCCGCCTGGATCCCGTCGCCCATGCCGGGCGCCAGCAACACCACTGTGGTGTCGGCGAGCCCCGCCACGTCAATCTCTGACTGCCCCACGCCCACCGTCTCGACGATCACGACGTCACAGCCGGCGGCGTCGAGCACACGCAGCGCCTGGGGTGTCGCCCAGCTCAGCCCCCCGAGGTGGCCTCGGGTCGCCATCGAGCGGATGTAGACCTCACGGTCCGTGGCGTGGTCCTGCATCCGCACCCGGTCTCCCAGCAGTGCGCCACCCGAGAAGGGCGACGACGGATCGACGGCGAGGATCCCGACGCGCTTGCCCAACTCGCGCAGCGCGGTCACGAGAGCAGACGTCGACGTCGACTTGCCCACACCGGGCGAGCCGGTGATGCCGATGATCTCGGCCCTCCCGGAGTGCGGCGCGAGCTTCTCGGCCACCTCGCGCAGAAGCGGTGAGGCGTCCTCGACGAGCGAGATGAGCCGCGCCACCGCCCGTGGGTCACCAGACTGGGCACGCTCGACGAGGGCTGCGATCGAGAGCTGTCCTCCCCCGGTACGCCGACCGACCAGGCCCGACGTCGGCGGCTCTGACCTGGAGGGGGCCACGCTCACGAAGTCGTGGGTCTCACGCGGTCGGGACGCGGACGAGCAGGGCATCACCCATGCCACCACCACCACATAGTGCGGCGGCGCCGAGCCCGCCACCTCTGCGCCGCAGCTCGAGGGCGAGGTGCAGCACGATGCGAGCACCCGACATACCGATCGGATGACCCACGGCGATGGCGCCACCGTTGACGTTGACCTTGTCCTCGCTGATGCCGAGCTCGCGGGCGCTCACGATTCCGACGGCCGCGAATGCCTCGTTGAGCTCGACCAGGTCGAGGTCGCTGACGTCGACGTCGTTCTTGTCACAGGCGAGCCGGATTGCGTTCGCGGGCTGGGACTGCAAGCTGGAGTCCGGGCCCGCGACCTGGCCGAAGGCGCCGATTTCGGCGAGCCAGCTGAGGCCGAGCTCCTCGGCCTTCGCCTTGCTCATCACGATGATCGCGCACGCACCGTCGGAGATCTGCGACGCCGAACCCGCAGTGATCGTGCCGTCCTTGGAGAAGGCCGGGCGGAGCCTCGACAGCGACTCGGTGGTTGTGTCGCCCCGCACTCCCTCGTCCTCGCTCACGACCAGCGGGTCGCCGCGTCGCTGCGGCACCTCGACAGGCACGACCTCGTCGGTGAAGACACCGTTCTTCCACCCGGCGGCCGCACGCTGGTGCGACCGGGCCGAGAACTCGTCCTGCTCCACCCGGGAGAGGCCGTCGGTCTCGGCGTTGCGGTGGTCGGTCAGCGCCCCCATGGCCTGATCGGTGTAGACGTCCCACAGCCCGTCGGCGGCCATGTGGTCGCGGACTGTGACGTCGCCGTACTTGTAGCCCTCCCGTGACTTCGTCATCAGGTGCGGGGCGTTCGTCATAGACTCCATGCCGCCGGCGACGACGACCTCACACTCCCCCGCACGGATCAGCTGGTCGGCGAGAGCGATGGCGTTGATGCCCGACAGGCAGACCTTGTTGACGGTCAGCGCAGGGACACACATCGAGATGCCGGCCTTCACCGCCGCCTGGCGGGCGGGCGCCTGACCGGCTCCCGCCTGGAGCACCTGCCCCATGATGACGTAGTCGACCTGGTCGGCGGACACCGCCGCCTTCTCCAGCGCCGCCCGGATCGCGACGCCGCCCAGGTCGGTCCCCGACAGGTCCTTGAGGCCGCCGAGGAGCCGCCCGATCGGCGTACGGGCTCCAGCGACGATCACCGATCCGGCCATCAGTCCTCCTGTGTCTGTTCGGCTGTGTCTGTTCGGCTGTGTCTCTTCAGCTGTGTCTTTCCGGCTGTGTCTGTTCCGCTGTGTCTGTTCCGCTGTGTCTGTTGAGGTGGCCCGTCTGTCAGGTCGCTGCGACTAGCACCGGCCCACTCGCCATCTCCTCGCAGACTACCCAGCCGCCAGAGACTGGTGTAAGCCGCTCTCGGCCGCGGCCGAGGTACCACGTCAGGTCTCGCGATCAGGGCCCGCTCCGCTCGGCCCGTTCGAGGGACAGGACCCGGTCGATGGACCGGTCGAACAACGCGCGGACCGGCCGGCGTCGGTGGTCGACACTAGTGCCCGTCCACGAGGCGTTCCGCCAGATCGGTTGGCGCCTTGCGCAGAACAACTGGCGCCTCGGCGTGAGGATTGTGACGCGAATCTTCACGCCGGACGTGGTCTCCCCCCCGTACGGTCATGGGCATGACCACATCGATCGAGAAGACCACCGACCTGTTGACCGCCGTACTCGCCGACCTCGAATCCGTCGTCGGATCCATCACACCAGAGCAGCTGCACGATCCGACACCCTGCATGGACTTCGACGTGAAGCAACTGCGAGACCATGTCGTGGGATGGCTTGCTACCTTCGCGGCCGGCTTCGCCGATCCGAACGGCCAAGCGCCACGAGCGGACCTCAGCGGATACCAGGCGCCCTCCGACGCGGGCACGGAAGTCAGCACCGCCGCCGACCAGCTCAGCCGAGCGCTCCGGGGCGGTGCCGCCGATCGGCCACTGAGGCTCGCAGACAGCGCCATGCCAGGCGAGCTCGCGCTCGGCATGATCTTGTGGGAGTACCAGATGCACGGCTGGGACCTGGCCCGCGCCACCGGCCAGCCCTGGTCTCCGCCAGACGCGGCGGCGACGGAATCACTGGCCTTCGCCCCCGCGATGCTCACCGAGGACTACCAGGGCGAGGGGAAGGCCTTCGGCAAGCCAGTCGAGGTGCCCGACGACGCACCGGCACTTGACCGCCTGCTCGGCCTCTCAGGTCGCGACCCGCACTGGTCTGCTCCCTGACCCCGTCAGGAGGCTGCCGGGCCTGCATGGCAAACGCCTACTTCGCACGGCAGATCTGCCATGTTGACAAGGCTGCCACCTTGTTCACATGGCAAACGCAGTGGTGGGGCGGCTGGCAGACAACGCGGACCGCGTCGAGCTCCTTCGACGGCGTCGGACGGGTCACACCGGCTGGCCGACAGTGCCAAGAGGCGGCACGATGAGCCCATGCCACCTCGGTTCCCCGCACATCTCATCACCGGCATCGACCACGTGGGTGTGGCCGTGCCCGACCTCGACGACGGCATCGCCTTCTACGCCGAGAAGTTCGGCTTCCCGGTCGTCCACGAGGAGGTGAACGAGGAACAGGGTGTCCGTGAGGCGATGGTGGCCGTGGGCGACTCGGGTCCCTGCCTGCAGCTGCTCGCGCCGCTGTCGCCGGACTCGCCGATCGCCCGGTTCCTCGACCACTCCGGTCCCGGCGTGCAGCAGCTGGCCTACCGGGTGAGCGACATCGAACAGGCCATGGCGGCCGCGACCGCCCAGGGGATGCGGCTGCTGTTCGACGGACCGCGACGCGGTACGGCGAACAGCAGGATCAACTTCATCCACCCCAAAGACGCCGGTGGTGTCCTCGTCGAGCTCGTCGAGCCGGCGCCGACGAGCGCGTCCTGAAGGAATGCGGAGCCCATGAAGGAGATCGTCGACGCCATCATCGACCCCGATACGACCGGCAATGACCTAGCATCCCTCGCCATCCCCGAGTCCTATCAGGGCGTCACCGTGCGAAGCGACGAGGCCGACATGTTCGACGGGCTCGACTCGCGCGACAAGGACCCGCGCCGGAGCCTGCACCTCGACGCGGTTCCGACGCCGGAGCTCGGACCCGGCGAGGCGCTGGTCGCGGTGATGGCGTCGGCCATCAACTACAACACTGTCTGGACCAGCATCTTCGAGCCGGTCTCGACATTCACGTTCCTTCAGCGCTACGGCAGGCTGTCCGCGCTGACCAAGCGCCACGACCTTCCCTACCATGTGGTGGGTTCCGATCTGTCCGGCGTCGTGCTGCGCACCGGGGTCGGAGTGCAGGCGTGGGCACCCGGCGACGAAGTGGTCGCGCACTGCCTCTCGGTCGAGCTGGAGTCACCCGACGGCCACAACGACACCATGCTCGACCCCGAGCAGCGCATCTGGGGGTTCGAGACGAACTTCGGCGGGCTCGCGCAGCTCGCACTCGTGAAGTCCAACCAGCTGATGCCCAAGCCCGCGCACCTCACCTGGGAGGAGGCGGCCTGTCCCGGACTGGTCAACTCAACGGCATACCGGCAGCTCGTGTCGAGAAACGGTGCCGACATGAAACAAGGCGACACGGTCTTGATCTGGGGCGCCTCCGGTGGGCTCGGTTCCTATGCCACCCAGCTGGCGTTGGGTGGCGGCGCCGTTCCCGTCTGTGTGGTGTCCTCGTCCGACAAGGCCGAGCTGTGCCGGTCCATGGGGGCCGAGCTCATCATCGACCGACAGGCGGAGGACTACCGCTTCTGGGCCGACGACACCACCCAGGACCCGCGGGAGTGGCGCCGCTTCGGTGCGCGCATCCGCGAGCTTACGGGCGGCGACGACCCCGACATCGTGCTCGAGCACCCGGGCCGAGAGACGTTCGGTGCGTCGACGTTCGTCGCCCGCAAGGGCGGCACGATCGTCACCTGCGCGTCCACGTCGGGCTTCCTGCACGAGTACGACAACCGGTACCTGTGGATGAGTCTCAAACGGATCATCGGCTCACACTTCGCGAACTACCGGGAGGCCTGGGAGGCCAACCGGCTGGTGGCACGAGGGGTGATTCACCCAACTCTGAGCAAGACCTACCCGCTGGACCAAACGGGCGAGGCCGCATACGAGGTCCACACCAACCGGCACCAGGGAAAGGTCGGGGTACTCTGCTTGTCACCGGAGGGAGGGCTCGGGGTCCGCGACCATGCGTTGCGCGCCAGGCATCTCGAGGCCATCAACCGGTTCAGAGGCGCATAAGACCCGAAGCCTTTCGCTTCGGCCCCTGTGAGCCTTCGGGCACAACAGTGATGCGAGGTGTCGCAACGATGAGCGAGAAGCCGGGTACGCCGCCCGGGCTGTCCTTCTTCGACGACCCGGAAGAGCCGGCCGAGCACGACCAGACCGGCGCCGACGACGCGACCCAGCCGATCCCGGCGGTCCCCGCAGAGGCGTCCGACGCAACAACCGTGGCCTTAGCGCCCAGGGCGGCCGCCCCACCCATTGCCGACGCCCCGTCACGACCCAACTTCGCCGTGGCGCGCCGTGGCTACGACAAGGACGCCGTCGACGGCTACGTCACACAGATCGAGAGCCTGCTCGCCAGGGCCGCCGCCGACGCGCAGGCGGCCCAGAGCGAGGTGGCTCAGCTCGTGGCCAGGATCAACGCGCTCGAGGCCCGGGCCTCGGAGCAACAGACGCCGACGTACGCCGGTCTCGGTCAGCACGCCGCGGCGATCCTTCGCCTCGCGGAGGAGCAGGCGGTCAGTGTCACCGCGGCAGCCAAGCAGGACGCCGAAGTCATGCGCGCCCACCTGACCCGCGAGGCCGTCGCGCTGAAGGCGGATGCAGAGAGAGAGGCCTCCGACATCCGCACCGTCCAGATTCAGGAGATCGAGGAACGCCGCACCACCGTGCTGGCCGAGGCCCAGCAGGACCGGGCCCTCGCCAAGGCTGAGGTCGAAGACATTCTGGCGGCGGCCCACCGTGAGGCCGATCAGGTGCGGATGGCTGCTCATCAGGAGGCCAGCGACCAGCTGACGTCGGCGAGAAGAGCCGCCGAGCAGGCCCGCGCCGCGGCCGATCGTGAGGCGACCGAGGCACGGCGCATCCTGGCCGTCGAGCGGGAGCGGTTGACCAAGGAGGCGGCCGAGCGGCATGCCGCCGCTACCACCGAAACAGCACGCCTCGTCGACCAGGCCGAGACCCGTGCCACGGCGGCGGAGGCGCGCGCCCGCGAAGCCATCGCCACCGTGACCAAACACCGAGCGGACGCCACGACCGAGGCAGACAAGTCGCTGGCACGCTCCCGGCGCGAGGCCGAGCAGCTCGTCACCGCGGCGCGCAAGCAGGCCGAGCAGATCGTGGCCAACGCCAACGCCGAGATGGACCGCCAGACCGCATCGGCGCGCGCCGAGCTCGACACGCTGACGAAGCGGCGCGATGGCATCGTCGCGCAGCTGGCCCAACTGCGCGACCTGGCAGCGACGTTCGCGACGGCCGACGCCGCGCTAAACAGCCCCGCCGACACCGCGGCGGACAACCCGACCCACACCGCGGCGGACGGCGCCGAGCAGCCGACGGTGGACAGCCCGACCGACACCGCGGTGGACAGCCCCGCCGAGCAGCCGACGGTGGCCATCCCTGCGCCCGATAACCGCCCGCCGGGTAGAGAGGAGGGCCCGCCTCCCAAAGCATGACTGCTCAGTCGCGCCGGAAGTGCCGGTCGGCGCCGCCTCCCCTCGCTGGCGCTCGTCCAGAGCTGTGGAGGCCCATACCGACTGTTTCCGGATCAACGGCGGCGGCCCTCGGCGTGTGACAGTGTGTGAGCATGCCGGGTCGCAACTACGGCGGCGCTGCCGCAGCCGAGGAGTCTGCCGAGCGCGCCAGCGACGCCCGCGACGCGGCCGAGACGGCGAAGGCCGTCGCCGAGGATGCGCGTGATGCCGCCCGAGCCGCCAAGAAGGAGGCCGCCGCACCGGAGCTCTTGATCGATCCCGACGAGGAGCCTGCCAACGACTCCCAAAGCCCGTTCGGCGAGCCTGGCAAGCCGATTTCGAAGCGCGCACCGTTCTACGTGGGCGTCATGGGGGGTCTGGGTGTGCTGACCGCGCTGGTCGCCGGCCTGGCCGTCAAGCAGATCAGCTCCGTGCTTGTCCTGTTGGTCGTCTCGATCGTCCTCGCGGTCGGGCTCAACCCACTCGTGGAGTGGCTGATCCATCGCGGGCTGCGCCGACCGTGGGCGGTGCTGGTGGTGTCGGTGGGCGTGCTGGGCGTCGTCACACTCTTCATCGTGGCGCTCGTACCGGTGCTTCGAGACCAGATCCAAGCCCTGGTCGACAATGCTCCCGGGTGGCTCGACCAGCTGAGCCGCAACCAAACAGTGCGCGCGCTCGACGGCAAGTACAACATCATCACGACCGTCAAGGACAAGCTCCAGAGCGGCGACTTCGCTCAGCAGGCGTTCGGCAGCGTCTTCTCGGTCGGGCTCGCCGTCGTCAACGCCCTCGTCAACGCGTTCCTGATCTTCGTCCTCACGCTCTACTTCCTGGGCTCGCTGCCGAAGATCAAGCGCTCATGCTACTCGATCGCCCCTGCCTCGAGGCGCGACCGGGTCACCTTCCTCGGCGACGAGATTCTGAGGCAGGTCGGCGGCTACGTCTCAGGAGTCTTCGTGGTGGCGCTGTGCGCCGGCTTCTCGTCGTTCATCTTCCTGGAGATCGCTGGGCTCAGGCAGTACGCCGTCGCATTGGCCCTCGTCGTGATGATTCTGGACTTCATCCCGCTGATCGGCGCCACGATCGGTGCCTCGGTGGTCACGATCATCGGCTTCGCGACTTCGCTGGGCACCGGCATCGCCTGCCTGATCTTTTTCGTGATCTACCAGCAGGTCGAAAACTACGTCATCTACCCGCGGGTGATGCGCTCCTCGCTCGACGTACCTGGCGTAGTGACCGTCATTGCCGTCCTGATCGGCGGCAGCCTGCTCGGCGTGGTCGGCGCAATGCTCGCGATCCCCACGGCCGCGGCCGGCTTGCTGCTCGTGCGCGAGATCGTCGTACGCAAGCACGCCACGACGTAGCGACTCTCGCCCCGGCCGCTCGGCCGCGTGCGCGCCTGAGTCAGGACCCTTCGATGATGCGGGGGCTCTCGTGCTCCATCTCGCCGTCCCATGACTCGGGCA
The DNA here is from genome assembly GCA_038238115.1 of Propionibacteriales bacterium. Taxonomy (GTDB): domain Bacteria; phylum Actinomycetota; class Actinomycetes; order Propionibacteriales; family Nocardioidaceae; genus JBBRYB01. The sequence continues at coordinate 133,086 of JBBRYB010000002.1, read as the reverse complement.
GCGGCCACGCCTCCGGGTTCAGCCGCTGGACGATCAGGTCGAGCACGGTTTCCGCTTGGCCCACCCAGAGGTGTTTACCATCTGGTACGGCGATGACCTCCGCCTGTGGGACCAGCGCGAACCGCTGACGCGCCTCGGCAGGGCGCAGGTAGTCGTCATACTCGGGCATGATCGCGACCAGCGGCTTGCCGCTCTCGCGCCACGCCTCGAGGTGTTCGTCGCTCGCGGAGCGCAGCGGCGGTGACAGCAAGACGGCGCCCTCGACCTCCGGGTCGTTGGCGTACTTGATCGCGAGGTCTGTACCGAACGACCAGCCGACCACCCAGATTCTGGGCAGGTCCGCGAACTCTGCGTACTCGATGGCCGCCGCCACGTCGTAGCGTTCGTCGCGTCCCTCGTCGAACGTGCCCTGGCTCGTGCCCTGCACGCTCGTCGTGCCACGGGTGTTGAACCGCAGCACGGCGAGCCGCGCCAACGCGGGGAGCCGGGCCGCCGCCTTGCGGAAGATCTGGCTGTCCATCATCCCGCCCTCTGTCGGGAGTGGATGCAGGCAGACCATCGTCGCGACCGGGTGGCCCTCGAGCGGCTGGGCCAGCTCGGCGACCAGGTTGCACCCGTCGGCGGTCGTCAGCGCCACCGGCTCCCGCCGAGCAGGCAGGATCGAGTTGGCGCGGATCCGACGAGCCACCGGCTCAGCTCCGGGAGTAGTCGCGGAAGCCGCGCCCGGTCTTGCGGCCGAGGTAGCCGGCGGTGACCAGGTGCTCGAGCAGGGGGGCCGGGGCGAAGCCCGGCTCGCGGAACTCCAGGAAGAGCGTCCGCTCGATCGCGAGCGAGACGTCGTTGCCGACGACGTCGAGCAGCTCGAAGGGTCCCATGGGCAGTGCACACCCCTCCTTCATCGCCGTGTCGATCTCGTCGGCGTCGGCATAGTGGGCCTCGAGCATCCGGACCGCGTCGTTGAGGTAGGGAAACAGCAGCGCGTTGACGATGAAGCCGGCCCTGTCATTGCACGAGACGGCATGCTTGCCGACAGAGGCGCAGAGCGCCCGCACCGTCTCGGCGACGTCGGTGTGGGTGGCCACCGTCGACACCACCTCGACCAGAGCCATGACGTGCGCGGGGTTGAAGAAGTGCATGCCGATCACGTCGTGTGGCCGACCGGTGACGGACGCCAGCTCGATCACCGGCAGCGACGACGTGGTCGTGGCGAGGATGGCGCCGTTGCGGCAGATCTCGTCGAGGTTTTCGAACAGCGCCTTCTTGACGGCAAGATCCTCCGCGACCGCCTCGACGACGACATCCACGTGCGCGAGCTCCTCGAGTCGCGTAGCGCCGACGACGTGGCCGAGGGCGGTGACCCTGTCGGCCTCGGCGACCTTACCGCGCTGCACCGCCTTCTCGAGGCTGCGCGTCACGATCGTCTGAACGTGGTCGACCTTCTCCTGGCTGCGGGTGACGTAGGTGACGTCAAACCCGCCCCTGGCGAAGACCTCGACGATGCCGGCCGCCATCGTGCCGGAGCCGACGACGCCCACCCGGGAGATCTCCCGCCTGAACGTCGGCGGCGAGTCGGGGTCCGGCGTGTCTGAGTCGTCCACCACGGCAGGACTGTCCGGCGACTCGTAGGTGTAGAAGCCGCGACCGGTCTTGCGGCCCAGCAGCCCGGCGGTGACCATCTGCTTGAGGATGGGCGCGGGCGCGTGCAGGCGGTTACGCCCCTGGCGGTACATCGTCTCGAGGATCTCGTAGGCAGTATCGAGCCCGATCAGGTCCAGCAACGACAGCGGGCCCATCGGATAGCCGCAGCCCAGGCGCATGGCGGCGTCGATGTCCTCCCTGCTGGCGTAGTGGCTCTCGTACATCGAGACGGCATGGTTGAGGTAGCCGAAGAGCAGCGCGTTGGCGATGAAGCCTGCCTTGTCACCTGCCGCGACCGGGTTCTTGTCGAGCTTTCGGGCCAGCTGCTGCACGTCGCTCACCACATCGGGCTCGGTGACCACGGTGCGGATGACCTCCACGAACTTCTGCACGGGCGCCGGGTTGAAGAAGTGCATTCCGATCACCCGGCCCGGATGCGACGTAGCCGCGGAGATCGCCGTGACGGACAGCGATGACGTGTTGGTGGCGAGCACCGCCTCGGGGCGGACGATGTCGTCCAGCTGCTGGAAGATGCCGCACTTGAGGTCGAGATGCTCCACCACGGCCTCCACGACGAGGTCGCAGTCAGCCAGGTCGGCGAGTCTGGTGGTGAGCGTCAGCCGGTCGAAGATCGAGCGCTGTTCGTCCTCGCTGAGCTTGCCGCGCCTCACCGCGCGTCCGGTCGAATGCTCCAGGTGCGCCCGGCCACGGTTCATCTGCTCCTCGTCGGCCTCCACGCCGATCACAGCGTAACCGTTGCGAGCGAAGACCTCCGCGATACCGGCACCCATCGTGCCGAGCCCGACAACACCGATCGTGCTGAACTCACGTGACATGCTGCCGAGTCTCCCACGCGGCGTTGACCGAGCGGACACGGCAGAAGCCGCTTGAGGTATCGGCCTCGGCTGCTGGCACTGGCTTGTGGCGGCTTGGCCGCTGGCAGCTCGGATAGGGTCTGGCGGTGTGCGCCTCGTGATAGCCCGCTGCCAGGTCGACTATGCCGGTCGGCTCACAGCCCACCTGCCGATGGCGACCCGGCTGCTCATCGTCAAGGCCGACTCCTCCGTGCTCGTGCACTCCGACGGCGGCTCCTACAAGCCGCTCAACTGGATGTCCGCGCCGTGCACCCTCGTCGAGGGCGTCGATGGCATGGGGCAGGTCGAATGGGTGGTCGAGGCGAAGGGTGGTGACACCCTGCGCATCGTGATCGAGGCCGTGGTCAGTGACACGACGTACGACCTCGGTGCAGATCCGGGGCTGCAGAAGGACGGCGTCGAAAAGCACCTCCAGGAGCTCCTCGCCGACCACCCGGCGTCGCTGCACACGGGTATGACGCTCGTGCGCCGCGAGTTCCCCACCGCCATCGGGCCGGTCGACCTGCTGTGCCGGGAGGCCGTACTCACGGTCGAGAGCGCGACGATGACCGCACACCAACCCGACCTCGCCCCCGGGTCGGCCGCGGTCGGCCAGGTCAGCGGCCATGTCGCGGTGGAGGTCAAGCGCAAGGCGGGGATCGACGCGGTCGAGCAGCTGACCCGCTACCTCGAGCTGCTCAACCGCGACCCGCTGCTGGCGCCGGTGCGGGGAATCCTGGCCGCTCAGACGATCGTCGCCCAAGCACGGACACTGGCCGAGGACCGCCGCATCCAGTGCTGTGTGGTCGACTATGACGCGCTGAGGGGCATGGACGACCCCGCTGCCCGCCTCTTCTGAGCCGCCGCGGCGGCATGTGGATACCGCCGCACACAGCCGGGACGCCCAGGCCACTCTGCCGATCCCACCGGCGGATCAGCGCGCCGCGAAGCGCTCAGAAGCCGCCTCCGTCGAAGCCCCCGCCGTCGAAGCCGCCCCCGAAGTCGGATCCGCCGCCGTCCCAGCCGCCACCGCCCATGTCACCGGAGTAGTCGCCACCGGCGCTGTAGTCGCTCCCCCCGTCGCCACCACCTGCGTCGCCACCGCCATCACCGCCAGAGCCGTCCTGCCCGGCGTCATAGCCCTCGTCGTACCCCTGGTCGTAGCTGCCGTCGAAGCCGCCGAGCGAGCCCATCATCGTGCCCAAGAACAAGACGTTCATCACCCCGAACGTCGCGAAGTAGCCGGCTGCCCAGGGCCCGTAGGCCGGACCCGCCTCCCAGTAGGGCACCCGCCTCGACCCGACCATGACCTTGCGCGAGTCCGGCTCGGCGCCGGCCTCGACGCGCTGGGCGTCGAGCGCACAGGCCGGGACCTCGCGGGCGCTCCCGCCGCTCGGCGTCCAGGTCACGTCGCGTACGGACGGTCCATGCTGGGGGTTGAAGAAGCACGGGGACCGGCGGGCCGGCAGCGGTTGTCCCTCCACGCGGGCGCGCACGCACGCGGTGGCATAGCGCCCGTCCTCGAGGATCTCGGTGACGTTGCGGATCTCATCGGGCGAGCGCACCGCTTGGACCGACTCCTTGGCCGACTCGTAGGCATCCAGACCACGCTGGTAGTCCGCCCGCGTCGCCGCGTCGAGCTCACGCCCGGCCAGGTCGATGTCGAGGCGTTGCAGCTCCTCACCGAACTCCGTAACGTCTTCGTCAGCGGCACGCTTGACCCCTGCGAGCTCGTCGGGAGCCGCGTCACGTCGACGCGTCTGCGCGATTTGCCGACGGTTACCCCCGCGCACCGCGAGGACGACGAGCACCGCCACCAGCGCGATCAGCACCCACTCCACGACCAGCCTCCTGCCCTCGAGTCATCGAACTCTCACGTCGTCGAACCCTTCGGACCGTCGACTCAGGGCCAGCCTACGCGGAGCAGGGGCGACAGCGGGTGGGTCAGCCGCTTCGCCCTCGCAATCATCATCGCGGCGGGACCGCACCTTCTGGCTCGACGGGCTCGACGGGCTCACCGACCCAGGTGCGCAGCACCCAGCCGTCAGCGTCGACGACCATCTCGCCTCCCGCGCAGTGGTTGAGCGGCTGCGCCCAGGTCAGCGTGTCCGCCACGTTTCGGGCCAGCCTGCCAAGCACCAGCCTCATCACGCCGGCGTGGCTCACGACGAGGACTGTCTCGCCACGGTGCAGGTCGCCCACCGCTTCCATCTCATCGCTGAACCGGCGTACGACGTCGGCGCCGGTCTCCGCGCCCGGACACCCCACGTCGAGGCGACCGCTGCGCCACGCTGAGAGCACGTCCGAGAGCAGGTCGGATGGGTAGACGGCGCCCTCGTGATCGCCGACGCCGAACTCACGCAGGCCCGCTCGCACCCGGACGCCGCAACCCACCACGGATGCGGCGATCTCAGCGGTCTGCACGGCCCGCGCCATGTCGCTGCACCAGATCGCTGAGACACGTCGCTCGCGCAGCGACTCACCCAGACGACGGGCCTGCTCCCGCCCCGCCTGGGTCAGTGACCCGCCCGCGTCTGAGACGGTGTCCAGGTCGTACTCGGCCTCCGCGTGACGTACGACGACGACGGTGGCAGCGCACTGCAGGTCCGACATGCACACGACTCTAGAGACCGCTCCGCGGCGCAGAACACCGCCGACGCGATTACAACCATCAGGGCTGGGCACATACAGCGTAAGCCAACGTGGAAGGAAGCCGCCTCATGACGTCCAATCCTCTCGACCCCGCACGACCGGTTCAGCAGCCGGATCCACAGCGTGCAGATGGTTCCAAGCCGGCTGCCGCTGCCGACGCCGCCAAGAGCGAGGCGCAGCACGTCACACAGGTGGCCTCCGGCGCCGCGTCACAGGTCAGCGACACCGCCAAGCAGCAGGCACGCCAGGTCAACTCAGACATCCGGGAGCAGGCCCGGCAGCTCGCCGACGAGACGCGGACCCAGCTATCCGAGCAGGCCGGAGCCCAGCGCGACCGCGCCGTCGACGGCCTGCGTTTGCTTGGCGACGAACTGCGCGAGATGTCCGACAAGGAGGAAAGCCCGGGTCTCGGCAGCCAGCTCGCCCGGGAGGCTTCGAGCTGGACGCATCGCACCGCCGATTTCGTCGAGCAGCGCGACCCGAGCCAACTCCTCGACGAGCTGCGAGGCGTGGCCCGACGGCGTCCCGGGGCGTTCCTCGCCTGCGCTGCCATTGCGGGCGTCCTCGTGGGCCGTCTCGCCCGGGGTGCGGCTAGCGCCCACAACGGCTCGCCATCACAGGACGAGCCGGGCACCGCAGCGCCAACCACCGGCGCCGACGTCCCTGCGCTGGCCGATCGCTCAGCGGTCTCCGACCCCTCAGCGGTCTCCGACGGCTCGCCTGTTCCCGACCCGCAGTTCGGTGGCAGGTCGGACTACACCGGCGCCTACACGTCGACCTACGGTGAGCCCCTCGCCGGCTCCACTGGACCCGCCCCGGGATCAGCCGCCGCCGAGGGACCGGATCTTGCCCCTCCCCCCATCGTCGAGCGCCCTTACGGTGGTCAGACCGCTCGGCCCGGCCCTGTCGAGGATCCTTACACCGCTCAGACCGCTCCCCCCGGCCCTGCTCCGCGGCAGGGAGATCTCGCGTGAGCACGCCCTACCCGCCGAACCAGCCATACGACGGGGCGAGCCCGCCAATGCAGCCTGGCGCCTCCTATGAAGGTGGCGCCTCTGCAGGCACGACCGCGTCGTTCGCAGAACGGGAGCCGGTGACCGGTGCCGGTGGCAGCGGCGCGAGCCAGCCGGAGATCGGCGTCGATGACCGACACGACGTCAAGGACCAGTCAGTCGGGTCGATCATTACCCGGCTGTCGAGCGACATCTCCAAGCTGATGCGCCAGGAGCTCGCGCTCGCCAAGGCCGAGCTGCGCGAAGAGATGAAGACGGCGGGCAAGGCCGGCGGAATGCTCGCCGGCGCCGGTTTCGCTGCCTGGATGGTCGCCATCTTCGCGTCGGTGACACTGATGTGGCTGCTCGACAACGCGCTGGACGTCACACTCGCCGCCCTGATCGTCACCGTCCTTTGGGCGGTCGTTGGTGGGGTGCTGTTCGCCTTGGGCCGCAAGAACCTGCGCGAGGTCCACCCCAAGCCGGAGCAAACCGTTGAATCCCTGAAGGAGGACGCACAATGGCTCAAAGCCCAGAGGAACTGAGGCGTGAGATCGAGGAGACCCGCCTGGACCTCAGCCGAGACGTCGACCTGCTCAACGAGAAGGTCAGCCCGGGTCGCATCGTGGGGCGCCGAGTCGAGCGAGGCAAGGGCGCCGTCGTTGGCCTCAAGGAGCGCGTGATGGGCACTTCCCCAACTGGCACCTCATCACTCGGCGAGCGTGCCGGCTCGATGAGCGACCGCGCCGGCTCGGCGCTGTCCGACGCTGTCACCAGCGGTCCGTCGATGGCCCGTCAGCGCACCCAGGGCAACCCGCTCGCTGCGGGCCTCATCGCGTTTGCCTCGGGCTGGCTGATCTCCAGCCTATTGCCGGCGAGCAAGCCCGAGGAGCAAGCCGCCCGAGCCGTGCAGGACAAGGCGAGCGACTTGGCGGGGCCGGCCAAGGAGCAGTTGAGCCAGGCCGCCCAGGAGATCAAGGACAATCTGCAGGAGCCGGCCCAGCAGGCGGTCGAGGCTGTCCGCGAATCTGCGACGCAGGCCGCCGAGACGGTTCGCTCCGACGGCCAAAGCGCGGCCCAGACGGTCGGTGACGAGGCAAAGAGCTCGACGCGGGCGGTGCGCGAGTCGACGCAAGGTGGTGGCTCCCACTGAGCCCGCCCACGAGCCAGCAGACTGGCACTTCGCGGGGTGACATTCCCGGCGGGGACGCGGCCACGCCACGAGATATTCCGGCCCGTGGCTGGTGGCAGGTCACCCGACGCGCCTGGAAGGAAGCCGGTGTCGACCAAGTGCCGCTGTTGGCGGCTGGGGTGGCGTTCTTCGGCTTCCTGTCGCTCTTCCCGGCGATGATCGCCGCCATCTCGGCATACGGCCTGGTCGCTGACCCGACCCAGATCAGGACTCAGGCGCAAAGCGTTTCGTCTGGGCTGCCCAAGTCTGCAGGCAACCTGCTGATGCAGCAGATCGACCAGTTGACGTCGACGCCGCAGCAGTCGCTGAGCATCGGGCTGATCATCTCGCTCGCGCTTGCGCTGTGGAGCGCCTCGGGCGGCGTGGGCAATCTCATCTCGGCCGTCAACCTTGCCTACGACGAGGAGGAGTCGCGAGGGTTCATCAAGCGCAAGGCGCTCGCACTCGGCCTCACGATCGGTGCGGTCGTCTTTGCACTCGTCGCCGTCGGTCTGGTGGCCGTGGCGCCTGCGGCATTCGACGCGATCGGGCTCTCGACACTGGCTCGGGTGGTCGCGGAGGTCGTCCGGTGGGTCCTGCTCCTCGGTCTGGTCATGGTGGGTCTTGCCGTGACCTACCGGCTGGCCCCTGACCGTGCCTCACCGCGTTTCAGCTGGGTGTCGACAGGAGCGGTCGTGGCAACCGTGATCTGGTTGGTCGCGTCGGTCGGATTCTCGCTGTATGTCGACAACTTCAGCAGCTACGGCAAGACGTACGGGAGCCTGGCTGCGGTGGTCGTGCTGCTCCTCTGGCTGTGGATCACCTGCTACATCATCTTGCTCGGCGCCGAGATCAACGCCGAGAGCGAACAGCAGACGGCACGCGATACGACCCGGGGACCCGAGCAGCCGTTGGGCCAGCGGGACGCGATCAAGGCCGACTCCCTGCCGCAGGACCAGCCTGACTCGGCCAAGCACTGAGCCGGCGAAACGTCATGCCGTGCGCCTGCAGGCGAATGCGCAGCGCGTCGCCCATTGCCTGCACCGTTGTGACTTGGCCGGCCGTCGACGGCAGGTCCGCGTCCAGGGCCAGGCAGAGTGCCGACTGCGCGAGCATGGTCGCGGTCTCGTCGTAGCCTGGGTCGCCGCCACTCACCTGCGTTATCACCTCGCGTTCGCCCCCGGTGCCGACAAAGCACACCTGAAACCACGACCGGGCGCGCCGCTCAGCAGATGGCCCGGCACCCTGGCGTTGTAGCCGGAGCAGCAGATCGCGTCCAGGACGTACCTGCGCGGTCGCCACCATGGCGCCGAGCGCCACCGGCGCGCCGACGGCGAGCGGCAGATTGGGCACGAGGGCATAGTGGCCGTAGGCGAAGTCGGGTCCGTAGCGCTCACAAGCCCGGGCAGACCGGCGTACGACCAGCGGGTCGATCGTCGGCAGCGGCAGCGCCCAACCCTGGCCGTCTGGAGCCCTGCTCGGCCGCTGGGGCAGAGCTCTGACCCGCCGACTGCTGGTCACCTTGGACGCGGCCGCGGCCCGTCGCTCGGCTGCACGTCGACGGCCCGCCACAGCCCTCGCCTGACGCAGCCGCGAGAGCGCCCGGACCGCCGAGTGATGGCTGCCGCCGGAGAGCGCGCCGTATGCACGGACGAAGCCCTTCACCGTCAACGGGACACCTTCCGGCAGCTGCTGAACCGTGAACCATGCCCCGAGGTCGTGCGGAACCGAGTCGAACCCGCACGAGTGCACCAGCCGGGCCCCGGTGGCGCTGGCTCGCTCGTGATACGCCAGCCACATCCGGTCGACGAACTCGGGCTCGCCGGCGAGGTCGACGTAGTCAGCGCCCAGATCGGCGCAGGCCGCCACGACCTGCTCCCCGCGCTCGACGAACGGGCCGACCGAGGTTGCGATCACGGCGGCCCGCTCAGCGAGCCGTCTGAGTGAGGTCGGATCGGTGACGTCGGCGACGACGGTCTCGACCGTGGCTCCGGCACCACCATGGGCAGCCAGCGCCTCCTGAACCGCAGCAAGTCTGTGCGGGTCCAGCCCTGCGATGGCCCAGCGCAGACCGGCCGGCCCGTGGCTAGCCAGGCGCTCTGCGGTGAGACGGCCCGTGAAGCCAGTCGCGCCGAGCAGCACGACGTCATAGCCGTCGGAGTCGGATCTGGGCATGCCGCCATGGTCTCACCGCACCCGGGCGACGCGCCCATTCTGGTGTCACAACCTCTCCTGCAGCCACTGCGCTCGGCTGCCGCACGGACACGCGCCTTGCGGCGGTGGCGCCGACTCGCGACCATGGGTAAGTGAGTGACCACGACTTCGACTATGACCTGCTCGTGATCGGCAGCGGACCGGGCGGTCAGCGGGCCGCCGTCGCGTCCGCGAAGCTGGGTGCCCGGGTCGCGGTCGTCGACCGCCGTACCATGATCGGCGGTGTCTGCATCAACACCGGCACGATCCCGAGCAAGACGCTGCGCGAGGCGGTGCTCTACCTCACCGGCATGAGCCAGCGCGACCTGTACGGCGCGAGCTACCGGGTCAAGAACGAGATCACGATCTCCGACCTGACAGCTCGCACCCAGCATGTGATCGGGCGCGAGGTCGAGGTCGTGCGCAGCCAGCTGCTGCGCAACCACATCACCTTGCTCATGGGGACCGCGTGCTTCGTCGACCCTCACAGTGTCACGGTCAGCGGGACCGACAAGGTCACGGTCACGGCCGAAAAGTTCGTGTTGGCACCGGGCACCAAGCCAGCCCGCCCCGCGCATGTCGAGTTCGACGACCGCCACGTGGTCGACTCCGACGGCATTCTGGCTCTGGAGTCCATCCCAGCATCGATGCTCGTCGTCGGCGCCGGGGTGATCGGCATCGAGTACGCGTCCATGTTCGCCGCGCTCGGGACCCGCGTCACAGTTGTCGACCAGCGACCGGTGATGTTGGACTTCTGCGACGAGGAGATCGTCGAGTCGCTGCGCTTCCACCTGCGCGACCTGGCGGTGTCCTTCCGGTTCGGCGAGGAGGTCGAGAAGGTCGAGATCGGCGATCGCGGCACGATCACGTCGTTGGCCAGCGGCAAGCGGATCCCCGCCGAGACCGTGATGTACTCCGCCGGCCGCCAAGGCGCGACGGACGAGCTCGGTCTCGACCAGGCAGGGATCGCGGCTGACTCGCGAGGCCGGATCGAGGTGGACGCGGCGTTTCGCACCAGCGTCGGCCACGTCTACGCCGTCGGAGACGTCGTCGGGTTCCCGGCCCTGGCCGCGACCAGCATGGAACAGGGCCGACTGGCGGCTCTGCATGCGATGGGCGAACCCGCCAGCGGCATACCCGAGCTGCAGCCGATCGGCATCTACACGATCCCGGAGGTCTCGTACGTCGGGCGCACGGAGGCCGCCCTCACGTCGGAGTCGATCCCCTACGAAGTCGGCCTGTCCCGCTACCGCGAGCTGGCCCGGGGACAGATCGTCGGCGACTCCTACGGCATGCTAAAGCTGATCGTGCACGCCACGGAACGCACCATCCTCGGCGTACACATCTTCGGGACCGGGGCGACCGACCTGGTCCACATCGGTCAGGCCGTGATGGGATGCGGCGGCACGGTGGACTACCTCGTCGACACGGTGTTCAACTACCCGACCCTGTCCGAGGCCTACAAGGTGGCGGCGCTGGACGCCACCAACAAGCTGCGCACCCTCGAACGGCTGTTGAGCTGACCCGGCCCACCTGCCAACTTCGGCGTGTCGCGGGCCGTCAGTGGCGGCTCGGCGGGGAGGGGGTGAGTCCGTTGGCGAGTCGGATCTCGCGCACAAAGGCGGCCATGATCTCCGTGAGCCCGAAGTCCTTGGGGGTGAAGACGGCCGCCACGCCGCCTCGTCTCAGTGCCTCGCCGTCGGCAGCCGGGATGATTCCGCCAACCACCACAGGGACGTTGCCCAGCCCGTCGCGCCGCACCCCCTCGACGATCGTCGGCACGAGCTCCAGATGCGAGCCGGACAGGATCGAGATGCCGATGAGGTGCACGTCCTCGGCCACCGCCGCCGCCACGACCTCCTCCGGGGTCAGCCTGATGCCTTGGTAGATGACCTCAAAACCGGCGTCCCTGGCTCGCACGGCGATCTGCTCGGCGCCGTTGCTGTGGCCGTCCAGCCCCGGCTTGGCGATGAGGACGCGTAGCCTGCCGCCCAGCTCCTCACCCGTACGGCGCACAGCCTCTCGCACGGCGGCGAGCTCGGCGCTCGACGCCGCGCTCGCCACCCCGACCGCGCCGCCGGACACGCCGGTAGGGGCGCGGAACTCCCCGAACACCTCCCGCAGCGCAGCGGCCCACTCGCCGGTGGTCACTCCGGATCGGGCCGCCGCGAGCGTGGCCGGCATCAGGTTGGCACCGGACCGGGCGTCAGCGTCCAGCCGGCCGAGCGCGGCCGCCACCTCGTGCTCGTGGCGGCTCGCCTTCCACGTGCTCGTCGACTCCCTGGCGGCCGCCTCGGCATCGGCGTCCCGAGTTTGGATGACCGTGGCGAGATCGGCGGTCAGTAGCGACGGCTCGGTTTCGACGAATGCGTTCACGCCGACGACCGTCTCGGCCCCCGTCTCGACCCTGGCGCGCCGGCGCGCATGCGACGTGACCAGCGCCTGCTTCATGTAGCCGGACTCGATCGCCGCGACCGCCCCGCCCATCGCCTGGATGCGGTCCACCTCCTCACCAGCCGCGCGGATCAGCTCGGCCACCTTCTGTTCGACCACGTGCGAGCCCTCGAAGATGTCGTCGTACTCGAGCAGATCGGACTCGAAGGCCAGCACCTGCTGGAGTCTGAGCGACCACTGCTGGTCCCAGGGGCGTGGCAGGCCGAGCGCCTCATTCCATGCCGGGAGCTGGACGGCGCGGGCTCGGGCGCTCTTGGAGAGTGTCACGCCGAGCATCTCGAGCACGATGCGCTGCACGTTGTTCTCGGGCTGCGCCTCGGTCAGGCCGAGGGAGTTCACCTGCACCCCGTAGCGGAACCGGCGCATGGCGGCGTCCTGCACACCGTAACGGTTGCGCGTGAGGTCGTCCCACATCATGGCGAAGGCGCGCATCTTGCACATCTCCTCGATGAAGCGCACGCCGGCGTTGACGAAGAAGGAGATGCGGCCGACCACGTCGCCGAACCGCTCGGGCGCCACCTGCCCGGAGTCACGCACGGCGTCGAGGACGGCGATCGCCGTACAGAGGGCGAAGGCCAGCTCCTGGACCGGCGTCGCACCGACCTCCTGCAGGGGATAGCTGCAGATGTTGATCGGGTTCCACTTCGGCATCGCCTCGATGGTGTAGGCGATCAGGTCGGTTGTCAGCCGCAGCGACTGTTCCGGTGGGAAGGCGTAGGTCCCGCGGGAGAGGTACTCCTTGATGATGTCGTTCTGGGTGGTGCCGGTGAGCTCAGCAGGGTCGGCCCCCTGCTCCTCCGCCACAACCTGGTAGAGCGCGAGCAGCCACATCGCGGTGGCGTTGATCGTCATCGACGTGTTCATGGTCGCGAGCGGGATGCCGTCGAAGAGGCGGCGCATCTCGCCCAGATGCGGGATGGGTACGCCGACCCTGCCCACCTCACCGCGAGCCAGCTCGGAGTCCGGGTCGTAGCCGGTCTGGGTCGGCAGGTCGAAGGCGACCGAGAGGCCCGTCTGGCCTTTGGCCAGGTTGCGGCGGTAGAGCCGGTTGGACTCACCGGCGGAACTGTGGCCGGCGTACGTGCGCATCACCCACGGGGGGTCTCGCCGTCCACCGGTCGTCTCAGCCATGAGCAGGAGGCTACGCCCCACGTCCCTTCCGCCGACCCGCCAGCAACGCCCCCGCGACACGCCGACAGGCCGGGCCGTTACTGACGTCTCGGCCGGGCGGGAGACGGTCAGGCGGACAGTTGCAGGGTGCGGTCGATGTGGAGCACCCGGTTGAGGTGGGTCACGGCGAGCACCCGGCGCACCTCGACCGTGCAGTTGCGCAGAATCATGTGGTGGCCGGCCCGCTCGGCACGCAGATGGGCAGCGGTGAGCATGCCGAGCCCAGCGGCATCGATCATGTCCACACCGGCCATATCGACCGCGACATCACCACCGGCGGCGTCGATCACGTCATGCAGAAGCGCGCGCACCTGGCCCACGTTGCGCACGTCGAGATGGGACCCGACCTTCACCAGATCCGCGATCGTCGAACCGACGACCATGAGACCTCCCCTTGATGGACTGCTACCCGTGTATGACGCGCTCGGTACCCATATGGTTGCCTCGACGGGCCCCCCTGTCTCGAAAATTCACCAATGCGTTGGTAACAATCTGTCATCACTGTGTTGCTGAGGAGTTCCACCGTAGGCGGCTGATACCTGAGCGGCCGGACGGTCCTCATCCCGGGCGTGTCGTGCCTCTCAGCGGTAGTCGAAGAACCCGTGGCCGGACTTGCGGCCGAGCTCGCCGGCGTCAACCATGCGCGACAAGATCTCGGGCGGAAAGAACTTGTCCTGAGCCGTTTCGCCGTAGATGTTCCGCGCGGCGTCGCGGAGAATGTCGACCCCGGTCAGGTCCGTCGTTGCCAGCGGCCCCATCGGGTGGCCGAAGCCAAGCTTGCACGCAGTGTCGATGTCCTCGGCCGAGGCGACGCCGGCCTCGTAGAGCGCGACGGCTTCCATCGCGAAGGCGATGATGAGCCGCGTGGTCACGAAGCCGGCGACGTCGCGGTTGACGACGATGCAGGTCTTGCCCAGGGCCTCCGCGAAGTCCCTCGCCCGCTCCAGCGTCTGGTCGCTGGTCTGATGACCGCGAACCAGCTCGCACAGCCGCATCATCGGCACCGGTGAGAAGAAGTGGGTGCCTACGACGGACTCACCGCGCGAGGTCACCGCCGCGATCTTGGTGATCGGGATAGCGGACGTGTTGGTGGCCAGAATGACGTCCTTGCGGCAGATCCGGTCGAGCGCCGTGAACACCTCGTGCTTGACCTCGAGCTGCTCGAACACAGCCTCGACCACGATCTCGGCGTCGGCGGCTGCCTCCAGGTCGGTCGTGGTTGTGATCCTTGCGAGGGCCGCCTCCCGCTCGTCTGCGCTCATCGCGCCCTTCTCGGCGAACTTGGCGAGGGACTTCTCAACTCCTCGGCGCGCGCGCTCCAGCACGGGTTCGTCAACGTCGCGCAGGGTCACGTCCCACCCGGCGGCGGCGGCAACCTGGGCGATGCCGGATCCCATCAGACCGGCTCCGACCACGAACAACTTCTCAGCCATGGTTGCACTCCTGGAAACTCGGGGCCCTTTACTCGGGGCCGCCCTTTACTCGGGGCCGCCCTTTACTCGGGGCCTCTACTCGGGGCCCGTACTCGGGGGCCTCTACTCGGGGCCTCTACTCGGGATCCCTACCGAACGCCGCGCACAGTGACGAGCCGACAGCCTATCCCCGACCACCCCCACCGCCGAGACGCCGCCAAAGGCCCTCAACACGCCGGCTGAGGCAGCAGCCCAGATCCGACACGCCGACCAGAGCGGGCCGTTGGTGGCGTGTCGGCGTGGGTCAGGGGCGGGTGTGGTCGCCGCCGGGACGCCAGAGCACGTCACCTCGCTCGCGGTTGGCGTAGCGCGCCAGGATGAAGAGCAGGTCGCTGAGCCGGTTCAGATAGCGGAGCGCGAGCGGGTTCATGATGTGCTGGTGCTCGGCGTACGCCGCCCAGCCCGACCTTTCCGCGCGGCGGGTCACGGTGCGAGCCACGTGGAGCAGGGAGCCGGCCATCGTGCCGCCGGGCAGGATGAAGGAGCGCAGCTTCTCGAGCGGCTCGTTGTAGTGGTCGCACCAGGCCTCGAGCCGGTCGACGTAGTCCTCCTCGACCCGCAGCGGCGGGAACTCCGGAGCCTCGACGAGCGGCGTCGCGAGGTCCGCACCGACGTCGAACAGGTCGTTCTGCACCTGGCGCAACACCTCCCGGACATCCTCGTCGAGCCCGCCCACGGACAGGGCGTAACCGATCTGGGAGTTGGCCTCGTCCACGTCGGCGTAGGCGCCCAGCCGCAGATCGGTCTTGCCGGTCAGGCTCATGTCTGCAAGCCGGGTGGTGCCGTCGTCACCGGTACGGGTGTAGATACGCGTCAGGTTGACCATGCCGCAACCCTACGAGGTGGCCCGGGGCCGACGCGCCCGGCACGGAGATGAGAAGACCGGCCCAGGCGCCCCCTGCTTCAGGTGGACACGCGTTCGTGGCCCGGCGGAGCGGCCTCGGTCCAAGCGAGGAAGCCGGTCAACGCCACTTCGCTCATGGCCAACTCGACCCTGCCACCGTCGTGCAGCGCTACGTCGATGACCTGGTGTCCCGAGTAGAGGGAGAACGCCTCGGCACCGTGCGGTGTACGTCGTCCGAGCACCGTCAGCGAGCGGCTGAAGACACGGCGAGGCCGCGGCGAGAACGAGAAGACCCGAAACCACTCGAGGTTGTCGCCGGAATACCGCCCGAGGCCCAGCGTCCACCCACGCGTCGAAGCCGCCGCGGTCGACCGGGCCGAGCGCAGCGCAGCCAGCCGGACGCTGCACTCGAAGGTGCCACCGGCCCGGCTCAGCAAGCGACGACGGGCGAAGAGGAAGAGGAGGCACACACCAATAACGGCGGCGACGACTCCCAAACCATCGAGGATCGCCTCCCACCAGGGCATTGCCACCTCCTACACTACGAAGCCGTTTCGACTGCCCTCACCCTTGCCTCGGCCATCCGCACAGACGCCTCGACCTCCGGGCCCTGGTCACCGGCCCCCCTCGCCCGCTCGAGCTCGGCTCGAGCGCCGTCGACGTCGATCTCGTGCGACAGCTGTGCATGCTCGGACAGGATCGAGACCCGGTTGTGGGCGACCGACAAGAAGCCACCATCGACCGCGGCGACCAGATGCTCGCCGTCACTCGCGCGAATCTCGACGATTCCGTTGGCCAGTACGCCGAGCACCGGCGCGTGGTTGAGGAGGATCCCGATCTCGCCCTCCGTCGTGCGGGTGATCACCGTGCTGGCGTCCCCCGACCACACGATCCGGTCCGCCGCGACAAGCTCCACGTGCAGGTAGTCGGCCATTCACAGGCCCTTCTGGATCTCGGCCCACTTGCGCTCGACGTCGTCGAGGCCGCCGCACATGAAGAAGGCCTGCTCCGCCACATGGTCGTAGTCACCGTTGCAGATCTTCGTGAAGGCCTCGACGGTGTCGTCGAGCGACACCGTCGAGCCCTCGATCCCGGTGAACTGCCGGGCGACGTACGTGTTTTGCGACAGGAACCGCTGGATCCGCCGGGCTCGCGCCACCACGACCTTGTCCTCTTCGGAGAGCTCGTCGACACCGAGGATGGCGATGATGTCCTGGAGCTCCTTGTTGCGCTGCAGGATCTGCTTCACCCGCACCGCAGTGTTGTAGTGCTCGCGACCGATGTAGCGCGGGTCAAGGATCCGCGAGGTCGAGGCCAGTGGGTCCACGGCCGGGTAGATACCGAGCGAGGCGATCTCGCGGGAGAGCTCCGTGGTGGCGTCCAGGTGCGCGAACGTCGTCGCCGGAGCGGGGTCGGTGTAGTCGTCGGCCGGTACGTAGATGGCCTGCATCGAGGTGATCGAGTTGCCTCGGGTGGACGTGATGCGCTCCTGGAGCACTCCCATCTCGTCGGCGAGGTTGGGCTGGTAGCCCACGGCGGACGGCATCCGACCGAGCAGCGTCGACACCTCCGAGCCCGCCTGGGTGAAGCGGAAGATGTTGTCGATGAAGAGGAGCACGTCCTGGTTCTGCACGTCGCGGAAGTACTCCGCCATCGTCAGCGCAGACAGGGCCACGCGGAGCCGGGTGCCCGGCGGCTCGTCCATCTGGCCGAAGACGAGGGCCGTCTGCCCGATCACGTCGGACTCGGTCATCTCCTCGATCAGGTCGTTGCCCTCACGGGTGCGCTCGCCGACGCCCGCGAAGACCGACACGCCGTCGTGGTCACGGGCGACCCGGGCGATCATCTCCTGGATCAGCACGGTCTTGCCCACGCCCGCACCGCCGAACAGGCCGATCTTCCCGCCCTGGACATAGGGCGTCAGCAGGTCGATGACCTTGATGCCGGTGTGGAACATCTCGGTCTTGGACTCGAGCGCGTCGAAGGCCGGCGCGTTGCGGTGGATCGGCCAACGCTCCTTGACGTCGAGCTCTTCGCCCTCCTTGAGGTTGAGGCAGTCGCCGATGGTGTTGAACACATGCCCCTTGGTCACGTCACCGACCGGAACGCTGATCGCCTCTCCGGTGTCGGTGACAGTGGCGCCACGCACGAGCCCGTCCGTGGACTGCATGGAGATCGCGCGGACCATGCCTTCCCCGATGTGCTGGGCGACCTCGAGGGTCAGGGTCCGCTTCTGGTCGCCCAGCTCGAGGTCGACGTGCAAGGCATTGTAGAGCGCCGGGATCTCGTCGCCGACGTACTCGACGTCGACGACAGGGCCCGTCACTCGGGCGATGCGTCCGACGGCACCAGACTGTTCGGTGCTGGTTTCGTTCGCGGTGGCAGTCATTGTTCTCACTCACTCCCGGCGTTCGCATCGGCCAGCGCGTTGACGCCACCGACAATCTCGCTGATCTCTTGGGTAATGCCGGCCTGGCGGGCCTGGTTGGCATTTCGGTTGTATTTCTTGATGAGCTCTTCGGCGTTGTCGGTCGCCGACTTCATCGCCCGCTGTCGGGCGGCCAACTCCGAGGCGGACGCCTGCAGCAGGCAGAAGAAGATGCGGCTCTGAACGTATCGCGGCAGCAGCGCGTCGAGAACCTCTCCCGCAGACGGCTCGAACTCGTACAACGGAAGCACCTGGTCGGCGTCGGGCCGCTCCTCACCCTCGACGACCTCCAGCGGGAGCAGCCGCACGTCGACGGGCTCTTGTACCAGCATCGTCTTGAAGCGCGTGTAGACGACATGCACCTCGTCGACGGCCGTCTCGCCGTCAGTGTCGACGAATGCGGCGATCAGGGCGTCACCGATCGCGCGTGCGTCGTCGTACGCGGGGGTGTCGGAAAATCCGCTCCAGCTCTGCACGACCGGCCGGTTACGGAATGCGTAGTAGAGAACGCCCTTTCGTCCGCTGACGTAGAGGTCGGCCTCCTTGCCCTCGGAGCGCAGCTTCTCGCACAGCCGCTCGGCTTCTCGAAGCACGCTGGACGAGTAGGCCCCGGCGAGGCCGCGGTCGCTTGTCACCACGAGGACCGCCGCCCGGGTCGGGTTCTCCGGCTCCGAGGTCAGCGGGTGCTCGACGTTGGAGTACGTCGCCACGGCCGACACCGCGCGGGTCAGCTCCCGGGCATACGGTGCCGCGCCCTGGGTCCGTTGCTGCGCCTTGACGATGCGAGACGCGGCGATGAGCTCCATGGCGCGGGTGATCTTGGCCGTCGACTGAACCGACTTGATCCGAGCCCGCAACTCACGCAGCGATGCGGCCATGGCTCAGCTCCGCTTCTGCTTGACGATCTGTTCCTGCTCGACGTCCTCGTCCTCGAGCGCCACGAAGTCCTCACGTCCCACCCTGAGCGACTCGCCCTCGCTGGTCTCGAACTGGTCGACGAACGCGTCGTACGCACTCTGCAGCGCCTTGTCGGTGTCGTCAGTGAAGTCCTTGGATTCCCGGATCCCGTCCAGCACACCGGCGTGCTCGTGGTGCAGGTAGTCGAGGAACTCCCGCTCGAAGCGCAGGATGTCGTCGACCGGGACAGGGTCGAGCTTGCCGGTCGTGCCTGCCCAGATCGAGACCGTCTGCTCCTCGACCGGGTAGGGCGAGTACTGCGGCTGCCTGAGCAGCTGCATCAGGCGCGAGCCACGGTCGAGCTGCTGCCGCGACGCAGCATCGAGGTCGGAGGCGAACATCGCGAACGCCTCCATCGCGCGGAACTGGGCCAGGTCGACCTTGAGCGACCCGGTGACCTTCCGCATCGACTTGACCATCGCCGCGCCGCCCACCCGAGACACCGACTGACCGACGTCGATCGCCGGACGCTGGTTGGCGTTGAACAGGTCGGACTGCAAGAAGATCTGACCGTCGGTGATCGAGATGACGTTGGTGGGGATGAAGGCGGAGATGTCGTTGGCCTTCGTCTCGATGATCGGCAGCCCCGTCATCGAACCCGCCCCCATGTCCTCCGACAGCTTGGCGCAGCGTTCGAGCAGCCGGCTGTGCAGATAGAAGACGTCGCCCGGGTATGCCTCACGCCCTGGCGGCCGGCGCAGCAGCAGCGACACCGAGCGGTACGCCTCGGCCTGCTTGGTCAGGTCATCGAAGATGATCAGCACGTGCTTGCCGGCATACATCCAGTGCTGGCCGATGGCCGAGCCGGTGTAGGGCGCGAGGTACTTGAACCCCGCGGCGTCCGAGGCGGGCGCGGCGACTATGGTCGTGTACTCCATTGCGCCGGCTTCCTCGAGGGCGCCGCGCACTGCCGCGATCGTCGAGCCCTTCTGTCCGATGGCGACGTAGATGCAGCGCACTTGTTGGGCAGGGTCCCCGGTCTCCCAGACCTGCTTCTGGTTGATGATCGTGTCGGTCGCGATGGTGGTCTTGCCGGTCTGCCTGTCGCCGATGATGAGCTGCCGCTGGCCGCGACCGATCGGCGTCAGCGAGTCGATGGCCTTGAGGCCGGTCTGCAGCGGCTCGTGGACGCCGCGGCGCTGGACTACGGACGGCGCCTGGAGCTCCAGGGCTCGGCGCCCTTCGCTTTCGACCTCGCCCATACCGTCGAGCGGGTTGCCGAGCGGGTCGACGACGCGGCCGAGATAGCCGTCCCCGACGGGGACGGAGAGCACCTCTCCGGTACGTCGGACCGGCTGGCCCTCCTCGATGCCGGAGAAGTCGCCGAGGACCACGACGCCGATCTCGCGGACGTCGAGGTTGAGCGCGATACCCAGAGTGCCGTCCTCGAACTCCAGCAGCTCGTTGGCCATCGCCGACGGCAGACCCTCGACCCTGGCGATCCCGTCCATCGCCTCGGCAACGGTGCCGACCTCTTCGCGAGTGGCGTCTTCGGGCTGGTAGTCGGATACGAAGCGCTGCAGCGCCTCTTGGATGTCCTCTGACCGGATCGTGAGCTCCGTCATGCTCTCCGCCTCTGCTCTCCTGGGCTGTGTGTCTGTTGGGCTTCGTGGTGTCGCGTTCTGTGGTGCGGGCGGCGCGAACCGCCCCTGTGGTCAGTTGTCACGAGCGTCATGTCACGAGCTGGCGGTGCGCCTCGGCGAGCCTGGTCTCGATGGTCGAGTCAATCCGGTCGTCGCCGATCTCGATCCGAACTCCACCGAGCACCTCGGGGTCGACGACGACGTTGAGGTGCACCTGGCGGGAGTACTGCTTCGCGAGGGCGTCGGTGAGGCGCTGTTTGCGCTCGTCGCTGAGCGGTGCGGCGACCCAGGCCGTGGCAACTACGCCTTGGCGGCGGGCGGCAGCCACGGTCTGGTAATAGGCCAGCCCGGCCAACAGGCTTCGGTGCCGCCCGACGACCAGCTGGTCGAGGAGGTCCTGCGTGGGCTGTCCCGCCTGGCCGGACAGCAGCGTGTGCAGAAGGTCCCGCTTGCTCTGCACCGGTGCAGCTGCGTCGCCCAAAGCCTCGCGCAGCGCGGTCTCGGACTCGAGGATCCGGCCGAACCGGAACAGATCGTCTTCAAGTCCGTCCAGCTCACCTGCCTCATCCGCTGTGGCCGCGACGGCGGTGACCGCCGCACGTTCGACCACGTCGGCCAGGGCTGACCCGCGTGACCACCTCCGGCCGACCGCCGTCTCGACCACAGACAGGGCCGGTTCGTCGACCTTGCCGTCCAGCAGCGAATGCAACATCAAGGTCTTCGCCTCCAGCGGGACCGAAGGTTCGGTCAGGGCTCGGCGCAGCATCAACTCGCCGTCCAAGAGGCCCACGATGGCGAAGAGGTCGCTCGCCAGCTGGTTACCGTCGACTCCTCCCGCGCAGGCCTCGTTGACCGCGTCGGCGACAGCGGCCTCGGACTTGTCCGAACCCGACGACATCAGCTCGCCTCAGTCTTAGCGTCGGCGTCGGCGTCGGACGACTGCTGTTCCTCCAGGTTGGCGATAAACCGCTCAACGGTGCGGTCACGTCGCTCGTCGTCCTCGAGCGACTCACCGACGATGCGTCCGGCCAGTGTCGTGGCCATGGTGCCGACCTGAGTGAGCAGCTGCTGGACGACCTGACGTCGCTCGGCCTCGACCTGTTGATGCGCGTGCTGAAGGATCCGCTGAGACTCGGCCTGCGCTCGCTCTCTCATCTCCGTGACGATCGAGGCGCCGTCCTCGCGAGCCTGCTCGCGGATCCGGCCGGCCTCATGCCTGGCATCGGTCATCTGTGATCGGTACTCGTTCTCGGCTTCTTCCGCCTTCGCCTTGGCCTGCTCGAGTTCGTCGAACTGATTCTGGATCCGTTCCTGCCGTTCGGTCATCGCCCGGTTGATCGGGGGTACGACGTAACGAGCGAGGACGAACAGGACAATCGCGAAGGCGATCACCTCGACGATGAACGTGGCGTTTGGCACGAGGAAGTTGCTCGCCGCCAGGTTCGTCCTAGGCATGTGTTTTCCCTTCGTTCGTTTGCAAGCGTGCCGCGGGCTAGGCGAGCACGAACACGAACAAGGCCATGAACGCGAGGTTGATGAAGAAGAACGCCTCACACAGACCCACAGTCAAGAAGAAGATCGTCTGAAGTCGGCCCTGGGCCTCGGGCTGGCGAGCCACGCCTTGGATGTAGGAGCTGCCGGCGAGGCCGTCGCCGATGGCGCCGCCGATGGCTCCACCGGCGAGGGCGAGGCCACCGCCGATGAAGGCGCCTGCGGTCTGCACCGCCGTGTCTGAAACTGCCATGTCTCTGTCTCTCCTTATTAGCCGTTGTCAACCGTTGCTAACGGGCGCCGGGTAACACCGACTGCCTTTGTGCATTGCCGCTGCACTGATCGGCTGATCAGTGCGCCTCTTCTAGTTGGGGGTCGCGTGCTTCCGTCTCGACCCGATCCGGGCCGGTCTGTTCGTCAGGGTCCTCGGGTCCATGCTCGCCAGCCATCCCGAAGTACAAGATCGTGAGCAAGGCGAAGATGAACGCCTGGATCGCGGCGATGGCCATGTCGAACAGCTTCCACAACGCGTTGGGTCCCCAGATTGTGTACAGGGGAAGCAGCCCGATCAGCGAGATCATGATGCCGCCGGCGAAGATGTTGCCGAAAAGCCGCAACGCCAGCGTGAACGGCTTGACGATCTCCTCGATCAGGTTCAGCGGGAACAAGATGGCGTAAGGCTGGAAGAAGTGCTTGATGTAGCCCTTGAATCCGCGTTCGCGGACTCCGTAGATGTGCACGCCGATGATCACCAGCAGTGCCAGCGCATAGGTCAGGTTGACGTCGGCGGTCGGTGACGGTAGCAGGTGGGGATCCTCACCGCTGGGGATCAGTTCCAGCCAGTTGGCGACCAGGATGAAGATGAACAGAGCGATCGCCAGTGGTACGACGAACGGGTTTACCCTTCCGAGGTTGCCTTCGACCTGCCGGGTGACCTCGCCAACGAGGCCCTCCCAGAAGAGCTGAATCTTGCTCGGAACGGTGCTGCTGATCTTCGACCGCATCCAGAACCCGAGCCCAATCACGACGAGCCCGGCGATCGCCGTCGACCAGATGGTGTCCACATTGAAGGTCATACCCAAGAACGTGGTGGTGACGTGGTCTCCGATCTTGATGTCCGCTGCGGCGACGATGATCTGCCCGCTCATGCCTTTTTCAACTCCCGCAACAGTGGCAAACCCGTGAGTACCAACGCGATCAGCCGGAAGATCGCAAGGCCGAAGAGGGTCGCGCCGCCCTCCCTCCAGAACGCGATCGTCAGGGCTACAGCGACCAGCGACACGCCCATCAGCCGGAAAAAGGCGGAGGAGGCGAATTGCGTGCGGCTCATCGCCTCGCCACTGTCCACCGAGCGCTTGAGCGACAACTCGGTGGCAATGTGGTTGACCAGCCCGAGCATGAAACCGGCAGAGAGGAACACCCCGACCTGCCAGCGTCCCAACGGGATTGCGACCCACAGGCTGGCGGCTGCCATCATACAGGCGAGGACGACGGCCCGCTTCTGATCACGGGCAACCGTGACGAACGACTGCTTCACGAGTCGAACTCTCCCTCGCTGGTCACATTTCTCTTTATGCCGCCGTTTTGGATGCCGTGGGTATGTATACCGCGCTGATGGATGCCGTGGGTATGCCTGCCGTCAAGGACGCATGAACCGCCGGATCCGAAGCCACGAGACCGAGACCCCGACCATGACGCCAACAGCCAGTCCGACGAGAGTGCAGACGGGTGACGAGCCGAGGTTGTCGTCGGCGAACCAGCCGAAGCCGAAGCCCACCAAGATCGTGACGAAGTTGAGACCGCCCAACCCCAGGGCTCGAGGGCCCCGAGAGTGTCGTCGGCATCATCCTCGCCCACCACCGGAGCGACTCCCGTCAACGAAACAGCATGCGCTGCTCAACCACGCAGCGCATTGGGGGACGACGCTATCACAGCGCAGCAGGTGCCCGGATCGGTGCCGGCAACGCCGGCCATTGTCGGTCGTCATCGTGGCGGCCGTCCTCGAACATCGGGGGCGAGAGTCCCTGCTTAGGGTTGCTTGTGAAAGATAGCACAAGCGCTTCATGCTTACCAAGTCAAGGTCTGGCGGCGCACGAATGCTAGACGTCCTCGGCATTGATGATGCCGCTGTGGCCGGGCAGCCCGAATGTCAGCAGCAGGGCCGTCGCCGTCATCACGGTCAGCCCGAGCGCCGACCACCAGCCGGAGAAGAGGCTCACGAGGACGACGCCGAAGGCCACCAACCCCGTCCACAGATACATCACCATGACCGCTCGCCGCTGCGAGTGGCCAATCTCGAGCAACCGGTGGTGTAGGTGCTTCTTGTCCGGTGAGAAGGGCGACACCCCTTGGCGGGTGCGTCGTACGACAGCCATCGCGAGGTCGAGGAACGGCACCACAAGGACAGCGAAGGGCAAGATGAGCGGCAACAGCGCCGGCAGGAGACTGGCGCTAGCACCGGCGATGCCCTGGTCGATCGTGGTGTTCGAGAACTGACCGGTGAGGCTGATCGTCGAGCACGCCAGCATGAACCCGATGAGAAGGGCGCCCGAGTCGCCCATGAAGATGCGCGCGGGGAAGAAGTTGTGCGGCAGGAAGCCCACGCACACGCCGGACAGCGCCGCAGTGAGCACCGCCGCCGTCGTGGCCAGCTCTTGGTTGTTGATGAAGACAAGCAGGTAGGAGAACGTGAAGAAGGCCAGAGCGCCCACCGCGACGACGCCCGCGGCAAGCCCGTCGAGCCCGTCGACGAAGTTGACCGCGTTCACTGTCGTGATGATGAGCAGGATCGTGAGGAAAGCCGCCTGCGAGCCTCCCAGCGCGAACGTCGACATCGCCCGACCACCGGGCAGCGGCAGCCACAGGATCTGCACCCCCTGGACGACCACCACGCCGGCTGCCAGCACCTCACCGGCGAACTTCGTGATGGGATCGAGCTCGAAGACGTCGTCGATGACACCCACGAGGCAGATCAGGGCTCCTCCGAAAAGGATCGCGCGGGCGTCGTGGAAGATCTGGTCGTGGCTCGGTGAGGAGCTCAAGAACGGCAGTTGTGTCGCCACCACGTAGGCCGCCGTCAGTCCGGCCATCATCGCCACTCCCCCGAAATAGGGGATGGGAATCTCGTGCACGTCACGATCGCGCACCTGCGCATAAGCCCCGAGCCGCATGGCCAGCTCCCGGGCGATGACCGCCAGCAGGTAGGTCACCGCAACCGCGGTCAGGAAGATCAGCAGGTATTCGCGCATCAGCCAGACTCGGGCGCCTCGATCGCAGGGACGACCTCGCGAAGCTGGTCGAGCGAGACCACCCCGACGCGCACCAGACGCAAGGTGGCCCCCGTCGCGTCAACGATCGTCGACGGATCCGGACCGGGAGTGGGCCCGGCGTCCAGGTAGACGTCGACGGAGTCAGCAAGCATGTCTCGGGCCTGCTCGATGGTCGTCGCGGGAGGCTCACCGGTCGCATTCGCGCTGCTCACGGCCAGCGGCCCGTTGTCGACGAGCAGGTCGAGGGCATCGGCGTGGTCGGGCATGCGCAATGCCACGGTGCCCCTGCTGTCGCCGAGATCCCAGCGCAGACTCGGTTGCTGACGACAGATCAGCGTCAGTCCGCCGGGCCAGAACCTCGAAGCGAGCTCGCGTGTCTCGGGGCTGAGGTTGGTGGCCAGCGCCCGCAGCGTGTCGGCGGAACCGATGAGTACGGCGGACGGCATGCCACGTCCGCGTCCCTTGGCCCGGAGCAGTCGGCGCACGGCCGCAGGGTCGAAGGCGTCCGCGGCGAGGCCGTAGACGGTGTCCGTGGGCATCACCACGAGACCGCCGCGGGCCAACGCGAGCCTCGCCGCGGCGAAACCGTCCTGGCGCCCAGCCGGGTCGTTGCACGAGAAGAGGCTCGAACTACCGACCGCCTGCGCGCCGGAGACGGCCCTGTCACCGTGCTCGTCCGCGTCGTCGTACTCGTCCGCGTCGTCGTACTCGTCCGTGTCGCCGTGCTCGTCCTCGTCGCCATACTCGTCCGCGTCGTCGTGCCCGTCCGCCCGGTCGGCGTCGGCGTCGTCATCGGTGTCCTGGTCGATCGGGTATTTCGGCTCCTCGACGTCGTCCTCCTCGTCGTCGAAGGCCGCGTCCCGGTTGTCCGTGTCGCCCACGTCGTCGGACTCCTCGCCGTAGACGAGCAGGCCGTGGCCGGTGTAGTCGTCGTCTTCGTCGTCCTCGTCGTCGTCCTCGTCGTCGTCATCCTCGTCGAGAACGGGCATGCCGAATGCCGTGTCATCAACGGCCGGGCGATCCGAAGCCGGGTCATCGGCGGCGGTCCCGTCGGCGGAATGGTCGTCGGAGGCAGCAGGGCGTACAGCAGCTTGATCGGGCGCAGTGTCGTCGAGGTCGTCGTCGCGTGATGCGCGGTCGTCGCCTCGGGGCTGGTCTTGGCTCACAAGGCTATGGTGCCAGCAGACGGCGTGACACCGAGCACCCGGCGCGCACTGATAAACCTTGGCCGACCGGCCAGGTCGTGGTGGTCACGCACCCTCGTCCACTTCCCCGTCGCGGCGAAGACGGCCGGTGCGGATTCGCCCTGCACGTCGGCGTGTTCGCAGACGACGAGGCCACCGTCGACGAGCAGTTCGGCGGCGGTCACGGCCACGGCGCGGATCGCGTCCAGACCGTCCTCGCCCGACCACAGCGCCTCGGGCGGGTCGAAATCACGGGCCTCCACGGCCACCGACTCGAAGGCCGTCAGGGGAATGTACGGCGGGTTGGCAGTCACCACGTGGGCGCGGCCGGCCAGGTCGTCAAGACCGTCGGCGATGTCACCGAGCCGGACGTCGACTTCGTGCGCGGGCGGTTTCACCAGACGGGCAGCGTTGCGCACGGCGTACGCGTGGGCGGCTGGTGACACCTCCAGCGCGCTCACCCAGCTCTGCGGGACCTCGGTGGCCATGGCCAGCGCCACGGCGCCCGAGCCGGTGCAGAGATCGACCGCACGTGGGGTAGCACCGCCTGAGCGCACGAGCCGCTCGAGCTCCGCGACGGCAGATCCGGCCATCGCCTCGGTCTCGGGTCGCGGGACGAAGACGCCCGGGCCTACTTCGAGCTCCAGATAACGGAACGCGGCGGTGCCGGTGATGTGCTGCAGGGGCACCCGGCTGGCGCGCGACTCGATGGCGACCCGGAACTCGGCGAGCTGGCCAGTCGAGAGGTCTGGCTCGGCGAGGAGGTCCGATCGCGACGACGAGAGCACCCAGGCGAGCAGCGTCTCGGCGTCGTGCCGGGCCGACTCGACACCGGCGCGGACCAGGATGGATGTCGCCGACGCGAGCTCGTCGGCCACCGAGGTCACGACGTCGACTCGACCGCCGCCAACCGCTCGGCGAGGTCGGCCTCGACGAGCGCGTCGATCACGGCCTGCAGGTCGCCGTCGAGCACCGCGTCGAGGTTGTGCGACTTGTAGCCGACCCGGTGGTCTGCGATCCGGTTCTCAGGGAAGTTGTAGGTCCGGACGCGCTCGGAGCGGTCCACCGTGCGTACCTGCGACCGGCGCGCGTCCGCCGCGTGGACGTCGGCTTGGTCCTGGGCCGCCTGCAGCAGCCGGGAGCGCAGCACCCGCATGGCCTGGTCCCGGTTCTGCAGCTGGCTCTTCTCGTTCTGGCAGGAAACCACGATGCCGGTGGGCAGGTGGGTTATGCGCACCGCCGAATCCGTGGTGTTGACGCTCTGTCCGCCCGGCCCCGACGAGCGGAAGACATCGATTCGCAAGTCGTTGTCGTCGATCGTGACGTCGACCGGCTCTGCTTCCGGCATGACGAGCACACCCGCGGCCGACGTGTGGATTCGTCCCTGCGACTCCGTGACCGGGACCCGCTGGACGCGGTGCACGCCGCCCTCGAACTTCAGCAGCGCGTACGGCGCCTCGCCAGGTGCCGGCGTGCCTTTGGCCTTGATCGCGACGGTGGCACTCTTCACGCCGCCGAGCTCACTGGGCATGTCGTCAAGCATCTCGACCTTCCACCCGCGCCGCTCGGCGTAGCGGGCGTACATCCGGAGCAAGGCGCCGGCGAAGAGCGCCGACTCTTCGCCGCCCTCGCCCGCCTTGATGTCGAGGATGGCGTCCTTGCCGTCCGTCTCCTCTCTCGGGACGAGCAGATGCCGTAGCCGCTCCTCGAGGTCGAGCCGCTGTCCGTCGAGACGCTCCGCCTCACCCGCGAAGGTCGCATCCTCGGAGGTCAGTTCCCGGGCCGCGCCCAGGTCGTCAAGGGTCGACCGCCACTGCTGGTAGACGCCGATCACAGCGTTCAGCGCGCCATAGCGTCGGTTCAGCGTCCGTGACCGGGCAGCGTCGGCGAACACATCCGGCTGCGAAAGCTCGTGCTCGAGCCAGGCATGCTCCTTGACCAGCCCTTCAACGGCCTCAAACATGTCCTTGCCTCTCTCATATCCGTCCGGCACCAGTCTCGCGCGTCGGCCCGCCTCCCCGCCGGGACCTGGCCTGCCGACAGTCGCCCCGAGGAGCGGGTCCGGGTTGCGAACGCAGTCGACGCCGGCCATCCGCATGACTGCGGAGGCCGGCGCCGAAAAGAGCTACTTGGCTGCCTTCTTGGCGTAGCGGGCCTCGAAGCGCGCGACGCGTCCACCGGTGTCGAGAATCTTCTGTTTGCCGGTGTAGAACGGGTGGCAGTTGGAGCAGACGTCGGCGTGCATCACGCCATTGGGAGACGTGCTGCGCGTCGTGAACGAGTTGCCGCAGGTGCATGTCACCTGGGTTTCGTCGTACGCCGGATGGATGTCCTTCTTCATGGGTGTCCTTCGTCTCGAGGTCGCCGGATCGCCCGCGCTGGTGCGATGGACGTGAACCGGAACCGAATGGTCAGTGTGCCATTGACATCAACCTGAACGCGAATGTCGACCGCGCAATTCCTGTCGCCGCCGGCCGGTCAGTCGTCGTCGGAACGGCCACGCAGGCCGGCCGCGGTCGGGGTAGTCTTGTTGACCTGCATGAGGAACTCAATGTTGCTCTTGGTGTGCCGCAGCTTGTCGAGCAGCAGCTCAAGAGCCTGCTGACCGTCGAGGCCCGAGAGCACGCGCCGCAGCTTCCAGACGATCTGGAGCTCGTCCTTGGTCATCAGCAGCTCCTCGCGGCGGGTACCGGAGGCGTCGACGTCGATGGCGGGGAAGATGCGCTTGTCGGCATACTCGCGACGCAGCCGCAGCTCCAGGTTTCCCGTTCCCTTGAACTCCTCGAAGATGACCTCGTCCATCTTGGAGCCGGTCTCGATGAGCGCGGTCGCGAGGATGGTGAGTGACCCGCCGTCCTCGATGTTGCGGGCAGCCCCGAAGAACCGCTTGGGCGGGTATAACGCCGACGAGTCGACGCCACCGGAGAGGATGCGGCCGCTGGCCGGTGCCGCCAGGTTGTAGGCACGACCCAGACGGGTGATCGAGTCGAGCAGCACAACGACGTCATGGCCGAGCTCGACAAGTCGCTTGGCTCGCTCGATCGCCAGCTCAGCGACTGTGGTGTGGTCATCGGCTGGACGGTCGAATGTCGAGGCGATGACCTCACCCTTGACCGCGCGCTGCATGTCGGTGACCTCTTCAGGTCGCTCGTCGACGAGGACCACCATCAGATGGCACTCGGGGTTGTTGGTGGTGATCGCGTTCGCGATCGCCTGCATGACGAGCGTCTTGCCCGCCTTGGACGGTGACACGATCAGGCCGCGCTGACCCTTGCCGATCGGCGCGACGATGTCGATGAGTCGGGTGGTCAGGTCGGTCGGCTCGGACTCGAGCCGGAGCCGTTCCGCGGCGTACAGCGGTGTCAGCTTGGAGAACTCCACCCGGTCCTTCGCCGCTGCGGGCTCGGTGCCGTTGACGGTGTCGATGCGGACGATCGGGTTGAACTTCTCGCGGCGCTCACTCTCGCGGCCCTGCCGGACGTGGCCGGTGATCGCGTCACCCTTGCGAAGCCCGAACTTCTTGACCATCGACAAGGCGACGTAGACGTCGTTGGGGCCTGGAAGGTAGCCGCTCGTGCGAACGAACGCGTAGTTGTCGAGCAGGTCCAAGATGCCGGCGACCGGAATCAGGACGTCGTCCTCGCTGACCTGGGGCTCTGCCTCGTTGCCGTCTCGGCGGTTGTCACGGTCGCGATAACGGTCGCGGTTGCGGTTACGCCGGCGGCTGTTGCGACTGCCACCACGGTCATCATCACGGTAGCTGTCGCGGCTACTGTTCTGGTTGTGATCCTGGTCGCGGCTACTGCTCTGGTTGCGATCCTGGTCGCGGCTACTGCTCTGGTTGCGATCCTGGTCGCGGCTACTGCTCTGGTTGCGATCCTGGTCGCGGCTACTGGGCTGCTCGCGGCCGCGGTCCTGGCTACTGGGCTGCTCGCGGCCGCGGTCTTGGCT
Organism: Propionibacteriales bacterium; assembly: GCA_038238115.1. GTDB lineage: Bacteria > Actinomycetota > Actinomycetes > Propionibacteriales > Nocardioidaceae > JBBRYB01. Next base: position 102,783 of record JBBRYB010000002.1, on the reverse strand, counting down.
GCTGGGCTGCTCGCGGCTGCGATCGACAACGCCGCCTGTGCTCTGCGGTGGATCGGAGCGGGTCTGAGTCGTGGTGGGTGCGTCGTCGCTCGAGGTGATTGTCGACGGAGCCTGCGCCGCCGGAGCCGGGGAGCCGTTGCGCTGGCCTGTCGCCTGAGGCCGGGGTTGGCCCTGGGCAGCGGTGATCGCCTCGACGAGTGCGCTCTTGCGCATCGCCCCGGCGCCTTTGATACCGAGGCTGCCGGCGAGCCGCTTCAGCTCGGGAAGCAGCATCGTGTTGAGGCCACCTGACTTCGTCACGCGCTCGGCTCTGGTAGCTGCCTGAGCAGCGGAGGCGGAGGTGGCTTCGGGTGTTTGCGTCACGTGAGGTCCTTCCCACGTCCGGCGCGCATGAAGATCGCGCCCTGAGATAGAGATGAGATGTGTTCTGCGGATCACAGTGAGATGCCTCAGACCCTGTGCCTCACTCGACATAAGTCGCGATGCGATGGCCCCAGGAAGAAGTTCTGAGCGATCTATGCAGATCCGCTAGAGAGGATCGGCTCGTTCGATGAACCGATGCGATACTGACACTAGCACCAGACCATGCCGGTGTCTCAATAGCCTTCAACACCTCGCAGGCGAGTCGCATTCCGACCACGACGCGTCACGCGTTCAACGCTCGATGCGCGCGCCGGACGGGTCGATGTCCAGCCACAGCTGCTGCCACTGTGGCGGAGCCCAGCGAGCGCCGTCGACGGGCACTGATGCGCTGCCGAGCAGCAGCACGCTCGGACCCGCGCCCGATACGACGGCAGCATGACCGGCCGCCCGCAAGTCGTCGACCAGGCTCATGGACTGTGGCATCGCGACCCGACGGAACTCCTGATGGAGCCGATCTTCGGTGGCTGCCAGCAGGTGCTCGGGACATGACGTGAGCGCCACGACGAGGAGGGCCGCGCGGGCCGCGTTCGCGGCTGCCTCGTCATGGCCGACGACCGTCGGCAGAAGCCCGCGGGCGAGACCGGTCGACAGCGGCTCCGGTGCCGTGAAGACGACCACGCGCAGGAGGGGATGCACATCGAGTCGCGTCGCGTGCACGCCCGTTGGCCCCTGCCAGGCGATCGTGAAGCCGCCGAACAGGCAGGCAGCGACGTTGTCGGGGTGGCCTTCGAGCTCCGCGGCCAACGTCAACGCCTGGGCGTCGGAGAACTGCGCACCGTCGACCATGCTCTCGGCGAGTCGGATCCCCGAGACGATGGCGGCCGACGACGACCCGAGGCCACGACCGTGAGGTATGGAGTTCTGGCACGTCAGCTTCAGGCCAGGCTGTGTCACACCGAGCAGATCGAACGCCGCCCGGAGGGCACGTACGACGAGGTGGGACTCGTCGCGCGGCACTGCCGTGGCACCCTGCCCTGTGACGTCGAGCTGGAGCCTGCCGGACGTGATCTGCGCCACGACTCGATCGCGCAGCCCCAGGGCCAGGCCGAACGTGTCGAATCCCGGCCCGAGATTGGCTGTTGTCGCGGGCGCTGTCACCACCACGGGCGCGGCGGCGACGAGGTCAGGCATTCACGAGGCCCGCGGCGGCCGCCGCCTCGTCGACGTCGGCATCGACGAGCACGTCGTCGAGCGCGCCGTGAAACTCAAGAGGCGTGTCGATATCCTTGAGCCCGTGCCCGGTGAGCGTGACGCTGATCGTCCTGGCCGACGGGACGAGACCGGCGCCATGGCGAAGGAGCAGTCCGGCCACTCCGGCGGCCGACGCCGGTTCGACGAACACTCCGTCTCTCGTCGCCAGATCACGCTGCGCCGTGAGGATCTGTAGATCCGTCACGGACTCGATGACGCCGCCGGACTCGTCTCGTGCAGCCTCCGCGAGAAGCCAGGACGCCGGGTTCCCTATCCGAATAGCCGTCGCCACAGTCTCCGGAAAGCGCACGACCTCGCCGGTGACGAGTGGGGCGGCGCCCTCGGCCTGGAACCCCCACAGTGCCGGCGTCGACGAGACGCGGCCGGAGTCGGCGTACTCGCGGAAGCCTTTCCAGTAGGCAGCGATGTTGCCCGCATTACCGACGGGCAGCACGTGGATGTCGGGAGCGGCTTCGAGGAAGTCGACAATCTCGAACGACGCGGTCTTCTGGCCTTCGAGGCGGAGGGGGTTGACCGAGTTGACGAGCGCGACACCGAAGTCCTTCGAGAGCGCTTGTGCCAGCTCCAGGCAGTGGTCGAATCCGCCCCGCACCTGGATGATCCGCGCACCGTGCATGACAGCCTGGGCCATCTTGCCGCGGGCGATCTTGCCCTGCGGCACCAAGACGATCGGCGTCATCGCCGCCCGCGTGGCGTAGGCCGCCATCGAGGCCGACGTGTTGCCCGTGGACGCGCACACGACAGCCTTTGCTCCCTGTTCGGCCGCGACGGATACCGCCATCGTCATGCCCCGGTCCTTGAACGAGCCCGTCGGGTTGTTCGCCTCAATCTTGAGCCATACCGAGCAGCCGGTGAGGTGCGACAGCCATGCGGACTTCACGAGTGGCGTGCCGCCCTCACGCAGCGTGACCACGGGCGTCTCGTCGCTCACCGGTAGCCAGTCGCGATACTCCTCGATGACACCGCGCCACTGGTGAGCGCCCCTCCCGCTCACTCGAGCGCTCCCTCGACCCGCATGACCGACGTCACGCCGCGCACGATTGGCATCGACCGCAGACCGTCGACTGTCGCAGCCAGCGCCGAGTCCTTGGCCGAGTGGGTCACGACGACGAGCTGGGCGTCATCGTCGCGGCCCTCCTGGCGGACGGTCTGGATCGAGACGTCGTGGCGGGCGAAGAGATCCGCGACGGTCGCGAGCACGCCGGGCTTGTCGTCCACGTCGATGCCGACGTGGTATCGGGTCACCGTCTCACCCATGGGAGCGACCTCGCACTGCGCGTAGGTCGAATCGCCCGCGCCCGTCACGCCGCTCAACCGGTTGCGGGCGACGGTGACCAAGTCTCCGAGTACAGCGCTGGCTGTCGGGGCTCCGCCCGCACCGGGTCCGTAGAACATGAGCTGTCCCGCCGCGTCGCTCTCGACGAAGACGGCGTTGTATGCGCCACGCACGCTGGCCAGCGGATGGCCGCGCGGAATCATCGCCGGATGCACCCGAACTGAGACGGTGGCGCCGCTCGGCCGCTCGGTGCGTTCGCAGATCGCGAGCAGCTTTATCACGGAGCTCATCTGCCGGGCGGACGCCACGTCGCCCGCCGTGACGTCGCTGATCCCTTCGCGGTGTACGTCCGCCGCGTTCACCCTGGTGTGGAAGGCCAGGCTGGCGAGGATGGCGGCCTTGGCGGCGGCGTCGAACCCTTCGATATCGGCTGTCGGGTCGGCTTCTGCGTAGCCGAGCTGCTGCGCGTCATCGAGGGCTTCCTCGAAACCTGCGCCGTGGGTGTCCATCTGGTCGAGGATGAAGTTCGTGGTGCCGTTGACGATCCCGAGCACCCGGCGCACCGTGTCTCCGGCAAGGGACTCCCGCAGTGGACGGATGATCGGGATGGCGCCCGCAACGGCGGCCTCGAAGTAGACGTCGCGGTGGGCCTTCTCGGCCGTCTCGAACAAGGTCGAGGAGTCCGCGGCGAGCAGGGCCTTGTTGGCGGTCACCACGGAAGCCCCCGACTCGAGGGCTGCCAGGATGAGCGACCTCGCTGGCTCGATCCCCCCGATCACCTCGATGACGACGTCGACGTCGCCGCGCGTGACGAGTCCATGGGCGTCGGTAGTCAGCAGGTGGTGCGGCACATCGACGTCGCGCGACCTGTCGATGCGGCGTACCGCGATGCCGACCAGGTCGAGGGGGGCACCCACCCGCGCCACCAGGTCGTCGGCCTGCTCGTGGAGCAGTCGCGCGACTTCGGTCCCGACAACGCCGCAGCCGAGCATCGCCACCCGCACTGGCCGGTTCATGAGCTGCGCACCTTTACCCTCACTTCGACTCACGGCACGTCGAGCCGCAGCAGGTCGTCTTCGGTCTCGCGGCGCACGATCACGCGCGCCGCACGGTCGAGCACCGCGACCACGGCCGCGCGCGGCACGTGGTTGTAGGTGCTGGCCAGCGACCGGCAGTAGGCGCCTGTCCCCGGCACGGCGATCAGGTCGGCTGGGGCCACGTCGGCCGGCAGAAACTCGTCCTTGACCACGATGTCGCCGGTCTCGCAGTGCTTGCCCACCACCCGCGCCAGCACAGGCTCGGCCGCGGAGCTGCGAGAGGCGAGCGTGCAGGAGAAGTCGGCGTCGTACAACGCCGCTCGGATGTTGTCACTCATCCCACCGTCAACGGCGACGTAGAGTCGGCTCGCTCCAGCGTCGAGCGTCACTGTCTTCACGGTGCCGACCTCATAGAGCGTGAACGTCGACGGGCCGGCGATGGCCCTGCCGGGCTCGATCGACAGGTGCGGTAGGTCGATTCCGAGCGCTCGGCACTCGTGCCCCACGATCTGCGTCATCTCACGGGCCAGTGTCGACGGCTCGGCCGGGTCGTCCTGGGTCGTGTACGCGATCCCGAAGCCGCCACCGAGGTCGAGCTCGCGGAGCGGGAGGCCCATCGCAAGTCCCTGGGCATACAACGCCAGCAGCCGGCGCGCGGACATCTCGAAGCCGGACGTGCCGAAGATCTGGGAGCCGATGTGTGAGTGCAGGCCGATGAGCTCGAGAGACTCGCGGGCACCCACCGACCGCATCGCCTCGGCGGCCCGCCCCTCGCCGATCGAGAAGCCGAACTTCTGGTCCTCGTGCGCCGTCGCGATGTATTCGTGCGTGTGCGCTTCGACGCCGACGGTGACGCGCAGCAGGACGGCCTGGCGGACGCGACGCTCCGCCGCGATGTCTGCCAGCCGGTCGATCTCGGTCAGCGAGTCGACGATGACGCGGCCGACGCCGGCTTCGACTGCCCGGACCAGCTCCGATCTGCTCTTGTTGTTTCCGTGGAAGCCGATGCGGCCAGGGTCGAAACCGGCGCGCAGGGCCACGGCGAGCTCACCGCCGGAACAGACGTCGAGGTTGAGGCCCGCCTCGTCAACCCACCGAGCGATGGCGATCGACAGGAACGCCTTGCCGGCGTAGTAGACGTCGGCGCCGGCGAACGCGCTTGCGAACAGCTGGGCCCGGGTTCGGAAGTCGCATTCGTCGACGACATACAAGGGTGTGCCGAACTCGGCGGCCAGGGCGTCGACGCCGACACCCGCAACGGTGAGGACCCCCTCGTCGGACCTGTCCACGCCCTGGGACCACAGGTAGGGCACCAGCAGGTTGGGATCGGAGGGGGCAGCCAGCCAGCCCGGTCCGCGCGTGCCGGCCTCAGCGTGCAGGCCACCGGTCCCGTGGGTTCGCATCACATGCGCTCTGGTGCCGCGACCCCGAGCAAGTCCAGGCCGCGCGCGAAGACGATCCGGGTGGCGTCGACGAGCACGAGACGGCCCTGATGGATGCCCGTGGCTTCCTCGTCGCCCAGGGGAAGCACCCGGCACACGTCGTAGAAGCGGTGGAACGTCGCCGCGGTCGCCTCGAGGTAGCGCGCCAGGCGATGCGGTGCGCGCAGGTCGGCCACGGAGTCGACCACCGATGGAAACTCCGCCAGCGCGCGCAGCAGGTCGCGCTCCCGCTCATGCGACAGCAGAGACGGGTCGAAGTCGGCGCCGGCCGGGGCGATACCGAGCTCGGCGGCGTTGCGCAAGATGGAAGAAAGCCGGGCGTGAGCATATTGCACGTAGTAGACGGGGTTGTCGCTCGAGGCGCTCGCCCACAGGTCGAGGTCGAGGTCGATGTTGGAGTCGCTGGAGTAGCGCACCAGCGCGTAGCGGGCGGCGTCGGCTCCGATGGCGTCGATCAGATCGTCGATCGTGACGACGTTGCCGGCCCGCTTCGACATCCGGACCGGCGTGCCGTCCTTGACGAGGCTGACCATCTGGCCGATGAGCACCTCGAGGTTCTCGTGCGGCGTGTCCCCGAAAGCCTGGCACATCGCCATCAGCCGGCCGACGTACCCGTGATGGTCTGCCCCGAGCATGATCACGCACAGGTCGAAGCCGCGCTCGCGCTTGTCGAGGTAGTAGGCACAGTCGCCGGAGATATAGGCGGGCTGTCCGTTCGACCGGACGAGCACCCGGTCCTTCTCGTCGCCGTACTTCTCGGTGCACAACCACAGCGCACCATCGGCCTCATACGTGTTGCCCATCTCGGTAAGCCGTTTGATGGCCCGCTCGACGGCACCCATGTCGTGCAGCGTCTGCTCGTGGAAGTAGACGTCGAAGTCGACACCGAACGTGTGCAGCGTCTGCCTGATCTCGGCAAACATCAGCGTCACGCCCTCGCGGCGGAACACCTCCAGCGCCTCGTCCTCGGGCAGGTCGAGCACGTCGGGGTATGCGTCCATGACCTGCCGCGCGATCTCGGCGAGGTAGCTGCCCACATAGCCATCCGCCGCGGGCTCCTCGCCTCGCGCAACGGCAAGCAGCGAACGGGTGAAGCGGTCTATCTGTGCACCGTGGTCGTTGAAGTAGTACTCGCGGGTGACATCGGCGCCGAGCGCGCGGAAGACTCGCGCGAGACTGTCGCCCACGGGCGCCCACCGTCCGCCGCCGATGTGCACGGGGCCAGTCGGGTTGGCGGACACGAACTCGAGGTTGATCTTCCGGTTGGCGAGGCGCGGCGAGGAGCCGTACGACTGTCCCGCCTCGACGATCGCGCGGGCGACATCCCCCTGGGCCGAGGCCGCCACGGTGAGGTTGATGAACCCTGGCCCGGCGACGTCGACGGCAGCGATCTCGTCGGCTGCCGTCAGCTCCGATGCGAGCAGCTCGGCAAGTCGGCGAGGCGGGAGGCCAGCCTTCTTGGCGAGTTGCAGTGCGACGTTCGTGGCGTAGTCGCCATGCTCTCTGACCTTCGGCCGCTCGACCGTGACCTGCGCCGGCACGCCGTCACTGAGCGCGAGAGCACCCCGCTCGGTCAACGACTCCAGCGCGGCCACGATGCGGCGCGAAAGCTGTTCGGGAGTCACCGCCGTATCTTATCCGGGCTAGCAACGCGACTCCTCCGCTGCCACAGAGCGGATGATCTCGACCAGGCGCCCCGGCTCGAACGGCTTGCTGACGAAGGCGTCGACGCCGATCTCTTCGGCTCGCGACAGGTCCGAACCCTGGGCTCGCGCGGTGACCATGACGATCGGGATGTGAGCCGTCTGCGGCTCTGCGCGCAGCCGGGCCGCCGTCTCGAACCCGTCGAGCCGGGGCATGGCGACATCAAGTGTGACCACGTCGGGATGCCATTGGGCGACCCGGTCGAGGCAGTCCTGGCCATCACACGCTTCGGCCACCTCGAAGTCCTCGAGCTGGAGGTTCAGCACAATCAGGGCGCGGATCGTGTCGGAGTCGTCGACCACGAGCACGCGTAGGGTCGACGGACTCACGTCGTGACCGTACCGAGTTCGCGGTCGTCTCGCGTCGTTATGGCGAAGTCCGGCCCGCTGATAGCCTTTTGACCGCCCACGAGCCCCCGTAGCTCAGGGGATAGAGCACCGCCCTCCGGAGGCGGTGGCGCAGGTTCGAATCCTGCCGGGGGCGCTCGGCGCGTCAAGGTCGCGCTCCCTGGCTGTCGTTGGCGGGCTGTCGCTGGCACGGCTGCGCATCTGCCGATACGGTGCCGGGTGCAGACACCGTACGTGAGCCCCCACCGCGGAAAGGTACGCCATGGCGACGTTGCGAATCCAGCACTCTGTGTTGAGCTTCGACGGTTGGAAGCGTGCGTTCGACAGCGACCCCGCTGACCGGAGGGGATCGCGCGTTCGCCGGTACATGGTGTCTCGATCCGTTGATGATCCGAACTTCGTCATGATCGACCTGGAGTTCGACAGCGTGGAAGACGCCCGAGCGATGCTCGACAAGATGGAGCGAGTGTGGCTGGGGCCTGGCAAGGACGTCATGCAGAACCCGGCAGCCTGGATCGTTGAGACGGTCGAGACTACCGATCTGTGACGGCTGGCTCTGCCCGCCTGACCTCTGCGGCGACGCGGGTAGCAGGACAACCCTGCTCTGGACCCAGGGACGACTCGGACGCGCGATTCGCCACGGCGTGATGGCACTGGTTCTTCTTCGCCCAGGCGGACATGCCCAAGCGCGTGATCCTTGCCGATCCCGATGCCTGGTACGGCGGCGGCACCGAGGCCCGGCCCTTCCCGTGCGCGCCGGCCGAGAGGACGACTGACAACATGAGGCGATGCGCTCGGAGACCCGCACCTTCCACACCGGCAGCTCCGACGTCGTCCTCGACATCACCCGAGACTGCGCCGACTTCGTGCGGGGCCAGGGGAACGGACTGCTGCACCTCTTCGTCCCGCACGCGACCGCCGGGTTGGCCATCCTCGAGACGGGCGCGGGCAGTGACGACGACCTGCTCGCAGCGCTGCGCGACCTGCTCCCGGCCGACAGCCGGTGGACGCACCGGCATGGCAGCACCGGTCATGGTCGCTCGCACGTGTTGCCCGCGCTGGTCCCGCCGTATGCTTCGGTGCCCGTGATCGAGGCGCGACTCGCTCTCGGAACCTGGCAGAGCATCTGCCTGGTCGACATCAACGTCGACAATCCCGCGCGCGACGTGCGCTTCTCCTTCTTGCCAGGCTGACCCGGCCGCCGCTCGCAGCCAGCCCCGTTGTGCGGCGTGGACCGGCGAGCCGAGTGCCTACCGGAGTCCCCTGCAATCAGGCTGTGTGCCGCAACCTTTCGTGACTCTGGGCAAAACGGCTCGTTGACTTACGCAGAGCAATAGAATGACTACTTCCTGTTACTTCTGAACTGAGGGGCTACCACCCATGCTGAAGAAGACCGTACCCATCGTCGCCGCTGTCGCGCTCGCCGCGACCGGCGCTCTGGTGGCCGGTTCGCCCGCTGACGCCTCGCGTGCGAACCAGGCAACAAAGCTCACCGCGACCGCGTACGCCCTCCAGGCGTCCGGTTACGGCAGTCGAGTGAAGGGCGGTGACGTGCCCGCCGGATCGGACCGCTCTGCCTTCCAGATCATCGGCTGCACCAACAAGGCCGGCATCTCGAAGTCCAACACCGAAGCCAACGTCAATCTTGGTCAAGGCGAGGTTCTCTCCGGCCTGCGTACGACCGTGTCCACCACCAAACGCGGTGGAACGGTATCGTCCTCAGCGCGGCACAGCATTGCCAAGGTGACGCTGGGCAAGCTCGGCCCCGGCCAGACCGACGCTGGGACCGTCGCACTCCGCGGCGTCGTGTCGACGTCGCGCACCTGGCATGACGGCCGCGGATTCCACGCCTCGACACGCGCGAGCATCGCGAAGATCACCCTCAATCCCTTGGCTGGACCGAGCGTAGACATCCCTGTGCCGACCAACAATCAACCCATCAACATCGGCGGGCTAGTCTCACTGAGCCTCGGCGCGGGTAACCGCCACCATGACGGGCGCGGCGCAACCGCCAGCCTCGACGCCGTGCGACTCAAGGTCCTGACGACCGGCACGGTGAGCTACCTGGCGCACAGCCGGTCAAGCATCCGAGGCGGAGTGACCGGCGGGCTCTACAACGGGTCCGCGTACGCCACCAAGGCGAACCTGCTCAAAGGCACGGTGTCCAGCGGGCGCACGCCAAACCTCGTGATGCCGTGCGTGGGCACGAACAACAAGGTTCGCAACCGCAGCATCGCTCATCTCCGACTCGGAGACGGCATCCGCGCCGGGGCCTTGTCGGCAAGCGAGAAGGCAGGCACCAACAGCCAGGGCAGGCCGCAGGCATATGAGCGGTCCAGGATCGGCAACATCAACCTCCGCCAAGGACTCGTGATCAAGGCAGTCTCCGGCCAGGCAAACGTCAGGGCCACCGCCCACGGCTACCGGACGAGCACTGCTGGCACGACGCCCGGCAAGGTGTACCTGAACGGCACGCGCCGGCAATTCAACAGCAAGGGCGTCATCCGGATCGCAGGGGTGGCGCGGATCGACAGCCACCTCGTGAGCCGAAGCAAGGGCAGCATCCGCGTGATCGCTGTGCAGGTCACCCTGCTCAATTCGACGAGGACCGGCGTGGTCAACCTCGGCTACGCCAAGGTGGGGCTGAGGTCCAGCGGACGCTGATCGCCCTCTAGGTCGCTATCGACCTATCTCCCCACGTGGGGTGGGACTGCACCTGCCGCAGTCCCACCCCACGTGCGCGCTCCAGATCCGCAGGGCATGATCCGAACCCTTTCGGCCAGTCAGGCCAAGGCGCCAGGCCGCCTCAGCAGCCGTGGTCGACAGTGGCGTCGTGCCGTACGTCGTCTCCGAGTGCCCGTGCCCCAGCGACGTCGGGAAACACCACGCTGGCAGCGCCGACGTAGCCTGTGCCGCCCTTGACGACACAGACGGTGACGAGGCTCGGGTCGGCCTGCAGGACAGTGCGCCCGAGCTGGTAGAGCTCGACCGGGTTGAGCGTGGTGTCGGTGTTGGTGGCGAGCAGCGCGAGCGCTCGCTCGAAGAAACCGGGCCGGCTGAGCTTCGCCAAGATGGAGCCGAGCCCCCCCTTGAGCAGCTGCCCCTGATCCATGGACCGGTCGAAGTCACCGCCCGGCAGGCCGTGCCGGATCCGCGCGAAGGCCAGCGCCTCGATACCTGTGAAGCGATGTCTGCCCGGATGGAACACCTGGCCCTGGTCGTCCATCTGGTACGTCACCTTGGCCGTAACCCCGTGGATGCCGCCGACCATCCGCTTGAGGCCGGGAAAGCTGGTCACGAAGACGTAGTCGATCGAGATCCCCAGCAGACCGCTGACGGCGGCCGCGGTGGCCGGCGGACCGCCATACACCATCGCCGCGTTGATCTTGTCGCGTCCGTGTCCCGGGATGTCGACGTAGGAGTCGCGCGGGACGCCGATCGTGACTGCGTGGTGCGTCCCGACGTTGATGCCGACGAGCTGGATCGCGTCGGAGCGGCTTCCGAGAAACGGCTCACCGGGGCGCGCGTCGGACCCGAGGGCCAGGATCCACACGATGTGGTCGGTGGCGTCGAGCCCGTGTACGCCGTCGAGCTTGACCAGGGCGTAGTCAGCCTCGGAGTGGTTGGCGTCCGGCACCGTCACTGCCAGCAGGGCGAGCAGCGCGGTGAACGTGACAAGCCGCCTCCAGGCGCGAAGGTCACGCGGCCGGTGCGCTCTCACGACGCCCCCACCGAGCGATGAAGGTCATAGCCGAAGATGCTCCACGTCTCCTTGTGACGCGTCAGGTAAAGCTGTCCGGAGACGACGAGATGGAGCGGGCGGCCGTCTGCTCGCTCTCCGGTCAGCCGCAACGAGACGTTGGCCGTTGCGCCGCCCGTGCGGCCGTCGATCGCGAAGACGAACAGCTTGGCGCGCTGGTGATCAGCGACCACGTCGACCAGATCGCCGCCCAGCGCAGCGTTCGTGGTGACGTCGCTGTCACGCCTGGCCAGGCGCGCCGCCGACGGCGTCCAGGCAGTGAACGCGTCGGAGAATCCGTGCCTGGGGTAGTCACCGCCGAGGAAGCCCCCTTTGATCCACGAGTCGAGCGGCCGGGTGAGGGCACGCTCGAGCTGCCGGGACCGCGACTTGCGCACACCGCCGCCGAGCTGGCCGATCGACACCCGCAGCGGCGCGTCGGGGCGCACCAGCTTGATGGTCGGAGCCGTCGAGGCCGTCGAGGAGGGTCGGCTCGAGACGGACGGGGCGCTGACCGGCTGAGCAGGAGCGTGCGACGACGTACACGAAGCCAGTGACGCGGCGACGACGGTCAGGGCCGCGAGAGCCGAGCCCCGTCGCAGCAGTCGCATCCTCGACAGCATGGCCGATCCGGTCAGGTCACTCAAGCGCCCGCGCCGGAGCACTCCGGCCGGCCGCACCGCCCGCCGGTATCGTTCGAACCAGCGCGGCGAGCGGCCGGTGCGCTGCACGCGCGCCGTGGCTGGGGATAACCTTGTGGTGTCCCACCAAGAGCATGCAGCCGAAAGAGGCGAAACAAACAGCCGTGTCCCAGTCTTCGCACGACAGCGCGATGTCAGATTTCGGCCCCAACGAATGGCTCGTCGACGAGATGCACGACCGCTACCTCGACGACCCCCAGTCCGTCGACGAGGCGTGGCGCGAGCTGTTCCAGGACCGTGACGAGCAACCGCAAGGGCCGTCCGGCGAGGCCGGGCCCGCCCCCGAGAACGGTCGGTCCAGGACCCCAGCAGGATCGACCCCACGCCCTGCACCAGACGCGGGCAGGACGAACTCGGCGAAGCCGGGCTCGGCCAAGAGCGCGCCGCCGAAGAGCGCACCCACACCTGGCCCGGCACCCGAGCCCAAAACCACGATGCCTCGTCCTTCGCCCGCGGCCGAGACCGGCTCGGCAGCAGCGTCGGCAACGGCCCCTGGCCAGACCCGGGAAGGGCTCAAGCCCGCGGCGGCGACGCCGGCACCAGCGCCGGTGCCGAAGGACGAGAAGGCCGGCAGCGACGGCGGTGAGGCCAGCGACGAGCCGGAGCACGTCATCTTGCGCGGGGCCACGGCGCGCTCGGTGTCCAACATGGACGCCAGCCTCACGGTGCCGACCGCGACCAGCGTGCGCACCGTGCCGGTCAAGCTGCTGATCGACAACCGCACAGTCATCAACAACCATCTCGCCCGCGCCCGCGGCGGCAAGGTCTCGTTCACGCACATCATCGGCTACGCGCTCACCCAGGCGCTCACATCGATGCCCGACATGAACTACGGGTTCGAGGTCGTCGACGGCAAGCCGACCCTGGTCAAGCCCGCGCACGTCAACGTCGGCCTGGCGATCGACATCCAGAAGGCCGACGGCTCCCGCCAGCTCGTGGTGCCCTCGATCAAGGGCGCCGAAGACCACACCTTCGCCCAGTTCTGGACGGCGTACGAAGACATCGTCCGGCGCGCTCGTGACAACAAGCTCACGATCGCCGACTTCCAGGGCACCACGATCACCATCACCAACCCCGGAACCATCGGCACCAATCACTCCGTGCCGAGGCTGATGAGTGGCCAGGGTGCCATCATCGGCGTGGGCGCGATGGACTATCCGACCGAGTACCAGGGCGCGTCCGAGGAGACGCTCACGCGCAACGCGATCGGCAAGGTCATGACGCTGACGTCGACCTACGACCATCGCGTCATCCAGGGTGCGCAATCCGGTGAGTTCCTGCGTCGCCTGCACGCGCTGCTGCTCGGCGAGGAGGGGTTCTACGACGCGATCTTCCGGGCTCTGCGCATCCCCTACGAGCCGATCCGCTGGGCCGCCGACATCTCAGCCAACCACGACGACGAGATCAGCAAGCAGGCCCGCATCCTCGAGATCATCCATGCCTACCGGGTGCGCGGGCACATCATGGCCGACACCGACCCACTCGAGTATCAGCAGCGCAGCCACCCCGACCTGGAGGTCGGCACACACGGCCTCACGCTGTGGGACCTCGATCGCGAGTTCGCCACCGGCAACTTCGGTGGCCAGCGCTTCATGAAGCTGCGCCACATCCTCGGCATCCTGCGTGACTCGTACTGCCGCACGACCGGCATCGAGTACATGCACATCCAGGACCCTGAGCAGCGCCACTGGATCCAGAAGCGCGTCGAGCTTCCGCACACCAAGCCCCCGCGCGAGGAGCAGCTCCGCATCCTGCGCAAGCTCAACCAGGCGGAGGCGTTTGAGACATTTCTCCAGACGAAGTTCGTCGGGCAGAAGCGCTTCAGCCTCGAAGGCGGGGAGACCACGATCCCGCTGCTCGACGAGATCTGCGAAGCGGCTGCAGAGCACGGCCTCGACGAGGTCACGATCGGCATGGCCCATCGCGGTCGGCTCAACGTGCTCGCCAACATCGTCGGCAAGCGCTACTCACAGATCTTCCGGGAGTTCGAGGGCAACATCGACCCGCGCACGGTGCAGGGCTCCGGTGACGTGAAGTACCACCTCGGCGCGGAGGGAGAGTTCACGTCAGGTGGTGGCTCAAGCCTCAAGGTCTCGGTGGCGGCGAACCCGTCACACCTGGAGGCCGTCGATCCTGTGCTCGAGGGCATCGTGCGGGCCAAACAGGACCTGCTCAACCAAGGAGCTGCCTACCCGGTGCTGCCCCTGCTCGTGCACGGGGATGCGGCGTTCGCCGGCCAGGGGGTCGTAGCAGAGACCCTCAACCTGTCCCAGCTGCGCGGATACCGCACCGGCGGCACCATCCACGTGGTCGTCAACAACCAGGTTGGCTTCACCACGTCGCCGTCCTCGTCGCGATCGTCGCTGTACTGCACCGACGCCGCCCGCATGGTCCAGGCGCCCATCTTCCACGTCAACGGCGACGACCCCGAGGCGTGCATCCGCGTCGCCCAGCTGGCGTTCGAGTATCGACAGGCGTTCAACAAGGACGTCGTGATCGACCTGGTCTGTTACCGCCGACGGGGTCACAACGAGGGCGACGACCCGTCGTACACCCAGCCGCTCATGTACGACCTGATCGAGAACAAGCGATCCGTGCGCAAGCTCTACACCGAGGCGCTGATCGGTCGCGGCGACATCACCGTGGACGAGGCCGAGCGAGCGCTCAAGGACTACCAGCAGCAGCTGGAGCGGGTCTTCGCGGAGGTGAAGGAGGCCAAGAGCACACCCGACGAGTACGTGACGGTCCCCGAGTACCCGACGAAGGGCGCCGCCCTCGGCACCGCCGACACGAAGGTGACGCGCGAGGTGCTCAAGCGCATCGCCGATGCCCACGTCAGCGCGCCCGACGGCTTCACGGTGCACCCGAAGGTGCTGCCCCAGTTGCAGCGCCGCGCGGCAGCCATCACCGACGGGCCGATCGACTGGGGCACCGCGGAGATGCTGGCCCTGGGATCCCTGCTCATGCAGGGCCGCCCGGTGCGCCTGTCCGGCCAGGACTCGCGACGCGGCACGTTCGTCTCGCGCTTCGCCACGATCATCGACCGCCGCACGGCCGCGGAATGGACACCGTTGCAGAACCTCACGACCGACCAGGCGCAGTTCTACTGCTACGACTCATTGCTGTCGGAGTACGCCGCGATGGGCTTCGAGTACGGCTACTCGGTGGCCAGGCCGGAGGCCCTCGTACTGTGGGAGGCGCAGTTCGGCGACTTCGTCAACGGCGCTCAGATCGTCATCGACGAGTTCATCTCGTCGGGTGAGGCGAAGTGGCAGCAGCAGTCGGGCGTCGTGCTCCTGCTGCCGCACGGCTACGAAGGCCAGGGCCCTGACCACTCGTCGGCGCGGATCGAGCGGTTCCTGACCCTCGCTGCCGACGACGCCTTCACGGTCGCCCAGCCGTCGTCCCCCGCCAGCTACTTCCATCTGCTCAGGCAGCACTCCCTCGGCAGCGACCACCGGCCGATGATCGTCTTCACGCCGAAGTCGATGCTCAAGCGCAAGGATGCGGCCTCACAGCCCGAGGACTTCACCGAAGGCAGCTTCCAGCCTGTCATCGGCGACGAGGTGGCCGACCCCTCGGCGATCGAGGTGCTGGTGCTGTGCTCGGGGCGGATCACCTGGGACCTGCTGGCCGAACGCAAACGCCGCGAGCCGGAGTCGAACTCGGTAGCGGTCGTCCGGCTCGAGCAGCTCTACCCCCGTCCCGTCGACGAACTCAAGGCGGAGATCGCGAAGTACCCGAACCTCAAGGAGATCCGCTGGGTGCAGGACGAGCCGGCCAACATGGGGCCGTGGCCGCACCTGAAGCTCAACCTCGCCCCGGAACTCGGCGACCTGCCGTTCAACCGGGTCTCGCGGCCCGAGTCGGCGGCTCCGTCTGTGGGACAGCTCAAGGTGCACCAAGACGAGCTCGGCTCCCTGCTCAAGCAGGCCTTCGTCTGACGGCGTCACGATGTACTTCACCGATCGCGGAATCGAAGAGCTGCAGAAACGCCGTGGCGAGGAGGAGGTGTCGCTCGACTGGCTGGCGGACCGGCTCCAGGAGTTCACCGACCTGCATCCGGAGTTCGAGATCCCAGTCGAGCGCCTCGCCACCTGGCTGGCCCGGCTCGACGACTCCGACTGACTCAGGTCTGCTCAGCCTCAGCCGCGGACCGGCTACGTCGTGAAGACGATCTTGCCGAAGACGCGGCCGTCCACCATCGCCTCGAACCCCTCGCGGGCCTGGTCGAGGGGCAGGGTCCTGTCGACGAGCGGTCGGGTGCCGCTCACGTCGAGGAGACCCACCAGGCCCACCAGCTCGTCGCGAGTACCCATGGTCGAGCCCTGCACTCGCAACTGGAGGAAGAAGATCCTGGTCAGCTCCGCGTTGTCCGGCTGAGGTCCAGACGTCGTACCAGAAACCACGAGCGTGCCGCCGGGGCGCAGCGACTTGACAGAGTGGCTCCAGGTCGCCGCGCCCACCGTCTCCATCACGGCATCGACGCGCTGCGGGAGCCGAGCGCCGGGCTCGAATGCCCCGAAGGCCCCGATCTCGAGTGCTCGCGAGCGCTTGCCCTCCTCGCGGCTGGTGGCGAAGACTCGCAGCCCGGCGGCTCGACCCAACACGATGAGAGCAGTCGAGACCCCGCCGCCAGCTCCCTGGACGAGAACGCTGTCCCCGGGCTTGAGCCGACCCTGGGTGAAGAGCATCCGGTATGCCGTGAGCCACGACGTCGGCAGACAGGCCGCCTCCTCGAACGACAGCGACGACGGCTTGGGCACGAGGTTGCGACGCGGCACCACGACCTGCTCTGCCAGCGTGCCTTGGTATCGCTCGGAGAGCAGTGAGCGCTGCGGGTCGAGGGTCTCGTCTCCTGTCCACCCCGGGCCGCTGATCACCGCATGCACGACGACGTCTTGGCCGTCCTGGTCGACCCCCGCGGCGTCGCACCCGAGGATCATTGGCAGCCGGTCCTCCGTCAGCCCCTGCCCGCGCAGCGACCAGACGTCATGGTGGTTGAGCGAGGCCGCGCGGACGTCAACCCGGGCCCAGCCCTCAGGAAGGTTCGGCGCTGGTCGCTCCCCCAGCACCAGCCCCGAAAGTGGGTCGTCACGGTCG
Source organism: Propionibacteriales bacterium (assembly GCA_038238115.1). GTDB lineage: Bacteria > Actinomycetota > Actinomycetes > Propionibacteriales > Nocardioidaceae > JBBRYB01. Next base: position 85,799 of record JBBRYB010000002.1, on the reverse strand, counting down.
AGGGACTTGGCGTAGGCAGCAAACATCCAACGCAGCCTAATCGGCCCGAGTGCGCGGGGCTCGCCGCGGGGGCCAGATCCGCCCGAGCACGACCGCGACGACGTCGTCGTCGGCGATGGCGCCGACGAGCCGTGAGTCCACGCCCTCCGCGGGGTTGTCGCGCTCGACCCACCAGCCGCCCTCCACCCTGCGGCTCAGCCGCTTCACGGCCAGCGGGCGCCCCGGCAGCCGCACCACCCCCAGCCTGCCGACGCGCGGTACGGCGCCGTAAGCGACGAGCAGACGGTCACCCTCGCGCAGCGTGGGTTCCATCGAGCGACCACGCACGACCGCGACTCCCACGGCCCGAAGACCCATGTGCGACCTCGTTTCAGCGCGGCAACCTCGGGAACTAGTCTGACAAGAACCGATCCGCCCATGAGAGGACCAGCAATGTTGGCACGCTTCCTTGCCCGGACCATCGACGTCTCCGCCCACTGCGACCTGCCCTGCGGCGTCTATGACCCGGCCCAGGCCCGGATCGAGGCCCAATCGGTCAAGGAAATCATCGCCAAGGTCGCCGACAACGACGACCCCGACTACCGCACCAGGGCGATCATCATCAAGGAGCAGCGGTCGGAGCTCGTCAAGCACCACCTGTGGGTGCTGTGGACGGACTACTTCAAGCCACCGCACTTCGAGAAGTACCCTCAGCTGCACACCCTCGTCAACGAGGCGACGAAGCTGGCCGGTGCTTCTGGCACGAAGGGCACGTTCGACGCTGCCAAGGCCGACCAGCTGCTCGACAAGATCGACGAGATCGCCAAAATCTTCGCCGAGACCAAGCAGTCCTGAGCCCTCGTGACGCGGCTCGTCGACCTGACGCCGTCGCGCCCCGGTCAGGTGCCGGCCAGCTCCGCGGAGCCGCCGACTGGGCGCGGACGGCGGCGGCGCTCCGCAGAGGTTCGCTGGCGGTCGCGCCTCAGCGGCACCGCGAAGCCCTCCGCGGTGAGTGGTCGACAGTAGAAATCCGGCCCCGAAGCCGTCGACGATCGATGCAGACGACGTCGAAGCCCAAGGCCCTTTGACGATCGTCTGGGCGAGCAGGTCGAGCGTGGCCTGCAGGCTCAGGGGTGCGTTGGTGCACGAGCCGAGCTCACTCGTCGAGTCCCCCACGCCGATACTCTACGGAGGCGGATCGTCGTTGCGGGGGGTTGCGAAGAGAGCCTCGGTCGTCGACGGCGAGAACACGACGAACAAGACGACGGCCGCCGGCACCACGAGGATCACGGCCACCCAAACGGTGCCGTGACCGAAGAAACTCCAGGCCACCCCGAGCTGGATCAGCTGAGCCAGCACAACCGGGCTGCGGCTCCAACGCCGCGTCCGGGCGAATCCGCGCGCGGCGAAGGCGAGCCCAGCGGCATACAGGCCGAAGAAGGCGACGTTGGTGATGCCAAGGGCCAACCGGTCGGAGCTGACGCTGAACAGCTCCACGACACCGAGGGCCAACAGCGCCACCGCTTCCACGGCGACGATCCAGGCGGCGAGGCTGATGCGCGAAACGGCGGATCGGCTGGCCACCGTTTCAGACTAGCGATCCAGGGCACCTGAGCCGCAGCACCCGCCTCGACGGCTCCCTTTGATCTGGCAAACCGGTGACTAAACTGTACGGTGATCACACCGACTGTTTCCCCTAGTCGCCTCCTGTGACGGAAGTGACAGGTCATAGAGGGTTGTGCGTGGCCGGATCTCTTGCGACGATCGAGTCTCATGGCTGTGGTGGCACCCCGACCACAGCGAAACCCCACTCCCATCCGCCGCGCGCGCGTGCGGGCGGACCTAGCTCGTGAAAGACTTCACGAACGACCACACCCTGTGCGGGCGTGACGCTCAACCGTCACGTGCGCCGAGCAAAGAGGAGCTGTACCGCCATGGATTGGCGTCACCGCTCCGCGTGCCTCGACGAGGACCCGGAGCTGTTCTTCCCGATCGGAAACACCGGTCCTGCCATCCTCCAGATCGAGGAGGCCAAGGCAGTGTGTCGGCGCTGCGACGTGCGCGAACAGTGTCTGGCATGGGCGCTGGAGGCGGGCCAGGACCATGGCGTGTGGGGTGGCATGTCCGAGGACGAGCGCCGCGCTCTGAAACGTCGAAACGCCCGGGCCCGGATTCGCGCCTGAGCCATCAGGCGAGGTATCAGCCTCTCGGCATACGACGTCCCGGCGGCGGCTCGGCGCGCAGGGGGACGTCGGCCGACACCCGGGTGCCGCCCCGCGGGTTCTCGCCGAGGGTGAGCAGACCCCCGAGCTCAGACTCGACCAGAGTCCGCACAATCGACAGGCCGAGGCTGCCCGACACAGCCGGGTCGAAGTCGTCGGGCAGCCCTCGGCCGTCGTCGTCGATCGTCACGTGCAGCCGCCCGGCTCCCCGCAGCACGGTAATCCCGACGTGACCTGATCCCCCGGCAAGGCCGTGTTCGACGGCGTTCTGCAGAACCTCGGTAAGCACCATCGCCAGCGGTGTCGCAATCTCGGCGGACAGCCGCCCGAACGATCCTGACCGGCTCGTGGTGAGCCGAGCCTCGTCGGTCGCCACCTCGGCGACCATCTGGCTGAGCCGGTCGGCAATCGTGTCGAAGTCGACGTGTTCGTCCAGCGTCTCACTGAGTGTCTCGTGCACGACGGCGATCGAGCCGACCCGCCGGACGGCCTCGTCGAGTGCCAGTCGAGCCTCAGGCGAGTCCATCCGTCGGCCCTGAAGCCGCAGCAGCGCCGCCACCGTCTGGAGGTTGTTCTTGACCCGGTGATGGATCTCCTTGATCGTCGCGTCCTTGGTGAGCAGCTCTCGTTCGCGGCTGCGCAGCTCCGTGACGTCCCTGAGCAGGATCGCCGCCCCCTCCGACTCGTCGCCGGGCCGTAGCGGGATCACCCGGGCGATGATGGCGGCATCCGGGCTGCTGTACTCCGCCTCGCGCGGGTGGCGACCCGACAGCGTAACGGCCAGCGCCTCGTCCATCGGCAGGCTGTCCCTCGGGAGAAGCGACTCTGTCACATCCGCGAACCGTTCCCCGATCAGGTCACGGGCCAGACCCAAGCGCCGGTATGCCGACTGGGCGTTCGGGCTCGCGTAGACCACGACGCCCGACGCGTCCGTCCGCACGAATCCGTCGCCGACCTGCGGCGACACCACCCAGCCACGCCGCTCGACCTGGGAGGGGAAGCGGCCCAGACTGATCATTCGCGTCAGGTCACTGGCCGCCTGGAGATAGGACAGCTCCAGCCTGCTGGGCGTGCGGACGCCCAGCAGGTTCGTGTTCCGGGCCACCACACCGAGCAGCTTGCCCGCGCGCACGACCGGGATGGTCTCGACCCGGACGGGCACGTCGTCGCGCCACTCGGGGTCACCCTCGCGCGCGATCCGTCCCTCGTCGTACGCGGCGTCGAGCAGGGCGCGTCGACCGCGCGGTACGAAGGCACCCACCAGGTCGTCATGGAAAGCAGTGGGAGCGGTGGTCGGGCGCATCTGGGCACCCCCCCAGTAGCCATGCCCCCTCCGGTCGGGCAGCCAGAGCACCAGGTCCGCGAAGGACAGGTCCGCGATGATCTGCCAGTCGGAGATGAGCAGATGCAGCCAGGCGAGGTCGTCGCGATTCAGGTCCGTGTGAGTGCGGACGACCTCGTTGAGAGCAGGCACACCGTGACTCTAATCGCGCTGGGGCACATGCCGGCCTGGTGTGCTGGCCCAGTCGCGACACCTGTGCGCCGGTCAGCTGGGCGTGCTGCTCGACGTGGTCGGCGGGCGACTGATCGGGTCGGGCGCCCGGCTCCGCACCGACGGCGAGGACGACCCGCTGGCAGCCGCCGTTCGGCTGATACCTCAAGCGCAACCTGGTGCCTCGAGCGCCTGCGAACATGGTCGAGGTGCTCGGACCGAGGGCTCCGCCGACGCGACGACCGGCCATGACGACGCCGCGCCTACCCTGGTCCGATGACTGACGCGACTACGACAGAGACCGGCCCAGCCGGGGGCGCACACACCGGTAGCGGCCCCGGCGCCGACGCGACCTGCGCAGGCCATGGCGGCGACCTGGCTGTGGCCGCGGCGCGCGCCCACGGCGTCGAGACGATGTTCACGCTGTCGGGCGCGCATGTCTTTCCGATGTATGACGGCGCGGTCAAGGCTGACCCCCCGGTGCGCATCGTGGACGTACGCCACGAGCCTTCGGCTGTCTTCGCTGCCGAGGCCACCGGCAAGCTGACCCGGACACCTGGTCTGGCGGTCCTCACCGCGGGCCCGGGCGTCACCAACGGAGTCAGCGCCATCACCCAGGCCCAGTTCGCTGGCTCACCGGTCGTCATCGTCGGCGGACGCGCTCCCAGCAACCGCTGGGGCAGCGGCAGCCTGCAGGAGCTCGACCAGCCGCCGATCGTGTCGACCGTGACGAAGCTGTCCGGCACGGTTCACGACGTGTCGGCAGTCGCGGACCGGGTCGACGAGGCGTTTACTCTGGCCGGTACGTCGCACCGGGGCGTGGCCTTCCTCGACGTCCCTATGGACCAGCTCTTCGCGCAGACGACCGTCACGCTCCCGCCGGCGCCGCGGCGAATCAGGGCCGAGCCCGACCCCGAGGCGTTGGCCAGCATCGCCGCCCTGCTGGCCGCCGCCGAGCGGCCGGTGCTGGTGCTCGGCACCGACGTGTGGGCCGATGGCGCCGAGGAGGCCGCCCTCCGGTTCGTCGACGACCTGGCGATTCCGGTCGTCACCAACGGCATGGGGCGCGGCGTCGTCCCGGCCGGTCACCCGTTGCTCGCCAGCAGGACCCGCTCGGTCGCCTTTGGCCAGTGCGACCTGGCTCTTGTTGTCGGTACGCCGCTGGACTTCCGGCTGGGCTACGGGCGCTTCGGTGGCAAGGAGGGCGCACCGCAGGCGAAGGTGGTGCACCTCGCCGACTCCGTCGAGCAGATATCCGGCCATGCGAGCCTTGACGAGTCCGCCCACGGTGACCTCGGTCTCATCCTCGACGGTATCCAGGCGGCCTACGAACGCGTCGCCCGACGCGTCGACCGGAGTGCCTGGGTTGAGCGGCTTCGCGGGATGGCCGCGACCGTGGCGGCCAAGGACGCGGAGCTGCTCACCGGCACATCGGAGCCCATCCATCCCGCCCGCCTCTACGGCGACCTGAACGCCCGCCTTGTCGACGACTCGGTCGTGATCGGCGACGGCGGCGACTTCGTGTCGTTCGCCGGCAAGTACATCGAGCCGAGACGCCCCGGGGGTTGGCTCGACCCGGGACCCTTCGGCTGCCTCGGTGCCGGCCTGGGTGCCGCCATGGCCGCCCGGATCGCCCGCCCCTCGTCGCAGATCGTGCTCCTGCTCGGGGACGGCGCCGCGGGCATGTCACTGATGGATGTCGACACGCTGGTCAGGCACCGCCTTGGTGTCGTCATGGTCGTCGGCAACAACTCAGGCTGGGGCCTCGAGAAGCACCCGATGCGCTTGCTCTACGGATACGACGTCGCCACCGACCTCGCGCCTCACACCCCGTACGACCTGGTCGTGCAGGCGCTCGGCGGCGACGGTGAGACCGTCAGCAAGCCCGGTGACATCGGTCCGGCACTGGATCGGGCCTTCGACTCGGACGTCCCCTACCTCGTGAACGTCCTGACGGACCCTGAGGTGGCCTATCCCCGCGCGACCACCGGTGTCTGAGGCAATCGAGGTTCGCCTCGCGCGCCCCTGGGACGTGGCCAGGGTCGGGCAGCTCACCGTCGAGGCCTATCTGCACGACGGGTTCCTCACAGCGGCGGACGACTACGCCGAGGAGCTGGCCGCGGCGCAGGAGCGAAGCACAGCAGCGGAGGTCTGGGTCGCGGTGGACGGGTCGGAGCTGGTGGGGTCCGTGACGTTCTGCCCCCCGGGCTCGCCCTATCGCGAGCTGGCGCGAGAAGGCCAGGGAGAGTTCCGGATGCTGGGCGTCGCGCCGAGTCATCGGGGGCAAGGGGTGGCACGCGCGCTCGTGCAGCGCTGCTTCGAGCGCTGCCGAGAGCTCGGGCTCGCTGAGATGGTGCTGTGCAGCATGGCGCAGATGACGCCGGCTCACGCGCTCTATGCGTCGTTTGGCTTCAGGAGGTCTCCCGAGCTGGACTGGGAGCCGGCCCCCGGTGTCGTGCTCATCGCCTTCCGTGCCCGGACCTGACCGGGTCGTCAGGGCTCGACTGGAATCCGGGCGAGGAACCGCTGCGCGTCGACGACCACCCGGGTGATTTCCGCATGTGCCACGACTGCGCCGTCTTGCTGGGTGGCGACGACCTCGAAGCGCAGGAGGCGTCCGTCGACGTAGTGCAGGGTCGCTTGGATCGCGAGCTCAACGCCCACCGCGCTCGCCTTCAGGTGCTCGAGCGCGACCCGGGTTCCGACCGAGGTCTGCCCGTCGGCGAGCCGGCCCGTGACCGCGCACACGGTGGCCTCCTCCATCCAGGCGAGCAGCCGCGGCGTCGCGAGCACCTCCAGCTCCCCCGACGCCAGTGACACCGCTGTGTCGTTGGCAGTGACGGGCTGGGTTATCGAGGCCGTGCAGCCCGGCTCGAGTGAGGGGTGCGGCACCGGTTCTCCTTCCACCGCGGGCAGATGGTCTGCGCCGCTCGACGATCTGCGACACTGGACGCGTTGTATCTGGACGTCATCGGAGGATCTCATGAGCAAGACTGGCCGCAAGCGCCGCGCTCGACGCAAGAAGGCAGCCAACCACGGCAAGCGCCCCAACACCTGAGCGCCTAGCATCTGAACGGCAGCACCGAGCGCCCAGCACGCTCGGGCGACGGTGCCGTGAGCGCCACAAGACCCCGGCCCAAATGATGGGACGGGGTCTTGTGGTGTGTCGGCTCGGCGTCAGTCGACGTCGGGGCGAGGGTGGCCGAGCTCGAGCTGGGAGACTTCCAGCTGTACCTGCCGGATCGAAAACACCACGCGCTGGCGCAGCTCGACCGGCGCCCGCTCGCTGCACGAGCGAGCAACCAGCGCCTTGACGAGTCGCTCGACAGCCACCTCGTCCAGGCATGGGGCACACGCGTCGAGGTGCTGCCGGATCTGACGGGAGTCGGCTTCGTCGAGCTCGTTGTCGATGAAGAAATAGACGCGGCTGAGGATCTGGTCGCATCCGATCGGGTGACGCGGTCCGTAGCTCACTGCGTGACCTCCTCGGCGACGTCGGACTGCTCATGTACGAGGCCGCGCCCGCGCGCATAGTCGGCGAGCAAGGTGCGCAGCTGTCCTCGTCCTCGATGCAGCCGCGACATCACGGTGCCGACCGGAGTTCCCATGATCTCGGCGATCTCCTTGTAGGCGAAGCCCTCGACGTCGGCCAGGTAGACGGCGAGCCGGAAGTCCTCGGGAATCTGCTGAAGCGCATCCTTGACGTCGCTGTCAGGGAGGTGTTCGAGCGCCTGCGCCTCCGCGGACTTGAGGCCGGCCGGGGTGTGCGTCTCGGCGCGCGCGAGCTGCCAGTCCTCGATCACGTCGTGAGAGTCCTGGATCGGCTGGCGCTGCTTCTTGCGGTAGGTGTTGATGAAGCTGTTGGTCAGAATCCGGTAGAGCCACGCCTTGAGGTTGGTGCCCGGCTTGAACTGATGGAAGGCGGCGAACGCCTTCGCATAGGTCTCCTGCACCAGGTCCTCGGCGTCTTGCGGGTTGCGTGTCATGCGCAGGCCAGCCGAGTAGAGCTGGTCGAGATAGACCATCGCGTCGCGTTCGAAGCGCGCAGTCCGCTCTTCGACGGTCTCTTCGACTTCGGGGGTCTGTGTCATCACTGGCAAGGGTAGCGTCCGCTCCAGTCTGTCGATCATAGCGCGCACTTCTCGGCGGTCGGGCTCCACCAACGCTTGCGGCAACAACATGGCAACCATGCGGTCGTCCTCTCGGGTGGGCAGCCGATGACACCGGCGCCTGTTGCACAACGCCGGGTCGGGATGCTGCATTCCCGTCAGGCGACCCGCGCGGTCACCCATTCGATGACCGCTTCGACGATCACGGCCAGCGTCTCGTCCTGGGACAGCGCGGCACGCTTGGGGACGGCGAACCCGTGGTCGGCATCGGGCACGACGGTCAGGTCGACGCTCGCTGGGAACGCGTCGGGCCCGCCGAACGCGTCGCGTTCTCCCTGGATCACGAACGTGGGAAGGCCGACCGCCTCGAGCTCGGGAAGCCGGGTCGAGTCGGCTGTGCCCGGTGGCCGCAGCGGGAACGCGAGGGCGAGACAGCCTACGGCGCCTAATGGCCTGGCGAGCCGGCACGCGACCCGCGCACCGGCGCTGCGTCCGCCCAAGACGATGGGGGTGCGGACGCGGATCGCGTTGAGGCAGGCCGTCGTAGCCTCGTCGAGCTTGTCAGGCCGGGCGGCGACGGCCTTGCCGGCGACCCGCCAGGGCTGCTCGAGGCGGAAGACCGAGATGCCTTGGCGCGGCAGGGCATCGGCCAACGCCACCAGGTCTCGTGCCTGGACGCCTTTGCCTGCGCCATGGCCGAGCACGAGGGTCGCGACCGGGTGGCGAGAGCGGTCCGCGTGTATCCGCGCGGCACCCTGAGTCGTGGCGATCGTGCGGACCTGGGTGGTCACGAGCCGAACAACGCCTCGGGCTCGTCCTCGAGGACGAGCGGCGTCACGAGGTCGGCGCCGTTGTTGCGCACGTTGTTGACGGCCGTGGAGACCGGGTGTGCCGTCAGCCGCCCGGGAGCCGCGGGCACGAGTATGTCGGTGAGCGACTCGGGCTCGGTCACGGTGGCATCGAGCCAAGCGTCGTACCTCGCCGGCTCGACGAGCATAGGCATGCGGTCGTGGATACGCCCGAGCTCGTCCTCGGCCGTCGTCGTGATGATCGACGCCGTCCACAAGAAGGCACCCTCCTGGTCCTTGTCCTTGACTTCGGGGTTGCGCCAGATCTCGTAGAGCCCGGCCATGGCCAAGATGCCACCGTCGGAAGGGTGGATGAAGAATGGCTGCTTGACCGGTTTTCCCTTCGCGTCGACATGCTCGGTCTCGTACCACTCGAAGTAGCCGTCGGCGGGTAGCAGACAGCGGCGGCGCGAGAACGCGCGGCGAAACGCGGGCTTCTCCGCGAGCGTCTCGACGCGTGCGTTGATCAGCCGGGAGCCGATGGAGCGGTCCTTCGCCCACGACGGCACGAGTCCCCACATGACGTTGGCCAGCCGGCGCTGCGGTGGTGTCCCGTCAGGCGCATCGCGCGGGACCCGGTCGAGGACGGCGTACACATCTTTGGTCGGTGCCACGTTGAAGTCGTCCTCGAGCCGTGAAGACACCACCTCGTCGATCTCGAACTCCTCGACGAGGTCCTCTGGCTTGCGGCTCGACGCATACCTCCCACACATACCGACAAGCCTGTCACATCGCGGCGACATCACCAGTGGGCTCAGGGGCCACGTGGGCGTGCAGCCGATGGGCACTGCTCGGGTGTCACTAGACTGGTGTCAACAGCGACGACGGAGACAAGTAGTCGCGGGAGATCGAAGCCGAGAGAGCCGCCGGGTGGTGTGAGGCGGACTTCGACCCCGCGACGAAGACACTCCGGAGCTGGACTGGACGAAGGCTGATGCGCACGCGTCAGCGAAGGTGTGGTGGCACCGCGAAATTGCCCGTCGCCCGCACCTCAGGGGCAGCCGAACCCCTGGAGGTGGCCCTGATGACCGCACCCGTGTCTCGCGACACGCCGACGCCGGCCCCGGCGCCCCCCACCCGCACGCTCGCAGCCGACGTCGCGGCTTACGCCGACCAGCCCGGAGTGCCGGTGCGGATCAACGGCTGGATCCATCGGCGGCGCAGGCTGTCGGGACTGGCCTTCGTGGTCGTCCGGGACCGCTCGGGCACCGCTCAGGTCGTGGTCCGGGACGAGGTGGTCCTGGCCGAGCTCGACGCCCTCACGGAGGAGACCACGGTCGAGGTCGTAGGCGGGACGAGCGCCAACCCCCAGGCACCGGGCGGCGTGGAGATCGTCGACCCCGTCTTCACCGCGTTGAGCGAGCCTGCCATGACGCCGCCGATCGAGCTGTGGCGACCGACGATCACCGCAGGACTGCCCACGATGCTCGACAACGGGCAGGTCACGTGGCGCCACCCACTCCAGCAGGCCAAGTGGCAGCTCGCGGCCGCCTCCCTGCACGGCTTCCGCCGCACGCTCGACGCGCTGGGGTTCACGGAGGTCCACTCCCCCAAGCTGGTCGAGTCGGCGACGGAGTCGGGAGCGAACGTCTTCGCCGTCGACTACTTCGGCCGCCCCGCCTATCTGGCCCAGTCGCCACAGTTCTACAAGCAGGTGCTCGTCGGCGTGTTCGAGCGCGTCTACGAGGTCGGACCGGTCTTCCGCGCTGAGCCCCACGACACGGTGCGGCACCTCGCCGAATACGTCTCCCTCGACGTCGAGCTCGGATTCATCGCTGACCACCGCGACGTCATCGCCGCGCTGCGAGACGTCGTCGCCGGCATGGTCGCCAGCATCCACGAGCGGGCGGGAGCAGCGGTGGCGCTGTTGCGCGCGGACATTCCCGCCGTACCAGACAACATCCCCGTGCTGCACTTCCGAGACGCGCTGCAGATTGCCGGCGCGCCAGCCGACGAGCCGGACCTCGCACCGGCACACGAGCGTGCGCTCGGTGCCTGGGCCAAGGCCGAGCACGACAGCGACTTCGTGGTGGTCGAGGGCTACCCGACGGCGCACCGGGCCTTCTACAGCCACCCGGACCCAGAGGACCCCCGCTGGTCACGCTCCTTCGACCTCATCTTCCGTGGCGTCGAGCTCGTCAGCGGCGCGCAGCGGCTGCACCGGTACGACGACTACGTCCAGGCCCTCACCGAGCGTGGTCTGCCGCTCCAGCCCTACGCCGCCTACCTGGACACCTTCAAGCACGGGATCCCGCCGCACGGCGGTTTCGCGATCGGCCTGGAGCGTTGGACCAGCCGCCTGGTCGAAGCCGAGAACATCCGCGAGGTCACACTCTTTCCCCGCGATCTGCACCGATTGGCGCCATAGGCAACAATGACGTTATGCCCCTAGTCAGACTGCTCGCACGCCCCCTGTTGTCCTCGATGTTCATCGCCGGCGGGATCAACTCGCTGAAGAACGCCGACTACCTCGCCCAGCGGGCGAGCCCGGTGACCGACAAGCTCTCACCGGCGGTGGACAAGGCGACGTCCGCCCTGCCGATCTCCCTGGACTCCAAACAGATGGTGCAGCTCAACGGCGTCGTGCACGTCGTGGCCGGCGCGATGCTCGCCACCGGAAAGGCGCCTCGCCTGGCGGCCTTGGCGCTCGTCGCCACATTGATTCCGACCACGTTCGGCGGGCACCGGTTCTGGGAGGAGACTGACCCCCAGCAGCGCGCCAACCAGCGCATCCACTTCTTCAAGAACCTGTCGATGACCGGCGGGCTGATGCTCGCGAGCGTCGACACGGAGGGCAAGCCGAGCATGGCCTGGCGTGCCCGTCACCAAGCCAGCGTTGCCCGCCAGCAGGCGGCCAAGCGGGCCGGCAAGCTCACCCCCGGCTGAGCGCTACTGGGTGTATTGGCGGCCGCCTGCCCCGCAAACCGAACACCCGCTGACCCGCGAATCCGGCGGTTCCGACCGCGAACCGCCCGACGGCGCGGGTCCGGTCGCGTGGCGCGGACCAGCGGGCGGCGGGCGCCGTCGAGGCAGGCAACCCCTGACCCGCCGGTAGGCTGTGCAGCCGTGGCACCGACCGCCGTATCCGGGTGGCAGGCCCCGCACGCCTCGGGGCCGATCGTGGCTTGCCTGCGCGTCCCCGGTTCCAAGTCGATCACCAACCGGGCCCTCCTTCTCGCGGCTCTGGCGAGCCGCCCGTCGACGATCTGCCGCCCCCTCGTCGCGCGTGACACGCGCCTCATGATGGACGCGCTCCGGGCCCTCGGCGTCGACATCACCGAGGCGAGTGAGGCCGTCACCGTCGTACCTCGTGCCCTGCGTGGACCCGCGCTCGTGGACTGCGGGCTCGCCGGCACCGTGATGCGGTTCGTCCCACCTGTCGCCGCGCTCGCCGACGGGGAGGTGGCCTTCGACGGCGACGCCCGTGCGCGGGAGCGGCCGATGGGCGAGATCCTGCAGGCGTTGCGGGCCCTTGGCGTGAGCCTCGACCCGCGCGCCGCCGCCTTGCCGTTTACGCTGAGCGGACGCGGCGCCGTCGACGGTGGCGCTGTCACGCTCGACGCGTCGTCGACGAGCCAGTTCATCTCCGCCCTTCTGCTCGCGGCTCCCCACTACCGATACGGCGTCGACGTACGCCACGACGGCAAGCCCGTCCCGTCACTGCCGCACATCGCGTTGACGATCGCCATGCTGCGCGAACGCGGAGTGAGCGTCGACGACGATGAACCCAACCGCTGGGTGGTGCAGCCGGGACCCGTCGAGGCCGTCAATGTCGACGTCGAGCCCGATCTGAGCAACGCGGCGCCGTTCCTCGCGGCCGCCGTGGTCACGGGTGGCGCCGTCACTGTGCGAGGTTGGCCCCGGTCGACAAGCCAGGCAGGGGACCAGCTGCGCGCGATCTGGCAGCAGATGGGCGCCGACGTCGAGCTCGACGACGGCGGTCTCACGGTCCGCGGCCCTCAGGACATCAGCGGCATCGACATCGACCTGCACGAGGTCGGCGAGCTCGTGCCGGTCCTCGCCGCCGTGGCCGCCCTCGCGGACTCTCCCTCGCACCTGCGCGGCATCGCGCATCTGCGCGGACACGAGACCGACCGGCTCGCCGCTCTCTCGACGGAGCTGCGGTTGCTGGGCTGCGACGTGCGGGAGACGCCGGACGGGCTGGACATTGCTCCGCGGCCACTCAGCGGCGGGCTCTTCCATGCGTACGACGACCACCGGATGGCGCATGCGGCGGCGGTGCTGGGACTGGCCGTCGAAGGCATCCGACTCGATGATGTCGCCGCCACCTCCAAGACCCATCCGGACTTCGTCGGCGCGTGGACGGCGATGCTGGCGTGACGCCGTCCGACTACGGCGACCTCGACGACCACAGCCGCTTCGAGCGGCCGCGCCGGCACACCCGGCCTCGCACGAAGGACCGGCCGTCCTATGACGACGCCGTCAACGGCTTCGTCGTGACGGTCGACCGCGGCCGCTACACCGTCCACGTCTCGGCGGGCGGGGAGCACCTGGTGATCGCGATGAAGTCCCGTGCGCTGGGTCGCAAGGGCGTCGTCGTCGGCGACCGGGTGCGCCTCGTCGGCGACGTCAGCGGCGTCGAGGGCGGGCTCGCGCGCATCGTCGAGGTGGAGCCACGACGCACGGTTCTGCGGCGTACCGCCGACGACACCGACCCGGTGGAGCGGATCATCGTCGCCAACGCCACCCAGCTCGCCATCGTCACCGCGGTCGCCAACCCGGAGCCCCGCCCGCGTCTCATCGACCGAGCCCTCGTCGCGGCCTACGACGCTGGACTCGAGCCGCTGCTGTGCCTGACCAAGGTCGACCTAGCCGACCCCGAGGCGCTGGTGTCGATCTACCGACCGCTGAGCGTGCCGTTCGTGGTCGCGGAGCGCGGCACCGCGCTGACTGACCTGCGTGCCCGGCTGGCGGACCAGGTGAGCGTGCTCATCGGGCACTCGGGAGTGGGCAAGTCGACGCTGGTCAACGCCCTCGTGCCGGGAGCAGGGCGCTCCACCGGCCACGTCAACGTGGTCACCGGCCGTGGCCGGCACACCTCCAGCTCAGCTGTTTCGCTGGAACTCGCTTCGGGCGGCTGGGTGGTCGACACGCCAGGCATCCGGTCCTTCGGTCTGGCCCACGTCGATCCTCGCCATCTCGTCCGGGCGTTCGACGATCTCGACGTGCTCACCGCCGACTGCCCGCGCGGATGTACCCATGCCGCGTCCGAGCCGGAGTGCGCGCTCGACGACGCGGTCCGTGAGGGAAGGGTGGAGGCAGCCCGGGTCGAGTCCTTCCGACGCCTGCTCGAGAGTCGCGAGCGCGGCGACAGCGACTGAGCCGGCGGGTGGCGTTAGCCGCTGCCCTCGGACTCAGGCTCGCTCTCGCCGTCGGCGGCGCTGCCGTAGTTGACCTGGCCGGTCGGGTTCCACACCGCCTTTGCGCCGATCTCGCCGACCCGATAGGTCTGGAACCCAACCACGGCAGCGCCCACCACAAGCACCGCGGAGGTGACGGTCGCTATCGAACCGGTGAACCGCGCCGCGTCTCGAGACAGTAAGAACGCCCCGATCGCGATCACGGCGTAACCCAGCATCATGAGGAACAGCAGCTTGCCGCGCGACTCATGCTGCGTGACCAGGGAGGTAGCGGGGTTCTGGCTCGACAATGTCCCGTTGGCCTCCAGCACGCTCTTGAAGCTCGCCCCGCTCTGCCGCGAGACGAACACGGTGCCGGCCGCGATGAGGGAGACCAGCAGCAACGGAATGCGCGACCAATCCCGGCATCGAGGGATCGCGAACAGCACGCCTAGTAGCGCCGCCAGCGGCACGAACACGACGGCCGCATGAACGACGAGAGCATGGAGCGGTAGGCCGTTTATCTGGCTGAACATCGAGGCTCCTGATCAAGACGACTGGCGGCTCTAGTACCTCATGACCCCGCCCGCCAAAGATATTGGACGAAAGGGCAGGGCACGCGCATTCGCCGGGCTGGCGCGTCCGGGTCCACGCGGGCGCCATGCGCCGTTACCCTGACCCGTATGCCGTCCGACCACACCGACGACCTGCGTCTCGCGCACGTGCTCTGCGACGACGCGGACTCGCTGACGATGGACCGGTTCAAGTCGCAGAACCTCCACGTCGTCACCAAGCCTGACCTGACACCGGTCACGGACGCCGATCACACCGTGGAGGAGACGCTTCGCCGGTCACTCAGTCGGGCCCGCCCACGCGACGCCGTTCTCGGTGAGGAGGGCGGCTCATCAGGTTGGGGACCACGCCGCTGGGTGGTCGACCCGATCGACGGCACGAATAACTTCATCAGGGGCGTACCCGTCTGGGCGACGCTGATCGGCCTGATGGTCGAGGACGAGGTGGTGGCCGGCGTCGTGTCGGCACCGGCTCTCGGTCGGCGATGGTGGGCCTCAAGGGGGAGTGGGGCGTGGACCGGCAAGTCGCTGTTCGCGGCGCAGCCGTGCCATGTCTCAGACATCGCGACCCTGGCGGATGCCTCCGTCTCCTACTCGTCACTCGGCGGCTGGGAGAAGCTGGGACGCGGTGCCGAGTTCAGGTCGCTGCTGAGCCGTTGCTGGCGTAGCCGCGCGTACGGCGACTTCTGGTCCTACATGCTGGTCGCCGAGGGGGCCGTGGACATCGGACTCGAGCCCGAGCTGGAGCTCTACGACATGGCGGCGCTGACCGTCATCGTGGAGGAAGCGGGAGGACGCTTCACGACGCTCGACGGAACGGTCGGCCCGCATGGCGGCAACGCGGTCGCCACCAACGGGCGGCTGCACGACGAGGTGCTGGGCGTCGTCGGCTCGTCTGCTGCGCCGGCCGGCGGCGCGCGGGCGCCGTCGCAGCGCAGCAAACCGGGGGCGGACGCGCCCTGACTCGACGAGCGGTCGACGAGTCAGCCGCCGCAGTGTGGGCTTCAGGGCCAGCAGTCGAGGCGCCAGCAGCAGTGCCGCAAGGTCGAACCAGCCGTAGCCACCTGCGGCCCCGGAAGGTGGGTTACCGATCGAAACGATGCCGGTCGGGTCGTGGCTCTGCCAAGCCCAGACGCCGAGCGTCGTACCCACCACTTCCAGGTAGGACACGACGATCGCGGCCCCGACGTAGAGACCCGGCGACGGTCCCCACAGCAGGAAGCCCGCGAGGCACACGAACCAGAACGCTCCCAACGCATCCGGTCGCCCGGCGAGTGTCACACCAAAGAGGGCCCAGCCGCCCACGATGACCAGAGCCGCCACGAGGCATGCCTTGGGGCGCAGAGTGACGAGCAACGTGCGTCCGAGCGCGAGCGCAGCCAGGTAGACGAGGCCATGCCCCGGAGGCACGTAGGCGGGCACGTTGTGGAAGCGGTAGACGTACACCTCGAGCAGCGGGGAGAACGTCAGCTCGATGGCCGTGGCGAACACGACGACGACAGCGGTCTGCATGCGAACGATAGGTGCCTCCCGCCACAGCAGCACGACGAGAACGGCCCACGTGCCGACCCCGAGTCCGCGCTGGAGCCAGTGACCACCCCGCGCGTCGAGGAGCAGTACGAGCGTGATCCACCCGATCACGACGGGAGCGATCACACTGGAGGCCCACGGCTCGGCACGACTGCGGCGCGTCGGGGCTTCCAGTACGGTCGTCACACACGGCATCTTGTCAGGTGGCTTGCGTCGCTCGACATCTACCGCAGCGTCGACGACCGGGCTACCGTCGGATGACGGGCGGAGCGAGCACGAAAACCGGGAGGCCTTGCCATGCGAATCGTTGATGTGCTGCATACCAAGGGCGACGACGTTGTGACGATCTCGCCCGAGGCCACCGTACGTGAACTGGTCGCGCTTCTGGGCGAGCACAACATCGGCGCTGTCGTCGTGAGCAGCGGCGAGCGGGTGGTAGCGGGCATCGTGTCCGAGCGCGACGTGGTCCGCGGCCTCGTGGCGGGCGTGGAGATCCTCGACGCCCGCGTGGGCGACATCATGACGGAGCAGGTACGCACGGCGGAACCTAACGAATCGGTCAATGGCTTGATGAAGCTCATGACCGAACACCGGATCCGACACGTGCCTGTGCTCGTCGATGGCGTGCTGCACGGGATCGTCTCGATCGGCGACGTGGTGAAGTCACGCATCGGAGAGCTCGAGTTCGAGCGCGACCAGCTCGAGTCCTACGTCGCAGGGAGCCAGTGAGCCGCTCGCACTACGCTGGCGAGATGACTGACAAGCCCGAGATCGACTTCCCAGACTCCCCGGCACCGACGCAGCTGCAGATCACGGACATCACCCCCGGCGAGGGCGATGAGGCCAACGTCGGGAGCACCGTGCTGGCCCATTACGTCGGCGTCGCACACTCCTCCGGTGAGGAGTTCGACGCGTCATACAACCGTGGGCAGCCGCTGTCGTTGCGGCTGGGAACCGGGCAGGTCATCGCCGGGTGGGACCAGGGCATCGTGGGCATGCGGGTCGGGGGGCGTCGCCAGCTCGTCGTCCCGCCACATCTTGGGTACGGCGATCGCGGCGCCGGTAGTGCCATCGGCCCGGGTGAGACGCTCATCTTCGTTGTCGACCTGGTCGACGTCAGCTGAGGTCCGCGACGGGTCATGTCGACCTTGACACAGCCCCGCAAACGCCTGTTTGTGGCGATCTTGCTTCCGACCGACGCCCAAGCCGATCTCGACGAGTACGTCGACGGTCTCCGGACGGCACATTCAGAGCTTCGCTGGGTTCCTCCAGCGCACTGGCACGTGACGTTGGAGTTCCTCAGTGACTGTGGGCCGCACGAAACCGAGCGTCAGATCGAACGCTGGACCGAACGGGCGCAACGATGTGGACCGATTCAGCTAGCCCTCGCGGCAGGCGGTGCCTTTCCTCACACCTGGCGCGCCCGCGTGCTCTGGGCCGGGCTGTCCGGGGACCTCTCGATGTGGAGTCGGCTCGCTGGCAACGGACAACAGCCGCACGTCACACTCGCGCGGAGTCGTCAGGTCGCAGACCTCACCGGACCGGTGGACGGCTTGTCGGCCTACACCGGCCCGAGCTGGATCGTGGACCACGTCGCGCTGGTCGAGTCACACCTGCGCCGCGGCGCCGGTGACCGCGGGCCCCGCTACGAGCCACTCGAGCTGTTGGCCCTCGGGCGGCCAACCTGAGCTGACCCGACGCGTGCTGCCATCGCCGAGGCGTCGGCTTCTCGGTCAAGGCGCACCGAGAACTACGCGAAACCGGCTCTCACAAGACCGACGGGCGATAGTGCCGAGGCGCAAGCGGACGGCATCTAGCGCTCGGATTCGGCCACAGTTCCAGGCGAACTGGTCTGACCAGAACGCGCACGGAGCGGGTCGGCTTGCGCTTGGCGACGTTGACCCGCTTGGCGAACCAGTGCGCGACCGCACCCGACCGGCTTCTTATCGCTGAGCCACTCCACCGTCGCCAGGTGCGTCCCCGCCGGAAACCGCATAGGACGTCGGGCCGACCCTGATGACGTCGCCAGACCTGAGCTGCCGGCCACGGCGCGTCTCGACGGCTCCGTTGACCATCACCGACTCACCCGCCAGGAGCCCCTTGACGTCGCTGCCTTGCTCGACGGCGTCGGCCAGCTTCAGGAACTGGCCGAGCCGGATCGTCGCTCCGACAATCGAAATCTCTGCCACGCGAACCATGACGTCTCCGGGTCACCCGGCGGACTTACGTACGTCGAGCAACAGGCTGACCGTGAAGGCGACGATGATCGCGAGGGCTCCCACACCTGTGACCACGGTCGGCCCGGCGCCGAGGAGCAGCAGTACCCCGGCGACAACGAGCGCGAGGACGACAGCGACTGCGACCTTGGGGTCATCACCGACGACGAGGTCGACAAGGAAGTGCCAGCTGACCTCAAGTGCCCTCATACGGCAACCTCCTCGGTCCTGGCCGAGCGCCTGTCGAGTCGCTCGCGCAGCCCCCAGATGAGCGCTTGCGACATCGCGGCCCAGAACAGCAGCAGCGCGAGCAGCGCCCAGTCACCGCCCCACCAGTGCAGGCTGTCGCCGGCCGACGTGAAGATGCCGAGTCCTTCGAGCGACCAGAAGGTCCCGAAGGTCGTGAGAAGAAGGCCGACGACGTACTTGAGTGTGTTCTCGGGGACGGCCGACAGCGGTCGGTGCACCACCAGGCCTAGAGCGAGGACGACGATCGCCGCGGCGCCACCTCCGACTGACGCCAACGCGACGTTGTCGGCGTTCAGACCGAACGTGAGCACGATGAAGATGACCTCGACGCCTTCGAGGAATACCGCCTTGAGCGACACGATGTAGCCGAACGCGTCGAGGCCCATGACGGTGTCGGACCGGGCCGAGCGCGCGGACTCCGTCTGCTCGGCGTACTCGGCCTCCTCGTCGTGCAGTGCCTTGAGACCCGCGGTACGGAGGATTGCCTTGCGTAGCCATTGCAGCCCGAAGATCAGCAGCAGCGTGCCCACGACGAGCTGCAGGGCGGAGGTCGGAAGCCAGGTGGTCAGGGCGTACCCAGCGGCGATTGCGAACACGACCAACCCCGCCAGGGCAGTGAGCGTTCCGGCGATGGCGGCGCGCCACCCGCGGGTTATGCCCATGGCGAGCACGATCGTCAGCGCCTCGACACACTCCACAAACGAGGCGACGAATGTGGAGGTCAACAAGGCCCAAGACGCCGCAGTCACGTCCCCCAGCGTAGACGCCCAACGTGGTTCCGCCTGCAGTGCACAAGGTTGCACTGAACAACCAATTCGAATATAGTTGTCTGAAACAACTAACAGGAACGAGATGACAACGACTGCTCTGAGCGCCGACCAGGTCGGCTCCGACCGCCTGACCACGATCTCCATGATCAGCGAAGTGATCCGCGACGTGGCGGTCCTGAAGCGAGACCTCCTTCGGGACCTGAGCTGCGACGTACCCGCCGGGGCGATCACAGTGCTCTCCATCGTGCAGCGGGAAGGGCCGGTTCGCGTTGGTGAGGTCGCTGACCGGCTCGGCATCGACCTGTCGGTGGCCAGCCGTCACGCCACCACACTCGAGGGGCGTGGGCTCGTGCAGCGGCGGCTCTGCGAGCTCGACCGGCGCGCGCACGAGGTCCTCGTGACCGAGCACGGCCGTGACGTGCTGAGCACCGCGCGGGCCGACATCGCGCGCCGGCTGGAAGCAACCCTGGGCGCCTGGTCCGCGCCCGACCTACGTTCGCTGGCTCAGGCGCTGTCACGGTTGCGCGCCGACCTGTCGCCCGCACTCGGCACCTCCGGCGAGCTTTCCAGAGGCTCCGCCGCCAGTCTCGACGCCCCGGCCGGCTCCCCTGACCTCCGCTTAGCCGCGGACTCCGCTGACTCCTCCGCAGAAAGTGAGACTCCATGACGACCCCTGCAACAACCGACGCCCCACCCCGGTCGTTGGCGTCCTCGATGACGCACCGACAGGTGCTCGAGGCGATGTCCGGGCTCTTGCTCGGCATGCTCGTCGCTATCTTGTCGAGCACCGTCGTGTCGACCTCGCTGCCCAAGATCATCGGTGATCTCGGCGGCGGTCAGTCGGCATACACCTGGGTAGTCACCTCCACGCTGCTGGCCATGACAGTCAGCACACCGGTGTGGGGCAAGTTCGCCGACCTCTTCAACCGCAAGCTGCTGCTGCAGGTGGCTCTGCTCGTCTTCGTGTTCGGGTCTGCGCTGGCTGGGCTGTCCCAAAGCTCGGGCGAACTCATCGGCTTCCGCGTGATCCAGGGCCTCGGTGCCGGCGGGCTCACCGCCTTGGTGCAGGTCGTGCTCGCCGACATCGTGAGCCCCCGCGAGCGCGGCCGCTACATGGGCTACTTGGGCGCTGTGATGGCCGTCGGGACGGTCGGCGGACCGCTGCTCGGTGGCGTGATCACGGACTCTGTTGGATGGCGCTGGAACTTCTACATCGGCGTCCCGATCGCGGCTCTGGCGGTCGTCACCCTCCAGAAGACCCTGCACCTTCCTGACCGCCGACGCAGCGGCGTCAGCGTTGACTATCTCGGGGTCGCGCTCATCTCCGCGGCCGTCTCGCTGCTGCTGGTCTGGGTCACGCTCGGCGGCCAGCAGTTCGCGTGGGCCTCCATCCGGACGCTTCTCATGGTGGGTGGCAGCCTGGTCGCGACCATCGTGCTGGTATGGCATGAGAGCCGCGTCAAGGAGCCGATCATCCCCCTCGAGCTGTTCAAGCACCGCACGGTCGTCCTCGCGATCGTCGCGAGCATCGCCGTGGGTGTCGCCATGTTCGGGACGACGGTGTTCCTCAGCCAGTACATGCAACTCGCCCGGGGCAAGTCGCCTACCGAGTCAGGACTGCTGACTCTACCGATGATCGTCGGCCTGCTGCTCTCCTCCACGATCATCGGGCAGGTGATCAGCCGGACCGGCATCTGGAAGCGCTATGTCGTCCTCGGCTCCGTGTTGCTCACCATCGGCGTGAGCCTGATGGGAACCGTGCGCTACGACACCGGCTGGGTCGAGCTGTCGATCTTCATGGTGACCCTGGGCGCCGGCGTCGGCATGGTGATGCAGAACTTGGTGCTGGTGGTGCAAAACGTCCTGCCCGTGCGCCTGATCGGTTCGGGCAGCTCCTCCGTCGCCTTCTTCCGTACGCTGGGCGGTGCAGTTGGCGTCTCGGCCATGGGCGCCCTTCTCGGTGACCGGGTCATCACCTTGGTATCCCACGGCCTGACCAGGCTCGGGATTACGTCAGCCAGCGCCAGCAGCAACACGATCCCCGACCTCAGCACACTGCCGGCTCCGGTTCGCACGGTCATCGAGTCGGCGTACGGCGAGGCGATCGGTGACATCTTCCTCGCAGCCATCCCGCTCGCGGTCATTACGGTCATCGCGGTCTCCCTGCTGCCGAACACACGTCTGGGCACCAAGAGCGGCGTTCAGCAGCTCGCCGAGGAGAACGACCGCACCGCCATCGTCGATCCGACCGGCTTGTCTGTGGTCGCCAGCGGTTCCACCTCGGATGAGGACGGGTCGGGAGGCCGGCCCAGGCATCGTGCCTCGGGTCCGGCCGTCACACCCGAGCAGTCCACGACAACCACCGAGCTCGCGTCGAACGCTGAGACCGCGTCACACGCCAAACCGGCGTCATTCGCCGAAACGCACTCCGAGTCGGCATCGGCTCGTCGATGACCCGACGACTCGCTACCGTGGCGCTCATGGACGAGCGCACCGAGTCGGGCGTCGGCCGAATCCAGGCCGAGATCGCCGTTCTCTTTCGCCGGACCAGGGTCTACTTCCGAGACGCCGCCAGCGACGTGCACCCCGACCTGCAGCCAGCCGCCTACGCAGTCTTGGTGCGTCTCGTTGTGGACGGCCCAATGCGGGCCAGCACGATCGTGGACTACTTCGCCGCCGACAAGGGTGCGGTCAGCCGTCAGGTCGCCCAGTTGGAAGGCCTCGGCTTCGTGCGGCGAGACGCCGATCCCCAGGACGGTCGGGCTCAGATCATCGAGGCCACCCCGATCGGCGTACGGCGTTGTCGCGCCGCGCGAGAACGCAACCAGCGGGCGATGCGGGACCAGCTGGGCAACTGGGACCCGAGCGAGGTCGCGATGCTGGGGGACCTGCTACACAAGTTCAACACCACCGCCGCCGACGTCGCCCGCGAGCGCATCGATGAGACCGACGTCAAGGCCTGACCACGACGATGAGACTGGCGAAGAGACGATCCCGCAATGCTCCACGCCTCGCTGGGTGTCGAGGAGATCTCCCCCACGTGTCGTCGCAAGCCGGCAGAACGGCCCGCGAAGAGGAACGCCACGTGCAGCCGCACCGTGCGCGAGTTCGACATCATCTGCTGCACGTTGCCGCTGAGGAATGTCGTCAGGATGGTCGCCCTGCCGATCGCGACGGCAGCAACAGCGTGACGCGGGTCTGCGGTTCGTCGGCGACGACCAGGAGGCGGCCACGCTCTGCCTCCGCCAGAGAGCGCGCAAGCGGCAGGCCGAGCGTCGCGGTCGCCACGCCGGCATCCGACGGCCGGTCAGCGGCCTGGTCAGACGACGGGTCCGCAGCCTGCCCCAGCTGAAGGTCCGTGGCGCTTCCCTCGTCCATCACGTCGACAGCGAGTGCACCGGCAGTCTCGCGGGCGCGCAAGGTCACCGCGCCCGCGCCGTGCCGGTAGGCGTTGTCGACGAGCACATCGACGATCTGGCGAGCCGCCGTCAAGGATGCGCTCGAGGCGACCGGATCCTCGACGACGAACCGCAACGGCCGGTCAGCGGCGGCAAGGGTTCCGTGCCAGCGCTGCCGTACGTGGTCGAACAGATCGTCCACCTCGAACCCGTCTCCGCGACCCACCACGCCTCTGGCCAGGGCCAGCACGTCGTCGATCGTCTGCTCCAAGTGGTCCGCCGACCTGATCGCCTCGACCGCGGCCGCCTCCAACGCCTCCGGACCGGCCCGTAGCCCGGTCTCGAGCTGTAGGCGCAGCGTCGTCAACGGCGTCCGTAGCTGATGCGAGGCGTGCGCGGAGAAGGACCGCTCGCGAGCCATCGCCTCAGCCAGCCGGCTCGCCGTACGATCCAGCGACTCCCCGGCGCGGTCGATCTCCGGGATGCCGCTACGGTCCGTCCGGACGGCGAAGTTTCCACCGCCCAGCTCGGTTGCGGCCTCCTCCAGAGCGGTCAACGGACGGCTCAGCCGCCGGCTCTGGGCCGCAGCCAGGACACCGGCACAGCTTGCCGCCACGAACGCCAGTCCGGCGAGCCCCGCCCAGGCCCACCAGATCCGGTGTCTGATGTCCGAGCGGGCAGACGCGGCCCGCACGACGGCGATGACGCTCTCGCCCGAACTCACGGGCACCGAGACCACGATGTCGTCAGCCGTCTGCGCGTTCACCACGTCTCTGCTCAAGGCGCGGCCGACATCGGTGTCGAGCATGCCGGGGCCCACGCCCGCCACCCGCGTGCCGTCAGCGGCGTACACCCCCAGATCGACACCCGACTGGACGGGTGGCAGCTCGATCGGATCACGGCGAAAGCCAGGGGACACCGTCACAGCGCCGCGCAGGGCAACCCGCTCAAGCTCGCTCTGCTCACCGGTGGCGATCGTGTGGCGCACGGCGACCGCCAACGGCACGCCGAACAACGCGACCGCCAGCAGCACGGCCGATAAGGCCACCGTCAAGATCTGTCTGCGCACCGCCTCGACTCCTTCGTCGACCGCATCGTCCACCGTAGGTGGTCCAGACGCCCGAGCCAGGGACGCCACGGCGCAGCGCTGTTTCCGCAGCATGGCCGGCTGGTTCTTGCCCTTCTCTTGCACGGCTCTTCCCGGGCCCTAGCCCCGGTCTACCTACCGTGAAACACACAGGTCGCGCTGTGGCCAAGGGACTTTCGCCTGACGAGGCAGCCGATACCACGGGGGCCGGCTTCGCACACCGAGGAGAAGACCATGAGTCATATCAGCAGACCAGCGGCGGGCGTCGTCTGCGGAGTGGCCGCACTGGCGCTCGTCGCCGGATGCGGCGGCGGCGGTACGACGTCGGCTGGGGCGAGCGCGACCAGCGGGTCCACGACCAGCCAGACGACACAGGCCCCGACTGGGACTGCTCCCAGCACGGACGCGCCATCGACCAAGCCGGCTAGCGGGCCCAGCAGCTCGCGCCAGCCGAGCACGTCCGCTACGCCGTCGAGCGCGCCGGCCACCGAGTTCAGCCCGCCCGGCGACATCCCGGACGACCAGGTGTTCGTCCCCTATACGTTGCCAGGCACGAAACTGAGCGTAAGCGTTCCCGAGGGCTGGGCCCGCTCGTCGTCGCATGGGGTCGTGACGTTCACCGACAAGCTCAACAGCATCGGCATCCAAGTGGTGCAGCAAGCCAAGCCGCCGACGGTTGCGTCGGCCAGCAAGACCGAGGTCCCCAGGCTGACCAGCTCGGTCTCTCAGTACGCCGCGGGCAACGTCTCGAGTGTCACCCGCAAGAGCGGCCCCGCCGTCCTCATCACCTATAAACAAGACTCGACCGTGGACCCCGTCACCGGCAAGGTCATCCGCGACGCGGTCGAACGCTACGAGTTCTGGCACGCCGGGCAGGAAGCCATCATCACCCTGAGCGGGCCCGACGGGGCGGACAACGTCGACCCCTGGCGCATCGTCACCGACTCCGTCACCTGGAAGTGACAGTGATGACCTCGTCGACGGGCCGGGCGCCCGCACCTCCTGACGTCTCGCCTCAGGACGAACGGATAGACATCGAGACGCGGCCTTCGCTCGAGGCCAAGGACCTCTACCGCTTCTTCTGGGCCGGCGACGAAGAGACTCTCGCCCTACGTGGGGTCAACGTCACCGTCTCGGCGGGAGAGGTGGTTGCTGTTGTCGGACCTTCGGGCTCGGGCAAGTCGACCTTGTTGTCGTGCCTGGCGGGACTGGACGAGCCGTCCGGAGGCACCGTCTGGGTCGACGGAGAGCGGATGAGCCACCAGCCCGAGAGCGTCCG
This sequence comes from Propionibacteriales bacterium, assembly GCA_038238115.1. GTDB lineage: Bacteria > Actinomycetota > Actinomycetes > Propionibacteriales > Nocardioidaceae > JBBRYB01. Next base: position 60,688 of record JBBRYB010000002.1, on the reverse strand, counting down.
GGCGGATCTGCGAGCACGCACCATCGGCATCGTGCTCCAGTCCGACAGCCTTTTCGACCACCTGACCGTCGCGGACAACGTGCGACTCAGCCAGTCGTTGGCGACCTCAGCACGGCGGCGCCCACAGGTCGATGCGCTGCTCGACTCCCTCGGGATCAGGAGCCGCGCGCGCGCCCACCCGTCGCAGCTGTCCGGTGGCGAGGCGGCCCGGGCGGGTCTGGCCGTCGCTCTCGCCAACGACCCTGCTGTCGTACTGGCGGACGAACCAACGGGAGAGCTCGACGCAGAGACCGAACGCCGACTCCTGGCGCTGCTGACCCAACGGGCCCGACAGGGCCGAGCGGTGATCATCGCCAGTCACAGCCCTGCCGTCCGCAAGGCGGCGGATCGGGTCATCGCTCTGGCCGACGGCAGGATCGTGTGATGGCACGCCGGCGCGACAACCTCGACGAACACTCAGCGGAGGGCGGCGCCGCAGCCGACGGCCTCGCGGCCGACACCGGTTTCGACCAACGGCCAGCGACACGGCAGCCGACGCGGGACAACGAGCTGCTGGCTCAGTGCGACGGGGTGTCACGGACCTTCGGCACCGGCGAGCAGGCAGTGGTCGCCGTACACTCGGCAACCTGCCAGATCCGGCCCGGTGACCGGATCGCGATGATGGGCCCGTCCGGTTCGGGCAAGTCCACCCTGCTCCACCTCATCGCCGGCCTGGACTCACCGTCTTCCGGTGCGCTGACGTGGCCCGCGTTGGCAGAGAGCGCCGACGGGCTGTTCGGCACTGTCGCCGTGGTGTTCCAGGGCGCCAGCTTGATGCCACCGCTCACGGTGCTCGAAAACGTCGCCTTCCCGCTGCTGCTCGGCGGCATGGCTGACAACTTGGCCCAGCAGTCGGCGGCGGCTGCGCTGGCGGTCTTGGGCATCGGCGAGCTCGGCGCGCGCCTGCCGGAGGAGCTTTCCGGTGGTCAAGCCCAGCGGGCTTGCGTCGCGCGGGTCCTGGCGAGCGCGCCCCGACTCATCCTCGCCGACGAGCCGACCGGGCAGCTCGACCACGCCGCGGCGGCGCACGTCATCGACGTCCTCATCCAGGCAGCCGACCACCTCGACGCCGGCCTCGTCGTCTCCACCCATGACCCGGTCGTGGCCGAGCGCCTGGCAATCCGCTGGCGCATGCGCGACGGCGTACTCGACACCCGCACCGCGGCAGCCGTGCCCTCCAACACCCAGGACCAGGATCTCTCATGACGCTCATCTGGCTCCGCGGTCTCCTCGTCCGGCGCGGTGGCCGATTGCTGGCAACCGCCGTCGGCGTCGCGATCGCTGTCGCACTCCTCGCGAGCCTTGGTGCGTTCTTCGCGGCGTCGCGGGCAACCATGACGCAGCGCGCGGTCCAGAGTGTGGCCGTCGACTGGCAGGTCGAGGTGCAACCGCACGGCAGCGCGTCGAAGGTGCTGAACGCGGTCCGGGCGGCACCTGGTACGACGACTGCGCTGCCCGTCGGCTTCGCGAGCACGACGGGTCTTGGCGCCACCACCGCCGGGACCACGCAGACCACGGGTCCAGGCGACGTGCTCGGCCTGCCGGCCAACTACACGTCGACGTTCCCGACGGCTGTCCGGGTGCTCGCAGGCTCGTCGTCAGGAGTGCTCGTCGCGCAGCAGACGGCGGCGAACCTCCACGTCGCGCCGGGCGACAAGATCAGCATCGGCCGCGCGGGTATGACGCCGTACCGAGTCACCGTCGCAGGGGTCGTCGAGATCCCCCAGATCGACTCGCTCTTCCAGAACGTGGGTGCGCCGCCACAGAGCCAGCCCACGGCCCCACCCGACAACGTCGTCCTCCTGCCCGCCACGAGCTTCCACCAGGCCTTCGCCTCGCTCGCGAAGTCGCGTCCGGATCTGGTTCGCACCCAGATCCACGTCCTGCTCAACCACACACTGCCCAGCGACCCGGCCGCGGCCTTCACCTCGGCCACGGCGGCGGCGAACAACCTGGAAGTCGCGACGTCGGGCGCAGGGGTGGTCGGGAACAACGTTGCCGCTGCGCTGGACTCGGCACGCGCGGACGCCCTCTACTCCCAGATCCTCTTCTTGTTCCTGGGAGTACCCGGCGCGCTGCTCGCGGCCGCCTTGTCGGCCGCTGTCGCCGACGCAGGCGCGGTCCGGCGCCGCCGCGAGCAGGCGCTGCTGCGCTCCCGCGGGGTAGCACAGAAGCAGCTGCTGCGGCTGGTGCAAGCCGAGGCGGCGGTCGTCGCGGTCATCGGCAGCACGCTCGGTCTCGTCGCGGCCGCGGTCATCGGCTGGGCCAACTTCGGCTCCGCAAGCTTCGGCGCCTCGACCGGGAGCACCCTCGTCTGGGGCGTGACCTGCTTCGTCATCGGGGTCGCAGTCGCGCTGGCAGTGATAGTGCTGCCGGCCAGGAGAGACCTTCGCGCAGCAAGCGTGACGCAGGGCATGGCCACGGTGGGGCGCTCGGCAAGGCCGCGCTGGATGCGCTACGGCATCGACGTCGTGCTGCTCATCTGCTCGCTGGCGATCTTCTGGTCGACGAGCCGCACCACCTACTCGCTGGTGCTCGCCCCGGAAGGTGTGCCCGCGATCTCCGTCGACTACTGGGCGTTCGCCGGCCCGGCCCTGCTGTGGCTCGCCGTCGCGCTCATCGGCTGGCGGGTGTCCGACCTCGTCCTCGACCGAGGGCGACCCGCCGTCGCCCGCGCGCTGGTTCCCGCCGTCGGCAACCTCGCGCCCGTCGTCGCCTCCTCGATGAGCCGCCAACGTCGCGTCATCACCCGTTCAGCCGTCCTCGTCGGGCTGGCGCTGTGCTTCGCCATCTCGACCGCGACGTTCAACGCGACCTACCGCCAGCAGGCGGAGGTCGACGCGCAGCTGACCAACGGCGCCGACGTCACCGTCACCGAGTCACCCGGTGCGTCCGTGCCGCCCAGCCAGGCCGCCACCTTGGCCAACGTCTCCGGCGTACAGGCGGTGCAGCCGCTGCAGCACCGGTTCGCCTATGTCGGTGCGGACCTCCAGGACCTCTACGGCATCAACCCCGGCACGATCACCCAGGCCACGTCGCTCCAGGACGCCTACTTCCAGGGCGCATCGGCAAGCAGCATGCTGGCTCGGCTCCAGGCCAGGCCCGATGCGATCTTGGTCAGTGCCGAGACCGTGAACGACTTCCAGCTGCACCTGGGAGACCAGCTCAACCTCCGCCTCCAGGACGCGCAGACACAGCGCTACACCAACGTCACCTTCCACTACGTCGGCATCGTGAACGAGTTCCCGACGGCCCCCAAGGACAGCTTCCTCGTCGCCAACTCGTCCTACATCGCCGCGCAGACGGGCAGTAATGCTGTCGGCTCCTTCCTGGTGGACACGGGCGGGCAGAACGCCCCGTCCCTTGCGGCAGCCATCACCAGAGTCGTCGGTACGTCGGCCCAGGTCACCACGATCAACGACTCGCGCGGCCTGGTCGGGTCGAGCCTCACATCCGTCGACCTGTCCGGGCTCACCAGGCTGGAGCTGGGCTTCGCGCTCGTCATCGCGGCGGCCGCCGGAGGGCTCATGACGGCTCTCGGCCTCACTGAGCGACGCCGGACGCTGTCCATCGCAGTCGCCCTGCGGGCCACCTCTCGGCAGCTGCGCAGCTTCAGCCTGGGCGAGTCGACGTTCGTCGCGGTCATCGGACTGGTGCTGGGGCTTGCGGCGGGATGGGGCCTGACGCAGATGCTCGTCAAAGTGCTCACAGGCGTCTTCGACCCGCCGCCATCACAGCTGGCCTACCCGTGGATATACCTGGCCGTCGTCGCGGCAAGCGCTGCGGGCGCCATCGTGGCCGCAGCGTTGCTGACCACCCGCGGCGCGCAGCGGCACGCCCAAGCCCACCTGCGCGAGCTGTGACCACGGCGAGCATCCGGCGTCGACCGGATGGTCTGCCGCGCCGCCGGTCGAGGCATGGGGCCAGACACCTCGGCCCGGTGACTCGGCTCGACACCGGTTCGTAGGCTGCCGTCATGGCCGCGCTGATGCTCGTCGAGGATGACCCGACGATGGGTTCCATGTTGGCCTCGGCCCTCGCCGCGAACGGACACGACGTCTGCTGGCAGCGGACGGGAGCCAGTGCCCTCACCGAAGCGGCCACCCAGACGTTCGAGCTCGTCCTCCTTGACCTAGGCCTGCCAGACGTCGACGGCGTCGACCTGTGCCGGAAGCTCCGGCACCGCCAGCCGCAGTGTGTCATCGTCATCCTCACCGCGCGGCGCGATGAGATGGATGTGATCGTCGGACTCGAGTCCGGCGCTGACGACTATCTGGTGAAGCCGTTCCGGCTGACGGAGCTGCTGGCTCGGATCCGCGCCCATCTGCGCCGGGCCACGGTCACCGAAGGCGAGTCGCCGCCCCCGATCGAGGTCGGCGACCTCTGGCTCGATGTGTCCTCGCGGCGGTGCCGCGTCGTCGACGTCGAGGTGGCGCTGCGGCCGAAGGAGTTCGACCTGCTCGCCCGGCTCGCTTCCGAGGCGGGTCGCGCGGTCACCCGCGAGTCGTTGATGTCGGACGTGTGGGACGAGAACTGGTTCGGCTCGACCAAGACCCTTGACGTGCACATGGCGGCGTTGCGTCGTCGGCTCAACGACGCGGCGATCTCGGTGGGCGCCACCTCCGTGCCCGCGATCACGACGCTACGTGGCCATGGCTACCGACTCGACGAGACTGTCACGGACTGACGTGCTTGCACGGGCCAGCGGACCGCTCGACGCCTGGCCCGGCTGCCACCGTTCCCGGGGCGTCGTCAACCGGGCGGCGACGTTGACAAGCTCCGGGGTCCGGCGCATCTTGAACCAGAGTGGGCCACTCATCCAGACAAGGACCCCAATGACCACAACTCCCGACACCGCCTCCCCCACGCCTGGCACTTACGCCGCAGACGTGACACGGTCGCGAGTCACCTCCAACACCCGGCACATGTTCGGGCTGGGCCAGGTCACCGGGACGTTCGGGCTGGGCCAGGTCACCGGGACGTTCGCGCTGCGCGCCGGCAGCATCGCCCGCACCGAACCGATTGAGCAGGCCACGGCACGGGCGACCATCGACGACAACCAGGTGACGGGTATGGTTGCCCGCCGGCTTCGCCTCGTCCTCGACCTCGTCGCTGTCGGCGAGCACGGCTGAGCACGAGGCGAGACCAGCCACCGGCGCGAACTGGCCATCGTCGTACCCGGTCCCGTGCCGGTACGTCCCCGTCTGGCCCCGCTCAGCGGGCCTTCAGCGTCGCCATCGCATCATGGACGCCTGCCGCCGCCGGCGGAGAAGGAGCGACTGGGCATGACCGGATATGACGCATCGGGTGGCGGATAGCATGCCGCCGGTTGGCACCCTGCAGACCCGCGGACTGCGCAAGTCCTACGGAGACGTCGTGGCTGTCGAGGCGCTCGACATCGACGTGGCGGCAGGCACCGTACTTGGCTTCCTCGGACCGAACGGCGCCGGCAAGACGACAGTGATCCGCATGCTGTCGACGGTCCTGACGCCGGACGCCGGGTCGTTCACGGTCGCCGGCATACCCCATACCCACCCGGATGGGGTGCGGCGACACCTCGGGGTCCTTCCCGAAAGCGCCGGCTATCCGAACGGGCAGACGGGTGAGGAGTGGCTGACCTTTCATGGGCGACTCTTCGGCCGGTCGCGCCCCGATGCGCGGTCCGTCGCCCGCAGACTGCTCGACCGCGTCGGGCTGGCTGAGCAGGGTCGCTCGCGCATCGCGACGTACAGCCGTGGTATGCGCCAACGTCTCGGCATCGCGCGGGCCTTGGTCAACGATCCCGCTGTCGTCTTCCTCGACGAGCCGACACTCGGGCTCGACCCGAGCGGCCAGCTCCAGATCCTGGAACTCGTCGCTCGGATAGCTCGCGAGCAGGGCGTCACGGTGTTGCTCAGCACCCACCTCCTGGCCGAGGTGGAACAGGTCTGCGACCGGGTGCTGATCCTCAATCACGGCCAGGTCGTGGCAGACGGCACCGTCGCCGAGGTCGTACGACGCGCGGCCTCTGCGCGACGAGGCGTCGTCGAGGTCGCTCCGCGCCTGCGGGACCGAGCGCTTGAGCTACTGAAGGCCGAGCAGCTCGACGTCGCAGCCGCGGGCGACGACCGCCATGGCCAGATCCAGCTGACCGTCTCCGGCGGCACGCCTGTCGACCGGGCGGCGACGGTGGCACTGACCTGTCTCCTCCGCGCAGACATACCGGTGCTGGGGTTCAGCATCGAGGGTGGACGCCTCAGCGACGCCTTCCTTGCGGTCACCGGGGGTGGGACCGATGGCTGAGCCCCGCACCAGCACCGAATCCCGGTCCAGCACCGCCTGGCTGGTCATCGCCGAGCAGGAGCTGCGTGACCTGTGGCTGGCCGGGCGAGGACTCTTGCTGATGTTCGCCTACTCGGTGCTACTCAGCGTGACGTCATACCTCGTGGCCACCAACCAGGCGCTGAACTTCCTGGAGCGTCGAGAGTCCGTCACCTTGACGCTCCAGGTGGCGGTCGCCGTGAGCGGGCTGCTGGTCCTGCTCGGGTCTGCCGACGCCGTCAGCGGCGAGCGGGAGCGTGGCACGCTCGAGACCCTCCTGTTGACGCCCGCGTCACGCCAGTCGCTGGTCGTCGGCAAAGGCACGGCGGCGCTGTCGCTGTGGGTGGTCTCGATCGCGCTGTCCGTGCCGTACCTGTGGTTCATCGGCCGCGGCGTCGGCGTGGTCGCGGAGGCGGTGGTGAGCGGCTTCATCGTCAGCGGGCTGCTCGCACTGTTCTTGTCCGGTCTCGGGCTGTTGATCAGCACGGTTTCCAGTACCAACCGGGTCAGTCTGTCGGTGAGCCTCTTCGTCCTGCTCGCGCTCTACGCACCGACGCAGCTCGCGAGCATCGGTGTGGCAGGGACGGCAGGCGACGTGTTGCTTCGTCTCGACCCCTTCACCGGCGGTCTGGACTACCTCAACAAGCTGCTCGTCGGCGGTCACTCGGCCGGACAGGACATCGGCGTGCTCATTCCCACTCTGGTGGCGGCTGCCGTGTTTCCGGTGGCGGCGCTGGCCACCGCCAGCCGGCTCACCCTGCTCACCCGGGAGCGCTCATGAAAGGTGTCCTGGTGGCCGCCACGCTCCTGGTCACATCGGCGGGGCTGATGGGGCAGTCTGCGCCGGTACCCGCCGGTTCCACTCACGCTGGGACGGATCACGCCGTCCCCGCCCAGTCCCCGCCCTCATACTCCGGGTCAGCGCCGGCTGACGTGCTCCCCGTCGCGAGCGCCCCAGCCGCCGTCACCGTCGCGTTGGACCGCACCGTCGCCGACGCGACGCTGGGAGGCACGTTCAGCTTCGATGCGACGGTACGCAACGAAAGCGCCCAGCCGGTCTCGGGGCTGATCGCCCACCTGAACGTCCTGAGCTCCGACCCCAGCGTGTATGTCGACCCGGAGGACTGGTCGTCACACCGCAGCCAGTTCCTCGACGTACTGCCCGCCCACTCCTCTGCCACTCTTCGCTGGCCCGTTCAGGCCGTCACGGCCGGACCGGCCATCGTCTATGTCGCAGTCACCGACCCAGCCGCGAAGACCGTGGCCGTCAGCGGACCACTCCAGGTGACGGTGCCGCAGCGGGCCACGATCAACGCGGGCGGGATCGTGCCGCTGGCGCTCGGCATACCCGCAGTCGTGTTGGCACTACTCGTGTTCACCGCGCTTCGTCGGCGACATCTGCGCTGATGCTGGCCCGACCTCGCCGCACGCGAAAGGCTGGCGCCCGGTTGAGGTCACGCGGGCAACGGCCGAAGCGGCTCGAAGGTGAAGCGCGGCGTGGACTGGCTCAGGACCGCGGTCATCGGGGTGACGGACCAGGCCGTCTCCAACGCGTCGGCGAGGACGGTTTGCAGAGCGCGGATGTCGCTAGGCGCGGCGTTGTGTAGGGCCTCGGTGACGATCAGCGCCGCGGTGGTGGTCTCTCGTACCGCCGACGCGCCGCTTTGTCGGTTGGTCCATCTGCGTGCGTGCGCTTGCTTCGCTTCGTCGGTGAAGATCACCTCGCCGGCGTCAGGCTGCTCGACCTCACCGGAGAACGTCAGGTAGCTCTCGTCTCCCGCGGCGTGCTGAACCTGCAGGTGACCAGTGACGTGGGTGAGGTCGAAGGCGGCGATCGGGATGGCGAAGGCGAGGGAGGCCGCGTTGCACAGGTCAACCAGCGGATGCAGGCGGGGCAGCGAGCCCTCTTTGCGGTAGCGCCGCAACAGCGACTCTGAAGCGCAGCGATACTGAGTGGGTTTGAGCCCCATCCGTGAGAAAGCCCGGCGCCACGCCTGCACTTCGGGGAACTGCCCTTCCGAGGCGGTGGCGAGACGTCGTACGGCGATGTCGCCGAGCTCGGCGACCTGTACGGCGACGGACGCGTCCCTGCTGATCCCTTCGACAAAAAGCACGCCAGGCACCAGCTCCGGGAAGTCCCGCCAGATCTCGGTCGAATGCTGAAAGTGCACCCGCGTCACCCGACGCTCGTGCCGAAGAGCACCCCAAGCAGGTAAGTCGTGGCGGCGGCCGCGTAGCCGATCGTCAGCTGCCGCAGCGCACGTCGCAGCGGCCGCGCGCCGGAGAGCAGACCGACCACGGCACCCGTACCGAGCAGGGCGACGCCGACGAGCACGACGGCGACCATCAACGCGGCCAGGTCCGCGAGCCCGACGAGGTAGGGCAGCACCGGGACCACGGCACCCGAGGCGAAGAAGCAGAAGCTCGACACCGCAGCACTCAGTCCGGTCCCGACAGCCTCGTGCTGGTCGATCTCGCTGTCATACGGCGCGACACGGGCGAGCCCGTGGTTGCCGAGCACCTCCGCGGCCCGAGCCTCGGCGGCGTCGACGCTCATGCCGCGCGCCCTGTAGACCAGCGTCAGCTCGTTGGCGTCGACATCCAGATGCGGCAACGCACTGTGGGTCTGCTGACCAGGCGTGGACGCTTCAAGCAGCTCGCGCTGGGACCGCACAGACACGTACTCGCCCGCGCCCATCGACAATGCGCCGGCCAGCAGCCCGGCCAGACCCGTGATGAGCACCGTCTGGTTGGCCGCCCCGCTGGCGCTGATGCCCAACACGAGCGCCAGGTTGCTGACCAGCCCGTCGTTCGCTCCGAACACCGCGGCGCGGAATGTCCCCGAGAGGCGGTTGCGACCCCGGGTGGCCAGCCCGCGTACGACTTCCTCATGGATGCGCTCGTCGGCAGCCATCGTGTCGGTGGCGTCGTTGTCGCGCTCGTATGGCGAACGACCCTCGGCGCGCTGCACCAGTGCAAGCACGAAGACGGATCCGAAGCGGCGCGCCAGCAACGTGAGCATCCGCGTGCGCAGGTCGGTGCGGCGCGGCTTGCCCACCCGGCCACCGAGCAGCGCCGTCCAATGCGCGGCGTGTCGGCCCTCAGCCTCGGCCAAGGACAGCAGGATCTCGCGCTCCTCACCCGAGCGGCGACCCGCGAGATGACGGTAGACATCTGCCTCGGCCCGCTCGTCGGCGAGATACTGCTGCCACCGACGGACTTGCTCGCCGCTGGGGTCGGGCGGATGCGCTCGTGGTGAGCTGCTCGGCGGGACAGAGACGTTCATGAGTTCCTCCGGTCGGCCTCCGGCCGGAGGGTGGCGCAACGCACACCGACGCTCCAGCCAGGGACACAGCGGCGCGGTGCCGCGCTCGGATCTGGCCGAAGGTCTCGCTCGCCCGACTCGCGGGTGGTGCACCGGGCCCAGAGGCCAGCGTGTCGATACACCGCCACCGCCCGACGGTCTCGCCGACCCGGCGGTGGGAGCTACTCCCCTTCACCGTCCACGATAGGCCATCGATCGACCAGCGCCGAACTATCTCGCCGATCGGTTCGGCGTGCACGGACGACAGGACCGCGCAACGATGTCGGTCATGGTGCAGACGAGCAGCTGGTTCGATCGGGTGGACGAGCGGGTCGGCGACGGGCTCGAGACGTTCTTGCGACACCATCGCCGGCGTCGGCTGCAGCGGCTCGGATGGCGCGACGCGCTCGAGTCCGCGCCAGGCGAGGGGTGGTGGTCGGCTCGGACGGACGTCCGCCCGGGTAACAGGGTCGAGGTCCTCATCGACGGCGCCGCGGCCCTGCCTGAGATGGAGCGGGCGATCCGCGAGGCACAGCACTCGATTCACATCGCCGGCTGGCACGCGAGCCCCGACTTCACGCTGTCGCGAGGCCCTCACGCGGCGGCTCTTCGTGACCTGCTCGCCGAGGCGGCCGAGCGCGCGCAGGTACGGCTCCTGCTCTGGGCCGGTCCCCCACTGCCCGCGTTCCAGCCCACGCGTCGCGTCGTGGAGAAGGCTCGTGAGGTGTTCGTCCGAGGCAGCGGTGTGCAGTGTGCGCTGGACAAGCGGGAATACACGATGCACTGCCATCACGAGAAGATCATGGTGATCGACGAGACGCTGGCCTTCGTCGGCGGTCTGGACTTCACCGCACTGCAGGGAGACCGCTTCGACGACATCGAGCACCCCCCGCGCAGCCCCATGGGGTGGCACGACGCAGCCCTCCGCCTGCATGGTCCGGCCGTCGCCGACGTCAGCCGGCACTTCATCCAGCGTTGGGGCGAGGTGACGGGAGAGCTGCTGCCGCAGCCGGTCGAGCCTGCCGAGGCCGGGAGCTCAGCGGTCCAGATCCTCCGCACGGTGCCAGAGCGGACCTACCAGTTTGCGCCTCGCGGGGAGTTCACCATCCTCGACGCCTACATGGGGGCGCTCAGCTCCGCCGAGCATTTCATCTATCTCGAAAACCAGTTCCTCTGGTCACCCGAGGTGGTGGACGTGTTAGCGGCCAAGCTCGAGCGTCCACCGCGTCACAACTTCCGGGTCCTCCTGCTGCTGCCGGCCAAACCCAGCAACGGCGCGGACACCACACGCGGTCAGCTCGGCCGGCTGCTCGATGCGGACGCCGGGGCGGGACGGCTCCTCGCGACGACCATCGTTGGCCATCATGGTGAGGAGAAGGCACCGGTCTACGTGCATGCAAAGGTCGGCATTGTGGACGACCGGTGGCTCACGATCGGCTCGGCGAACCTCAACGAACACTCGCTGTTCAACGACACCGAGATGAACGTGCTGATCGGCGACGCCGCGCTGGTCCGGGAGACACGGCTGCGACTGTGGTCGGAGCACACGCAGCGGCCCACCGCAGAGATCGACAAGGAGCCGTGCACGGTCATCGACGAGGTATGGCGCCCGTCGGCGGAGGATCAGGCACGCCGTGATCGCGAGGGCCTGCCGCGGACTCATCGGCTGACCCTGCTTCCCAACCTGTCACGCCGGACCGATCGGTTAGAGGGCCCCATGCGGGGGTTGTTGGTGGACGGATAGGCAGCCTTGTCGTACTTGTCGTAGCGCAGGCAGGTATGCATGATGCGAGGGCCTACGCTTGATCGGAAGCACCGTTGCCGGGACGTCGGCGAGTCGAGGAGGGCGGGGTTCATGACAAGGAGTCGGGTGACAGCCGGTCGGGTGAGCGCGCTCCTGCTGCTCGTGCTGCTGGCTGCCTGCGGCGGAGGAAGCAGCGGCGGATCGACCAAAGAGCAGATCACGCTCTACACCTGTGTCAGCGACACCACCGTGCAACCGATGATCGAGCAGTTCCAGAGCGACCATCCAGGAGTCCAGGTGCAGTTGTACCGAGCACCGACGGGTGACCTCAACGCGAGGGTGGCCGCCGACGTGCGCTCCGGAGGGCTTCAGGCCGACGTGGTCTGGGCGTGTGATCCGCTGACCATGCACGGGTACGCCGACCAGCAGCTCGTGGGTGGCTGGACGCCCTCCGACGCCGCCGCCATCCCGCGGCGTTACCGCACGTCCGACTACGTCGGCGCGGCCGTCCTGTACCTGGTGGCGATTCACCACGACGGAACTCCAGCGCCAGGCAGCTGGTCAGACCTGGCGACGCGGGCGTACCCGAACGTCGCCCTTCCCGACCCCCATTTCGCCGCGTCAGCGCTAGGAGCCCTGGGCTTCTTCTCCAACGCCCCCGGCTACGGTCTCGACTTCTACCAGGCGTTGAAGGACAACGGCGCGGTCCAGGTGAGTAGCCCCGACGACGTGGTCGCGGGTGTCGCGCAGGGGGTCTACGAGGCCGGCATCACGATCGCCAACTCGGCATATGCCGCCGACCAAGCCGGATCGCCGGTGGCCGTCACCTGGCCGAAACCGGGTGCCATCGCCGTCTACGGTCCGATCGCCCTGGCCCGAGACAGTGCCCGGGCCAGCTCGGCCAAGGACTTCATCAGCTACGTCGTCAGCCGGCAGGGCCAGGAAACTCTGGCGAAGGCAGGTTCCTACCCCAGCCTGCCCGGAGTGTCGGGCCCGACCGTTCCGGAAGGCGCGCCGGTGGTCTATCCCGACTGGCCAACCATCCAGGCACGCCAGGACAGGCTGCTCAGCGAGTACGCGCAGATCTTCGGCAGCTGAGGCATGCGCCGCTCGGGGCAACAAGCGCAGGCAGAGCGATCCATCGCCGCGCTGGTCGCAGCGCTGGCCGTCGTGCTCGTGGGCGTGCCCGTGGCGAGGCTCGTGCAGACGGTCTTTGCGGAGGCCTCCGGCAGCGTCGGCCGTGTCGTCACGGCGCCCGGGATGGGCACGGCCGTGGCGAACACCATCATGCTGGCAGCCGTGGTCACCGTGATCGCCGTCCCGCTCGGAACCGCCATCGCCCTCGGGCTGCGACGCGCCGACGTGCCGGCGAAGCAGGTGTGGCGGCTGGCCGTCCTGCTTCCGCTGGTCATCCCGCAGTTCGTGCTGGGCTACAGCTGGACGCAGGCATATGGCCGGGCGGGCTTCACCGACACCGTTGTGGGCCTGGACTGGCCGCAGGTCCTCGGTCCTCAGGGGGTCGTGGTCGTCATCGTGGTCAACACTGTTCCCTTGACCTATCTGCTCGCGGCCGTTGGGCTCGCGACCAGGGCCGAGCCCGACCTCGAGCGTGCGGCGCGAGCATCCGGGGCGGGCGCGCTCTCGACCCTTAGAACCGTCACGCTGCCACTCGTGCTGCCGGCTGTGGCTGCCGCGTCCGTGCTGTCATTCGTCTTGACGCTGGAGAGCTTCGCGGTTCCTCAGGTGCTGGGCAGCCCGGCCGGCTTCAGCACGGTCACGACGAGAATCTACGCGGACCTGTCCCTGGGCAGTGACCCCTTCTCCTTCGTCGAGGCGATCACCTTGGCCCTGACGCTCGTGCTCATGGCCGCCATCGTCGTGGGACCGGCCGACGCGCTGCTCGCACCCCGGCTACGGGCACCGCGCCTCGCAGGTGGCGCAGGGGGCACGGCCGGATCGGGCGGCGCGTCTGGTGGCTGGTGGGTCGCTGCGGCGCTCGGCGGCTACCTGGTGCTCGCCGTCGTCCTGCCCCTGGTCGCGCTGGGTGCTGCGGCGATCACCCGGGCGGTGGGGTTGCCGCCCACATCCGGCAACTGGACGCTCGCCAACCTGCGGGCCGTGCTCAACCGGCAGACTCTGGACGCACTCGAGCACAGTGTCGTCCTGGCGGTCGTGGCCGCCACGGCGCTCACGGCCCTCGGAGGGTGCGTCGCCGCCCTCGAGCACCGACGTGCAGGCCGGACCGTCTCGACGCTGATCACGCTCACCCTGGTGCTGCCGGGGTCCACGCTCGCCGTGGCGCTGCTCATCGCCTACGGGCGCTGGCTGGGAGGCGGCCTGACGCTGATCCTGCTGGCGTACCTCGCGAAGCTGTGGGCGGTCGCCCACCGACCCATCTCCGGTGCCCTCGACAGGCTGCCGCCCGACGAGCTCCGCGCATCCCGGGCGAGCGGCGCGTCCCTGCTCACCGCGATCCGCACGGTGACCTTGCGCCCGCTGGCCCCGGCGCTGCTCGGCGCCTGGCTGATGTGCTTCGTCACCGCCCTGCACGAGGTCACCATGTCGAGCCTGCTCTACGGCCCGGGCAGCGAGACCCTCGCCGTCGTCGTGCTCAACAGCGAGGAGCTGGGCCAGATCGGGCAGACCGCCGCGCTTTCGGTCGTGCTGACCGTGGTGGTCGTCGCCCCCGCTCTGGTGTTGTGGGGGGTTGTGCGGTGGGCGCGGATCCCGCGACCAGGCCATGCGCCGCCACGTCGACACGTTGAGGAGCCGTCTCATGCCCGATGAGGCGACGGCACTGGCGGCGCTCGACCTGCGCGAGCTCGCGGTCGCGCACGGCAGTACGTCGGCCCTGCGCGACGTGAGCTTCACCGTGCCGCCCGGCGAGGTGCTCGCCCTGCTCGGCCCCTCGGGTGCCGGCAAGTCGACGCTGATCCATGCGGTGGCGGGGTTCCAGCCGCCCGCAACGGGCGAGATCTGGCTCGACGGGCGTCTCGTCGCCTCGCCGCGAGTCAACGTGGCCCCCGAGCGCCGCGAGCTGGCGGTGGTCTTCCAGAGCTATGCGCTGTGGCCGCACCTCTCGGCGCTCGACACGGTTGCCTACCCGTTACGACGCCGGGGAAGGTCCCGCACGGAGGCGCGCCGCCAGGCACTGAGAATCCTCGATCGTCTGCACATCGCCCATGTGGCCAGCCGGCTGCCCTCTCAGCTGTCCGGCGGCGAGCAGCAGCGAGTCGGCCTGGCTCGGGCCTTGGCCCGTGAGGCGTCCCTGTACCTGTTCGACGAACCGACGGCACACCTCGACACCCAGGTGCGCACCGTCTTCCTCGAGGAGCTGGCGGCTCGGCTGAGAGCGAGTGGGGCGGCGGCGGTGTACGCAACCCATGACGCCGAGGAGGCCCTCGGCCTCGCCGACCGGGTCGTGTTGCTCGATGCCGGCAGGGTCGTCCAGATCGGGTCTCCGAGCCACGTCTACGAGCAGCCCGTCAATCTGTGGGCGGCGCTGCTGACAGGGCATGCGTCCGTGCTCAGGGCTCCCGTGGTCTCGGCCCCCATCATCTCGGCCGGCACGGGCATGTGCACGATCACCATCGCGGGCGCTGCCGTCGAGATCGAGTGTGCCGAGCCACCGCGGGCCTCGGGCCAGGTTCGCCACCTGCTGGTCCGACCCGGGTGGGCACGGTTCGGAGGCGACCTCCCGGGACGCCTCCACGACGTCTGGTTCCGCGGTCCGCACTCCGACTACCTGGTGCAGACTGAGGCAGGCAGCGTCCTGATCAGGATGGCGGGACCCCCTCGTTACCGCACCGGCGAGTCCGTCTCATGGAGTCTGCTCCGAGCCTGGGTGCTGAGCGGGGCAGACGACGTGAGTCAGGTGGCCGGCGAGGTCAGCCCAGCAGCATCGCTGGGCCGGAGCGACCCTGCGCGTCGTTGACGATGTCGAGATGGCGCTGCGTGTAGCGCCGCAGGAAGGCCAGCTGCGAGGCGCTCAGCTTGTCGCAGACCCACTCCCAGTGCAGCGAAACCCAGTCGCCGGCTTCGAGTTCGCCCACCATGCCGACGCCGTGGATCGACCGGACGACGGTCTCCATCCCGGCTGGACCGAAGTCAAGGCTGCGCCCGTCCCACGTCAGGGCCTGGGACTCGACGACGACCTGGTCGCCCTGAAGCGTGACAACGCGCCCCCACCGGATCCGGCACCTGTCGAGGACGGTCAGCGCCTGAGCTGCGCGACGGTCATCGCCGAGCAGACCGACCCACGGGTAGATACAGAACACCGCGAAGCTGTGATGGGGAACTCCACCGGCCAGCACCCCCTCGGCGAGGTTCGAGAAGAGCGGGCCAGACTTGTAGCGGAACCGTTCCTCCATCGACCCCCCGATGGCGGTCGTGGCGAGCTGGTCGAGCCGGGGGCTCCCCACCCAGTAGGCCTCCACCACTCGCCTGTCGAGCGGATCGGGCAACCCTGTCGCCCCCGCAATCAGCTGAAGGTAGGGCCATGCTCCGGCAAACTCGCGCGCCGTTGCCCGTAGCTCGCGGTCGTCAGCCCCGGCGACCCCGTTCTCGAAGAACGACACGCTGTCGGCCGGCCCGCAGTACCCGTGGTGGTTGGGCGGAAATGCATATCTTGCGAAGAGCACGGGGCCGGACACCGACTCCCGTGCTCGCGCGAGGTGCGGCTCAGCGGTTGCCGGTCCAGCAGTCCACGCCGCCGGGGTGATGGGCACGCGGCCACCTTCCTTATTGCCTCGGGGAGCCCCCTGGAGGCTCCCGCCGTACGTCGAACGCCACCGTAAGCCCGACCAGACCATCGGCTTGCCCGACATGCCTTAGCCGCCGGCCGCGTTCCATGCTTGCAGGCATCCCCGGTCCGGACAAGATCAGGCTGCGCCCCCATCCCTGTCACCGTCTCGATCCAGGCTGGTTCAGACGAAGCGGTTGGCCAGGTCGACCTGGTGGGCGCTGTAGTTGCACAGCGCACCCGCCTGCTCCTCGCTGAGCCGGTCGCAGACCCAGTCCCAGTGCAGCGAAACCACGTCACCCGGGCCCAGCTCGTCCGAGAGCGCCTCGCCCCTGGCGGCCCAGCGCACCGTTTCCTCCCGCTCGGCGCCCAGACTCAGCGCGCCCGCCTCCCAGATGAGCGGCTGCGACGAGACGACCGCGTGCTCGGAGGATACCGAGACGACGCTGCCCCAACGGATGCGGCACTGGTCGAGCACCGACAGCGGCACCGGGCTGCCCGACCCGAGCAGTCCGGCCCACGGGTACACCGCGAAGACGTGGAAGCTGTGGTGCGCCAGCGGGCCCGATCCCGGCGCCACCTGACTCCAGAACCCCCCGACTTGACCGGAGAACTTCTCCTGCAAGACGGCCAGCAAGTCAGCCGGGCAGACCGCGTCGAGCAGGTCGTTGCCGACCCAGTACGCCTCCACCACCCGCGGGTCCAGCGGGTCGTCCACCCCGGCCGCCTCCGCAATCACCTTCAGGTAGGCCCAGGCGCCGTCGAAGTACGGTGCCCGTCGGGCAACCTCATGCCTGTCTTGTCCGTGGGCCGCATGGCTGAGCAGCACGTCGGCGCCGTCAGGCCCGCAGTAGCCGAGCTCGTTGGGCGGAAAGGCATACCGGGCAAAGACCACATCGCCCGCACAGGTGCTCCACCGTGCCGGTGGGACAGGCATTCAACAGATCCGTGGCAGCTGTTCGCCCACCGGCAGGTCGACCACCCGCGTGCCGCCCAGCCGGGTCTTGGCCACGACCATCGACGGATGCTCCTCGACACAGGTCCCGATCACGGCTGCGGACTTGCCGAACTCGTGGGCACGCATCGCGCTGAGGACAGCCTCGACGTCGTCGGGTGCGACGAAGGCGAGGAGCTTGCCCTCGTTGGCGACGTACAACGGGTCGAGGCCCAGCAGCCCGCAGGCGTCCTGGACCGGCTGGGGGATCGGGAGGTCACCCTCCACCAGGCTCACGCCGACCTTGGATGCCTTGGCGATCTCGTTGAGCGACGCCGCGACGCCGCCTCGGGTCGGGTCGCGCAGCACCAAGATGTCGGCGCCGGTGTCGAGCATCGCCGCGACAAGCCCTGACAAAGGGGCACTGTCGCTCTCGACGGCCGTGCCGAACTCGAGCCCTTCGCGGCAGCTCATCACCGCGACGCCGTGTACACCGATGTCGCCGCTGACGATCACTACGTCACCGGGACGGGCCCGGTCCGGGCGGATGTCCACACCGTCGGGGACGAGCCCGATGCCCGCTGTGTTGATGAACACGGCGTCGCCGTGGCCGGAGTCGACGACCTTGGTGTCACCGGTCACGAGCCGCACCCTTGCCGCACGCGCCGCCGCGCCCACGGCCTCGGCCACCCGCCCGAGCTCGGACAGTGGCGTGCCCTCCTCGAGGATGAACGCGGTCGACAGCGCAAGCGGGGTAGCGCCCGACATCGACAGGTCGTTGACCGTGCCGTTGACGGCGAGGTCTCCGATCGTGCCTCCCGGGAAGAACATCGGCTTCACGACATAGGAGTCCGTGGAGAACGCGATCCGGCCGCCCGCGACGGGGATGACCGCGGCGTCACCGAGCTCGGCATCAGCGGCGTCGCCGTACGCCGGCAGGAAGAGATGCTCGACCAGCTCCGCCGACATGGCTCCGCCGCCGCCGTGCCCCATCACGATGTTGGGCGAGTCGCGCAACGGCATCGGGCAGACCCAGCCGTCGAAGCTCACCGGCTCTGGGTCAAGCATGGGCAGGCTCCACGAGCTCCAGTCGCCGGTAGAGGTAGTAGGCGGCGCACGCGCCCTCCGACGACACCATCGTGGCGCCGAGCGGATTACGGGGAGTGCACTCGCGCCCGAACGCCTCGCACTCATGCGGCTTGATCAGGCCTTGCAGCACCTCACCGGAACGGCAGATCGACGACTCGTCGGTATGCATCGATGCGACGTCGAAGCGGTGCTCGGCGTCATAGTGCCGGTAGTCGGCGGACAGTTTCCAGCCGCTCTGCGCGATCATGCCGATGCCGCGCCAGGCGCGGTCGGTGACCTCGAAGACGTCGCCCAGCATCGCCATCGCCGCCGGGTTTCCGTCCGCCGCCACCGCGCGCGGGTAGGCGTTTTCCAGCTCGTGGCGGCCGGACTCGAGCTGCAGAATAGTACGCCGGATCCCTTCGAGAATGTCCAGCGGCTCGAAGCCCGTGACGACGATCGGGACCTCGTACTTGTCCGCCAGCGGCGGGTACTCGTGCGTGCCCATCACGCTGCAAACATGACCTGCGGCGAGGAATGCCTGGACCCGACAGGTCGGCGACTCCATGATTGCGGCCACCGCCGGAGGCACGAGCACATGGGAGACGAGCAGCGAGAAGTTCTCGATGCCGAGCCGCTTGGCCTGGTAGACGGTCATCGCGTTGGCGGGCGCGGTCGTCTCGAACCCGATGCCGAAGAAGACGACCTGGCGGTCGGGGTTCTCGCGTGCCAGCTTGAGCGCGTCGAGCGGGGAGTAGACGACCCGCACGTCGCCGCCCTCGCTCTTGATGCGGAAGAGGTCCTGGCTGCTGCCCGGCACCCTGAGCATGTCGCCGAACGAGCAGAAGATGACCTCGGGGCTTGCGGCGATCGCCAGCGCCTTGTCGATGATCTCCAGCGGTGTCACGCAGACCGGGCAGCCGGGGCCGTGGATCATCTCGATCTGGTCGGGAAGCAGCTGGTCGATCCCATGGCGGATGATCGAGTGTGTCTGGCCACCACAGACCTCCATGATCGCCCACGGGCGAGTCGTGGTGGCGTGGATCTGGTCGAGCAGCCGCTTCGCCAGGTCAGGGTTGCTGAACTCGTCGAGGTACTTCATGAGGCTGCCTCCTGGGTGAGTCCGGCCTGCTTGGCTGCCAGCTCGAACCCGTCGCCGAACTCCTCTTCGAGGATCCCGAGCTTCTCGAAGTTCGCCAGCGTGTCGATCGCCGACTGCTCGTCGAGCCGCTGGATGGCGAACCCCACGTGCACGACGACGTACTCGCCGACCTGCACGTCTGGGGTGTACTGCAGACAGACCTCCTTGCGGACACCGCCGAAGTCGACGTCCGCCATTGGCGTGTCGTCGCGAGTATCGAGACTCATCACCCTCCCGGGCACAGCCAGACACATGGTGTTCTTCCTCTCGTTGTCAACCTGTCGAACCGACGAGCACCTGGCCGAGCGCCAGCCCCCCGTCATTGGCCGGTACGTGCCGGTGGCACAGCACCGTGAAACCATCCGCCCGTAGCTGCCTCCTGGTCGCGGACAGCAGCAGCGCATTCTGGAAGACCCCTCCGGTGAGCGCGACCGTCTCAAGACCAGCGCTCTCCCGCGCCCGGTGGGCGATCTCGCCCGTCCAACCGACCAGCGCAGCGTGGAAGCGCCAGCTGATGGCTCCCGCCGTCACCCCGGCGCGGACGTCGGCTACGACGGCACGGACCAGCGCTGACGCGTCGGCGACGAGCGGGTCACCCTCGGCACCAGAGCCGGCCAGGGCGATCGGATAGGCCCCGCCTGGAGCAGTCGCCGTCCGAGCCAGCGCCTCGAGCTCGATCGCCGCCTGCGCCTCGAAGTCCACCACCTGCCGGACGCCGGCCAGCGCCGCCACGGCGTCGAAGAGACGCCCCACGCTCGAGGTCGGCGCACACCCGAAACCGGTTCTGACTTGATGAGCCAGCACGTCCCGCTCGGCCACCGGGCACACCTGCACCACAGGCAGGTCGCTGTCCCAGGCGACCCCTGCCGCGGCCAGATGCGCCAGCGCCATTCGGTAGGGCCGACGCACCGCTGCATCACCACCGGGTAGCCACACGTAGCCGAGGTGGCCGAAGCGCTGGAAGCCCTTGTAGTCAGCCAGTAGCACTTCACCGCCCCATACCGCACCGTCGGTGCCGTAGCCGGTGCCGTCGAACGCTATGCCGATCACGGGCTCGGACCCGTCGAGTCCGTGCTCGGCCATCACGGCCGCGACATGGGCGTGGTGGTGTTGCACGGTCCGCAGCACGCGCGAGCCGGTGCGGCTGCGGGCCCATCCGCTCGATCGATACGCCGGATGCTGGTCGGCGACGAGCTGGGCAGGAGCCACACCGGTAAGCCGCTCAAGGTGCAGTTCTGCCACCGCGAAGGCGTCCAGAGTGGCCAGATCGTCCATGTCGCCGATGTGCTGGCTCAACCAGGCGTAACGCCCGTGCGCCACGGCGCAGGTGTTCTTGAGGTCTGCGCCAACGGCCAAGGTGGCCGGTACGTCGACCGGAAGCGCCACCGGCAGCGGAGCGTAGCCGCGCGATCTGCGGATCGGCAGCTCCTCACCGTCGACAACCCTGATCACCGAGTCGTCGCAGGGAACCCAGATCGGCCGGTCGTGCCGAAGCCAGGCGTCCGCGATCGGAGCCAGTCGGCTCAGCGCATCGGCGTCGTCGAAGACGATCGGCTCTCCGCCGAGGTTGCCCGACGTCATCACCAGCGCCGTCGGACCGCTGGGATCGCCGTCGAGGCCGAACAGCAGCTCGTGGACAGGGGTGTAGGGCAGCAGCACGCCGAGGTCGGGATTGCCCGGAGCGACAGAGTCGGCGATGCCCGGCGCATCGCTCGACCTGCCGTCGGCGCGGCGGGTGAGGAGCACGATAGGGCGCTGCGGCCCTAGCAGCAGCGCACGCTCGGCGGGGTCGATCTCCACCAGGCTCGACGCGGTGTCGAGATCGCGGACCATGACCGCGAACGGCTTGTCGCCGCGCCGCTTGCGGCGACGCAAGGTGCTCACGGCGTCGTCGTTGCTGGCGTCACAGGCCAGGTGGTAGCCGCCGATGCCCTTGACCGCGACGACGGCCCCGTCGGCGAGCAGCTTCTTGGCCAGGCGGAGCGCCGCCTCGCCATCGCGTGGCGGTCCGGCGCCCACCAGCTCAAGCTGTGGACCGCAGTCGGGGCAGGCAATCGGCTGGGCGTGGAAACGCCGGTCAGACGGGTCGGCGTACTCGCGGGCACAGCGGGCGCACATGGCGAACCCGGCCATCGTCGTCACTGGTCGGTCGTAGGGGACGTCCTTGATGATGGTGAAGCGGGGACCGCAGTTGGTGCAGGTGATGAACGGATGCCGATACCTGCGGTCGGCCGGGTCGGCAAGCTCGCGCAGACAGTCCGCACAGGTGGCGACATCAGGCGAGGTGAAGGTACGAAGACCCGGCCCTTGCAGCGAGTCCCTGATCGAGAAGCCCGTCCCCCCGCACACCGTGACGTCGGTTACCTCGACGGACTCGATCACCGCCATCGGGGGTGCGTCATCGCGCAGCTGACGGGCGAACACCGCAAGCGACGTCGCCCCGCCCTCCACCTCGACGATGACGCCACCGGAGTCGTTGACCACCGAGCCACTGAGCGAGAGCGCCGAGGCGGTCGCGTAGACGAACGGTCTGAACCCCACGCCCTGCACTACTCCGCGCACGACGAAGCGGCGTCGCAGCCGGTGCGTCTCGGCTGACGTGGCGTTGGTCGCTGGCGCGCTCACGACGCTCCGGGCCCAATCAGCTCTTCGAGGGCGGCTCGCTCGGCCTGGTTCATCTCGTCTCGGTCCGCCTCGGCGCGCGAGCGGCCCATCATCTCCAGCCCGGCCAGCGCCTTGTCGGCGCCCGCCTCGTCGATGCGCTCGAGGGCGAACCCCATGTGGATCAGCAGCCAGTCACCAGGCGCCACGACCGGATCGTCGAGCATGCCGAGGTTGACTCGGCTGCGTCCGCCGACGACGTCGACGAGCACAAGCTGATCGCCGTACCCCTCGACCATCTCGACGACGCGACCCGGTATGCCCAGGCACATGGTCAGCCTCTCTTTCCTGCCGGGAGGCCAGCGACGAGCCGCTCGCTGATCAGCGTTCGGACGGTGCGAGCCGCCTCATCGACGGCAGCGGCGACCGGCGGCGACAGCCCGATGCCTTCGCTCACGTCGGCCGGCCGACAGCCGACGATGTATGTCGGCGGCAGCTCACCGCCGAGCGAGCTGAGGCTCGCGAGCACCGCCACCGGGTCCATGCCATGCGCGTCGAACTGGCCTTCGCCTAGGTCGTCCGGCCCGACCTGGAGGACGGTAATGCTTCCCGGCTCGCCCTCGCCCGGCAGGGCGTCGACGAGCACAAGCGCGTCAACGCCGTCGAGCAGGTCGTAGGCCAGGTGCATGCCGCGAATCCCATAGTCCGCGACGCGTACGCCTTGGGGCAATGCTCCCTGGTCGGCTCCCGCAGCGCGATCGGCAGCCAGCATCCGACCAGCGACCTCGGGGCCGAACCCGTCGTCACCGAGGAAGATGTTGCCGATGCCCGCGACCAGGACGTTCGCCGTCACCTCAGCTCTTTCCCCCGCCGTCGGCCCTGTCCTCGCCGCGACCGGTGCCCTCGTAGTGGTCCGGACCGACCATGTCCTTGTCGAGGTCGGTCTCCGGCATCTCGCTGGCCGGCTGCTCGTCCGACGGCGATGCCTTCGCGCCGCGCGGCGTGTCCTCATTCGGCGTCGACTTCAGCTCGTCGGACTCGACCGGCCCGGTTGCTCCACCGACGTTGGCGCCGTCCTTGCGGAGCTCCTCCTCACCGTCCACGTCAGCGCTCTCGCGTCGGCCCTCGTACGGGGGCATCGCTCGACCACCCGTGTCCGGGTCGTCGTTGTGAGACTCCGTCATGCCATCCTCCTTCGGTTGCGTTGGCGGCTCAGCCACCCTGGTCGCCGGTGGGCATGTCTGGCATGTCCCCCTGGATCGGGCCTTGACTGTCGACCGAGGTGTCGGTCTCTTCATCGCCGGTGCCAGCCGGGCGGTCGACAGGGCCACCCGCGGGCTCGTCGGAGCCGGTGTCTCGGGAACCGGGGGCTCCTCGCTCGGCCTGAGGCTCCTCGTCGAGGTGCTCAGCTGGGGTTTCACTCATGAGTTGGCTCCTTTGCTCGGCTCACATGTCGCGGATCTTCAGATAGCGCCGGATGTCGGGGATGGACCGCAGCCCGACGGCAATGGCGAATACCGCGATGCCCGACAGCAGAACGGCGGTGAGGTTTCCCAGTGCTTTCATGATCGACTCTCCTCTCGGTTGTCGCAATCAGCTTCGCTGGACTGGAGACCCAGCGGCTCAAGCTCCTCGGGAGCGAAGTACATGTAGCGGCCGTACCACTCATGCATGTCGGCGGCAGGGTCGTCGATGAGGACGACGGCGACGTGGACCTGGCCGTCGACATCGCTCAGCACTGCGGTGACCCGCGCGGTCTGCCCGGCGAAGAAGAGGTCCTGTGCGTCAGCGCGGCGAGACGGCTGGATCCGGACCAGACTGTCCTTGCCGACGACGACCCCGTTGACCAGTACCGTGTCGACGTCGGGCTGCACGCTGGCGTCCGCGGCGGGATCCCACCACGGACTGTCGCCGGTGTCGAAGTCGGGCGGGTCGACGTTACGGATGTCGCTGACGCCGCCGTGGGCGGGGACCTCGGTGAATGTCGGCACCTCGTCGATGTCGGGTGGTGTCCTGGGGGCCAGTCCGGGGTCGGCCACCAGCTCCCGAGACCCGAACTCCGCCAGTGATGTCTCGTCCACACCGGCGTGCGGGTCGCGCAGGATGCCGTGCAACGCCTGCATGCTCGCCGGTGACATCTGGTCGCAGCGGTCGATGATCTCGGCGGCCCGAGGGTCGGTCGCCCGTGCCGCGGCCTTCTCCTCGTCGGTAAGCGTCATCACCCGCAAGGTGAGGATCTCGTCGATCTCGGTGGAGTCGAACAACGCCCCCGCGCTCTGCTCGGCCACTTCGGGATAGTCGTAGAGGATGATCGGGGAGGCGAGCACGACATCGGTCCGACCGGGTTCCCCCGCGAGCACCGGCCAGCAGCGCCGCTGCTCACAGGCGGCAGCGGCATCGCAGGCGTCGTCGGGCGGCTCCAGCAAGGAGAAGAACTCGGCGTCTTCGGCTGCCAGCAGTAGGTGGGCTCCGATGAAGGAGCTGCGGATCGCCTGCTCTTTGCCGTCAGCAGGCTCGCCGTCGACATTGTCGACGGCCACGCTCAGCCGGACCAGGCCGCTGCCCGATGTCGACGCGATGGGGTTCGCGGTCACGTCGACGACGGCGCTGAGCACGCCGCGTCGACGGACGATCCGGCCCACGGTGCGACCGTCGACGCCCTGGAGGAGCTCGACGTCCTCGCCGCCGCTGATGTGCACAGGGAAGGTGCGGCCGCCGTGAAGCGTCGCCAACCGGCTGGGTCCGAGCTCGACCTCGTGGGCGACGGCCTCGTCCCAGCTCATCCACGTCTGCGGACCCACGTGCAGCTCGGTCACCGGCTCGAACCGCTCGGGGTCGTGCGGACTGACCTGCTCGACGCCGCGCGTCTGCAGCTGCAGGAAGCGAAAGTGGATCGTGACCTGGCCCTGCGCACCGCTGCGGATGAGGCACTGGGTGGACATGGCCGACTCTTCGCCGAATCCCGCGGCGGCCGCTCCTTGAGGGCCGAGCACACCCCACTGCCAGCGTGACTGGTTCTTGCTCGAGGTCGCCCGGTAGGGATAGAGCAGATAGCCCTCGTAGAGGACGGCATCGGCGACGGTACGGGCATGGTCGAGGTTCACGAGACGACGCCGGCCTTCGCCAGCAGCGACTCGACGGTCGCCTCCCAGGTGGTCAGCCCACGCACCGACTTGTAGTGGGCCAGCGTCTCAAGAGTGTCGTGACTGAGACGGATCCATCCGGTGTTGGGAAAGTAGTGATGGATCATGTCCTTCCACACCGTTACCGGGATCTGGTAGGACGCCTCCCTGTCCCACGGCACCTGCTCGACGCCGAAACCGTTGCTCCCTCGGGTGAACACGGTCCCGGAGAACAAGAAGACGACTGGGATCATCTCCTCACGCAGGGCGTGCAGGTATTTCGACCAGGTGACCTCGAAGTCGTAGGTGCTCGGCATGGCCAGGTCGACCTCGGTGATGTCGCGGAACCCCTGGACCATCGTGCTGCACTGCATCCACATGAACGGCTTGAGCGTGTCGAACCACCTGTTACGGGTGCCGAACATGTCGAGCAGGCCGCTCTCCTCGTCCTCGCTGTAGCGGCGTCGCTGTGGCTCGATCCGGACCTGGGCGCGCAGCGCGATCGCGTGGATGACCTGCTCGCTCGACTCCTCGATCCGCAGCCGCGCCGTCAGCTGGGGGGCTGCCGCATACGGCTCGGCGAAGACGTCGGCGATGGAGAACGAGAGGTTGGTCATCGCCCGGGCGACCCTTGCACCCCTGGTGCCGGACGGCTGCGCGCCGACACGTTGTCGAAGAACGCGTCCATCGCGTCGTGGGCGTCTCGTCCTCCGTCGAAGCCCCGCCACAGCTGACGCAGCCGACCGACAAGCTCGTAGCAGGCGTCGATCGGCACGATGTTGCAGGTGTAGCCGCCGCGTCCGCGCTCCGGAGCTCGGATCAGAAGCGCCTCGACGTCAGGTTGGAGCAGCCCGAGCTGGGGATTGGCAGCGACGACGGAGTCCCAGGCCTCGAGCGGCAGCTCCGACTCGGTCGCTCCGGCTGGACCGGGATAAAAGGCGATGGTCCTGCCCTGCATCGAGTTCCGAAACAGGAACGCCAACCCGACCGGGATCTCCAGCTGGTCCCACTGGCCGGGTCCGAGGACGAAGTCCGGGAAGGACAGGTAGCGGTCGGGCACGGCGCGGTAGCGCAGCTGCGCACTCTCGGCCGTGAAGAGCAGATAGCAGCCACGACACGTGCACATCAACGCCCGGCTCTCGAGGTTGACGACGTGTTGATGTGCCTCGGCGATCGGCTCGGCGCACATCTCGCAGCGCTCGTAGGTGATCGGCGCCGGACGTGTCGACGTGATCCGCCGCAGGGTTGCCAGCGGCGAGCCCGACACCGGTGCGCGCCCGGGCGGCGTGGTCACGGACTCACCGCGGGTACGGCGACAGCCACGACGCCGTCGCGGACCAGGAGCGGCAGCGGCGTCAGGTGCTCGCCTTCGGCGTCCAGGCAGACTCCCGCCCGACGTACGTCGTAGTGGCTGCGGCAGCCAGGACACCGCAGGACGGCGTCACCGACGGGGTAGCCGAGTCGGCGCTCGAGGCTGGCGCCGGTCATCTGCGCCAGGCAGCGGGGGCAGCTGTCACGGAAGGCGAAGAGGTCGTCCTGGACGCGACAGGCCAGCACCGGAAGGTCGGCCAGCGTGAAACCACCGACCTCGCCCGGCTCGAGCTCACTGAGCAGCGGCGCCGGCTCCCACGCGCCGACCGGGTCGGCCTCTGCCGGACCCAGCCGAGCGCGCAGCGAGTCGACCGAGATCAGGCCCGTGCCGCTCTCGCCGTCGCTGGTTTCGACCTCGATCGAGGTGATCTCGGGAGCGGCGGCCTCCACCGCACCCTCGACCGCCAGTGAGAGCGTCACCGATGACGACGGACACCCGTCGCAGCTGCCGAGCAGCCGCAGTCGCACGACGCCCTCGTCGCTCACCTCAAGCAGCTCGACGTCGCCGCCGTGCGTGCCGAGGTACGGCCGGACGCTGTCCAGGGCGTTCTCCACCCTCATGGTGACGTCGTACGGGTGCAGACCATGCACGAGCAACAGGCTCGCAATGAGCTCGTCACCGGCGAGTGCTGCCAGCGCGTCATCGTCGAGTCGACCCAGGTCGTACATGACGTCGAGCATCCGCTCGAGGCCGGCTCCGTAGAGGTCGGCGACGAGCCGGACCAACTCCTCGGCCCGTTCGCGCGCGACAGCACCACCGGCCGCGCTCGCATCTATCAGGGCCTCGATGCGCTCCCCGGCGGCGCGAAGCTCATCGGGGCGCGCGCTCTCGGCCTGATCGGGGTGGCCCATGACTACCGGCTATTCGCCGGTGACGGACTGCGTGGGTGAGTGCACCAAATCCAGTTTCTTGCCGTCACCGAGATACATGTGGACGCCGCAGGGCAGACAGGGGTCGAAGCTGCGGATCGTGCGCATGATGTCGATGCCCTTGAAGTGCTCCCGGTCGTTCTCCTCGAAGATCGGCTGGCCCTGGACCGCGTCCTCGTAGGGACCTGGGGTGCCGTAGGAGTCACGCGGGCTGGCGTTCCAAGGCGTCGGCGGGTATGGGTGGTAGTTGGCGATCTTGCCGTCCTGGATCACCATGTGGTGCGAGAGGACGCCACGCACCGCCTCGGTGAAGCCGCAGCCGACGCCCTCGTCGGGCACCTCGAAGGTCTCCCAGGTCTTGGTGTGCCCGGCGCGGATCTCCACGAGCGCCTTCTCGGCGAAGTGAAGTGCAGCGGCCGCGGCATAGGCCTGGAAGTAGGTCCGGGCACGGTTGCGCTCGATGGTGTTGCTCCACTGCGGGATCTTCCACTCCAGCTCAACCGGGCCCTTGAGCGCCGTCTTGGGCAGGTTGATCTTGACGCTGGTGCCGGTCGCCTGCACATAACCGATGTCGACGAGGCCGGCCAACGCCGTCGACCACAGTCGTGCCAGCGGTCCGCCACCGGTGTCCAGCGCGAGGTAGTCCTTGCCGTCGTACCAGCGCGGCGACATGACCCAGCTGTACTTGTCGTCGAAGTCGCGCTTCTGTGGCCTGGGGTTGGTGGACTGGTTCCAGGGGTGGCGCCTGTCGACGGGGTTGCCGAGCGGGTCGTTCTTGACGAACATCTCTTGGCCCTCCCAGTCGTCGTAGTACGACGAGCCGAGCAGGATCCGGATGCCGAGGTTGATGTCGACGAGGTCGGTCGTGACCAGCTTGTTGTCGACGACTACGCCCGGGGTCACGAACATCTTGCGGCCCCAGTCGGTCATGTCCTTGTACTCGAAGTTGCAGTACTCGGGGTCCTGGAAGGAGCCCCAGCAGCCGAGCAGGGTACGCCGCAGGCCGGACTGCTCGTAGCCGGGCAGCGCCTCGTACATGAAGTCGAACAGGTCGTCGTGCATCGGCACGACCTTCTTCATGTGCTCGATGTAGCGCATCAGGCGGGTCATGTAGTCGGTCATCAGCTGGATCGTGGCCACGGTGCCGACGCCGCCGGGGTAGAGCGTGGACGGGTGGACGTGGCGCCCCTCCATCAGGCAGAACATCTCCCGGGTGTAGCGGCTGACGACCAGCGCTTCGCGGTAGAACTCCCCGGTGAAGGGGTTGAGCGAGCGCATGATGTCGCCGATGGTCCGGTAGCCGTGCTCACCGGCATGTGGCGCCTCGGTGGTGTTTGCCCGCTCGAGCACGCCGGGGTTGGTCTCCGCGATCATCTTCTCGCAGTAGTCGACGCCGACGAGGTTCTCTTGGAAGATGTTGTGGTCGAACATGTACTCGGCGGCCTCGCCAAGGTTGACGATCCACTCTCCGAGGTGCGGCGGCTTGACGCCGTACGCCATGTTCTGCGCGTAGCACGAGCAGGTGGCGTGGTTGTCACCGCAGATGCCGCAGATCCGGCTGGTGATGAAGTGTGCGTCGCGCGGGTCCTTGCCCTTCATGAAGATCGAGTAGCCGCGGAAGATCGACGACGTGCTGTGGCACTCCACGACCTCCTTCTGCTTGAAGTCGATCTTGGTGTAGATGCCAAGGCTGCCAACAATGCGCGTGATCGGATCCCACGCCATCTCGACGAGGCCGTTGTCGCTTTCGCTCTTGTGGGTGGGGTTGGGAATCGTCGACGTCATCGCTCGCCTCTCGGCTGGTTGTGTGACGGTGCTGCCCTCGAAAGCCGAGAAGGCGGCACCCGGGAGCTGGCGGGGTTTACCGGGATCTGCAGAGTTACCAGGTACGAGTGGCGCCTGTGGTGAGCTGGCGGCCCTTGGCACGCCACTTGGGTTCCTTGTCGATCGTTCTGGTGGTGATCGTGCGCAGCCTGCGGATGGCCGCTCCGTAGGGGCCCACCGCTGTCGTGGAGAGCTTGCCGCCGGGAGGCTCGTCCATGAACGGCATGAACTTGTCAGGGAAGCCTGGCATCGTGCAGCCGATGCAGATGCCGCCGACGTTTGGGCAGCCGCCCATGCCGTTCATCCAGCCGCGCTTGGGGACGTTGCACTTCACGACCGGTCCCCAGCAGCCCAGCTTGACGATGCACTTCGGCGAGCCGTACTCGGTGGCGAAGTCGCCCTGCTCGTAGTAGCCCGCCCGGTCGCAACCCTCGTGCACCGTCTGGCCGAAGAGCCAGGTAGGTCGCAGCGCCTCGTCGAGAGGGATCATCGGAGCCTGGTCGGTGGCCATGTAGAGGAGGTACGTCAGCGTCTCGGACAGGTTGTCGGGCTGGATCGGGCAGCCGGGAACGCAGACGATCGGGATGCCGGCCTTGGACTTCCAGTTCCACCCGAGGTAGTCGGGGACACCCATCGCGCCGGTCGGGTTGCCGGCCATGGCGTGGATGCCGCCGTACGTCGCGCACGTCCCTACGGCCACTATCGCCGTTGCCTTCGGGGCGAGCCGGTCGAGCCACTCGCTCGTCGTCATCGGCTGGCCGGTGGCCGGGTTGTTTCCAAACCCACACCAGTAGCCCTCGTCCTTGATCTTCTCGTTGGGGATGGATCCCTCGACGACGAGCACGAACGGCTCGAGCTCCCCGCGGTCGGCCTTGAAGAACCACTCCAAGAAGTCGTCGGCTCCGCCGTTCGGACCGCATTCGAAGTCGATAAGGGGCCAGTGAACAGCAATCTGTGGCAAGCCGGGGAGGGCGCCGAGCGCGATCTCCTCGATGCTGGGCTGGGTCGCCGCCGTCAGGGCGACGGAGTCTCCGTCGCAGCTGAGTCCGGCGTTGATCCACAGCACGTGGATGAGGGTGTCTTCTGCCTTGATGGCAGCCTCTGTGGGCATCGTCGCCGCACTTCCCGGAGCCGGCTCACGTGGGCTCCTCGCTACCGGAGCCGACTTTCGGCCCACTTACGCACGGCTCTGTGTCTAACATCGCCCGATCGACAGTGTCAAGGATCACATCAGGTTTTCGTTAACCGCCGGTCAAAGCGCCCTCAGCCAGCCGTACCAGGAGTCGATATTTTCCCGGCTCCGGACGGACAACGCGAGGATCTGCAAGCCCGGATTCAGGCTGCGCGCGTGCTTGGCGAGCGTGTCGAGATCGAAGTCGACGTATGGCAGGAGATCGGTCTTGTTGACGATCACCAGGTCGGCGGCGGCGAACATGTGCGGGTACTTCAGCGGCTTGTCGTCGCCCTCGGTGACCGAGATGACGACGACCTTGGCATGCTCGCCGACGTCGAAGAGAGCGGGGCATACCAGGTTGCCCACGTTCTCGATGAACAGCAGCGACCCCTCGCTCGGCGCGAGGGCCTCGAGGGCGTCGTGGACCATGGGCGCGTCGAGGTGGCAGCCCGCCCCGGTGTTGACCTGGACGGCGCGCGCACCCGCAGCCCGGATCCGCTCGGCGTCGAACACCGTCTCCTGGTCGCCCTCGATGACGCAGATCTCTCGACTGCCCGCCAGCTCGGCGATCGTCCGCTCGAGCAGTGACGTCTTGCCGGAGCCGGGTGAGCTCATCAGGTTGACGGCGCTGATGCGACGGTGGGCGAGCCAGTCGCGGTTGTGCTCGGCGAGGTGGTCGTTCTTGGCCAGGATCGCCTCGCCGAGCTCCAGCTTCTCCGTCCTCGCGGACTCATCCAAACGGGTGTGGTCATGGGAGTGGGGTTGCTCGTGCGCCTGAGCGTGCGTGTCGTGATGAGAGTGGTCATCGGTGTGGCGGCGGGAGTGGTCGTGGCCGTCGCCGTCAGGATGAGGGTGGGCGTGCGGCAGCTCGCTCCCAGCGGGATCCATGGCCGACACCCGGACGTTGTCCTCGTCTGTGCAGCCACAGGTCAGACACATCGTTCCTCCCTCATCTCCACCGAGGTGACGCGTAGCTCTTTTCCGGCGACAACGCGGACGTCGGCGCTCCCGCACGGACACAACAAGATCAGGTCGGAGACGTCGAACTCGTCGCTGCACGTTCGGCACGCGGCTCGACCGGCGGTCTCGTCGATCTCCAACGCCGCCCCCTCCAGCGCCGTGCCAGCAGTGGCGACGTCGAAGCAGAATCGCATCGCGTCCGCGACAACCCCGGAGAGCCTGCCGACCTGGACGCGCACACTGGCGACCCGCCGACCCGCCGTGCGCTCCACGACCATGTCGACCACACTCTGCGTGATTGCCAGTTCGTGCATGCGCATCGCCACCGCGGCTCATGCTAAGCGCCGCCCGACATCACCACAACCATCCACCCCTCACCCCCACCACCCCCCTGGCTGAGCCAGCCAGGCTGAGCCACCCCGGATGAGCCACCCAGCCCTCTCGCCCGCCTCCTCCGGGGGCACCGCCGCCGCGCTTCCCGCGCGGGCACCGCCGCCGCGCCTCCCGCGCGGGCACCGCCGCCGCCTCCCCCGAGCCACCGCCGGGTCACGCCCGCCGTCTCCGCCCGCGCGCCTCCCGTGGCCACCGCCTGGTGACGGCCGCCGTCTCCGCCAGCGCGCGTCTGCGTTTCCCATGTGAACACTGCATATGCAGTGTTCACATGGGAAACGCTATTTGCCTGCCGCAGTCAAGTAGTGGAGACTGGGCGCCATGGCTCGGTTGGAGAATCTCCTCGGAGCGCAGTCGTTGGCGTTGGCGGATCGTCTGGTTGGCGTCGAAGTCGGCCCTGCTGGTGCAGAGATGGCCGGCTCGGAACGGGCCGCGCTGGTGACGTTGCTCGCGCATCCCGATCGGACGGTGAACTGGCTCGGTGCAGTGCTCGGGCTGACCAGCTCGGGCGTAACCCGGCTCGTGGACCGGTTGGGCGCGTCGGGCTGGGTCACGCGCACCCCAGGCCCCGACGCTCGCCAGCGGCAGCTGCGGTTGACGTCGACGGGTCGCGCGCGGGCACGGGCAGTCCTCAAGGCCCGCGAGGGCGTGCTGTCCGCGGCGGTGGGCCTGCTGTCGGCGCAGGAGCGTGCCCAGCTCGAGCAGGTGCTGGACAAGATCGTGAATGGCCTGGCCGAGGACCGGCTACCCGCGCTCCAGGTTTGTCGACTCTGCGACCGGGCCGCCTGCGCAGATCAAGGTCGCGACTGCCCGCTGGAGCACACGGTCACCGATGGGTGACTCGGTAGCGCCCACCGCCCGGACGGCCCAGACGGTGCTGCCCGGTGTCGCGATGATCGCCGTGACGTTCGGGCTGGCACGCTACGGGTACGGGCTGCTGCTCCCCGAGATGCAGTCCGAGCTTGCAGTCCAACCAGGCACGGCCGGGCTGATCTCCTCGGGCGCCTACGTGTCGTACCTGGCAGCAAACTTCTCAGTCGTCTGGCTCGGTACTCGGTTCGGACCACGGCTGCCCGTCGCGATCGCCGCTGGGCTCGCGGCCGGTGGGATGGTGGTCATCGCCACCGCCGCCGGAAGCGCTGCCCTCGCACTCGGGGTCCTCATCGCCGGCGCGGCCGCCGGTTTGGCGTTCCCGCCGTACGCCGACATCGTCGCCCAGCACGTGCCCCAACAGCGGCGGGCGCTCGCCTGGTCGGCCATCAGCTCAGGCACCGGATGGGGGGTTGCGATCGCTGGACCGATCAGCATTGCTCTCGGATCCGACTGGCGCGTGGCATGGTTCGTCTTCACCGGCCTCGCCGTCGTCGTCGGCGTGTTCGCCACCCGCGCCGCTCCCCCACTGGCAGGCACCTCTCAGGAGGTGCCACGGCTGAGCTGGACGTGGTTCGTGTGCCCGCGCTCACGGCCGCTGCTGCTGTCCTCGGTGCTGGTCGGGCTCGGCAGTTCGGT
The DNA here is from genome assembly GCA_038238115.1 of Propionibacteriales bacterium. Classification (GTDB taxonomy): domain Bacteria; phylum Actinomycetota; class Actinomycetes; order Propionibacteriales; family Nocardioidaceae; genus JBBRYB01. The sequence continues at coordinate 27,596 of JBBRYB010000002.1, read as the reverse complement.
CTGGTGGGCCTTCAGCGTTGACGCCCTCCGCACCGCCGGGCTCGACGAGACACCTTCCCGAGCGGTGTACGCCGTCTGCGGTGCGGCCGGCATCTTGGCCTCGGCGAGTGGGGCGGTGATCAGCCGTCTCGGGCTGCGGACCTGCTATCTCGCCAGCTGTATCACGTTGGCCACGTCTCTCGTGGTGCTGGGCGCAGCTGCTGACTCCCTCGTCGCCGCACTGCTGACAGCGGTCCTCTTCGGCGTCTCCTACAACGCCGTGATCGCGACCCAAGGGTTGTGGAGCGGCGAGGTTTTCGCCCAACGCCCGTCAGCCGGGCTCGCCGCCGTCAACACGGCACTCACCATCGGCACGATCATCGGACCCAGCATCGCCGGCACCACGATCCACCATCTCGGCTACTCCACCGCCCTCAGCGGAGCCGCCGTGGTCGTGGTACTCGCCGTGTGCCTGTGTCCTCCGGGTCGTCGACGGCGAGAGGTTCTCGCCAGGCACCGCTGCACAGCCCGCTTGTACGCCGCTGACGCCAGGCAACGCCTCACACGGGCTGGCCGTTCTTAGCGACCACACCCGCGCCCTTCGGCGTCGGACGCCCCCTTGCGGCCGGGAGTACCTTCCCAAGGCACCCGCGTGACCCGTCACCCACACCACTCATCGAAAGAGACGCTCATGAAGAGATCAGCAGTCGCAGCGGTCGCTTTGGTATCAACGGCAGCACTCTCGGGCGCTGCAGTCGGGCCGGGATCGGCCTCTGCAGACAATAAGACGTACACCAAGAGGCTCATCGCACACAGCACTGCCGAGCATCGCGTCGGCAAGTACTCGTTCGTATTCACCGACACCGACCGCCACAACGGCAAGGTCATCGGCTACGACACGGGAAGTGGCCGGTTCTTCCCTAAGCAGAACAAGGTCATCCTCGACGTGGCGGCGGCCCTGAAGGGCGGCATCATCCTGCTCCATATTTCCCAGTCTGGGTCTGCCACCTCGTTCACCGGCACCATCACCGGCGGACGAGGCAAGTACGCGGGAGTCGGCGGCACTGTCACGGGACACTCGCCTGCGCAGAACAGCAAGAAGACGTACGTGACCCTCCGCTACCACTTCTAGTCGACGCCTATCAGGGCGTCCGAACGGCTGATCACCAATTTCGAGCGACTGGACTCGGTGGGACGGCACCAACGACAGCTTCCGCCACGCCGACGCCGCGGCACCTGTTAACTATCAGGCTGTCGGGGAACAGGTGGCCAAGACCTCCGGCGTCTTCCGGAAGGCCTCGTGGGTTAGGCCCTGGTGTTGACAAAACAGCGCCAGGGCCGCGGCCCGCGTGGGGTTGTTGACGGCCGCTGAGCGCCCGAGGCGGATCGCCGCAAGTGGTTGCCGGCTGTACGAACCCGTAGTGTGGCGCCGGTGAACGACAGGCTGGTGTGGATCGACTGCGAGATGACAGGGCTCGACATCGGGGCCGACGCGTTGATCGAGGTCGCCGCCCTCGTCACCGACTTCGACCTCACTGTGCTCGGTGACGGCATCGACATCGTGATCAAGCCTCCGCCGGCCGCCCTTGACCAGATGAGCGACGTGGTGCGCAGCATGCACACCAACTCCGGGCTGCTCGACGCTCTCGACGGTGGCACCGACCTCGCCACAGCCGAGCGCCGGGTCCTGGACTACATCCGAACACAGGTTCCCGACGCCGGCAAGGCCCCGCTCGCCGGAAACTCCGTGGGCACGGACCGGCTCTTCCTGGCACGCGACATGCCCATGCTCGAGACACACCTGCACTATCGCATCGTCGACGTCTCGTCGATCAAGGAACTGTCCAGGCGGTGGTTCCCGAAGGCCTACTTCTCCAGCCCGGCGAAGACTGGAAACCACCGTGCCCTGGCCGACATCCAGGAAAGCATTGTGGAACTGCGCTACTACCGTGCAGCCGTCTTCGTCCCGGTACCCGGACCAGACAGTGAGACCGCCAAAGCACTCGCGGAACAACACGCCGGCGCGCTCAGCAGTCCCCGGTGAGGCTGCGTCATAAGAAGCCTCGGCCAACCGCTACACTTCTCTAGCCGCTAAAGCCAAACCATGGCCTGAAGCGCGCCATGGTGGGTGTAGCTCAGCTGGTAGAGCGCCGCGTTGTGGTCGCGGATGTCGCGGGTTCAAGTCCCGTCACTCACCCCATCCGGGACCTTCTGAACTGGCCAGAAGACCAGGTCGGGAGTTGTCTGTGCGTCAGGACTCATGCCGGAGACCTGTGCACGCCGACGGGCCGGTTCGGCCGATTCGGCGTACCGTGTGGTGCGAACAGTCGCTCCAAACCCTTACGACTCGGCCATAGTGATAGTCATGACGTTGAACTCGGTGCTCGTCCAGACGGGGGTACACGCCTGCGCGTTCCTCGTGAGCGAGGAGCAACGGTGGGAGGCTCTCGCCGGGTTCGTTGCTGACGGACTCCATCGCGACGAGCACGTCAGCCTGCACGGGATGACGCCTCCCGGAGAGCGGCTGCTCTTCGACCGGTTGTATGAAGACGGCACAGATGCCGTCCCTGCGCAGCAACGAGGGCAGCTCGTGCTGGTACAGGTTGAGGAGTCCGAGAACTTCTTGACGATGTCGCATGAGGGCGCCAAACACTATCTGAGACATGGGGTCGATCAGGCGATGCGGGCCGGCTACTCCGCGGCCCGGATCAGCGGGGTGTTGAGCGGTTCGGCAGTAGGACCGCACGAGGAGACGATCGACCGGCTCGTGCACGAGCGTGCCGTAACGGTGTTCTGTCCCTACCTGCGCGCACCTTTCTCACCGATCGGTCTCGCTGAGGTCATCGACAACCACGATGTCGACGTCCAGATGGACGCGGTGCATGACGACGGACTGTTGCGGATCACCCGCCCCATGCCTGGGGGCCTGCGACTGGCTGGCGAGGTCGACCCTTCGAACCACCAGGCGCTGCTCAACGTGTTGGCGGTCGCCCGGATGAGCGGCGCCGAGGTCAAGCTCGATCTGGCGTCCTTGCGGTTCATCGACCCGTTGGCGGTCGAGGCGCTCCTCGAGGCATCGGCACCGAGGCCGGGGCTGGCAGCGGTGCGCTGGGAGCGGCCCCGCGTCCTGGTTCGTCGCCTGGTCCGACTGCTCGACGCGGAAACGGCTCGGCATGTTTGCCAGGCACCGGTCTGGGACGCCGGCCGACAACACGCACCTCCGTCAGCGCCTGCGCTGGCCGTGCTCGAGGACGGGCATTTGCCGGGCCCGCGCGTCGGGGGTACGCGCAATCTCCACGCGTCGGAGGATGCCTCGACCGTCGATCTCGACCTCGTCTTCGACCACGCTCGGGTGAGCTGGGCGAACACCGCGCAGACGCGAAGCTGGCTGCGCGGCCATGCGAAGGTGGCCGGCCTGCCCGGCGGCCTCGTCGACGAGTTCCTCGTCGTCGCCCATGAAGCCGTGGCAACAGGTCACGCGACGACCCCGGACCGCCCCACCGTCCAGGTGAAGGTCTGGCACACCGGCCACGGCCTGGTCTGTGACGTCGTTGCCGGCGGCGGGCTGTCAGCCGTGATCCCGCAGGCTTTCCCGTCGGACCTGCGCCTGCAGGGGTTGTGGATGGCAGACCAGGTGTGCAGGCAGATTCGGTTGCGCGTGAGCGATTGCGTCGGTGACGGCGACGAGTCTCAGCTCCGCATCGAGGCGCATCACCAGGGCTAGATGGCCTCGGTGGCTCCGGCCTATGCGCCGAAGCCGTCAGAGGCGGATCGCGCCGCCTTGGCGCATCCACCACCGCGCCCCGTCACGCACGTACTCCGGCCGACTCCGGTCCCCTGCCAGCTGCCGAAGGGCAGGGTCGAGCCGCATACCCAAGCCGTAGATCAGAGCGCGGTCGAGTGGTGAGCGGTCGCCACGGATCAGCGGCAACAGTTGGCTCAGCGGGCGGTCGCTGCGCAGATGCCCGAGGGTCAGCGCTATGTTGCGCGCGGTCGCTGGCGGCGTCTTGGGCAGCCATCCGAGAAGTCGCTCCTCCTGGCGCGAGTCGGCCAGATAGCGCAGCAGGTGTGTCAGTGAAGTCGCGATGGGGTCGCCGAGCCCGTAGGTCTCGATCTCGCGCGACAGCACGTCGGCGAGGTGGGTGCGGAAGGGGCTCCCGACCAGCGCCAGGGACGCGTGGTGGATGCGTTCGCCGCGTGCAGAGAAAAGCGCCTCCCGGATCAGCCGGGGCGTCATCTTGTCGTCGTCGTACAGGTTGCCCAGGGGCAGCCTCGAGCGGACTTCATCCGCGATCCGCTGTGCGACCCGGCGTGAGATGTCGGGGCTGAAGCGCTCGCCGTGGGCGGCGGACTGGGCTATCTGGTCGTGGCCGTCGAGACCTCTGGACGCGAGCAGCAGCCGGGTGCGGGCGTGCTGAGGCAAGGCGGTGATGAGCTCCACGAACATCGGCAACGTGGTGGTGGGCCGCCGGAGCCAGCGAGACAGTGCTCGCTCGATGCTGTTGATCTGCTCAGCGGTGTAGCACCCGCCAGCCACCTTGTTCGCCACCGCTGCCGCGGCTGCGCCGAGCACCTCCACCGACCTCGTCGTGACGAACTTGTCGAGCACGACCTGAGCTGACTCCGGCGCGGCGCTCAGCTCGAGCACCCACATGGGGTCGTTGATGACCTGTACGGCCGGGTCGTCGAGATAGTCGCCGGTCGCCGTCAGCAGATAGTGGTGCGCCACCCGATGCTCGAGCAGCAAGCGGACGGCTTCCTGCCGCTGCAAGTACGCGACACCGACACTGCGCGACGTCTGGTTGACCAGCTCTTCGGACAGCTGGCGCCAGACGGCTCCCTGCACATACATCGTGCCCGCGGCGGCGATGTGATGAGCCAGCGCAGTCCACTCCGTGCCGGTGCCGGGGCCGGGGCCGTCCAGAATCGCGTCGAAAAGGCTATCGAGCCGCTCGTGGAACCCGTCGGAACCGGCGTCAAGGACAGGCATGCAGGCGGACAGCCCGCTCCCGCCGAAGGCGCGCCGCTGGGCGTTGACCACGCTCGTCAGCTGACCCGGCGGCAGGCCGAGGGCTCGCTCGTAGGCGACCAGGACCGAGTACCGCGGCGTGACCTTGCCCGACTCCCATCTGCTGACGGCACTTCGGTCCGCCTGAAAGCCGACTCTGCGCAACGCCACGATGAAGGAGTCACCCAGGGCCATCTCAGGGTCGAGGTGGTGGAGCCGGGACATGAGCAGCAGCCACCCGACTCGCGCATCGACGTCGACCGTCGCAGCGGCAAGCGGCGTGTTGTCCTCGGGCACCTGGTAGGGACGACCCCGCTTCGCGGCTGCCATCGTTTACCTCCCGCTCGCCGGGACGCCCGCAGTGGGATGACTTCATGCTAGTGCCCGTCCAGCAGCGTTCGCCCTGTTGAGCGGCGTTGGTGGACGGGGTACTGGCTCTGCGAGGGGAGGGTCAGTTCGAGGTCGCCCGGATCGTCGTACCGAGACCGTGCGCAGAAGGACCGTGGGCCGAAGGGACGTTGCCGAGGCGCCCAGCCTGGAAGTCCTCGAAGGCCGCGACCACCTCCGCGCGGGTGTTCATCACGAACGGCCCACCCCAGGCGACCGGCTCACGGAGCGGAAGGCCGCCCAGGGCGAGGACCTCGAGCGTCGGCGTGCGACTGTCGTGGTGTGCCGAAGCCGAGAGGGTGATCTCGTCCCCGGCGCCGAGCACGGCGAGCTGCCCGGTGTGGAGCCGGCGATCATCGGCTCCGATCGTCCCGTTGCCGGCAAGTGTGTAGACCAGCGCGTTGAAGTCGCGCCGCCAGGGCAGCCTGAGCTCCGCAGTCGCGGCCACCGTCGCGTGAACCATGGTCATCGGCGTGTACGTCGAACCGGGGCCGGCCACGCCAGCCACCTCACCGGAGATCACCCTGACGAGGGCGCCGGTGTCCGCCGTGGTCACGAGGCCGACATCTCCTCCGCGCAGGTCCTGGTATCGGGGTTCGGCCCACTTCTGGGCTCGGGGCAGGTTGACCCAGAGCTGGACGCCGTGGAACAGCCCGCCCGACTTCACGAGCCACTCCGGCGGCCTCTCGATGTGGAGGATTCCGCCACCCGCGGTCATCCACTGGGTGTCTCCGTTGCTGATCGTGCCTCCGCCGCCATGGTTGTCCTGGTGCTCGAACGTGCCGTCGAGCAGGTAGGTCACTGTCTCGAAGCCGCGGTGCGGGTGCCATGGCGTGCCCTTGGGCTCACCGGGTGCGTACTCGACCTCTCCCATCTGGTCCATATGGATGAACGGGTCGAGGACTGCGAGGTCGACGCCGGCGAAAGCGCGGCGCACGGGGAAGCCTTCGCCTTCGTGGCCCCGGGGACCGGTGGTCACACTGAGCACCGCACGTGGCGTCGCCCCGGGCAGCCGCGCTGGGATGCGCGGAAGGACGGTGAGGTCCTCGACGGTGACAGCAGGCATGTGCACTCTCCTCGGGTCCAGGTTGTACTCCACCTGAACCAACTCTAGTTGAACCGTCAATCTTCCCGCTGCCACAGCCTAGCGTTTCAGCTCCTAGCATGCCGGCGTCGACGGAAGCTCCCTGTGCTGGCCGTCGAGCAGATAGAGGTCGTGCCCACAGACCGTGCTGACCACGCGGTAGCGCTGGGCCCGCACCCTGGCGAACTGTGGCGTGTCGAGCCCCCACCAGTTGAAGTCACCGATCTCGAGCAGCCACGTCGATGCCAGAGGACCTCTGAGCAGGGACACCAGATGTCGAAGATGCGGGTCCCGGGTGCGGACGGGCAGGCTCCAGGAGTAACGGTAGGGGGTGCTCAGGCCGGAAGCCTCAATGATGTTGGGCGACCCGTATGCAATGACGATGTCGTCTCCGGGCTTGGAGGCGGAGCGTAGGTAGTCGGCTATCTGCTGCCCCGGTGCGCCAGGCACCGCTCCCGAAGCGAGGCTGCCGGCGCCGAACAGCGCGGCCGTCACTGTGCAGACGGCCACCACGCTCACCGGCCAGTGGGTACGCAGACGCCGTACTGGCCGTTTGGTCGACAGCGCCGCGCTCATGGCGAAGGCGGGACTCAGCTGCAGCAGGTAGTGAGACCACCAGCTCGCTCCCACCAGGATGCTGAAGGCGGCGTACAGGAACGCCACCACGACCGCGATCCGCACGCTGAAGCGGCCGTCCACCCGCCGGACTGCCACGAACAGCTGCCACGCCACGAAGATGAGGCCGGTGGCGACGAACAGGATGCCGAGCCAGCGCAGCCGCTCGAGCGGCGCGGTCATGCTCGCATCCTCGATGACGGTGAACGAACGCTGGCGGAAGCGGAAGATCGCCACGACCAGCCGTGAGAGGCCTGGACCCTGCCCGCTGAGAGCCCAGGACGCCGTGATCACCAGCGGTACCGCGGCCCCGGCGGCGCCGGCAAGCAGCAGCCGCCAGTTCTTGACCGGCTTGGTGCTCAGCAGCACGGCCGCGAAGATGCCGCCATCGATGAAGTTCTGCTTGCACAAGAACGCCATCGTCGCCACCACACCGGCGAGAACCGCGAAGACGACGCTCCGCCGGGGTGGCATCGCGCCGTACTTCGCCTGGAGGGCCAAGGCGCAGCTGATCATGACGAAGGCGCCAGCGACACACTCCCCGGTGAGCGCGAACCCGTCCAGGCTGTATGCCGACGACACCAACGTGGCGACCAGTGCGCCGGCCAGGGCGCCCCTGGTGCCGTTGATGGTCCGACCGGCCCACCACGCCGCCGCGATGAAAGCGAAGCCGAACGCCAAGGCGAGCAGCCGCAGGGCGACCGGAGTTCCCCCGAGCCAGGCGGCCAGCTTGAAGACGAGAAGGAGCAGCGGCGGTCGGTCCACCCACTGGTCTGTGTACAGAGCGCTACCACGTCCGTGCCACTGCTCCGCCACCATCAAGAAGCCGCCCTCGTCGGACTGGAGCGGCAGCCCGGCAAACGGGATGCGGAGCGTCGCGGCCACGACGAAGAACAGACCGAGGCTGCGCACGGGCCGCATCTCCATCCACATCCACAACTTCGCCCCCGTGTGCCTCATGGGCAAAGCGTAAAGCGGGATGCGGCCGCTGAACCGGTGACGAGCGAGCTGAGACGCGACTGGGTCTCAGCGCGCTCTCAGGCAGGCGTCTCCGCGTCCAGCCGGCGCACGAGCGTCCTCGGCGCGACGGCCCGGTAGGCGTCCTCGCACAGCTCAGCCAGTTCGTCGGCGTCGATCGACAGGTCCAGTCGGACGCCCACCCAGCCACGGTGACCGACGTACGGCGGCCGGAAGAACCGCTCCGGTTCGGCGGCGATCAGGGCCTCTTGCACACCCGCACCGGCGGCCGCCCACAGGTGCGGGAATCCGTTGTCGTGGTGGCCCTCCGGCATGACCGAGAGGAACGACTTCTTGCCTCGCACGAAGAACGATGGGGACCCGTGGCTCAGCCGCTCCTCGACCTCCGGGAGGGGGGCGCAGGCGGCGCGTACCCGATCGAGGATCTGCTGGTCTTGGCTCACGCCTCGATGTTAGGCATGTCTGCATCCGCTGATATGCTTCCTGCGCTTCGCGCGCCATTAGCTCAATTGGCAGAGCAGCTGACTCTTAATCAGCGGGTTCGGGGTTCGAGTCCCTGATGGCGCACAAAAACGAGCTCTGAACTGCGGAAACGTAAAATTCTCTCTCTCCGTACTCAGAGGCCGAGTGTAGCCATTCTTGCTGTCGCCGCGTCGACCTCTGTGCCCTTTAAGGACGCGAGGAAACCCCAGCCTCACGTGGGCGACCGCATTTTGCTGCGGTCTGCGGACATGCTCACGGTGTGCTGTCAAGCACCTGGGGCGAGCTGATCTGGCGGGTTGGCCGCGTTGAGAGTTCGGTTCACCTAGGGAGGTTCCTCACCGAGGCCCGCAATGTCGTCCTGCTCGGCCCGCCCGGCACTGGGAAGACACACCTGGCGACCGCCTTGGGTGTCGCGGCCGCCCGGCACGGGCACCGGGTGCTGTTCGCGACCGCGACCGACTGGGTCACCCGGCTGACCGACGCCCACCGCGCCGGCCGGCTTCCCCAGGAGCTCGCCAGGTTGCGCCGCTACGGACTGATCATCGTCGACCTATGCCGATACCGCGACTATGCCGAGGTGCTTGCTCTGAGGCCTTGGCAGTTTGGGTTGGAGGCTGTTGCGTGCTCGGCATAGTTACAGGCTCGCGAGGAACGCGAGGGTCTTGTCCGGTGGGCGGTAGCGACCTGGTTTCGCTGACGCTGGCGTGGTGAGGGCGAGGGCTTTCTCCTTGATGTTCATGTCGGCGTGGACGTAGGCGTCGGTGGACCGAACGCCGGCGTGCCCGAGCCAGAGGGCGATCACGGAGGTGTCGACGTCGGCCTGTAGCAGTGACATCGCGCAACTGTGATGCAGGACGTGGGGGTGGATCCTTTTGTCCAGCAGCGAGGGGCAGTGTTGGGCCGCGGTCGCGGCGTGGGTGCTGACCCGCAGCGCGACGGCGTCGCGGCTGAGCCTTCGTCCGGTGCGGGTCGGGAACGGCGGGTCGTCAGGGTGTCCGGCTCGTTCGTTGAGCCAGCCGTAACAGGGTCTCGACCGGGTTGGTGAGCGGGACCGCGCGTTCCTTTCGTCCTTTGCCTTCGCAGCGGACGCTGGCTCCGGTCCCGAGGGTGACGTCGCGGCAGTTCAGACCGGTGAGTTCAGAGACTCGCAGGCCGGTTTGGATGGCCAGCAGTATCAGGGCTCGGTCTCGTCGGCCTTCCCAACGACTCGAGTCGGGAGCGGCAACGAGGGCGTCGACCTCGCTCGGGTTCAAGAACGTCACGATCCGTTTATCGAACCGCTTCGGTGGGATCGCCAGGACACGCTGGATGAGCAGTGCGTGCTCGGGGTGGCGCCGGGCGGCGTAGGAGAACAGCGAGCGGATCGCGGTCAGGCGCACGTTGCGGGTCCTGGTGCTGTTGTGCCGGTCGATCTCGAGGTAGTTCAGGAACGCCGAGATCGTTGCTGCGTCGAGGTCGTCCCAAACGAGCTGTGCGGGTAGCTTTCCGTTCCGGGAGTGCACGAAGGTCAACAGCAGTCGCAGGGTGTCGCGGTAGGCCGCGATGGTCCGGGGGGCTGGCTTGACGTTGTTGGGTGAGCCGATCGGTGAAGAACGCCTGCAACGTCGGCGCGATCATGGTCATGCCCGACCTCCGGTTCTGGCCCTCAACCAGGCTGTGTCCTGGCGGGCGGCGGCAAGCGCGAGCAGTTCGGGGACCGCCGAGAGGTACCAGTAGGTGCAGGCCGGTTCGCGGTGACCCAGATAGGTCGAGAGCGACGGCATCTTGGCTTGCACGTCCTCACCTGCGTGATACCAGCCGAGCAGTGTGCGGACCGCAAAGCTATGTCTGAGGTCGTGCAATCTCGGTGGGGAGGGTGCGTCGGCCCCGATGCCGGCGGTGTCGACGAGTTCGCGGAAGGTGTCCTGCACAACCGCGTAGAGCAGCCGTTTGCGTTTGAGGGACACGAAGAAGCTCGTCTGGTTCGACGGCTAGAGCTCGTCGTGTAGCCCGGCGTAGTTCGCCAACGCCCGCATGCTGCTGTCCTGGAGTGGCACCAGGCGTGACTTCCCGAACTTTGACTCGCGGATCAGCAGCACACCCTGGGCCCAGTCGACGTCGCTGCAGTCGAGGTTGATGGCCTCACCGATCCGCAATCCGGTGACGGCGAGCAACCCGATCACGGTGTCGTAGGTCGCCGCCCGCAGCGGCGAAACGATCGACCGTCGCGCCAGCTCGCGAACCGTTTGGATATCGCCCGGGGTGTAGATGAACGGTTGGCGCGATTGCTTGCGCTGCGGCATCAGACCCAGCGGTGGGACCTGGGTGTTCGGGTCGATCCCCGACAGGTAGCGGGCGAAGCCCCGCACGGCTGTCATCCGCCGTGGCCCCAGGGTGCTCGCCCGATCCGTCGACGGATGCTGAGCCCATTCCAATGCCGCCTCGATCGTCACCGTGGCAAGGCCCTGGGCGTCGAGGTAGGCAACGTCCGGCAACAGCCAACCTGCCTCGGCCAGCTTGTGTCCCAGCGAGTGCCGTAGCCGCTGTCATCATTTGTCGGCTCGGCGGGGTTGTGAGATGCGCGCGTCACGACTGCTGCTCATGCTCCTACTCGTGCAGAACCGCGGGCGCATGACCAGCGTGGAGCTGGCCGCCGAGCTGGAGGTGAGCCAGCGGACGGTCCTGCGCGACGTCGAGGCGCTGTCGGAGGCTGGGCTGCCGATGATCGTGCGAGCCGGCCGCGGCGGTGGGATCGAGCTCGGCTTCAACCACCGGACCCGGCTCCGGGCTGTCCTCCGATGAGGCGGAGGCACTCGGCGTCCTTCTCGGGCGGGGCGCTCCGGAGCTTGCAGCGCTGGGCTTGGCAGGCTCGGCGGCCCGAGCGACCACCAAGCTCATCGAGTCGTTGCCAGACCCGAGCTGAGGCATTGCACAGCGCGCTGCCTCCAGGTTCCGCCTGAGACCGGCGGAGATGTCGCAGGACGAGCGCGTGCCCGCGCTGGCCGAGGCAGTACGCCGACGGCGGGTCGTCCGCATTCGGGCGCGGGGACCGGATCCGCGCACCGTGCATCCGCTGGGGCTGACCCTCGGGGCGGGCGGTTGGGAGGTCGTGGACGGCCTCAATCCCGGGACGCCGATCCCACTCACCGAGTGCGGGACCGTCAACGTCTCGAGCCTGGTCTTCGCCACACCCCCCTGACCTAGGAAACGGCGCCTCGCGATCCGGACAAGAGGTCAGCGGGTCGACGCCCAAACCGCCCTCATCAGCGTGTGACCCAGCTTCGTCGTGACGAGTGGACACGGCTCGAGAGCGAGATGAAGCGCACCTGTCGGCAGCGACAGGTGATCGTGAGAAGCACGTCCCGACCAGGGATCGGCTACGGACGCCAGCGCGCTCTCCCGTCGTGGGTCGATGCGTCCACGAGGACGGTTTCGGTCTGCAGCTGTCCGACGACGTCGATTCTCCGACTGGTTTCGCCGCCTGGGTGGCACGGTTGCTCGACCAGTGGACCTGGCAAAGACGGCTGCGATGGATTAGGTGCCGTCCATGATGCGTTGGGTGTGGAGGGCTGCCGAGTGCTCGGCGGGATCTGCAGTCGAAACGGAGTGCTGGTTGACTTATGACATGGTCACACCACCCCCGGAGCCGGACCCCATCATCAATCCAGATGAGCCGGTGCCAGATGATCCGGCTGAGTTGCTTCCCGACGCACCGGAGCCACTTCCCCCCGCGCCGATCGAGTCAACACCTAACGACCCCGGCGGCGACACCGGGGGTGTGCCCGAACCCGCCTGATCGCTAGATCGGCAAGCCTAGGAGGTCGAGCCTCCGCGCCGGGCCGCTGGGCCTCAAGCGGTTCATCGATCGACGGTGGCCGAGGAGATGTCGAGACGCCCTGCCTCGGTGAGCATGGACTGGGCCCTGGTTCGGTGATCTGGTTGTGATGTGGTGTCAGTCCGATCGTGGCCTGGAGGTGTCGATCTTGATCCCTTTCCAGAACGCGACCCGGCCCTCGATGCGACGAGCCAGCGGTGAGGGGTGGCGGTAGGTGAACGCCCCGTCCGGGACGACCTGTCCGTCGACGTGGACGTCGTAGTAGCTCGCCACCCCCTTCCAGGGGCACACGCTGGTGGTGCTGCTGGGCTGCAGCACTCCTGCGGGGACGCTCGGCGGGGGGAAGTAGGCGTTGCCCTCCACCATCACGAGGTCGTCCGACGTCGCGACCAGGCTGGTCCCCAGTCGTGCGGAAGCGCTGGTCGTACCTCGCATGGTGCGCAGCAGCCCGACGGTCGTGGCGATACCGGCACCACCGACCGACAGGAGGAGCGCCTCGATCTCGGGGGTTCCCGCTCCTGTCCACGTGGGTCCATTCAGTCGATGAAGGGACGTCAGAACCCCGGTCACCGCCGAGGCAGCGCTGAGTCCTGCGCCGCCGGCGAGCATGATGCCCGACCGAGCTGAACGGTCACCGGGTGCACTGACCTGGCCGACGACCCATGGCCAGGCCGCCGCCAGGATCAGCGGCGCGAGGTGCCACGTGGTCGTGGGCCGCCACACGACGAGGACGGACCACACGACCGCGACAAGGAGCGTCCAAATGAGCCCAGGTTTGAGCGCCCGATTCGTACCGGCGCCACCTCTACGACCAGGCGCTCGTGTCGAAGTGGGCCGATAGTAGGGGTCGACGGCCCTGATCGCGTCGATCACCTGACGCACGGACGGGTTCACCAATGCCCGGGGGCCAACGAAGACGGTGGGCACCGTCTCGTCGCCGCCCGTGGCGCCACGCACCCTGGCAGCCGCGTCCGCCGACGACCAGATGTCGTGCTCGATCGTCGCCACGCCGGCGCGGCTGAGCCCACGACGCAGCGAACCACAAAAGGGGCAGCCGGGCCGCCACATGACTTCGACGCTTGGTGGCATGGGGACCGGCTGAGTCATGTCTGGTCCTTCGATGTGCGAGCGATGTTCAGCGCGGGCTTGGGGCCGATCCAGGACGAGGTCCGGGAGGCGGTTGGGCGCTGGCGGCGGTGCTCATGGTGTCCTCCGGTGACGTCGTGGCTATGGGTCGATCTGACATCGGAACCCGGTGGCCTCCCGGTGAGCATCCCGACAACCAGGCCACGGGCGAAGTGCGTGTAGCGAGGCATGGGATCCTTTTTGCGGTTCGGATATGTGACGGGGCTGGGGCTGAGCACTCGACCAGTAGGAGTGGCAGAAGGGTGTCGGATCCACAGGTTCCAGCTGCGCAGGGCGACGCGGGAAGCATGACCCGTGCTCAGCGGGTTTCCCAGTCGTGACGGCCCCCCGACCCCCGGATGACGGTACCCGGAAGTCCTCCTTCCGCGAGCAGGTGGAGCCCGAGATCGAGGTACTGCTCAGGGTGGCACTCACCATCACCTCGAACCAGGCCGATGCCGAAGACCTCGTGCAGGAAACCCTGCTGCGCGCCTATCGGGCGATCGACCGCTTCGACGGCCGGCATCCGCGGGCCTGGCTGCTGACCATCCTGCGGAACACGAACGCCAACCTGCACCGCCGCCAGCGACCGGGCACGATCGGCGACTGGGAACTCCTCCGGACCGCCAGGCCGGCCTTCGGCAGGGCAGAGCTGCCGAGCGCCGAGGACAGCTTCGTGGACCACCAACTGCACGCGGATCTCGACGCCGCCGTCCGCGCGCTGGACCCCCGCTTCCGGGCCGCCCTGATCCTCGTCGACGTACACGAGCTGAGCTACTCCGAGGCAGCCGCGGTCATGGGGGTTCCCGTCGGCACGGTCATGTCTCGGCTCAGCCGCGCGCGTGACCGCGTCCGCACGTCGCTCCGTTTCAGCCCACTCACCCGAGGAGACCTGCCATGACTGGGACTCTGCGTCAGATGCTGACCTGCCACTGGTCCGCGCGCCGCATCCAGCGCTATCTCGACGCCGACCCGGCCGCCCGGCTCACACCCGGAGAGATCTCCCGACTCGAGCAACATCTCGCGACGTGCGAGAAGTGCACTCAGGTAGCGGATGAGCATCGTGTCCTGCACCGAGCGCTCGTTCTGTGGTCAGGCGGAACGGCCGTCGACCCTCGATCGGTCGACCGGGTCCGAGACTTTCTGTCCACCATCAACGACGAGGACACCGCGTGACCATCGACCAGCCGACCTCTACTCCGTTTTCCGCCACCTCGAGGGACGACCCATGGGACCTCCTGGTCGTCGGGGGCGGGACGGCCGGGATCGTCGGCGCAAAGACCGCCGCACGGCTCGGTGCCCGGGTCCTCCTCGTGGAACGCGAGCGCACCGGGGGCGACTGCCTGTGGACCGGCTGCGTCCCGTCCAAGGCGCTCCTGGCTGCAGCCGACGTAGCCGCCAGCGCACGCACAGGCCATAAGTTTGGCATCGGGGTCGCGGAGGTCTCCGTCGACTTCGCGAAGGTGATGGATCACGTGCGAGCAGCGATCCAGCACATCGCACCGGTCGACTCCGTCGAAGCGCTCGAGAAGGCGTCGGTCAGTATTCGCACCGCGACCGCCCGTTTCACCGGGCCGGACTCGGCCGAGATCGACGGGGTGCCGGTGAGGTTTCGACAGGCACTCGTGGCCACCGGTGCCTCACCGGCGGTTCCTCCCATCCCCGGCCTGAGCGATGTCGAGTACCTGACGAGCGACACCGTGTGGGGGCTGAGCAAGCTCCCCGCTGAGCTGGTGATTCTCGGTGGCGGAACCATCGGCTGCGAGCTGGGCCAGGCCTTCGCCCGCCTCGGCAGCAGGGTCTCCGTGGTCGAGGGCGCACCCCGGATCCTGCCTCGCGAGGACCCCTTCGCGGCAGCAGAGCTCGCCCGTGCCCTGGTCGAGGGCGACGTCGACCTCCACACCGGCTCAGGAGTCGCCCGGGTCCAGTCCACCCCCCCAGGGTCCGGGGTGCTCCACCTCGAGAGCGGAAAGCAGGTGCCCTTCTCCTGCCTTCTGGTGGCTGTCGGACGAGCGCCCCGCACCGGCGACGTCGGGCTGGGCGCCGCCGGTGTGGAGGTCGACGACCGCGGCTTCGTCGTGGTCGATGGTCTCCTGCGCACCACCAACCCACGCATCTGGGCTGCCGGTGACCTCACCGGCCACCCGCAGTTCACCCACACCGCGGGCGTGCACGCAAGCCTGGCCGCGTCGAACGCCATCCTGGGGGTACGTCGCAAGGTCGACCTGACCGCAGTGCCCCGGGTCACCTTCACCGACCCCGAGGTCGCCGCGGTCGGCCTCGAGACCGCCCGGGTCGCTCCCGGGCTGCGCACCATCGACTGGTCCCACTCCCACGTCGACCGGGCCGTCGCGGAGGGCGCCTTCGGCGGCTTCGCCCGACTCGTCATCGACAAGCGCGGCCATGTGCTCGGTGCCACGGTGGTAGGACCGCGCGCCGGGGAGACCCTCGGCGAGCTGACCCTGGCGATCACCCGGGGACTCACGACCCGCGACCTCGCCGGCGTGACGCACGCCTACCCGACCTACAACGACGGACCGTGGAACGCCGCGATCTCCGACGTCCAGGACCAGCTCGAACGCCCCGCCACCCGGCGTGCCTTGGGCGTGCTGTCTCGGGCGCGTACATGGTGGGTCAGCCGAGACCACTGATCCGCCTTGACAGGCTCGGGCACGCGACCTCGGTCAGGAGAGGTCGCGAAAGCCCGCCACGATGCGCTGGGCGGCGCTGAGACCCACGACGACCGCCCACATCGCGGCGATCACCCCCGCGTGAGCGGGGACGACGAGCCACAACGAGTGCACGGCAATGGTCTCGGTTCCCTCCGCGAGCCCTCCGAGGAAGCTGAGCGAGCGACCATCCTCGCGTTGTCGCCCGGTCCGCTCGGCGATGGAAGAGAACGCCAAGAACGCCGTGCCGTTCAGGTAGTAGGCCAGGAGCACCAGCAGGAAGGGCAACCATGCGGCGTCGTACTGACGTGTAGCGCCGATGGCCACCCCGACCACGGTCGCGCCGTAGACGGCGAAGTCGGCGGTGATGTCCAAGAAGCCGCCGGCCTCGGATCCGTGTCGCGTCTCGGTGCTGCCGTGAGCGGCGCACTGGCGCCGGCGAGCCAGCGGGCCGTCGAGGCCGTCCATCGCACGGGAGAACAGCCACAGCCCAAGCGCCCACCACCACAGCCGCCCCGCAGCAGTGGCGGCGCTGGCCAGCCCGGTGGCGAGGCCGAGCAGGGTCAGCCGGTTCGGACTCACCAGGGGGCGGTCAACGAGTCCAGCCATCGCCCGCAAGGGCCGGTCGAGGACCCGACGCGCGGCGGCGTCAAGCACGCGTTCGGTCCTCGGTGGGTGGCGTCGCACGGGAGGGATCCAGCCGTCGCGCCCACCAGGACCCGCCGACCACGAGCACGACCAGAGCGGAGCCGGCAGCGGCCAGGCCCCAGGGGTTGGTGCCGTAGGCCCCCAGCGCGGCGTAGGCGAGGCTGCCGGGCATCATGCCGATGGCGCTGCCCAGCACGTAGTGCCGGGACTTCACTCCTGAGAGCCCGGAGGCGTAGTTGATGGCGGTGAACGGCACGATCGGGACCAGACGGACGATGAGAACCGCGGCCAGACCGTGATCGGCGAGCAGTCCGTCCACGCGAGCCAGGCGGCCGCGGATGAGACTGTCGACGGCCTCACGCCCCAGTAGCCTCCCGGCACCGAAGGAGACGACGGCCCCGACCAGCGCGCCGGCCAGTGACAGCCCTGCCCCGACCCACAGACCGAAGAGTGCCCCGCCGGCCGCCGTGAGGACCGCCTTGGGGACGGGCATGAGGGCCAGACCCGCGTAGATGGCGAAGAACAGGATGGGTCCCCAGGGGCCCGCTGCGTCGACACGCGACCGCATCGCTGCAATGTCGGGGGTCCCGAGGATGAAGGCAAGGCCGAGGACACCAAGCACCATGAGAGCGAGCGCGCCCGCCTTGATGAGGGCCGCTCGCGTCATGCGTCATCCTGGCTGGTGGCTGAAGTGGATGTTCTACATTGGGAAGTCCCGGAGCATCTCGAAGTGTTCCCGATGTGACGTGTTACCTGCCCCGGAGGTCCGATGTACCCGCGCCTTGCCCGACTGCTCCTCCCCGCCGCGCTGCTCGGGCTGGCCACCTCCGCCTGTGCCGCCTCGGGTGCGCCGACCAGCACCACGACGGGAGACCGCTCCTGGTCGCAGATCGCCGACCAGGCCAAGGGGCAGACCGTCGACCTGTGGATGTACGGCGGTGACCAGCAGGGCAACGCCTACGTCGACGACGTCCTCACACCCGCCGCAGCGAAGCTCGGCGTGACCCTACGACGAGTCCCGGTGGCGGACACCAAGGACGCCATGACCCGCATCCTGGCCGAGCGCCAGGCCGGCACGCAGGACGGCGCTGTGGACCTGGTGTGGGTCAACGGCGACAACTTCGCGACTGGCAAGCAGGCTGATGCCTGGCGCTGTAAATGGTCCTCCCAGCTGCCGAACATGAAGTTCGTGGCGCCCGACGACGCCCTGGTCACCCGAGACTTCGGGACCGAGGTCGACGGGTGCGAGGCGCCGTGGCACAAGGCACAGTTCACACTGGTCTACGACTCCGCGCGAGTCGCTACCCCACCGACGTCGATGGCGGGTGTCCTGCAGTGGGCGAATGACCATCCCGGACGGTTCACCTACCCGGCCCCGCCCGACTTCACCGGCTCGGTCTTCGTCCGCGAGGCGCTCTACAGCACCTCGGGCGGCTACGCAAAGATCCCCTCGCAGTTCGAACAAGGCGCCTACGACAAGCTGACCCCCCAGCTCTGGGCTGCTCTCAAGGGCGTGGCGCCCTCGCTGTGGCGCCAAGGGCGGACCTACCCCCGCGACTCGGTGGCCCTGGACCGGCTCTACGCGGACGGGGAGGTCGACATGACCATGACCTACGGATCGGCCACCCTCACCAAGCTCGTCGCAGACGGCACCTTCCCGGCGACCACCCGCGTCCTGCCTCTGCACGAGGGAACCATCGGCAACGCCAGCTTCCTCGCCATCCCATCCTCGGCCGGGGACCCCGAGGGCGCGATGGTAGTGGCCAACCTGGCACTCTCGCCCGCCCAGCAGGCGATCAAGGCCGACCCGGACACTTGGGGCCAGTTCACGGTGCTCGACACCCACCTACTGAGCCACGCCGATCGGGCACGGTTCGAGCGGCTGCCTCGCTCGAAGGTCGTGCCGCCCTACGACGTCCTCTCCCGCAACGCCAACCCCGAGCTCGCCTCCTCCTGGGTGCACCCGCTCGACGAGGGCTGGCGCAGAGCCGTGCTCGGCTCCGGGTCGTGAGCGCACTCCCGACGCGCCTCTCGAGGCGTGACGTCGGCCCTACGGCGTCGGGTGTCGGCGCACGACTCGTGGCACCCGCGATGCTCCTGATCGTGGCGGTCACCGGCACGGCGCTCGCTGCCGTCATCGCCACGAGCCTAGGGCTGCTGCCGCTCGTGGGGCAGCCTCGCCTCAGCACCACCGGCTTCACATCCCTGTCCGGTGACCTGCGCCTCGCGGCCGAGGAGTCCCTGCTCACGGCTGTCGGTGCCACGTTGCTCGCCGCGGCCATGGGGATGCTCATCGCCACGATCGTGCTGCACACGGGGCGCACGGGGTGGCTCCTGGTCGGTGTCTCGGCCGCTGTCGTGACCGTGCCCCACCTCGTCGGTGCGACCGCGACCGGGCTGCTGCTCTCCGACGTCGGCCTCGCCCAGCGGTGGCTGGACGTCCCGGTGACGGCCTGGCCTGAGCTGGTGGGCGGACGTTGGCCCTGGGCAACCGTGTTTGAGCTGGCGTGGAAGGAGTCGGCGTTCGTGGCCGTCCTGGTCGTCGCCTCCGTCGGACGACACTACGCACAGCTGCGCGAGGTCGCCGCGGTCCTCGGCGCCGGTCCCCGGAGCCAGTGCCGACGGGTCCTGCTGCCCCTGGCTGCTCCTGCGCTCGCGTCGTCCTCGCTCATCGTCTTCGTCTACGCGCTGGGGACCTATGAGGTCGCCCGACTGCTCGGACGCGCCTTCCCCGAGCCGCTCCCGGTGATGGCGTACCGGCTGTTCACCGACATCGACGTCGCTTCCCGACCGCAGGCGGCGGCGACCGCCGTGGTCGCGACGGGGCTGGCCCTGCTCGCGGCCATCAGCACCCTTCCGCTCGTACGGCGGCTCGGGGCTGACCGGTGAGGCGCACGGCACACCAGCCAAACCACACCGCGATCCCTGCCCTGGTGCTGTTCTGGCTGCTCGTTCCCCTGACCCCGTTATTGCTGTGGGTGGTCGCGTCACGTTGGTCAGGCACCGCACGGCTGCCGCAGGACTTCGGTCTGCGCGGGTGGCAGGAGGCGCTCGACGCCGGGATGCTCACCGCCCTGGTCCGGTCCGCTCTTTTGGGCCTGGCCGTCGCGCTGATCGCTACCCCCCTCGGCGTTCTGGCAGGACGGGCGCTCGGGTGGCGGCTCCTGCGACGGCCAGCGCTGCCGTCGATCGTGCTGCTCGCGCCTGTCGTGCTCGCCCCGTTCGCGGTCGCCATGGGCCTCGATGTGGTCATCCTGCGACTCCGCGTGCCGGGAGAAGTGGCCGTGGTCCTGGTCCTGAGCGTGTTCGCGCTGCCCTACACCACCTTCACCATGCGGGCCACCTACCTCGCACTGGACCCTGCCCTGGAGGAGCAGGCCCGCGTCCTGGGCGCCAGTTCGCGTCAGGCTCGTCGCCGGGTGACGCTCCCGGCCGCCACCACCGGGCTTGTCACCGCAACGGGCCTGGCCTTCCTGGTCGGGTGGAGCGACTACGCCGTCACCCTGCTCATCGGTGGCGGCCAGATCGTCACCGCACCCATGCTGATCGGCTCCTCCGCAGCCGGGTCCGGCAACGACTCCCTCACCTCGACCCTGGCCCTCTCCGCCAGCCTGCCACCACTGGTAGCCCTGGCGGTCTTCACCTACGCGGCCTCGCGCCGAAGGACGGCGGCGCACTCATGACCGCGGCTCTGAAACTGCTTGCGATCACCCACCGCCACCCCGGTGCCGAGCACCCGACACTTACGGAGGTCGACCTCGAGGTCCAAGACGGGCAGATGGTCGCCGTGCTCGGACCCTCCGGATCCGGCAAGACCACCCTGCTCAGGGTCGCGGCCGGCTTGGAGCCGGCGGAGTCGGGCGACGTGCTGCTCGACGGGACCAGCGTCCTGGGCGTTCCACCGGAGCGGCGCGACCTCACGGTCATGTTCCAGAAACCGCACCTCTTCCCGCACCTCAGCGTGCTCGACAACGTCGCCTTCGCGGACCGGCTGCGCGGCCGGAGCCGCTCGCAGAGCCGGGCTGCCGCGCAGCGGTACCTCGACCTGGTCCACCTGGGGGACCTCGCCAGGCGCAGGCCACGGCAGCTCTCCGGCGGCCAGGAGCAGCGCGTTGCCCTGGCCCGGGCTCTTGCCGCCAGCCGCCGGGTGATGCTCCTCGACGAGCCGTTCAGCGCCCTCGACACTGGCCTGCGGACCTCGATGCACCAGTTGTTGGCTGAGCTTCGCGCTGCGCTCGACCCCACGATCGTGATCGTCACTCACGACCTGGACGAGGCCGGGCTGGCCGACCGGGTCGCTGTCCTGGTCGAAGGACGCATCGAGCAGTTCGACACCATCCAGGCGCTCTACACGAAGCCGAGCACGTTGGCGGTCGCCCGGCTCGTGGGCGCGTTTAACGAGCTGCCCGGAACCGTCGAGTCCGGTGTCCACCACTCACGCCTCGGCGCGTTCGCAGTTCCTCCCACGGCGCACGTAGCAGGACGTGCCATCCTCCTGGCTCGCAAGGAACGTCTTGCCCTCGTCCCTCCCGAGACGACTGCTGCGCTGACGGGCCGCGTCGTGCAGGTACGCCAGTCCGGGCCGCACCGGGACGTGGTCGTAGAGCTCGACCGGGCCCGTGGCGATGACCGAACGAGGGTGGAGGTCGAAGCCCGCCTCGGGACCACGCTGCGGCCGGGCGACCGTACCGGCGTGCTCCTCCCGGGATCGGGTGAACTGTGGATCGTCCCTGAGCCTGGCGTGAGCGCCACACCTCCGCCGCCGGCGCGGGTCAGCGATTCTGCCCCACGGGTCCATGCGACCGTGACCGATGCGAGCGTGGCCACGCGTTCGACGAAGGGGTGAACCGAGTGGGCCGGTGTCAGGCGCGCGTAACCGTCCCGATGGCTCGCCCGAGGGAGCTCGGAACCAAGGCTGATGGTCACTGAAGCCAGGAGGCTGGCACTAACTGCCGCGAAGGTGAAGCAGACCAGGCCGTCCGCCAGCAGTCGGCCAGGGCCGGAAGCGCCCACCACCCCCACAACCGCGGTCGCGTCAATGTCGTGCTGATGGGGAGCTACTGGAAGTCGCTTCGACGGGCTCGGGGACGAGTCAGGTGCAGCGGAAGACCGAACGTCCCTGGGAGCCGGCGGCGGCCTGGACGGCCACCACGTCTCGGACGACGTCGAGGATGTGCGCGAGCGGCAGGGGTGCGTCGGCCACCCGCACGTGCCGGTTGGTGACACCGATGGGGTGCCACCAGGCGCCGTCCGCGGTCTGGGTGGGCTCGGGTTCGACGGAGTCCAGCGTGAGCTCGACACCGTCCTCGGCGTGGCCCTCCGCAGCGACCGGTCGGATCAGGCGGTCCTCCTCCGCGATCCCGAGGTCAGCCAAGGTGTCGTGGAGGTCTCCGGCAGCGGGGGCGTCTTCGGGCAGGTAGATCGTCGCCACCCGACCCGGAAGTCGAGCTCCCGGGCCAGCTGGATGCTCTGCAGGGAGCGGCGGTGCGACCCGGCGCCACGCTTCCGGTCGTGCAGCTCCGGGCCTGCGGAGTCCAGGCTGATCTGGAGCGTCACCCGGTCGCGGTCGAAGGACTCCAGGGCCTCGCGGCGCCGACCCCGTGCGTAGACCATCGCATTGGTCAGCACGGTGACCGGTACGTGCTCCGCGGTCCTGGCCACGAGTTCGCCCAGGTCGGGATGGAGGAAGGGTTCACCGCCGGTGACGAGCAGCTCCCGGCCGCCCTGCTGCGCGAACTGCTCGGCAGCGCTCGCCGCGGTCTCGACCGAGCCTGCTCCAAAGCAAGTTCTGAATGAGTGGGCGCTCGTCGAGCTCACCGCGTCAGGTCGACCTCAGTCGCGTCAGGGGCACCGACCTAGGGTGGACGCATGGACGCCGACATCAACTTCTACTTCGACCCGGTGTGCCCCTTCGCCTGGATGACCAGCAAGTGGGTGCGGCAGGTGCAGGCGCAGCGCGACTACACCGTGGACTGGCGGTTCATCTCGTTGCGCCTGATCAACGCCGAGGTCGACTACGACGCGCACTTCCCGCCTGAGTACGAAGCCGGCCACACCGCCGGGCTCCGGCTGCTGCGGGTGGCTGCTCGGGCACGAGTGGAGCATGGCCGCGAGGCGATTGCACCGTTGTACGCCGCGTTCGGGGCGCACATCTTCGACACCGCCCCCGACCCGGACGAGCACCGCAGTGAGGGTGAGACGCGTGAGCGGCGTGGAACGCGCGAGTTCGCGGAGCCGATTCTGGCCGAGGCGGGCCTGCCGCTGGAGCTGGCGGACGCTCTCGACGACGAGTCCTGGGACCTTGAGATTCGGCAGGAGACCGACGAGGCGCTCTCGTTGACGGGTAAGGACGTGGGCACGCCGATCATCCACTTCGAGCCACCCGCCGGTGTGGCCTTCTTCGGGCCGGTGATCAGCCGGCTGCCACGCGAGGACTCGGCCGCCGAGCTGTGGGACCACGTGGTCGGGCTGGCCCGCTTCCCGGGTTTCGCCGAGCTCAAGCGCAGCTTGCGTGAGCAGCCACAGCTGGCCGCGCTCGGAGTCGACGCCGATACGGTCGGTCAGCAGGAGGACTGGCACGGCGGCAGCCGGCGCCAGAAGAAGTGACCTCGGTTTGTGAGGGTGGACGTATTGAGTCAGACGAGCATCCGCAGTCACCAGGAGTCCGTCACTGTCGAGGCGTCGGCCGAGGCTTTCTACGACCTGGTCTCCGACATCACCCGCACCGGCGAGTGGAGCCCGGTCTGTACGTCGTGCTGGTGGGACGACGAGGTCGAGGCCGGTCAGGTCGGTGCCTGGTTCACCGGGCGCAATGAACCTCCCGCACCGAACCTGGGAGACCCGGTCGGAGGTGGTGGCGGCCGAGCGCGGTCGCGAGTTCGCCTGGGTGGTGGGTGGCAGCTTCGTCCGCTGGGGCTTCACCCTCGCCCCAGTGGAGACCGGGAAGGGGACGACGCTGACCGAGTACTGGGAGTTCCTGCCGGGCGGGATCGCTATGTTCGAGGAGAAGTTCGGTGACGGGGGGCACCTTCAGATCACCGACCGCACGCAGCAGGCGCTCGACGGCATCCCGAAGACGCTCGCCGCGATCAAGCGGATTGCTGAGTCCACCGACGCAGGTGAAGAGGCCCGGTGATGACCGGGCCACTCGGGGCGGCCGACCTCTCTGCGCCGATCGGCGACCGGTGGTTCGAGGACTACGTGGCCGGGTCCGTCTATGAGTTCGGTCACGCGAGCCTGAGCGAGACGGAGATCGTCGCCTTTGCCCGGCACTACGACCCGCAGTTGATCCACACCGACCCGGCCTGGTCGGCGACGGGGCCGTTCGACGGGTTGATCGCTAGCGGTGTGCACACGATCGCCGCGTGCATGCGTCTCTACGTCGACCACTACATCTCCCACGTGGCCAGCCTGGCCTCGCCCGGCCTCGACGAGATCCGCTGGCCGCGGCCGGTGCGGCCGGGTGACCGCCTGCGCATCCGTGTCACGGTAGCCGAGGCGCGTACGTCGCGCTCCAAACCTGACCGGGGACTCGTGCACTCGGCCGTCGAGGCACGCAACCAGGATGAGGACGTCGTGTTGTCGTTTACCGCGATGGACTTCTTCGCCCGACGACCCAGGTCGTAAGACCGCGGCATCCCGAGGTGCTTGCAACTCGTCGCGGGCTCAGGGTGCGATCGCGCCGCCCCACCACGACGGCACGGCACCCACTCAGCACCGATGTCGGGCCCCTATACCGGCCCGGTGGCTTGTTCCTTGAGGCCGTTGGTGGCGTTGGCGTGCTCGGCGAGGGCGTCGAGGTTCTTGCGGTCGGCTTCGGGTAGCGAGTGGAGGTAGTTCTGGGTGGTTTAAATCTGGGCGTGGCCCATCCGTTCCATCACGGACTTGAGGTCGGATCCTTCGGCGAGTAACCAGGAGACGTGCGCGGACCGCCTCCTCAAGCGTCACCGGGTCCATGGGCTGCTCATTCATCCCGGAATGGTGCCAGAGGCGCTTAGGCGGTTGTGGCGAAGCGGTGTCGGAGCTTGTGCCTAACCAGCAATCACCCAGGATGCTGGCGATGAATCGCATTCGTACAGGGCTGTCTGGAGACGTGCCGGGGGCCTGCACGCCTTCGATGCCGGGCAGATCCACATTCATCAGCACGAGGTCGGGACCACCTGCGCGGCCACAAAGACGCACTCTTCGCCGGACGAGGCCTCGCCGACGACTGCGAAACCGGGGGTCTCCTCGACCACGGAGCTCATGGCGCGCAGGTACGCCGCCTGGTCGTCGACCAGCTGCGCCCGCACCGCATCCACAGCCACGTCGAGCCACCTCGAGGCTGAGCCTGCCTGTTTAAGCCCACCCGCCGGGAGGGGGACAGCCGCACTTCCAGTATTGCTGAATCCCTTCTGTGCTGCCCGTCCCATCACGGCGAGACAGCGCACTCGATCGGGATCGTCGCGGTCCGCACCGAAGGTCTGTTGTGTTGAAAGTCGCCGGTGACCTCGAGGGGCTGCGGATGCTCACCGACCGGCGTGAAGAGCTCACCAGGCGACGCGTCCAGAACGTCAATGGGTTCTATGCCTGGTGCCCTTGGCAAGGAACGGGTCCGGCCAAGCCGAGTGCTCTGGGGTTCGCCCCGTTTGGTGGACACCTTGATAGCGGGATCTGTGATCCTGCCGAGAGGATGTCCACATGTCTGGAAGGGGAAGAGGAAGAGCTACGCGCCGGCGTATCGTCGTGACGCTGCTCGGTTGGTGATCGAGACGGGAAGGCCGATCGCGACGGTGGCCCGTGAGATCGGGGTCGGTGAGCAGCTGCTGGGTCGGTGGGTCGCGATCGAGCGGGCTCACGACGATGATCCGCCGGCGGCGTTGGACGCCAACGATCGCGCCGAGCTCGCGCGGCTGCGGGTGGAGAACACCGACCTGCGGATGGACCGGGAGTTCCTGAAAAAGCCACGGCCTTCTTTGTGTCGGAGAACCAGAACCGGTAGAGGCCTACCAGGTGATGGACACGCAGAAGGCCGCTTTCGAGGTCGCCCGGATGGCGCGGCTGCTGGCGGTGTCGCGGTCGGGCTACTACGCCCGGGCCCGGCGGCAGGCGGCCGGACCTAGCGTGGCGCAGCAGCGCCGGGCCGAGCTGACGGTCAAGATCAAGCAGTTCCACTACGACTCCGACCAGGTCTATGGGTCACCGCGGATCGTCGCCGATCTCCGCGCCGCTGGTGAGACGGTGTCTGCCAAGACAGTCGCCAAGCTGATGAGACACAACAAGATCACCGGGATCAGTCCACGCAGGTTCACCCCCATCACCACCGTGCCGGGTCCAGCCTCGCCGCAGATCCCGGACCTGGTCTGCCGCGACTTCGACCGCGACACTCTCGACGCGGTGTGGATAAGCGACATCACCCATCTCGGCACCGACCAGGGGTGGCTGTATCTGTGCGCGGTCCGCGACGGCTGCTCGCGGCGGGTGCTGGGCTGGGCCATCGACGACCACCTGCGCACCGACCTGGTCGAGCGGGCGCTCAGAATGGCCCACACCCTGCGCGGCGACCTGCCCGACCAGGTGATCTTCCACGCCGATCGCGGCTGTCCAGGGCGGATTCAACTGGTCGTCGCAACACCTCGATGATGGAGGTGTTCTTCGATGGTGGAACGCAGACAGAAGCGTGCCGATAGGGCGATCCGGCCAGCCCTGCGATCTCCGGGGAGGCCACCGCCTCGGCGGGTGGTCGAACGGGAGTTTTGGCGGCGCATCGCCGAGGGCCTCACGAGCGAGGACGCGGCGGCCGCGGTGGGCGTGTCGGGACCGGTTGGGACGCGCTGGTTTCGACGCGGTGGCGGCATGTCACCGATCAGTCTTGCCGAGCCCTCCGGCCGGTACTTGTCGTTCGCTGAGCGGGAGGAGATCGCGCTGCTGAGAGCCCAGGATCGCGGGGTGCGGGAGATCGCCCGCAGGATCGGTCGTGACGCCTCGACGATCTCCCGCGAGCTGCGTCGCAATGCCGCTACTCGCGCCAGTCAGCGCGGTTATCGGGCCTCGGTGGCACAGTGGAAGGCCGAGCAGGCTGCCAAGCGTCCCAAGACCGCCAAGCTCGCCGCCGACCACCGGCTGCGGGACTATGTGCAAGACCGACTGTCTGGGAAGGTCAGGCATCCAGACGGAACAGAGGTTTCTGGCCCGACCGTGCCGGCGTCGTTCAGCCGGAACAAGCCGCACCGGCAGGACCGGCAGTGGGCCACGGCGTGGAGTCCGGAGCAGATCAGCCACCGGCTGGAGGTCGACTTTCCGGAGGACGAGTCCATGCGAATCAGCCACGAGGCCATCTACCAGGCGCTTACGTGCAAGGCCGCGGTGCGCTACGACGCGAGCTGGCCGCGTGCCTGCGCACCGGCCGTGCCCTGCGGGTTCCCCGCGCGAGGACTCGGGAGAGGGGCAAGAAGTTCATCACGCCTGAGGTGATGATCAGCCAGCGTCCCGCCGAGGCTGAAGATCGGGCCGTGCCCGGGCATTGGGAATCTCAATGTTGTTGTCAAGCTGCCTGAGCGAGCGCTGGCGGTGTCGTGGTCCAGGTTCGGTTCTCGCGGAGCAAGGCCCAGAGCACATCGATCCGGCGGCGGACAAGGGCGATAACGGCCTGGCTGTGGGTGGCGCCTCGGGCGCGTTTCTTGAGGCAGTAGTCCCGGTTCGGGCCGGCGCGCATCATGCTGGTCTGCGCCGACAGGTAAAAGACGTGGCGCAGCGGCCGGCTATAACGCAGCGGGCGGTGCAAGTTGCCGATGCGCCGGCCGGAGTCGCTCGGGACGGGCACCAACC
>JBBRYB010000001.1:0-350356 GCA_038238115.1 Propionibacteriales bacterium | reverse complement strand
GACTCGACGTTCTTGCCCGATCCCAAGCCGTCGACCCCACCACCGAGGAGGTGACCAACCAGCTGACCATCCAGGCCATCACCGCCTGAACAACCAACGGCGAGGGATCACCCGTCGTACACCACCCCAGCGGACTTGACCGCTCTGACAGGCGGGTGAGGTCGACTCGGCGACGCGGTGATGCGGTGGAGCTGCCAAAGGTCCCGCAGGAGCACCGGACCGTGGGTCGGACGTTCACCGCACCGGACGGGACGACGTACCGTCCGTCGATGTTCGTCACGTTGACCCTCGGCTCCTACGGCAAAGTCATTCCCGGCCGCAAAGGTCACCACGTGCCCGGTGCCGGTTCACCGGTCAACCCCGCGACCTACGACTATCGGCGGGCCGCGGTGGAAGCGCTGCACTTTCCCCGGCTACTGGACCGGTGGGTGCAGAACTTGCGCCGATGCGCCGGCTACAAGGTGCAGTACTTCGGCGCCATCGAAGCCCAACGACGCCTCGCACCGCACATCCACCTCGCGATGCGCGGCGCCATCCCCCGCCAGACCATCCGCACTGTCACTAAGGCCACCTATCTGCAGCTGTGGTGGCCACCGTTCGACCACCCGGTCTACCCGGACCCGGACCGGTTGCCTTTCTGGGACCACGACGACCACACGTATCGGTGTCCGGAGTCCGGGTTCCCGCTGCCGACGTGGGAGCAGGCACTCGACGACCTCGACTCCGACCCCACGGCAGAACCGGCGGTGGTGATGCGGCTTGGCAGCCAAGTCGACATCGCCGGCATCATCGCCCCCAGCCGAGACGCAGACCGGTCCATCCGGTACCTGGTCAAGTACCTCACCAAATCAGTCACCGAGGCCTACTCCGACCCCGACTACGTCGATGAGCTGTATGAGGCGCACATCAACCGGCTACACGACCAAGTGCTGTGGCTTCCGTGCTCGGAGGCCTGTGCGAACTGGCTGCGGTACGGGGTCCAACCCAAGGATGCAGGACCTGGTCTCATCCCGGGCAGGTGCTCGTCGAAGGCGCATGACCGGGAGAACCTCGGCCTCGGTGGTCGACGTGTCCAAGTGTCCCGGGCATGGTCCGGCAAAACCCTGTCAGAGCACCGTGCGGATCGGGCAGCTGTGGTCCGGGAAGTCCTCCGGGAAGCTGGGATTGAGCCGCCGGACGCTGACCGGATGGCCGCCGCCACCCTCGCCGCCGACGGGCTCCCAAGGTTCGTGTGGGACGACATCCCCGTCGTCGACCGAGACTACGTCCAGGTCGTGATGACCTCGGTCCTCGAGGCACACCGGTGGCGTCAGGAATACCAGACCGCGAAACACCAAGCGGCAGCCCGGGCCGCCCGAACGTGGCGTGACGGAGCCTGTGGAAACCAATTCGGCAACCACGACCCCCCGCGGCCTCCCGACAACCAGCCGCACCTTAGGTCGCCTGGCTGGCTGTCCAGGGTGGGCGCAGCGAATCACGCAGTGACACCGACAGGTGCCCTTGACCGACAGGCAGGCGACCAAACCATCCAAAGGCGGGAGGCCGCGGCCCCCACCACAAGTTGAGGAGAAGGATCGTGGAGAAGTTGCTATTGACGGTCGCTGAGGCCGCCGAGGTGTTGAACGTGAGCAAGAACCGGATTTACGAGTTGATCTATTCGGAGCGGCTGCGGTCGATTCGGATCGGCGCCCGTCACCGAATCCCTGTTTCGGCAATCAATGATTTCGTCGAGGACGAGTCGCATCCGTTTTCCGTGGCATGAACGGTCGGCGGGGTCACGGGGAGGGTTCGGTCTATCACCGGACCAGTGATGGCCGGTGGGTCGGTGTGTTGGATCTCGGCTGGTCGGGCGGTAAGCGGCGTCGTCGCACTGTCTATGGGAAGACTCGGGGTGAGGTCGCTGCTGGTCTGAAGGCGTTGCAGCGGTCGCAGGAGTACGGCGTTGACTTGTTGGCGAAGCGTCGGTCCCTGAGCGAGTGGCTGGATGAGTGGATGCGGGATGTCAAGGCCCTTGATGGGACGCGGGGGACGACGATCGACCGGTATCGGGTCGCCATCAACAAACATCTGAAGCCTGGTTTGGGACGGATCCGGCTGGACAAGCTCAACCCGAGGGATGTGCAGCTGTTCGTCGGCAGTCTTGCAGGGACGATGTCGCCGGCGAGTGTGGTGAAGATCCATGCTGTATTGCGGTCATCGCTGTCGGATGCTGAGCGGTTGAGTTTGGTGCCGCGGAATGTGGCGAAGTCGGTGAGGGTGCCGAGTATCCCTCGGTCGCATCGTCGGAGTCTGACGATGGCTGATGGCAAGCAGCTGCTGGCCGCGTCTCGGGGTGACCGGATCGAGGGAGTTCTGGTGCTCGCCCTGGCGATGGGCATGCGGAGAAGCGAGATTCTCGGACTGCGGTGGGAGGACGTCTCGATCGAGGACCGGACGTTGACCGTTCGCCAGACTCTGGTGCGGTCGGGTGGTCAGCTGCGTCTGTCTCAGCCGAAGACGGATCTGTCGTATCGGCCGCTTCCGTTGCCGGCGATTGCCGTCAGAACGTTAGAGGCCCAGCGAGTTCGCCAGGCGAAGGACCGGATCCGGATGGGCCGGGACTGGCAGGACTTTGGCCTGGTGTTCACCACGTTCCTGGGCACGCCGTTGGAGCCCAGGAATATCAATCGTCGGTTCGAGGAGCTCCGCGAGGAGCTGGGTGTGCCGTGGTTGCGGCTGCATGACCTGCGGCATGGCTGTGCGACGTTCCTGTTGGGGAGTGGGATCGAGCCGAGGACGGTGATGGAGATCCTCGGGCACTCGACGATCCGGCTCACGATGGACCTGTATGGCCATGTGCTTCCCGAGCGTCTGCGGGTGGCGGCCGATGCCATGGATCAGGCCTTGGAGGGGTGATCGAGGTGCTGATTGGCTACATTCTGTGGCTACATTTGGGAGCTCGGGGCGGAATCGAGACCCTCCGGAAATCACATAAGCGCAGGTCAGACGGTGGTGGAGACGAAGGGACTCGAACCCTCAACCCCTGCCTTGCAAAGGCAGTGCTCTGCCAGTTGAGCTACGTCCCCGATGGGGTCAGGGAGACCGTTGTTAGGAGTCCGCCTCGACCGAGTCGGTAGCCTCGGCCCAGAGGTCGGCGTCGTGCTTGCTGCCGGTGAGCTTGTCGAGGATCAGCTTCGCGACGGCGCCGACGACGACGAGTGAGATGACCTTCTTGATCACGAGGTCCCCTAGGGTCGGTTTTCGAGAGTCGGCCCAAGCGTACTTGAACCTCTGAGCTCTTCCTTAGCGGCAACCGCATCAACCTGCGAGCGCCACGAGGCCCCGCAACCAGAGGATATGAAGAACCACGTCCTGCCCCGAGTTCGCACACACTCCGTCGGTGCCATCGGTGAGCCCCGACGTGGCGGCATGGGCTGGAAGCTGCCTGACTCGGGCCTGTCACCCGCGACCATGCTGGTGGCTTTCCGGCTGCTCTCGTCATGCAGGGAGGCTGCGGCGACCATGCCGAGGTAGGCCGAGTTGCCGCCTGCATGCCAGGCGGGCGCCGTCGGGTCTGGAATTGGGCGGGCCGGCAAGCCGGGCTCGACGCGCTGACATCACATGCCCTGCGGCACACAGCCGTCTCGCTGTTGGTCCTGCCGGTGCTGATCTACTCACTTTGAGGACGCGGGCAGGCCACCCATCGAGCATGTTCAGCCTGGATCACTGCGACCACTTCCCTCGATAGCCTGACGCCGAGGCCGGAGGCACTCGGCCGAACATCCGGCATATCGCAGTGTCGATGGTGAGCTGATGGCCGGGACCCCAACTGCTCATCGTGGGTGGGCAGCATCACCCAAGGCACGGTGCCGTCCGTTCCGATCGCGATACGGCACGTTGACGTAGCCGGGATAGCCGGCGCTTGATCTCATCAGGCCCTCGCAGCGCACACGCCGATTGCAGACATCGTGCAGGCTCGGGTTGGAACCGTGTCGGAAGGCTCACCTCGCTCACAAGCAAAGACTCCTACCTGCATCAGTGCAGGTCAGCGGATCTTTTCATGGGTGGGCCTAAGAGGACTTGAACCTCTGACCTCTTCCTTATCAGGGAAGCGCTCTAACCGTCTGAGCTATAGGCCCCGGAGCCGCGATGAGTCGCCGGGGCAGATTACCTCATCGCCACGTTGCTCCCAACCGTAGCGGCCCGGCAGACCAGGGGATGACCGCCATCACCGGCCGATGTCTGGAGCACGTCTGGTGCAGGGTTCTGCGCGCCCCCCGAACTACCAGCGCACGGGCGAACCCGGCGGAGCAGCCCCTAACCAGCCCCGTCACCCAGCTTCAGCTGAGGTCCTCGGCCAGCGTGACCTCGACGCCTCCCAGCAGCGAGGCAGACATGTTGTAGATGAACGCCCCAAGCGTCGCGAGCGCGGTGAGGATGACGACATCGATGGCCGAGATGAGCATCGTGATTCCCATCACGCGGTCCATGGCGACGTACTGCTTGATATCGAAGGCCTCCGAGGGCTTCTGGTCCACGACGGCCTGGATCGTGCTGTTGATGCTGTCCCACAGGCCGGAGGCACTGATGATTGAGAAGACGAGGAACACCGCGACGACGCACATGATCCCGAACGCGATCGACAGCAGGAAGGCCGCCTTCGTCACCGACCACGGGTCGACCCGGACGACCCGGAGCTTTGCGCGGCGGATCCGGCGCGGCCCGCGCGCCTCGGCCTTGCGTTGGGCCTTCGCCCTGGCCTTCTCGGTACGCCGATCGACCGTCTGGCCGCCGCCTCCCATGGCGGTTGCCCCCACCGGCGGTTGCGGGCCCGGCGACGACGAGACGGGCATGTTGCGCTCGGTCGGCGCGTCTGTCGCCGGGGGGGCTGGCCGCGGTGGGGGGGCCTGCTGCGGTCGGGTCTGCGCCTGTTGCTGAGTTTCGGTCGCCTGAGGCTGCTTGCCGAGGCTGCGCGGCGGAGCCAGCGGCCTGTTGTCGCTCGAGCTGCTCATTCGCCCTCTTCTCTGTGCGGCTCAGTCGTCTGCGCATCCGATGGTGGCTCAGTGCCGCCCTCCGACACCGGACTCTCGGGATCCGCCTCTGCGGCGCTGGCCACAGATGTGTTGTCGTCTCCCTCGACGGGATCGTCACCTTCGACGGCCTCGCCGGGAAGTTCGTCGACGTCTCGCTCGGCGTTTCGTGCGATCGCTACCACCGTGTCTGATTCACTGACGGACACGAACTTCACACCCATGGTGTCACGTCCCTTGGCCGGAACGTCGGCTGCCGCCGACCGTGTCACCTGACCGCTTGCCTTCACAGCCATCACCTCGTCGCCGTCAGTGACCACCATCGCGCCCACCAGCGAGCCACGGGCGTCGGCCAGCTTCATCGCCTTGATCCCCAGTCCACCCCGGCCCTGCAGCCGATACTCGCCCACGTCGGTGCGCTTGGCCCAGCCGCCGTCGGTGGCCGTGAACACGTAGCGCACGACTCCTTCATCCG
Organism: Propionibacteriales bacterium; assembly: GCA_038238115.1. GTDB lineage: Bacteria > Actinomycetota > Actinomycetes > Propionibacteriales > Nocardioidaceae > JBBRYB01. The sequence goes on along the minus strand of JBBRYB010000001.1, from coordinate 344,872 downwards.
TGCTGGCGGTGATGACCGACATCGAGAGCAGCTGGTCGCCGGCGCGGAACTTCATGCCGGTCACACCCGACGTGGCCCGGCCCATCGGCCGCAGCTGCGTGTCATCCGCGCGGAAACGTACCGACTGTCCCTTGCGTGACACGAGCAGCAGGTCGTCGTCCGACGTGACCAGCTCGGCACCGATCAGCTCGTCGTCCTCCTCGCGGAAGTTGATGGCGATGACACCGGCCTGACGCGGTGAGTCGTAGTCGGCCAGCCTGGTCTTCTTGACATAGCCGTTGCGGGTGGCGAGCACGAGGTATGGCGCCTGCTCGTAGTCGCGGATGGCCAGCACCTGGGCGATCTGCTCGTCGGGCTGGAACGACAGCAGCCCGGCGACGTGGCCGCCCTTCGCGTCGCGCGCCGCCTCCGGCAGGTGGTATGCCTTGGTGCGGTAGACGCGACCGGCGGTCGTGAAGAACAGCAGCCACTGGTGGCTGCTCGTCGAGAAGAAGTGCTCGACCACGTCGTCGCCGCGAAGGGTGGCACCCCGAACGCCCTTGCCACCGCGTCGCTGCAGCCGGTAGAGGTCAGCCTTGGTCCGCTTGGCGTAGCCGCCTCGGGTGATCGAGATGACAACGTCCTCGTCAGGGATCAGGTCCTCCATCGAGAGGTCCCCGTCGGCCGGGATGATCTGGGTGCGACGGTCATCGCCGTACTTGTCCACCAGCTCGGTGAGCTCGTCGCTGACGATGGTGCGTTGGCGCGCCTCGTCGGCGAGGATGTCCTCCAAGTCGGCGATCACCCGCTCCAGCTCGCTGAGCCGGTCGATGATGGCCTGGCGTTCCATCGCGGCGAGCCGGCGTAGCTGCATCTCCAGGATCGCGCGGGCCTGGATCTCGTCGATGTCGAGGAAGTGCATCAGGCTCTGCCGGGCCTCGTCGGTGGTCTGGCTGCGGCGGATCAGCGCGATCACCTCGTCGAGCGCGTCGAGCGCTTTCACCATGCCCCGATAGACGTGTGCCTGCTTCTCCGCCTCCCGCAACCGGTAGCGAGTGCGGCGCTGGATCACGTCGATCTGGTGCTCGATCCAGTTGCTGATGAACGCATCCACGCTCAGCGTGCGGGGCACGTCGTCGACGAGCGCCAACATGTTGCAGCTGAAGTTCTCCTGCAGCGGCGTGTGCTTGTAAAGGTTGTTGAGCACCACCCGAGCGATGGCGTCACGCTTGAGCACGACCACGAGCCGCTGCCCGGTCCGCGAGGACGAGTCGTCGCGTACGTCGGCGATGCCCTGCACCCGCCCCGAGTCGGCCAGCTCGGCGATCTTGAGCGCAAGGTTGTCCGGGTTGACCTGATAGGGAAGCTGGGTGATGACGAGGCAGGTGCGGGACCTAGCGTCCTCCTCCACGTCGACGATGGCGCGCATCGTTACCGAGCCGCGGCCGGTGCGGTAGGCCTGCTCGATCCCGTGCCTGCCGACGATGAGCGAGCCCATGGGGAAGTCCGGACCCTGGATGCGCTCGAGCAGGGCATCGAGCAGCTCGACCTTGGTCGCCTCCGGGTGGGCGAGCGCCCACTGCACCCCTGCGGCCACCTCACGCAGGTTGTGCGGCGGGATGTTCGTCGCCATGCCGACGGCGATTCCGGCGGAGCCGTTGACGAGCAGGTTGGGGAAGCGGGCGGGCAGCAGCACCGGCTCCTCGCTGCGACCGTCGTAGTTGGGCCGGAAGTCGACGGTGTCCTCGTCGATGTCGCGCACCATCTCCATCGCGAGCGGCGCCATCTTGCACTCGGTGTAGCGCATGGCGGCAGCCCGGTCGTTTCCGGGCGAACCGAAGTTGCCCTGCCCCGACACGAGCGGCGCGCGCATCACCCACGGCTGGCTCAGCCGCACCAACGTGTCGTAGATCGCGCTGTCGCCGTGCGGGTGGTACTGGCCCATCACGTCACCGACGATGCGCGAGCACTTCGAGAAGCCGCGGTCGGGCCGGTAGCCTCCGTCGTACATCGCGTAGAGCACCCGGCGGTGCACCGGCTTCAGTCCGTCGCGGACGTCGGGCAGCGCGCGTCCGACGATGACGGCCATCGCGTAGTCGATGTAGGACCGCTGCATCTCGGTCTGCAGCTCGACCGGTTCGACGCGGCCACCCGGCGGCACATCCGGGGTGGTCGTCGTGTCGTCTGTCACTGGGCTTTCCTCATCTCCAGATGATGCGCCTGCTGGCGATTGGTCCACCGGCACTCGGGGCTAGCTGTGGGGCTCTGCACATGAGCGCTCTAAATATCCAGGAACCGGACGTCTTTGGCGTTTCGCTGGATGAACGAACGGCGCTGCTCGACGTCCTCGCCCATCAGGATGGAGAAGATCTCGTCGGCCTGCGCAGCGTCGTCGAGCGTCACCTGCGACAGCACCCGGTTATCGGGGTCCATCGTGGTGTCCCACAGCTCGTCCGGGTTCATCTCGCCCAGGCCCTTGTAGCGCTGGACCGGGTTGTCCTTCGGCAGCTTCTTGCCTGCGGCCTGGCCGGCTTCGATGAGCGCGTCGCGCTCACGGTCGGAGTAGACGAACTCGTGGGCGGCGGGATTGTTCCATTTCAACCGGTAGAGCGGGGGCCGCGCCATGTAGACGTAGCCGCCCTCGATGAGCGGGCGCATGAACCGAAACAGCAGGGTCAGCAACAAGGTCTGGATGTGGTGGCCGTCGACGTCGGCGTCGGCCATCATCACGATCTTGTGGTAGCGGAGCTTGTCGACGTCGAAGTCTTCCTGGATCCCGGTGCCGAGCGCGGAGATGATGGCCTGTACCTCCGTGTTGGCGAGCACCCGGTCGATGCGGGCCTTCTCGACGTTGAGGATCTTGCCGCGGATCGGCAGGATCGCCTGGATCCGAGGGTCGCGCCCCTGCCTTGCCGAGCCGCCGGCAGAGTCACCCTCGACGATGAAGACCTCGCACTCTTCGGGGTTGGTGGACTGGCAGTCCGACAGCTTGCCGGGAAGGCCGTTCCCTCCGAGCAGCCCCTTGCGGTTGCGCGCCAGGTCGCGGGCCTTGCGGGCGGCCATCCGGGCGGTCGCCGCCGCGATGGACTTGCGGATGATGTCCCTGCCCTCGCCCGGGTTCTGCTCCATCCAGGCGCCGAGCCGGTCGTTGACCACCTTCTGGACGAACGACCGCGCCTCGGTGTTGCCCAGCTTCGTCTTGGTCTGGCCCTCGAACTGCGGGTTGGCCATCTTGATGGAGATGATGGCGGTCAGCCCCTCGCGGACATCGTCGCCGGACAGCCGGTCCTCGCGCTTCTTGATCAGGCCCCACTCCTCCGCCCACCCGTTGACAGTCGAGGTGAGCGCCGAGCGGAAGCCTTCCTCGTGGGTGCCGCCCTCGTGGGTGTTGATGGTGTTGGCGAACGTGTGCACCGACTCGGTGAAGCTGGCGTTCCACTGCATCGCGACCTCCAGCGTCATGTCCGACGCGTCGCCGCCGGCCTCGAAGGAGACGATGCTGCGGTGGATCTCCTCCTTGGTCGAGTTGAGGTGCCTCACGTAGTCCACCAGGCCGCCGTCGTAGCGGAAGCGCCGCTCCACGATCGTTGCGTCACCGTGGACTCCGTCCGGGCCGCTGTCGACCTGCGCCGCGACTGTCTCGTCGGCTACGGCTTCGGCGATCCCCGCCGCGTGCTCGGGTCGCTCGTCGCGGACGATGATCTCGAGGCCTTTGTTGAGGAAGGCCATCTCGCGGAAACGGCTCGCGATCGTCTCGAACGAGTAGTCGGTCGTCTCGAAGATCGTGTGGCTGGCCCAGAACGTCGTCGTCGTACCGGTCTCGTCGGTGGCTTCCTTGCGTTCCAGTGGACCGGTCGGGTCGCCGTCCGCGAACGACTGCACCCAGCGGTAGCCGTCGCGTCTTACCTCGACGGTCAGTCGCTCACTCAAGGCGTTGACGACGCTCACGCCGACGCCGTGCAGACCCCCAGACACCTTGTAGCCGCTGCCGCCGAACTTCCCGCCGGCGTGCAGCACGGTGAGCACGACCGTGACGGCAGGCATCTTCTCGATGGGATGCTCGTCGACCGGGATGCCGCGGCCGTTGTCGACCACCCGTACGCCGCCGTCAGCGAGGACGGTGACCTCGATCCGGTCGCACCAGCCAGCCAGCGCCTCGTCGACGGAGTTGTCGACGACCTCCCAGACGAGGTGGTGGAGTCCCCGCTCGCCGGTGGAGCCGATGTACATGCTCGGTCGCTTGCGGACTGCCTCGAGGCCTTCGAGCACGGTGATCGCGGAGGCGTCGTACGACCCGTTCGTCGATGACGGTGACTGGTTGTCGGCGTCCGGCGCGGTCACCAGGTCATCGTTGGTCGTCACTCGTTAGACCTCCAGGTCATGTCGCACGATGCCAACTCGGCGTCGCTCCCGCACTGTCAGCGCCGTGTACCTGCGCGAGTGAGCGCCGATGTCAGCACAAAGGCCGCCCGCCAGGTTTGACGACCTCCTGGTGGAGGCGTCTGAGGGCGAAACCCCGGCGCGGAAGCGGCCTTCTCTTGCACCTCAAGTATAGGCGACAGGGCGCCCACAGCGGGCCTCCATCATCGACAATGGGGAGGGAGTGTCGCAAACTTGCCTTCGGTGGCCCTGGAGCGGCGCTCGGAGGCCCCAGTAGCGGGCAGGGGTACCCCTGTTCGCGCACCACTCCCGCCAGATCGCCTCAGCGCCCGCTGTGGGCTCAACCGTACGTGTCGCGGGGACCCCGCCCGCCGCGTACCGAGCGGCGCCCAGTGGACCAGGTCGGCCCGTCCGGCCCGACGATGTCAATCAGCGCCACGGTGCCGGCACCGAGCTCCTCGTTCATCCGGCGTACGACGGTCGGCGCCAGCAGTCGCAGCTGTGTCGCCCACGCCGTGGAGTCGGTCCGCACCGTGAGGCGGCCGTCCTGGTAGGTCTGCGGCGTGCAGTGGGTGGCCACCTCCGCGCCGACGATCGCGGCCCAGCGTGCGAAGACGCCGTGCACGGCCACATCGGTGCTCCACCCGCTCTCGATGACCAGCTTCTCGACCTCAGCGCCGATCAGCGCGGGGTCGCGTCCATCGGGATGCGACCCGGACAGCTCCGTCGACCGGCTGTGATGCGACGAGCGGGTCGACAGCCTGGGCCGACGCCGCGAGACTCCCCGCAGCGCCGACGCGGCCGCCCGCGCCAACTGCAGGCCCGTGCTGTCGTGCTCGGGGACCGCGGTCTCGGCCCCGGCTGCTCCCCCGGCAACCACACGCTCGGGCACTTCGTCCTGAGAGCCGGCGTCCCCGGAGACGACGCCCGAGGAGACCGCGTCCTCGGGTGCCGGACTGTCCGCCCGACCAGACCCGCCGGAGAGTCCGCGGGAACGGTCGCCCGGCTCGTCGTCAGGCACGACTCACCGCCCCCTCGCGGACGTCGAAGTAGTGGCTGACGAGGTCGCGCGGCACGTCTGCAGAGACGGCCGCCGTGACGAGGACCTGCTCGGTGCCAGCGACCAGCGACGCCAGTCGCCCCCGGCGCAGGTCGTCCAGCTCGGCGAAGACGTCGTCCAGGATGAGGACGGGATCGTCGCCGTCTTGACGCAGCAGCTCGAAGGCTGCCAGGCGTAACGCCAGGGCGAACGACCAGGACTCACCGTGGCTCGCGTAGCCACGAGTCGGCAGGGCTCCAAGCGACAAGACCAAGTCGTCTCTGTGCGGACCGACCAACGTGACACCTCGGTCCAGTTCGTCGTCTCGCCGGCGCGCGACCTCAGCGAGCAGCAGCTCGGTGAGTTCGACGCGGTCTCGCGTGCCGTCGACGTCGATGGACGACTTGTAGGCCAGGGCTGCGTCGTTGCCACCGTCCGACTTGGCCGTGGCCTCGGCAACATCGGTGTAGTGCCGGGTGACGTGCGGGACCAGCGACGCCACGAGGTCGAGCCTGGCGGCCAGCAGCTCAGCCCCGGCCCGAGCCAGATGCGAGTCCCAGACCTCGAGGGTCGCCAGCGCACTCTCGTTGCGCCGACCGCCGCCTCGCCCGCCCGCCGTCTTCAGCAACGTGTTGCGCTGCCGGAGCACCCGGTCGTAGTCGGCGCGGACCGCGAAGAAGCGCGGCTGTCGGGCCACCAGCAGGTCGTCGAGGAACCGACGCCGAGATCCCGGGTCCCCCTTGACGAGATCCAGGTCGTCGGGGGAGAAGATGACGGTACGCAGAATGCCCAACACCTCGCGGGCCCGGGACACGTCCGCACGGTTCAGCCGCGCGCGGTTGGATCGACCGGGGTTGATCTCGAGCTCGATCCGGGCCGCACGGTCGTCGCGGTTGACCGTCGTACGCACGATCGCGTGCTCGGCGCCGAGGCGCACGAGCGGCTGGTCGCTCGCCACCCGATGTGACGACTGGGTCGCGATGTAGTCGACGGCCTCGACGAGGTTGGTCTTGCCCTGCCCGTTCGGTCCGATGAATGCCGAGACCCCAGCTGCGAGCTCGATGTCGACCTTGGCGTACGAGCGGAAATCGACCAGCGAAAGCTGGGATACGTGCACGGCGTCATTGGTCTGTCAGTGGCTTGACCGACTCCTCGACGGCACGCACAGCGTGACCCCCGAACTGGTTTCGCATGGCGGCGACCGCCTTCATTGCGGGCGACTCGTCCTGCCGGGACTGGAACCGCGCAAACAGCGCCGAGGTGATCCCATACAGAGGGACCGCGTTGTCAATGGCGGCTTCGATCGTCCAGCGTCCCTCACCGGAGTCCTCAGCCCAGCCGGCGATCTTGTCCAGGTGGGCGTCGTCCTTGAGCGCGTGCACCAACAAGTCGAGGAGCCACGAGCGGATCACGGTGCCGGAGCGCCATGAGTCGAAGACCTCGGTGACGCTGTCGACGACCTCGACCTTCTCGAGCAGCTCGAAACCTTCGGCATAAGCCTGCATGATCGCGTACTCGATGCCGTTATGGACCATCTTGGCGAAGTGGCCGGCCCCCACGGCTCCGGCGTGGACGAAGCCGGACTCTCCCTCGGGCTTCAACGTGTCGAACGCAGGCTGGACCTTGGCCACATCCTCGGCGCGGCCTCCACACATCAGCGCATAGCCGACCTCGAGGCCGTAGATCCCGCCAGAGACACCGCAGTCGACGAAGCCGATCCCCTTCTCGGCCAGCAGGTTGGCGTGTTCTTTGTCGTCGGTCCAGCGGGAGTTTCCGCCGTCAACGACCACGTCACCCTCGCTCAGCATCTCGTTGAGCGCTGTCACGGTCTGACGGGTCGGATCGCCGGCGGGAATCATCACCCACACGACCTTGGGACTCGGCAGGGCGGCAACCAGGTCCTCGAGGCTCTCAACGTCACGGACGTCACGGTTGCGGGCGTAGCCGACGACCGTGTGGCCACCCTTGCGCAGCCGTTCACGCATGCTGCCGCCCATCTTGCCAAGGCCAACCAGTCCGATGTCCATGCGTAATCCTTTCGTGAAGCAGGCCCTTGCAGGTCAGCCTTGCATGCGCAGTGGCATGAGCAGATAACGGAAGTTGAGGTCGGGCTCAGCCTCGGCGTCGGGCGCGCTCGTAAAGGCCGCGGGCCGCCCCGGCTGAGTCATCGAGATGTGCACGTGCGTGCCGATGATCGCGCCGAGCCCGTCCAGCAGGTAGGAGGGGTTGAAGCCGATCGAGATGTCGTCGCCCACCAGAGTGGCCTCCATCGACTCGGACGCCTGGGCCTCCTCACCGTTGCCTGCTTCGAGCGTCACCATGCCCTCGGTGAACCCCAGTCGGATCGGGGTGTTGCGTCCGGCCACCAGTGACACGCGCTTGGTTGCGTCGATGAGGGAGGCGACATCGGCGCGGGCGCTGACCTCCGAGGCATTCGGAAACAACTGCCGCACGTTGGGGAATGCGCCGTCGATCAGGCGAGTCGTCGTACGCCGCTGACCACCGGCCGACGAGGACTCGAAACCGATGAGCCCTTCTCCGGATCCAGACAGCGCCAGGCTGAGCTCGGAGCCCGCCGCCAGTGAGCGGGCCGTGTCGGACAAGACCCGAGCCGGCACCAGTGCGCTGACCGACAGATCGTCCTGCCCGGGGCGCCACTCGAGCTCGCGCAGGCTCAGGCGAAACCTGTCGGTGGCCAGTAACGACAGTCGGGGACCCTCGATCTCGAGCTTCACGCCAGTGAGCACGGGCAGCATGTCGTCGCGGCCAGCCGCCGTTACGGCTTGTGCCACGGCCGCCGCGAAGACGTCGCCATCAATGGTTCCCGCGACGTTCGGCATCTGGGGAAGCGCCGGGTAGTCCTCGACGGGCATCGTCTGGAGGCTGAAGCGCGAGCTGCCGCATGTTACCGAGAGCTTGGCTCCGTCCAGGCTGACGTCCACCGGCTTCGCGGGAAGCGCCCGCGAAATGTCGGCAAGCAGCCGACCGGACACGAGCACCCGCCCATCGTCGGCGACGTCAGCCGCGAGGGTGACGTGCGCGGACGTCTCATAGTCGAAGCCGCTGAGGCTCAGGCCGTCGGGCTCGGTGGCGACCAGGATTCCAGCAAGTTGGGGCAGGGTGCCCGGCCGGGTGGGGATGCTGCGTGCGGTCCAGGCCACGGCGTCGGCGAGCACGTCGCGTTCGACGCGGAACTTCACGATGCGTGCCCTCCTGCCGATGCCTGGTTGCGCTGAATCCTGCCACGGCTCCGCCGGCGCGGTCCGGGTCGGGTCGAGGGGCAGAGCCGGGTGCTCACCGGGTTTCCCCAGGTCCGGGCCGGATCAGACGTTGGATGAACTTCCTCAAGGTGTTGTCTCATCGGATTCGTAGCACCGGTGCATACTGTGGAAAACCGGCGAAGCCGCAGGTCATGTCCGCTATTTGGCTTGGGAAAGCCTGTGGAGTCCGCTGCCGATAAGTGACCCGGCTGGGGGTGAATCGGCACGGGCGGTCCAGTGGAATGCGGGTGTCCACAGACTCGGCACGGATCGACGCGGCATATCCACAAAACGGTCCACGGTCCGGGTGAACCCGAGACGGTGAGAACAGCATCGTCACTGCTGGCGCGCCTGCTGCTTGATCCGGTTGGTGAGCTCGCGGACCTGGTTGTAGACACTGCGCCGCTCGGCCATCAGCTGGCGGATCTTGCGGTCGGCGTGCATGACAGTGGTGTGGTCACGGCCGCCGAACTGCTGCCCGATCTTGGGCAACGAGAGATCGGTCAACTCCCGGCACAGATACATGGCGATCTGTCGGGCGGTGACGAGCACGCGACTGCGGCTTGACCCGCACAGATCATCGATGGACAGGCCGAAATACGCGGCCGTCTGAGCGATGATCACACCCGCGGTGATCTCCGGCTCGCCGCCCTCGGGGATGAGGTCCTTGAGCACGATCTCGGCCAGGGTGAGGTCGACTGGCTGCCGATTGAGGCTGGCGAACGCGGTGACGCGGATCAGAGCACCTTCCAACTCGCGGATGTTGGTCTGGATCTTGCTTGCAATGAACTCCAGTACGTCGGCCGGAGCCGTGAGACGCTCTGTGGCGGCCTTCTTGCGCAAGATCGCGATGCGGGTCTCCAGGTCGGGCGGCTGCACGTCGGTGATCAGGCCCCACTCGAAGCGGTTGCGCAGTCGGTCCTCGAGAGCTTCGAGCCGCTTCGGCGGTCGGTCGGACGTGATCACGATCTGCTTGTTTGCGTTGTGCAACGTGTTGAACGTGTGGAAGAACTCTTCTTGGGTCTGGATCTTGCCCTCGAGGAACTGGATGTCATCGATGAGCAAGACGTCGACATCGCGATAGCGACGATGAAAGCCGGCCGCCCTGTCGTCGCGAATCGCGTTGATGAAGTCGTTGGTGAACTCTTCACTGCTGACATAGCGCACTCTCGCGCCAGTGAAGAGGTTACGGACGTAATGGCCTATTGCGTGCAGCAGATGCGTCTTTCCCAGGCCTGAATCACCGTAGATGAGGAGTGGGTTATAGGCCTTTCCAGGTGCCTCCGCGACCGCAACGGCGGCCGCATGGGCGAAGCGGTTGGAGGAACCGATCACGAAGGTCTCGAAGACGTACTTCGGGTTGAGCCGGGTCTCGCGCACGTTGCCGAGCGCTGGCGCGCTGGTGGCTCGCAGCGCGGCCGGGTCGGCGGTAGCCGGCGGAGCCTTCGCGACGTGGCGCGCAGCCTCCGAGAGGTGGCCGTCGCGCGCCTCGATGATGGCGGGCGGCTCAGCACGAGGCTCGATGTGGTCGACACCGTTGAGCTTGGGGTCAACCGTGACCGCCAGCCGCACGGACTGACCGAGCACCGTGCTCAGAGATTCCTCCAAGCGGGACCGCAACCGGGTCTCGAGTTGGCTACGGGTGAAATCGTCGGGAACTGCCACGATCGCGGTGCTCTCGTGCAGCGTCACCGGCTGTGAGGCCGCCAGCCAGGCCCGTTGACTGCTGGGCAGGTCGTCAACGAGCTGGGTCCAAACCTTGACGAGATCGGCCACCTGAGTCATCGGCAGTTCCACTCACCTTCTGGTCGACGGCCTCTGTTCCAGGCGCGCATCCACACAGTTGTCCACAGGGTGTGCACACTGGTCTGTCGGTGCCCGAGGTGCCGGATCGAAGCGGCGGGGAAAACATCGGTGAGACCGGACGCTACACAACGTTCCTGGCAGAGTTCAACCCTTCATCCACAGCCCTTTCGCCGGTTTGACCGACTCGGGCCCGCCGCGTACCGTGACTGAGTCGGCTTGGCGCGTCGACCGAGGTTGCGTGTCCGCGAAACAGTGTGAATTAGCCGACTTGTCGACTAATCAATAGATGTCTCACGAGGCCACCGCCTCGCTCTGCCGAGCCGTCGACCCTCGACTCAGACCATGGGAGTTTCCTCCGTGAGCAAGCGTACGTTCCAGCCCAACAACCGTCGCCGCAGCAAGACTCACGGCTTCCGGCTGCGGATGCGTACGCGGGCGGGTCGCGCCATCGTGTCCGGGCGTCGGCGCAGGGGCCGCAGCCGCCTCGCCGCCTGAGCGCCGTCGCCTCCTTGTGCTCCCCGGTCCGCATCGCCTCCGCCTCGCCGCTGACTTCCAGCGCACCGTGCGGCGCGGTCGGCGCACGTCAACGGCCACGATCGTGGTCCATGCCCTTGCCGGTGAGGATCGCGACCCGGCTCGCGTCGGCTTCGTGGTGAGCAAGGCGGTCGGAGGCGCGGTTGTTCGCAACAGGGTCAAGCGTCGACTGCGCTCGGCGATGCGCCCCCACCTCGACGGCATGCGCGGGCTGCTGCTCGTCATTCGAGCCAACCCAGCGGCCGCCGCGGCCACGTTCGCCACGGTGAGCGGTGACCTCCAGCTGTGCCTGGCGAAGGTTCGACCGGCCGCACCGAGTGCAGCATCGTGAAAACCGTGCTCACCGGTCTGCTTCGGCTGTATCGCCGTTTCATCAGCCCCGTCTACGGAGACGTATGCCGCTACTACCCGTCCTGCTCGGCCTATACGCTCGAGTCAGTGCAGCGACACGGGGCCATCCGGGGAAGCTGGCTGGCGGCGCGGCGGGTGCTGCGCTGCCACCCTTGGGCAGCCGGCGGTCCCGATCCGGTGCCTGCTGAGTTTTCCTGGCGGACGACCTCGTCCACAGCCCTGAGCAAGGAGCCGCAGCGGTGATCAACTTCTTCGGCGACATCGGTCACGCGATCCTGACACCGCTGTACTACGCGACGTCCGGAATCCTGCTGGTGTTCCATCGGCTCTTCAACGGAATCCTGGGGATCCCCGACGGCCCCGCGTGGGCGCTGTCCATCATCGGGCTCACCATCGTGATCCGAACATTGCTCATCCCGCTGTTCGTCAAGCAGATCAAGAACAGCCGCAATCTGCAGTTGCTGCAGCCGAAGGTCAAGGAACTGCAGAAGAAGTACGGCCACGATCGGGAGCGTCTCACTCAAGAGACGATGAAGCTCTACAAGGACACGGGCACCAACCCGCTCGCCTCATGCCTGCCACTCTTGTTGCAGATGCCGATCTTCCTGGCGCTGTTCCGCACGCTCAACAATGCGGCGCACGGGGAAAGGGTCGGCTTCTTGAGCACCGATCAGGTGGACAACCTGCGCGACGCGGTCGTCTTCGGAGCCGCCAAGATCTCCGACTCGCTCACCAGCTCCGATCACGTCGCCACCAAAATCCTGGCAGCCGGTCTCGTGGTGCTCATGACGATCACGACGTTCACCACTCAACGCCAGCTGATGCGCAAAAACATGCCGGACTCCGCCATGAGTGGCCAATATGCGCAGCAGCAGAAGATCCTGCTCTACGTCTTGCCAGTCGTCTTCGCGGTGGGAGGGGTCGCGTTTCCCATCGGGGTGCTGCTCTACTGGTCGACGTCGAACCTGTGGACGATGGGTCAGCAGTTCTACGTCATCCGCAACAACCCGACGCCGGGAACCCCGGCCTTCGAGGCCAAGAAGGCCCGCGACGCCACCAAACATTCGAGCCCAGCCGCCACGGCGCCGACGGTTGTCGCTGCGGAGGCGGAGCCACCCAAGACACCGCCCCGCGCTCAACCCAAGAAGCAGTCCCGAAGCCAACGCAAACGCAAATGACCGGCGCATGAGCACCTGCCGGTAGGGAGTATGTCCATGACCGAAGAAACCGAGATCGCTGCGGTGGACGAGACGCCGCGACCGGAGCAAGGCGCCGTGTCGGTAGAGGGATCATCCGCTGGTCCCGACGAGTCCAGCCCGGGCCCGAACGATCGGGTCAAGCGGCTCGAAGGCGAAGGAGACATCGCCGCGGACTACCTCGAGGAGCTACTCGACATCGCCGACCTCGACGGAGACCTCGACATGGACGTGGAGGGCGATCGGGCCGCAGTCTCCATCGTCGGCGACGGCCTGTCGGGACTGGTCGGCGACGCCGGGGCGGTGCTGGAAGCGCTGCAGGAGCTCACCCGGCTCGCGGTGTACCGCGAAACGGGCGAGCGGTCCCGGCTGATGCTCGACATCGGGGGCTACCGCGCAGACCTGAGAGCCCATCTCGGGGCGTTGGCGAACGAGGCCATCGAGGAGGTACGCGACACCGGTGAGAGCGTGAAGCTTGCACCGATGTCGCCCTTCGAGCGCAAGGTCGTCCACGATGCGGTCGGCGAAGCGGGCCTCACGAGCGCGTCCGAGGGCGTTGAGCCCACCCGCTGTGTGGTCATCCTGCCCGCCTCCTGACGGGCATACCCTGTCGTGGCCGAGGTTTCACGTGAAACCGAACAGCGGCCCCCACAACAACTGCTTGACCGGCTCTTTGCGTCACGGCTGCCGATCATCGAGTCGTACGTCGCACTGCTGGCAACCCGTGGGGTGGAGCGCGGTCTGCTCGGACCACGCGAAGCACCTCGGCTCTGGAGCCGTCACATCCTGAACTGTGCCGTGCTCAGCGACCTGGTGCCGACGGGGAGCGCACTTGCCGACCTCGGCTCGGGCGCGGGACTGCCGGGCTGTGTGCTGGCCATCGCCCGACCCGACGTGCATGTCACCCTGATTGAACCACTGCTTCGCCGGAGCGTGTTCTTGCTCGAGGTACGGGAGTCACTGCACCTCGACAACGTGGAGGTCGTGCGCGCCCGGGCCGACGAGGTCCGCCGACCCACCGCCTTCGACCTCGTCACGGCGCGAGCCGTGGCACCGCTGCACATGCTCGTGCAGTGGGCACTGCCGCTGTGCCGGGCCGGAGGCGAGCTCGTGGCCGTCAAGGGAAAGTCGGCGTCCGCGGAGCTTCGGCGGGCTCGACCGGTCATGCGGCAGCTGGACGCCGGACCAGTCAGCATTGAGCAGTTGGGAACCGGCGTGCTTGAGGTCGCGACGACTGTGGTTCGGATACAGTCGAACGGCCAGCGATCATCCGGGCGAAGGGGCAGTTCGTGAGCATTGTTCACCACCGCAACGGGCTCGGGTGGCCAGACGGGGTGTCCTCGTCGACACGAGGGCTGGGCTGGCCGGGCGGGGCGGCGAAGGCCCTCCAACCCGCCGATGTTTCACGTGAAACACCGCTCCCGACGGATGTTCGGACTCCGATCGCGGAGCGGTCTCGCCCGCCCACGGTCGAGCCCACCACAGAAGAGCACTTCAAGGCGATGAATGGCATCGGCGTTGCCAGCGCCGCCGAGATTGCCAACGGGAGTGGACCGCCGGACGAGCCGCTGCCCCTGATGCGCGCCACCCAGCACAGCATGGCCGGAAACGCCCAGCGCCGGAGCCGCCGCGAACTCGTGCCGCCGGCGCAGACCCGTGTTCTCGTGGTGGCCAACCAGAAGGGCGGCGTCGGCAAGACCACGACCGCGGTCAACATGGCGGCCGCGTTGGCTCAAAACGGGCTCAGGGTGCTCGTGCTCGACCTGGATCCGCAGGGCAATGCATCCACGGCGCTTTCGGTGGACCACCCCGAAGGGACGCCCGGTGCCTATCAGGTGCTCGTCGAGGCGATGCCCCTCGGCGACGTGGTGGTGGAGTGCCCGCAGGTGAGTGGGCTCTTCGTGGTACCCGCCACCATCGACCTGGCTGGTGCCGAGATCGAGCTCGTGTCGCTCGTCGCCCGCGAAACCCGGCTTCGGCGGGCCCTCGAGGCGCATCTGGCGGTCGAAGGCGAAGCCGGACGCCGCTACGACTACGTCTTCATCGACTGTCCCCCGTCGCTCGGGCTGCTCACGGTGAACGCGTTGTCGGCAGGTCGTGAAATGCTCATCCCGATCCAGTGCGAGTACTACGCGCTCGAGGGCCTCGGGCAGTTGCTCCGGACGATCGACCAGATCCGCGAGCACCTCAACGCTGAGCTGAGGGTAGGGGCGATCGTGCTGACAATGTTCGACGGCAGAACCCGACTGGCGTCTGGAGTCGCCGATGAGGTGCGTGCGCATTTCGGCGACCGGGTGCTCAAGACCGCGGTTCCCCGGTCGGTCAGGATCTCCGAAGCGCCCAGTTACGGCCAGACCGTCTTGACGTACGACCCCGGCTCCCCCGGTGCCCTGTGCTATCTCGACGCTGCGATCGAGCTCTCCGAACAGACCGAGGAGGTCCGATGACCACGACACGACGCGGGCTCGGGCGAGGGCTGGGATCCCTGATCCCGACGGCACCGTCGCGTAGCGCCACGAATGGATCTCAGCCTGACCCGGCTATGTCGGCGGACCACAATCGCGCTACGCCGGGTGCCTATTTCGTGGAACTGCCGGTGGACGCGATCATGCCCAACCCCAGGCAGCCGCGCACGGTCTTCGACGAGGAGTCGATGGCGGAGCTGGTCGCGTCGATCTCGGAGGTAGGCCTGCTGCAGCCGATCATCGTCCGGTCGACTGACCATGACGCGTATGAGCTCATCATGGGCGAGCGCCGATGGCGCGCGTGCCGAGCGGCGGAGTTCACCACGATCCCGGCGATCGTCCGCGAGACCGACGACGACGCTCTGCTGCGTGACGCGCTGCTCGAGAACCTGCATCGAGCCCAGCTCAACCCGCTCGAGGAGGCCGCCGCCTACCAGCAGATGTTGCACGACTTCGGGTGTACGCACGACGAGCTGGCCGCGCGACTGGGTCGTTCACGACCGCAAATCTCGAACACGCTGCGGTTGCTGAGGCTTTCAGCCCCGGTGCAGCGACGGGTGGCAGCCGGTGTGCTGTCGGCCGGCCATGCCCGGGCGCTGCTCGCGGTCGACGACACCGAGCGCCAGGACCGGCTGGCCTCCCGGGTCGTCTCCGAAGGCATCTCGGTGCGAGCGCTCGAAGAGCTCGTCGCCGTGGGCGACGTCGACGAGACCACCCGACACGTCCGCAGACCGGCCCCGAAAGCTCCGGGCCTCGCCGCCATTTGCGACCGGTTGACTGAGCGTTTTGACACGCGTTGCCAGGTCGAGCTCGGCCATAGGAAGGGCAAGATCACGGTGGAGTTCGCCTCCTTGGAGGACCTCCAGCGCATCCTCGCGCTCATGGACCCCGGCGCTGGCTCGCAGGAATAGACTTTTCGCTTTATCGACTTATTGCTCCTCGAGGACGTTCTCGGACGTTCGAGGCAATTCATGGAGCGTGAGTTGGCCGCGTGCCGCATCGGCCAAACGGCGCCTCGGGGGGCGTCGCATCAGCGCACCGGCTATTGCAAGTAATGCTTCGAAAGATTACCTTCATTAGGTGCCGCTGACTCGTCGTAGGGTAACGTCCGCCACCGAGATGAAGGCGCTGGCTCATCCGCTGCGCTTGGACCTTCTCGAACTGTTGGCCGTCCACGGCTCGATGACCGCCTCTGCTGCCGCTGCCCACCTCAACCAGAGCCCGGCCAACGTGTCCTGGCATTTGCACAAGCTTGCTGAGCACGGCTTCGTGCGGCAGGCGGTTGACGGGCCGGGTCGCCGGCGGCCCTGGAAGATCGTGGCTGAGTCGCTCAGCTGGGGTGAGGACGCCGAGGATCCTGCATCTGCGGCCGCCCTGCACGATGTCACGCTCGAGCGCGAGATGCAGCGCCTGCGTACCGCGATGGCTCATGTCGGGCAGGAGTCACCTCAGTGGCGAGACGCCACCGAGGTCTACCAGTCCCGCCTGTGGCTCACCGCTGAGGAGGCGGTAGAGATTGGTGTCCAGATCCGCGAGCTGTTCCTCCACAAGGCAGAGGAACGCCGCGACCCCACACTGCGTCCGCCCGGCGCACGTGTGATGGCGCTGATGGCCTGGGTCGTGCCCGACGGACCCGACCCCGACAAGCCAAACGGCCGATGAAGGCGGCCTTCAAACAACCCGGGTTCGCGCTGCTCTTCGCCGGCTTGCTGGCCAGCATGGTGGGCGACTCGCTGATGCTCATCGTGCTCGCCATCTGGGTGAAGGCGCTGACCGGCTCCAGCGGCGCGGCGGGGCTTACGTTCTTCTTCTTGGCCACACCAAGCCTGGTCGCTCCGCTCTTCGGGATGCTGGTGGACCGGGTCAGGCGCCGGACGGTCCTGGTGTGGGGCAACGTCGCCTCGGCGATCGCCGTGGCCCCGCTGCTCCTCGTCCACGACAAGTCGGACGTCTGGATCATCTACCTGGTCGCAGTTCTGTACGGCATCTCGTTCGTGGTGCTCCCGGCTGCTCTCAACGGTCTGCTCAAAGAGATGCTGCCCGAGGATCAGCTGGTCGACGCGAACGCTTCGTTGTCGACGACCGAGGAGGCGCTTCGGCTGGTGGGTCCGCTCGCCGGAGCCGGGCTCTTCACTGTGGCGGGAGGCGGAGCAGTCGCTGCCGTCGACGCGGTGACGTTCTTGATCGCCGGGATCGTGGTGGTGGTGCTGGGCGTGGCCGAGACGGTTCCGGAGCGGGAGGGGGTGCACTGGCGTGCCGAGTTCATGGCGGGCATTCACCACATCAGGCGTGACCTGGTCCTGCGGCACAGCATGATCGCAACGGGCATCGCGATGTTGGTCGTCGGATTCATGGAGTCGGCGGTCTTCGCCATGGCCGATGCCTTCTCCAAGCCGGCGAGCTTCGTCGGCGTCATCGTCTCGGTGCAGGGCGTCGGCGCTATCGCCGGAGGCCTCTCCTCGTCCCGCATCATCGCCCGCCTCGGGCAGAGCGCGGCGCTGAGCGCCAGTCTGCTGTGCTTCGCACTCGGCCTGGCCGTGTGTGCGGTCTCACCGTGGCTCGCGGTCGTCTATGTCGGCGTCGTCGTGCTTGGCTTCGCGCTGCCCGTCTTCATCGTCGCCTTCACGACGATGCTGCAACGGCGTACGCCGCAGCGGCTGATGGGACGGGTGTCGACCGCCGCAGACGTAGTGCTGGGCACACCGCAGGCGGGCTCGATCGCCCTGGGCGCCGTCTTGGTCACCGTGGTCAGTTACCGCACGATCTACTGGGTCTGCGCCGCGGTGATTGCAGCGTCGGGCGCCTACCTGCGGTGGGCCCTCAAGGACCACGTCGATCCCCCGGCCGCTTCAGCCCCGCTCGATGGCACGGCGAGCGAGCTTGGCGAACACCGTGCCGAGATCGAGACCGGCCGCCTCGACAGACAGCGGGACGAGTGAGGTCTCGGTCATGCCAGGCGCCACGTTGACCTCGAGGAACCACACGCGCCCCTCCTCGTCGACCATCAGGTCGGTACGAGAAAGGTCGCGCAGCCCTAACACCCGGTGAGCAGTCACGGCGACCTTTGCGCTCTGTTCGGCGACGACCGCATCGAGCCTGGCCGGCACCACGAATTCGGTCGCCCCCGCCGTGTAGCGGGCGGTGTAGTCGTAGACACCGCCGTCCGGGCGGATCTCGACGGCCGGGAGCGCCTGCGGTCCATCGCTTTGCTCGATCACGGGTACGGCGACCTCGACCCCGACGATGCACCGCTCGACGAGGGCCACCGGCCCGTAGGCGAAGCAGCCCACCATCGCGCTGGGCAGGTCGGCGGCCGAGGTAACGACCGAGACGCCGAGGGCCGAGCCTCCTTTGGCCGGCTTGACCACCAGCGGTAGCCCCAGGTGGTCGACGAGCGCCTGCATCACCGCAGCGGCGCCAACCTCGCGGAACGTGTCGGCGGGCAGCGCCACCGACGCGGGCGTCGACACGCCGGCAGCGCTCACGACCTGTTTGGCGATCGGCTTGTCGAACGCCACGCGGGCCGCGGCCGGCCGGGCACCCACGTAGGCGACGTGCGCCAGCTCCAGGATCTCGCGCAGCGCCGCATCCTCGCCGACCTCACCGTGCAGCAACGGGATCACGCAGTCTGGCCGCTCTCGGCGCAGCCACGCCATCAGCTCGGCGTCCACGTCGCGCAGCGACACCTCGACCCCGGCAGCTCTCATCGCCTCGAAGATCCGCCGACCGGAGCGCAGTGACACGTCCCGCTCGTGGGAGAGCCCGCCCGCCAAGACGACCACCCGGTCTGCGTTCACGTCGCCTCGGCTCTCATGTCAGGTCGGTGTTCGGGGCTTCGTAGCCGCGCGGGAGGGCTGCGTGAGTGGCTCCGAACGTGGCCCGGAGCTCCAGCTCGGTCTGGATTACCTCGCCCAGACGACGTACACCCTCCCGAATCTGCTCCGGTGGCGGGTAGCAGTAGCTGAGCCGCATGCACCGGCTGCCGAATCCGTCAGCGTAGAAGGCGGTTCCGGGCACATAGGCGACGCGGGCGGTGACCGCTCGGGGCAGCATCGCCTTCGAATCCAGTACGTCGGGAAGTGTGAGCCAGACATAGAACCCGCCGCCGGGCACTGTCCACCTGGCGCCGGCGGGCATGAACTCGTGGAGCGCGGCGAGCATCGCGTCGCGGCGTTCGCGGTACATCTCGGTGAACTCCTTGATCTGGCGCCGCCAGTCGTGCCTGGTCAGGTAGGCGAGCACGGCGAGCTGGCTGAAGGCTGGCGGGCAGAGCGTCGCGGACTCCTGCGCCAGCACGATCTTCTCGCGGACGGCATGCGGGGCGACTGCCCAACCGACCCGGAAACCGGGCGCGAACGTCTTCGAGAACGAGCCGAGGTAGATCACCCGCTCCGGCTCGTCGGCGCGCAGAGCGGGGATCGGCTCCGCCTCGAAGCCGAGCAGACCGTACGGGTTGTCCTCCACGACGAGCACATCGGCCGCGCGGCAGATGTCCAGGATCTGGCGCCGGCGTGCTGAGGACAAGGTGACGCCGGCGGGGTTGTGGAAGTTGGGGACCGTGTAGAGGAACTTCACACGCTTCCCAGCTGCTGCGATCGCGTCGACCGCCTGCTGGAGCGCTTCGGGGACCAGTCCGTCGTCGTCCATGTCGACATGGACCACGTCGCACTCGTAGGCGCTGAACACGCCGAGTGCGCCGACGTAGCTGGGCGCTTCGCAGAGCACGACGTCGCCGGGATCGCAGAACACCCGGGTCACGAGGTCGACGGCCTGCTGGCTGCCGACGGTCACGACCACGTCGTCGGGGTCTGCCGCGATGCCTTCCAGGGCCATCACCTGGCAGATCTGTCCCCGCAGACCCTCGTCGCCTTGCCCCGACCCGTACTGCATCGCCCGGGTCCCCTGATCGCGCACCAGGTTGCCGATCGTCTCGGCGACCGCATCCAGCGGCAGCCCCGAGATGTTCGGCATGCCGCCGGCTAGCGACACGACCTCGGGGCGGCTGGCGACCGCGAAGAGCGCCCGGATCTCCGATGCCGTCATGGCGCGCGTGCGGTGGGCATAACGGTCGACAGAGGAGTCGAGGCGCGTCTGCCGTGGCGCAGACGAGCGCTCGCCGCCAGGGGCGGGAGTCCGCCCGGCGCTGCGTGGCTCGTGCATACCAGTCATTGTCCTGCACAGTCGGCCCCATCCGGCGCCCATGGCCCCGACACAGCTGCTGGGTACCATGTTTGGACGAGCACTTCCGTGCGACAAAGGTCTGGTGAGCGAGCATGGCGCGTCGTCTCGTGTCCGTCACCGTCGACAACGCCGACGACCTCCCGGCGCCATGTCGCAGCTGCGCGTTCTGGGAGTGCGGGGACCGGCTCCCCGACCCGTCAGGCAAGGACGACTGGCTGTCGGCGGTGCTGCTCGAGTCGGGTCGCTGCGGCAAGATCGTGTATGTCGACGGTCAGGTCGCGGGCTTCGCGCTCTACGCGCCGCCGGAGTACGTCGCTGGCGGGCCAGGTTTCGGGACCCGGGCGCCCAGTGCTGACGCCGTGTTGCTGATGACCGCCCGGATCCTGCCCGAGTTCGCCGCCGGCGGGTTGGGCCGGGTCCTGATCCAGGCGGTTGTCAAGGACACGCTGAGCCGACGAGGAATGAAGGCGCTGGAGGCGTACGGCGACACCGAAGGCGAAGAGCTGAGTTGTGTCATCCCGGCGGCCTTCCTCACCGCGGTCGGCTTCAAGACCCTGCACCGGCACCCGCGCTACCCGCTGCACCGCTTGGAGATGCGCAGTGTGCTCTCCTGGCGCGGGGACGTCGAGGTGGCGCTGGAGCGCTGGCTGGGGGCGCTGCTGCCGGACAAGGCGGCCGGGCCGGTGGGCGCCAGCCCGCGAACGGACACGCCCGCTCCCGATCCGGCCACGACCCGACGTCCGCCGCCGGGACCGGCTCACCCGCACGGGGCGCCATCGGGCCGCGTCGTAACCCCCTCGCCGGGCTTCAGCGGAGCGTTGGGTCGCACGACACGCCGTCCGACCCGGGCCTTTGGTGGCGTCTCGGCGGATTAGTCGATGAACTCGGAGAGCTGGCGCAGGAGCGCGGCCTTGGGTTGGGCGCCAACGATGGACTTCACGAGCTCACCGCCCTTGTAGACGTTGAGCGCCGGGATCCCGGTGACACGGTAGTTTGCCGGGGTGACGGGGTTCTCGTCGACGTTCATCTTGACGAACTGCATGGCGTCGCCGTGCTCGCCGGCGATCTCGTCGAGCACGGGTCCGACCTGCCGGCACGGGCCGCACCACTCGGCCCAGAAGTCGACGAGCACGGGCTTGTCAGCCTGCAGCACCGTGGTTTGGAAGTCGCTGTCGGTCACAGCCGGAAGGTTGCTCATGCGGTATCTCCTGGTTCAGCGTCGATGGTGGTACGGGCTTGGGTATGACGGTAGGCCGCCACGGCGACAGTTTCCTGATGTGCGCTCAACGGCTCAGCGCATCGAGAGCTGCGGGTGAGACGTTGTCTTCGAGGGCCGCCAGGAATCGCTCGGCATCGAGAGCGGCGGCACAACCGGTACCGGCCGCAGTCACGGCCTGGCGGTAGGTGTGGTCGACGAGGTCACCGCAGGCGAACACGCCAGACAGGTTGGTCAGCGTGCTGTGTCCGTCGACGAGCACGTAGCCCTGGTCATCGAGGTCGACCTGTCCGCGGACGAGCTCAGAGCGGGGGTCGTGGCCGATCGCGATGAAGAGGCCGGTCGCGTCGATACGCCGGGTCTCACCCGTCTTGGTGTCCTTGACCACCACGCCTTCGAGCCGCTCGTCGCCGAGGATCTCCTCGACGGCACTGTTCCACGCGAACTCGATCTTGTCGTTGGCGAGTGCCCTGTCGACCATGATCTTGCTGGCTCGCAACGAGTCCCGACGGTGGATCATGGTGACCTTGGAGCCGAAGCGGGTGAGGAACGTGGCCTCCTCGACGGCGGAGTCGCCGCCGCCGACCACGGCGATGTGCTGCTCACGGAAGAAGAAGCCGTCGCAGGTGGCACACCAGCTGACGCCGTGCCCGGACAGGCGGTCCTCGCCGCGGATGCCCAGCTTTCGGTAGCCGGAGCCCATTGCCAAGATCACTGTCCTGGCGGCGTAGGTGTCGCCGGCCGTGTCGGTGACGATCTTGACGTCACCGGTCAGGTCGACGTCGGTGATGTCGTCGGAAACCAGCTCGGCCCCGAACTTCTCGGCCTGCTTGCGCAGGTCATCCATCAGCGCCGGTCCCATGATCCCGTCGGGGAAGCCGGGGAAGTTCTCGACGTCGGTGGTGTTCATCAGGGCGCCACCCGCGGTGACGGAGCCTTCGAAGACGAGCGGCTTGAGGTTGGCGCGCGCGGCGTAGATCGCCGCTGTGTAGCCAGCTGGCCCCGAACCGATGATGATGAGGTTTCGGATGTCCGAAGTCACCACTGCCTCGCTCTCCATTGACGATGCCACCGGGCGGTCGGGTGGACCGCGCCTGGTGGCTTGAACCGATCCTAAGCCGAGATCATTCCCGACCAGGACGGTGTTGGGCGAGTCAGTGTCGGGTGGGTCAGTACGGCGTCGAGTACAGCTGCACGGGTGGGCGGCTGCATCGGTAGACGGCCGCCTCATGTGACGCCGGCCTGAGCACGACGAACGAAATGGTGCCCTGGAAGCGCACCTTGGAGCTCACGGCTCCCGGGGCACTGTCGAGAGAGCGGCATCGCGAGGGCAGTCGGGACGGCTGCGCCCCTTGGTCAGCCAGCCGGCGCGCATAGGCGGCGAAGTCTCGCTTGCTCACCCGCTGCGGCTGCAACGTCGCCTTCGACTGCTTCCCGGGGGCGTCGCCAGCTGAGCTCCCGGACTCCGACCCCTCGCCCTTACCGCCCGGAGCCGCGCGGTTGGCTGCAGCTACGTCTGCGGCGGATCGAGACGCTGACGAGTCCTGCTGGCCTGACGTGCCGCCGTTCAGCACCTGGAACCCCACGCCGCCGAGCACGACCACGGCCGTCGCGGCGGCGGCAGCGCCAACCCAGCGCGGCCGCCGCGGACCGGCAGCAGCAGCTCCCGGCTTGCGGCGCTCGGCCAGCGACGGCACCCCGGCCTCCCGTTCGGCGTCCGCGCGGGCGAGGGCCTGGTCCAGCGCACGGGCCACGTCGGCCGGCATCGGTTCTGCGGTGGCCCCGACGTCGGCGAGCACGGCGGCCACCTCGTCGATCGCGGCCAGCTCGGCGGCGCAGCTGTCGCAGTCGCGCAGGTGGTCGGACACGCCGCGGGCAGCATCAGCCGAGAGCAGGCCGTCGCGGAGGGCGGCGAGCTCTTCGACCGAGGGGTGCGCGGTGGGGTTCACCGGGAGCGTCCTTGTTTGCTGGGTGGGGGAGTACTCGCGTCGGCGGGCGACTGAGCTGACGATTCGACGTCCAAGTCGGCACCCGGGTTCCGTCGATACTGGGTGAGCAGGGGCACCAGTCGCGCGCGCCCCCGCGAGCACCGGCTCTTCACGGTCCCAGGCGCGCAGCCCAGGATCTGCGCCGCCTCGTCCACCGAGTAGCCCTCCATGTCGACCAGGACGAGGGCGGCTCGCTGGTCGTGGCCCAGCTGTCCGAGAGCGGCGCGCACGTCAGCTCGGCGTTCGCTGGCCTCGGCCGGATCATCGTGGCCGGTGGCTGCGGCCAGCACGGCGAGGTGGTCGTCGCTGTCCGGCAGGGGCTCGGTCTGCCGGGCCTTGCGTCGGCGCATCCGGTCCAGGCATGCGTTGACGACGATCCGGTGCATCCAGGTCGTGACCTGGGCGTCACCGCGGAAGCTCTCGGCCCGCCGGTACGCCGACACCAGGGCCTCCTGAACGGCATCGGAGGCCTCGTCAGGGTCTCCCGTCGTTCGCAGGGCCACGGCCCACAGCCGGTCACGGTGGCGGCGTACCAGCTCGGCGAACGCCTCTCGGTCACCTGCCACGTGGTCGGCGAGCAGGGTAGCGTCATCGCGGTCGGGCAGCTCAGCCACCGAGGACCTTGATGTCGGCAACCCGGCCCCGGTAGCCGTCCCCACCGTTGGGCGGAATGGACGTCAGCCAGACGAGGAGGAACCGCGTGCGTACCGGCTGGTCGAGCGCGAAGCGGGCGTCGGTGCCCGCGTCGGTGATCGTCTTCAGGAGCCCGTAGTCGTCGACGGAGCCGGTCGGAGCCGTGGTGGCCGACCCGGGCGCAGCCCGCAGCTGGAGGCTGGTCGGCTCGCCCTGCAAGGTGACGTCGACGGACGTCACGTCCGTCGCCTGGCCCAGATCGAGAATCAGGCCGACGCCGGATTTGAGTAGGGCGAACTTGGGACTGCCGTAATACGACAGCGTCTCCCAGGCGGTCGAGGCGCTCGCGTCGATGGCGAGTGGCGCGAGGTCGGGATTCTCGCCACCCTGCCCCTCGGGGTCGAAGTCGGTGGCTGTTTGTATCTGCACCGGCTGTGGCGCGCCGGTCTCGCCCGCGCTGGTCGCACCCGAGGACTGCGACACCGATCCCGAGGGTGACTGCGACTTCGGCTGGTTGCCGCCCTGACCCACGAGATAGGCGAGCAGCAAGGCCCCCACGATGAACACGGCGGCTGCCACCCACATCAGCGTGCGACCGAGGGAGGACGGGCTGTCGTTACTGCTCGCACCGCCGTATGCCGCCTGCTCGCCCGTGGGCAGGTCCTCACCCTCACGCGGTAGCACGGCCGGCGGTAGTTCGAGCCGCTGCTGCGACGAGCGGACCGCGGGCGCCGTCAGCCCGACTCCGGTCGTCAACGAGCCGCCCTCGTCGGACAAGATCCGGCTCAGGGTGTCCTTGACGTCCACGACGCGCGTGATCGGCTCGCCGTACCTCGACTGTTGTCCGAGGATGCGGTCGCAGACGGCGTCGAGGGTGCGAGGCACTCCGGCGCGCACCTGCCGGGGCCGCAGCAAGCGACCGTGCTCGGTCGGCGCGGGCGGCAGGCTCGGGCTGTCGCCACCTGGCCAGCGCGCGGTCAGGCATGCGTACAGGAGACGGCCGAGATCGAGGGTGTCCTCGAGCTCGAGGTCGTCGTCGTCGGATGGCTTGCCGCGTAGCGCGGCAGCGGTGCCCAGCCCGACCAGTTTGATGCCGCTCGACTTGGTGACAACGACATTCTCGGGTTGGAGCTGCCGGTGAGCCAGGCCCATCTCGTGCGCGTTGGTCATCGCGGCGGCCACCTCACGCATGAGCCAGGTGGCTCGCCGGGCCGCCATCGGACCCTCGCTCAACACGATTCCTAGCGACTGGCCCGCCGCCCACTCCCGCACGACATAGGTCAGCTCACCGTCGTCGACAGCGTCGAGGACCTGGAGGATGCGGGTGTCGGTCACTCGAGACGCCCGCTTCGCAGCCGACAGCAGCTCCGGAGCGTACGGGGAGGAGCTCGGCAGCGTCTGCACGACGACGGAGCGGGCCAGCACGCGGTCGCGGGCGCGCCATGACTGCGACGAGCCCTCGCGAGTCAGGAGGTCTTCGACCACGTAGCGGTCCGCGAGCACAGCGCCGGGCTCAACCAAGTGCGCTCCCACAGTCCTCCCGCCCTGCGTCCCGTCTGTCGCGATGCCCCCTGGACAGCTTTCATGGTAGGCGTTCGATGTGTCAGTCGTTTGGACGCTCAGCCACGTTTGCCCCGTGAGACGACGAGATCGACCATGCGGCTGATCTCGGTGATGTGCAACAGCCTCGCCAGCCCGATGTAGACCACGATTCCGATGCCGCCGCCGACTGCCAGCAGGACCAACGAGTCTCGCTTGCTGTCGACGTCGAGGCCCAGCCGCTGCAGCAGCTCCAGCGACACCCACGCCAGCCCGGCGGCCGGGACCGCCGCAGTCGCGACCCGCACGACGAACCTCACCAGCTCGCGGCCTGCCAACCCGCCGAGGCGTCGAGACAGCAGCGCGATCGAGACCAGGGCGCCGACGGCGTACGACGACCCATAGGCCACCGCGAGCGCGGGCGCCACGTACTCCGGCTGGACTACCGCGGTCAGCGTGATCGCCAGGACGATGTTGACAGCGGCGATCGCGCACTGGACGAAGAACGGGGTCCGGGTGTCCTCGAGGGCATAGAAGCCTCGCAGCACGACGTAGTGAATGCTGAACATGAGCATTCCCGGCGCGAACGCGACAAGCGTCTGCCCGAGGGAGCCGGTGTCGCCCACGGCCTCCCCCCAGCTGAAGATCACTGTCGCGAGCGCGGGACCCAGCACGAGCAGGGCCACCGCGAAGGGCACGATCACCGCTAGCACGAGCCGCAGCGTCTGAGCTAGCTCCTTGGCCACGTCGCCGAGACGTCCTTCGGCGGCCAGCCGGGACGCGAGCGGCATGGTGGCGGTGGCCAGCGAGACGGTGACGATCGAGTGTGGCACCTGGGTCAGTAGGAAGGCGTTCGCGTAGACGGTGTATCCGCTCGCGTCCGCGACACCGTCGGCGACCTGGGCGGCGCCGGCCGTCGCCCGATGCACCATGACATAGAACGCCAGCTGGTTGACGACGACAAAGCCGACGGTCCAGCTGCCCAGTCGCAAGGTGTGGCCGAGACCTGTGCCTCGGAAGTCGAGGCGGGGCCGCAGGGCGAAGCCGCTCGCCTTGAGATAAGGCAACAGAAGCAACATCTGCGCGACGATGCCGAGTGTCGACCCGAGACCGAGCAGCACCTCCTGCGAGGTGGTGTAGCCGCTCGTATCGGTTTCACTGGAGTAGAGCAGCAGGTAGGCGACGATCACGGCGATCGAGATGGCGTTGTTGGCGATCGGCGCCCACATCATCGGGCCGAAGCGACCACGGGCGTTGAGGATCTGGCCGATGAGCACGAACATGCCGTAGAAGAAGATCTGGGGCAGGCACCAGCGGGTGAAGTCCACCAGCGACTGCCGCTGCGGCGCCAAGGCCGGGTCGCTGAAGTAGCTGTCGTCGACGAGCAGGCGCAGCAGCAGCGGAGCGAGCAGGACGAGGACGGCGCTGACCCCCGCGAGGACGAGGGCCCCGAGCGTCATGATCCGGTTGGCGTAGGCGTCACCCCCATCGGCGTCGTGGTGGATCGCCCGCACGAGCTGAGGCACGAGCACGGTGTTGAAGACGCCGCCCGCGACCAAGATGTAGAGGCTGTTGGGGATCGTATTGGCGACGTTGAAGACCTCGGCGTGCAGCGAGACCCCGATCGCTGCCGCCAGTAGTCCGGCGCGCACGAAGCCGGTCAGCCGAGACACCAGTGTCCCGGCCGCCATCAGGCCGCTCGACGAGAGCACGCTCGGCGACGTGCCGCGGTCGGTCACCGCGAGGTCGCTCCCCGCGGCCGGAAGCCACCGGCTCGTATCCGCCGGACGATCCTGACGCCGGCGGTGCTGAAGAGAGCGGCGCCGAGAACTCCCATGAAGACCCAGATGACCACACCGATCTTGGTCGCGCGCACGTTGAAGTCCCACGGCCGACCGAACGCCCGGTTCGTCGAGGTGGCCAGTCGGGCCCGCACCTGGGTCACGCCAGAGCCCTCCGATGTGGTGAGGATCTCGATCACGCGGCGCTGTCCGGGCCCGAGCTGGACGGCGTCGACAGACTCCACCTTCAGCGCCGGGTTCTGGGCCACGACGTCGACATCAACGGTGACGCCCACGTCAAGGCCGTTCGTGAGCGTGAGCGGGAACCGGCCGGACTGGCTCGACAGCGCCACGAAGGCTGGGCCGGTCACCGTCACCTTGGACACTTGTTCCGCCATGGCTCTGATGTCGCGCCGGATCAGCGCCGCACCCCGTTTGGGCTGCGCTTCCCAGGTCGAGGAGCCGGCCGTGGCGAGCCGCTGCTCGAAATCGACGGACGCCTGGCGTGAGTCGGTGAGCAGTTCGGTGAGCACGCGACCGGTGTCACGAAGTCTGCCGATCGCCGCGAGCAGGTCCGGCGGCATGCCGAACCGCGTTGTCGTGACCTGAATCGGACCTGCGTACGCCGTCGGAGGTCTGCCGCTGACCGTAACGAGCGATACCGGGTGGATGACGGGGGAGGAGAAGGCCGCCTCGAGGTGGAGCCTGGAAGCACCGGTGCCGGGGTTCCAACCAAAGGGCGCGGAGATGACCGACGTGGGCTGCCCCGTGGAGCTCATCGACCGCACCGCCGCCTCAGCGAGCAGGTCCTGGCGCAGCTGGAGCCCGCTGGTTGAGACTCGGAAGGGCTCGCCGGCGACGTCGCTACGGCTGACTACCGTCGTGAGCGGGCCACGACGGGTCGCGACCGTGACGACGGTCGGCGGATACCCGTTGACGTCCTCAGGCGGAAGCTTGGTCAGAGATTTCTGTGGGACCACGTGCACGGACGCCCCGGCGTGCTGCGCGGAGGCGAGGCCGCGACGCGACGTGCCGCCGTGGCCCTGCATGTCGACGACCGTGTCGCCGAAGAGGTTGGTGGAGGCGAACCGGCGGCTCGCCTGCACGGCGACGTCGACGATGCCCGGCATCCCGGCCTCAGCCAACGCACTCGCGTCCGGGTTGGCCCAGGGCAGGAGCGCCATTGTCTGCCTCGTGGCGACGGCTTGCAGGTCGGCGAGCCAGCCCCCCGCGGCGACCTGACCGCGGCCGCGTCGTGGTGGCCGGCCATCGGCGCTCTGCTCGAGCGTCTGGACGACGTACCCGTCGGCCATATCGCGCGCTGCCTTGAGTAATGCGGGATCGACCACGAGCTCGACCGTGCCGCCCGGCGCCTGGGCGGCGAAGTCGAGGACGTTGGACAGCCGCCCCCCGCGCGAGAACCCGGCGGCGAGCCGGTCATCGACGAACGTGCCGTTGGGTTGGCGTACGACGGCGGCGGTGATCGGCAGCAGCATGACGATGTTCGTCGAGTCTGCGGCGCCGTCGGTGGGAAGCAGCGGAACAAGAGTGTCGGCTCGTGCGTCGGCCTGGTTGTCGCGGACTTGACGGGCGGCGCGGGCCAGCACGCTCACGCCGACGTGGTAGACGCCGGGAGCCCCGCTGATCGGGAGCTTGCGATAAGGGATCGACAACCTGTAAGGCTTGCTGACGCCCGGCCGAAGTGCACCTATCTGGTCGAACAGACCGATGGTGTAGATCGTGTCGCCGAAGGCTGCATCCCCGGTCGTTGCGAAGGCGTCGAGGCCGCCCTTCGTCGTAGCGGGATCGATGGAGATCGACAGGTAGACCTGGGCGTCGAACCAGCCGAACTTGGCCCGATTGGTGACTGTTCCGGTCAACGTCAGTGGCTGGCCCACTGACAGGGTGAGCGGTGTGACCTCGGCGATGGAGACCGCCAGGCCGGTCTGTTCGCTGAGAGTCCTCGGCCGAGGCTGTGTCCGTGAATGAGGTTGTGCCCATGGCTGGCGCGCTCCTGCCGGAGTGGACAGCGACGAGACGGACTGGTCAAGGGCGTTGCTGTTGGCGGCCTGTGTAGCCACCGCCGAGGAGCACAAGGCGACCAGGCTGATCACCGTGAGCAGTGCGGACACGGCCGCGACGAGACGGCGACGGCGGGTTGTCACCGCGCGGTCTCGGGCTCGGCTGTCACGCTCGAATGCTAACCGGTGAGGCTGCTGACCAGGGGTGCTCATACAGTGGTGCCCCGTGTCGAATCCGCCATCTGTCAGCGCCGCACAACGCACGGCGTTGCGTGAGCTGCTGCGTGCGGCTCCGGTGATCGAGGAGGTCGGAACCCGCTTCGCGGCTGCTGGCCATGCGATCGCGATCGTCGGCGGCTCGGTGCGCGACGCGATGCTCGGGCGCCTCGGGACCGACCTCGACTTCACCACCTCGGCGCGTCCCGACGAGATCGACCAGCTTCTGACGGGCTGGGTGGACGCCCGATGGGACATGGGGCGGGAGTTCGGCACGATCGGCGCCCGAGTGGGCGACTGGCGGCTGGAGATCACGACGTACCGCTCCGAGAGCTACGACCCGACCTCACGCAAGCCGCAGGTGGTCTTCGGGGACAGCCTCGACGGCGACCTGGGTCGACGCGACTTCACCGTGAACGCGATGGCGATCTCGTTGCCGTCGCGAAGGTTCGTCGACCCCTTCGGTGGTCTGGACGACCTCGCAAGGGGTCTGGTGAGGACGCCCAGTACGCCGCAGGCATCGTTCACCGACGACCCGCTTCGGATGCTGCGCTCCGCCAGGTTCGCTGCTCAGCTCGGTTTCGCGGTGCTGCCGGAGGTGGTGGCCGCCGCCGCCGAGATGGCGGATCGGATCGAGATCGTCTCCGCCGAGCGCATCCGGGACGAGCTCGTCAAGCTGCTGACGGCGCCTCGGCCTCGGCTCGGCCTCACGTTGCTCGTCGACACCGGGCTCGCCGATCGCGTGCTCCCGGAACTACCCGCCCTGCGACTCGAACGTGACGAGCACCACCGGCACAAGGACGTCTACGAGCACACCCTCACCGTGCTCGAACAAGCCATCGCACTCGAGGACCGGCTGCCAGCCGGTGGCCCCGACCTCATCACCCGCCTCGCTGCGCTGCTGCACGACATCGGCAAGCCACGCACGCGGTGCTTGGCTGCCGATGGCACTGTCACGTTCCACCACCACGATGTGGTCGGTGCGAAGATGGTCAAGAGGAGGCTGAAGGCCCTGCGCTTCCCCAACGACGACGTCGCGGCCGTCGCGCGGCTCGTGGAGTTGCACCTGCGTTTCCACGGCTACGGCTCGGGGGAGTGGACAGACTCGGCCGTGCGGCGGTATGTGCGAGACGCCGGCCCGCTGCTCGAGCGCCTGCATGTGCTGACTCGGGCAGACTGCACGACTCGGAACCGGCGTAAGGCCGAGCACCTACGCCGTACCTACGACGACCTCGAGGCGCGGATCAGGCGCCTTGCCGAAGCGGAGGAGCTCGCGTCGATCCGCCCCGACTTGGACGGTCGCCAGATCATGGCGATCCTCGAAATCGGGCCGGGCCCGGTCGTGGGAGAGGCGTACGCTTTCCTGCTGGAGCGACGCATCGAGCTCGGCCCGCTGGCCGAGGACCAGGCCCGCGACGAGCTGCTCGGCTGGTGGGCAAACCGTCCCGCGAGCTCTGACTGACCCACGCGGTGGCCGAGCGCCACTGCCGATCGGCTTCGCCGCGGGATCGCGGCATGGAGTGGGTCCGATCGGGTCTGCGGCGGGGCTCAGCTCAGCTCCTTCACCTCGGTGAGACGGAAGTTGTTGCCGAAGGAGTCGCGGAACCCAGCGTCGATCCCGTAGGGACGTTCCTCCGGTTTCTCCTGGAACTCGACCCTCGTGAGACGAGGTCTGCATATGCCTGCATACAGTCGTCGGTGACGAGAAAGACGGTGCTGGTGCCGCCCTTGGCAAGCAAGATCCGGACCTGCTCCGCGGTCTCGGCGTCGAACACCGGAGGGCCGGGAACAGCCATGAGGACGATCATCACGTGGTCCTGGCCCGCCGGCCCAACCGTCAGCCAGCGGAAGTTGCCCATCTCCGGCATCGTGACGTCGGAACGGACCTCCATGCCGAGTTTCCGTTGTGTAGAACTCCAGCGCTTCGTCCTGGTCGTGCACCCACACCTGCATGCTGCCGATTCGATACATCGTCGCCTCCTTGCTTGCCGTAACGATGCCGACGACGTTAGGGATCAGTCCCGTCCGATGTCTTCTCGAAACGTGCGGTTGTGTGGGCGGCCATAGGCACGCACGATGCAGACCGGGACGACGGCGTACTTCCCGTGCACCCGGCTGAACGTCGTGGTGAACGACCCGACGCTGGACAGACCGACGGTAGGGCAGATGTCTGCGACGGTATGGTCGGTCATGCGCAACATCGTGGCCGCCCTCTCCAGGCGGCGGGTCAGCAGATAAGCGTGCGGGGTCTCGCCGAACGCGCGGCGGAACTCCCGGCTGAAGTGTGCGGACGACAAGCGCGCTGACTCGGCGAGATCGGCCACGGTGAGTGGCTCGGCAAGGCGAGCGTCGGCGAGGTCCTTGGCTCGCAGGAGGTGTCGCGCGATCGGCTGTGAGCTCATCAGTGCCATCGTGTCAGACCGGCCTTGATGAGCCACCCGTCCTGCCGGCAACGACCGCTCGGCGGCACCCCACCGAGGAGTCCGACCCGGCTCTGCCGAGTTCCACGCGCCTCGCCGCGGAACGCTGGCTGCAGACGCCGCCGGTTGGTTGACTGTTGGGTGCCGTGGGAGCAGGCTTTCGTCATTGGCGATGGGAGTGGAGGACGTCATGGCGTGGCGACTGGACGGGACATACTTCGAGAACTGCTCCTGCGACATGGTGTGCCCGTGCACCACGTCGGGGATGTCGATGCCGGCAGATCAGGACCGTTGTCAGGTGGTCCTGGCTTTCCACGTCGACCGCGGCGAGGTCGATGGCGTGGATGTGAGCGACAAGACAGTCGTCGTCGTGGCGGACACTCCGCCAGTGATGGGCGACGGGAACTGGCGCGTCGGAGTGGTAATGGACGCCGCCGCGTCCGAGCAGCAGGCGGCCGGGCTGGGTGCCGTGTTCGGCGGGCAGATGGGTGGTCCGATGGGCATGTTGGCCCCGCTGATCGGGGAGATGTTGGGCATGCAGTCCGCGTCCATCGACTACGTGGATGACGGTCGGCTGCACTCGGTCAAGGTCGGTGACCTGATCGACATCGAGATCGAGGACTTCGTGGCACCCGCTAACCCGGGCGGGGAGGTGGAGCGGTTGACGGGCATGTTCCACCCGGCCAACTCGACGTTGACGGTGGCGAACGCGACCCGGTCGCAGGTCGACGTGTTCGGACTGTCCTTCGCATATCCCGGAAAGAACGGGCATTCGGCGCCCTTCTCCTGGTCGGCGTGACCGCTACCGCGGGCCGCGTGCGCCGGTTCACGCTGCCGGCGTCGGCGCTCCTGCTGGTCGCTGCGGCGGGGTGGGTCGCCCTGCTCGTGCTGGCCCGGCGGATGGGGTCCATGCCGGGAACTATGGGTCTTGGGCTGGCCGCTTTCGTTGCGCTGTGGGCGCTGATGATGGCAGCAATGATGCTGCCGACGGTGGCCCCGTTCGCGGCGCTGTACACGCGCACGTTCACCGGCCATCGCGGCGCACGGACCGGCCTGCTCGCCGGTGGATATCTGGTCGTGTGGACAGCCGCCGCGTTGCCCGCGTACGGGCTGGCCTGGGTGGCCGAACGGGTGGTGTCCGGGTGGCCGGTGGCGGCGACCGTCCTCGCGGTGGGGATCTTCGCCGTGTGCGGGATCTACCAGCTAAGTCCGCTGAAAGACCGCTGCCTGGCGCACTGCCGTTCCCCGCTGGGTTTGGCGTTCAAGTACGGCGGATACCTCGGCCGATGGCGAGACCTGCGAGTGGGGTTGCACCATGGCGGCTACTGCCTGGGCTGCTGCTGGGGCCTCATGACGGTGCTCGTCGCGGTCGGCCTGATGAACCTGCCCGTCATGGTGGTGCTGGTCGCGGCCGTGCTGGCGGAGAAGTACTGGGTGTGGGGGGTACGGTTCAGCCGCATTCTCGGCGTGGTCGCATTGTTACTGTCCGTCGTCGTGGTCGTGCGACCTGAGTTGGCCCCTGGACTGCACCCGGGGCCGGACATGATCGACGGCAGCGGCGCCAGTGGCATGTGAAGGACCTGACACTCGGCACTGGAGCGGCGGCCGGGTTGTCGATCTGGTGCCGCCCGGATGAGTGGTTCCTCGACGTCGCCGCATACGACACCTGAACTCGCGGAGCGGTCACCGTAACAGCGGACGTTCAGGCGACGAGGATGCAAAAGGGGTGCCCGGCCGGATCGGCCAGCACATACAAGGGCTCGCCGTCGTCCGCGGTGCGGTCCAGCAAGATTCGCGCCCCGAGTTCCTCGGCCCGCTGCCGATGGCGATGCAACTCCTCGACGCTAGGCACGCTGAAATCGAGGTGCATTTGCATCGGCACGTCGTGCGCCGGCCAGGTCGAAGGCGTCAAGGTCTCGACTTCTTGAAAAGCGAGCTTGCGGTGGCCGCCCGGGTCGACCAGCACCAACCAGTCAGCCTCGGCCTCAGGCGCGCCATCGGCTGGTGGCTCATCACCGGGGCGGTACTGCAGTCCCAACAACTGGCGGTAGAACTCGGCCAGGCCGCGGGCATCCGTGGTGTCCAGCGCGGTATGCATCATCTGAGGAAATGTCGACACAGGACCTCCGTGCTCGTTCGAGGACGGACCACGCCCCATTGCACCATCGAGGCCGCCATCTGTCACGCCGCCGTCGGCACGTCGACGGACAACGCACGCAGGCCCTCACGGACATCCGTCGAAGGCCCTCGAGGAGTGGCCTGACGGACTAGCCCCCTTCGTCAGGGGGGCTCAGACCTGGGCTCGCCGGGGCAGCGAGGCGCCGGCGTAGGCGAGCCCGGTGAGGGCGTAGCCCAGGGCGATCGCGGCAAGCACGGCGTACGACTTGCCGTCACTCGGGACGACGACGGCGCCCACGGCAGCCGCCGTCACGAAGACGACGTTGAAGATGACGTCGTAGATGGAGAAGACACGCCCGCGGAAGGCGTCGTCGACGTGCATCTGCACGAGCGTGTCCACGCAGATCTTGACGCCCTGAGCAGAGATGCCGAGCACAAAGGCCGCCACCAGCAGGCCCGGCACGGTGTAGAGGCCGCCAGGGAAGACTTCGAAGATCGCGGCACCCGCGAGCAGAGAGACGATCCAGGTGCGCTGGGACATCCACCGCATGGCCAGGGGAGTGAGCACCGCAGCCGACACGAAGCCCACGCCGGACACCAAGACCGCGATCGACAGCCCGGCCAGACCAGCGTCGGTGTCGGCCGGGTCGTTGAAGTAGTTGCGGTAGAGCAAGATGGTGGCGACCGTGGACAGGCCGTAGAAGAAGCGGTGTGCACCGATGACGGCCAGCGCACGAGCCGCAACGGGCCGCCCACGCAGATGGCGCAGCCCCGCCACCAGGCCGCGCACCACCTGACGGAGCTCGGGTCCGATCTGTGGGGGCGCGGCGGCCAGGTCGGGGCCGAGCAGGTGGTGCGGGATGCGCAGAGCGAGCCCAGCCGCGACGACGTACACACCGGCCGCCACGATGATGATCGCCACGTCATGGTCGACTCCCCAGGGGAGCCGTCGCAGCCCGGTGCCGAGCGCCAGACCGACGATGAAGGCCATCGTGCCACTCGTTGGAGTGATCGAGTTCGCGAGCAGGAGGTCGTCGGACTCCACGACCCGCGGTAGCGAGGCGCTCAACCCGGCCAGCAGGAATCGGTTGATGCTCAACGCCAGGATCACGACGACGAACAGGGCCGCATCACTGCCACCGCCAGCCACGAGCCCGGCCGTGGCCAGGACCGGGACCGCACGGACGAGGTTCGACAGGGCGAGGATCTGACGCCGGTTCCAGCGGTCCAAGAACACGCCGACGAACGGGCCTAGCAGGCTGAAGGGAAGCAGGACGGCCGCCAGCGCGACGGCGATGGCGGCAGCATCAGGTTGGCGCTCGGGGGAGAACAGCACATACGACGCCAGCGCCACCTGGAAGATCCCGTCTCCACACTGGCTCGTGATCCGCACGGCAAAGAGCCGGCGGAAGCGGCCGCTGCGCAACAGCCGGCCTAGGTCACCGAAGAAGCTCACCGCCGGTCGGCCCACCTGCCGGTCCCGCCGGTCGGATCAGCCTGCCAGCGGAGTTCGCCGCCAAGCTTCATCAGGACCGGAGCGGCACGGCGCAGGCTGGCCAGTTCACTCGCCGTCAGCCGAGCCAGTCCCGCCACGATCGCCGAGACGCGCCGAGCCGCCGCATCCTGCATCAGCGACTCTCCGTCGGGCGTGGCCGCGATGAGGACGAAACGCGCGCTGTCGGGGTGGGTAGTGCGCTCGGCCAGGCCGAGCTCGCAGAGCCCGTCGACGATGCGGGTCATGGTGGGGCCGGCGACGCCCTCGATCGTGGCGAGCCGCCCAAGTGTGCATGGCCCACCGAAGACCAGCACCGACAGCGCGCTCAACCGAGCGGGCGTCAGCTGCGCCTCCCTGTCGACTTGGCGCAGGCCCCGCAGCAGGTGGATGGCTCCGGAGTTCAGCTGCCGGGCCGTCTGCTCAGCTGAGGGCTTGTCGAGGACCACGGGATATGTATAGCATCCCTACGGATAGATAGGGATACTACAAGAGGTGGGATGCCCATGAGGCTCGTCCAAGTGGCACAGCGCGCGGAGGACCTCGACCGTGCGGGTGCCTTCTACACCCGGCTGCTCGGTGCCGAGCCGCGCGCGGTCTACGACCCGCCCGGCCTGGTCTTCTTCCAGCTTGGCGATACCCGGCTCCTCCTCGACCGGGCGGCTCCGTCGGCGCTGCTCTATCTCGAGGTCGACGACGTACGCACGCGGCTGGAGCGGCTGCGCGCAGACGGCGTCGAGGTCGAGACCGAGCCGCACGTGATCTTCCAGCACGGCGATGACACGCTCGGACCCGCCGGGACAGATGAGTGGATGGCGTTCGTCAGGGACAGCGAAGGCAACATCGTGGGGCTAGTCAGCCGGGTCCCGACCGGGACCGCAGGCTGACGTCCTTCAACAGAGCCTCGCCCGCCTCGCCCGGCGCGTGTCGGCGGTTGCCGCTTCGTGGTGTGCCGATCAGCGCTCGACGTCACCTCGGATGAAAGCTTCCACCGAGTCACGGCCCTCGTCGTCGGGGCGCTGCACGGGTGGCGACTTCATCAGGTATGACGAGGCCGACAGCAGCGGGCCGCCCACGCCACGGTCTTTGGCGATCTTGGCCGCGCGAATCGCGTCGATGATGATGCCGGCCGAGTTCGGCGAGTCCCACACCTCGAGCTTGTACTCGAGGTTGAGCGGCACGTTGCCGAACGCGCGCGCCTCCATGCGGACGTAGGCCCACTTGCGGTCGTCGAGCCAGGCGACGTAGTCCGAGGGGCCGATGTGTACGTTGCGAGCGCCGAGGTCATGTCCGACGTTGGACGTGACGGCCTGAGTCTTGGAGATCTTCTTGGACTCCAGGCGGTCCCGCTCAAGCATGTTCTTGAAGTCCATGTTGCCGCCGACGTTGAGCTGGAACGTGCGGTCCAGGACCACGCCGCGGTCCTCGAAGAGCTTGGCCATCACCCGGTGGGTGATCGTGGCGCCGACTTGCGACTTGATGTCGTCGCCGACGATCGGGACACCGGCGTCCTCGAACTTCTTCGCCCACTCAGGGTCGGACGCAATGAAGACGGGAAGCGCGTTGACGAACGCGACGCCGGCGTCGATCGCGCACTGGGCGTAGAACTTGCCGGCCTGCTCCGAACCCACGGGCAGGTAGGACACCAGTACGTCGGCCTTGGTGTCTCGCAGCACCCGCACGACGTCGACCGGGTCAGCATCGCTCTGCTCGATCGTCTCGAGGTAGTACTTGCCGAGGCCGTCGAGCGTCGGGCCACGCTGTACCGTGATACCGAGCGGCGGCACCTCGCAGATCCTGATGGTGTTGTTCTCGCTGGCGCTGGTCGCCTCGGCGAGGTCGAAGCCGACCTTCTTGGCGTCCACGTCGAACGCCGCGACGAACTCGACATCGCGGACGTGGTAGTCGCCGAACCGCACGTGCATCAGTCCGGGGACCACGCCCGACGGGTCGGCGTCGCGGTAGAAGTGGACGCCTTGAATCAACGACGTCGCGCAGTTTCCGACGCCGACGATGGCTACACGAACTGAGCCCATTCGGCTCTCCTCATTCCTCTTCGATGGCTGCCGGCGGGGTTCCGCCGGCAGTGGGGATGGTGGTGTCCGCGGGTACGTCGACCGACCGCCATGGCCGGCCTACCCGCTCGTGGTCGATCAGCTCCGTGATCCAGCGCACTTCACGCTCCACGGACTCCAGTCCGTGGCGCTGCAGCTCCAGCGTGTATGAGTCGAGCCTCTCGCGGGAGCGCACGAGCGACGTGCGCACTCCTTCGAGGCGCTCCTCCAGGCGGCTGCGTCGGCCCTCGAGGATCCGGATGCGCGTCTCGGACGTGGTGAAGCCGAAGAACGCGAAGCGGACGCCGAAGCTGTCGTCGTCCCACGCGCTAGGACCACCGGCCGACAGCAGCGTGGCGAACCGCTCCTTGCCGTCCGCGGTGAGCTTGTAGACGATCTTGCCGCGGCGGGCCGCCCGGGCATCCACCGTCGTCGCATCGGGGGCCTCCTCGGCGATCAGACCGGCGCGGAGCATCTGCTTCAGGCAGGGGTAGAGCGAACCGTAGGAGAGCACCCGTCCCCAGCCGAGCAGCCCGGTGACCCGCTTGCGGACCTCGTAGCCGTGCATGGGCGACTCATGCAAGAGGCCGAGGACTGCAAGCTCCAATGCGGCGCCGCGCTTGGCCACGTGGGATTCTCCTCGCTTCTCCGATGCGGTCTGACATGCTGCGGTCGGCTGCTGCGGTCGAGAGTGTCGACGTATCGCTGCAACGTATCGGAACGATATATCAGTCACTATACGGGGTCGCGTGTTACCCGTATCGAGGGAACGGGCACAGACGGTTCGACCGAGTTGGGCAGCGAAGGAGCGACGTGACGACGATGAAGAGGGCGCCAGACGTCGGCACCGACGTCACGAAGGTGACGTTCTACTTCGACCCGGCCTGCCCGTGGACGTGGCGTACGTCCCGGTGGCTCGTCGACATCACCCAGCGGCACGGCGTCGACCTGGCCTTCCGGTCGTTCGAGCTGTCCGCGGGAGGTGACCTCGACGACGCGCCCGAGAAGTTTCGCGCTGTCATGACGGCGAGCCGAAGCTTCCTGCGCGCGGTCGAGGTGGCCCACACCGACGGTCGTGACGACCTCATCTCCGCCGCCTACGGCTACTACGGGCAGCACGTGCACGATGAGGGCGCAGAACCGTCGCTCGAGCTGGTCGAGGAGGCGTGGCGGCAGGTCGGTGGGGAGAGTTATCTACCCACACTGCGTGATGGCTCGAACGACGAGGCGGTGGTCAGCTCCCGGGCCGTCGCGGTTGATCTCGCCGGCGACGACGCGGGGTCGCCGGTCCTGGTCTTCGCCACGGCTGACCTCGAGCGTGGCTTCTTCGGGCCCGTCGTGGCTCCCACGCCGAATGGCGTCGCGGCCGAACGGCTCTGGGAGGCGGTCACCACGGCCGTCCGGGTGCCGGAGTTCTTCGAGTTGAAGACCCGACGCACGCAGAGCCCCGGAGCGCGCCCCCCGGCTGCCTGACGGCGCAGCGTCGGCCGCCCAGGGTTGCTGGGACGTGCGTCACGGACCGTGCGCACGGTTGGAACCCGCTGTCGGGTTGGCCGTACCCTCGAAGGCACCATGTGGTCACAGCGCTCCATCATCGATTACTCGCTGCAGCGGCGGGCGACCTTGTCGACCCTGTTCAACGGCGGAGCGACCTCGATGGACGACGTGTGCGACGCCGACCCCTACACGCTTCGCGCCGCCAAGCACCACGGCGCCCCGGCGCCGGGCCCCTGCCCGGTCTGCCGCAAGCCCGAGCTGCGCCACCTGTCGTATGTCTTCGGCGACGAGCTCGGCCAGTTCTCCGGCCGGATCAAGTCCAAGCAACAGATCGAGGCGATGGCCCACGAGCACGGCGAGATCAGGATCTACGTGCTCGAGGTGTGCCAGAACTGCGGCTGGAACCACCTCGTCGAGTCCTACATCGTCGGCGACGGCGTACCGCGCAAGCCACCGCGCCGCCAGCGCACCGTCGAAGACGACGACTGACGGCCACGGGGTACAGAGAAAGTGAGCAACCAACCACCGCCGTCCGGGGTGTCGGGCGCCGACCGCGCCGCCACGAACGCCCGGCCCGCCAAGGGGCAGGGCAGCGGCCGGAACGGCAAGGTGACCATGCGTGACCTGAGCGGCTGGGCCAAGACGCGCCACGCAGCCAGGAAGACTCTGACTTGGGCCGTCATCACGGGCCTTGTCTGCTCGCTGCTCGCCGCGATCGCGATCTACGTGACCTACACGATGATCGACATCCCCGATCCCAACACCGACTTCCAGGCACAGACCACGACTGTCTACTACTCCGACGGCAAGCACGTGCTGGGACAGTTCGCGCTGCAGAACCGCCAGAGCCTGCCCCTCAGCGAGATGCCACAGTCCATCCAGGACGCCGTGATCTCGGCAGAGGACAGGAGCTTCGAGACCAACAACGGCCTGGATTTCAAGGGGATCTTGCGTGCGGCCTGGACGAACCTGCGATCCGACCAGGTCGAGCAGGGCGCATCCACGATCACGCAGCAGTACGTGAAGGTGCTCTACCTCTCGCAGGAGCGCACCTGGAAACGCAAGTTCAAGGAGGCCTTCCTCGCGGTCAAACTGCAGAACAGGCTCAGCAAGGACCAGATCCTGGAGGGCTACCTCAACACGATCTACTACGGCCGCGGCGCCTACGGCATCCAGGCCGCGTCACAGGCCTACTTCGAGAAGGACGCGAAGGACCTGACGGTCCCCGAGAGCGCGGTGCTCGCGTCGGTGCTCAACTCGCCCGGCAACCTCGACCCGGCGGCCGGCAAGAGCGCCCGTGCGGCATTGCGGGGACGCTACCGCTACGTGCTGGACGGGATGGTCTCGATGGGCACTCTCGGCTCCGGCAAGGCGGCCAGGTATGAGAAGCGGCTGCCCGCCTTCCCGAAGATCAAGGAGATCAACCAGTACGGCGGCCAGAAGGGCTACCTGATGACGATCGTGAGACAGCAGCTGCTCGGGGCCGGTTTCACCGACTCCGACATCAACGGAGGTGGGCTCAAGGTTGTCACGACCTTCGACTGGGACATGGAGCGCGCGGCCGGACAGACGATCAAGAAGATCCGGCCGAAGGGCCGCAAGCAGCTGCACGTCGCCTTGTCCTCGATCGAGCCGGGAACGGGCGCGCTGCGCGCCATGATCGGCGGCAAGAACTACCTGCAGAGCCAGCTCAACTGGGCCACGGCCGGGGTGCAGCCCGGCTCGACGTTCAAGCCCTATGCGTTGGCGGCCGGCCTGAAGGCCGGCTACACGCTGCAGTCGACGTTCGACGGCAACTCGCCGTACACCTATCCCAACGGGGAGACCGTCGGTAACGAGGGGCAGTCGGCGAACAGCCCCTACGGGGCGTCGTACGGCTCCGCGATCACGCTGGAGTATGCGACGCAAGAGTCGGTCAACACCGCCTACGCCGACCTCACCTCGTCGATGCACAACGGCCCGCGCAAGGTCGTCAAGGCGGCCGTGGCGGCTGGTATCCCGCGTCGCTCGGCTGACCTCGAAGCCAATCCGGGCGTCGCGCTCGGCAGCGCGCGCATCCCCAACGTGGAGATGGCCGAAGGGTATGCGACGTTCGCGGCGAAGGGCCAGCACGCCGACTGGTACGTCATTGAGAAGGTGAGCGACGCCAACGGACTGCGCTACGAGCACCGGGTCACGAGCGACATGGCCTTCAGCCCCGCGGTCGCCAGCAACGTCACCTACGCGCTGGAGCAGGTCGTGCAGGGCGGCACGGGAAGCTACGCCACCAACCTGGGTCGTCCAGCAGCCGGCAAGACCGGAACCGCGACCGCGGGAGTCGGGAACAGCCAGCACGTGTCATCGTCGTGGTTCGTCGGCTACACGCCGCAGCTCTCGACCGCCATCACCTACACGCGTGGCGACGGCGACGACTCGCTTGAGGGTTACCTCGAGCCGTTCTACGGCGCCAACTACCCCACCCAGACGTGGACGGCCTATATGACTCGCGCGCTGCGGGGTATGCCGACGGAGTCCTTCCCCGAACCGGCCGTGCTGCACGGCGACAGCCCCACGTATGTGCCACCTCCGACGACGTACTCACCGCCGCCCACGACGTCTGCGCCGCCAACCACGTCTGCGCCGCCCACGACGTCGGAGCCGCCGACGACCTCTGCGCCGCCGACCACGTCTGTGCCGCCCACGACGTCGGAGCCGCCGACAACGTCTGCGCCGCCGACCACGTCTGTGCCGCCCACGACGTCGGAGCCGCCGACGACCTCTGCGCCGCCCACGTCGTCTGCGCCGCCCACAACGTCGCGGCCGCCTGCGACGACGAAGCCCACCAGGAGCGCACCATCGGGACCCAGACAGTCCGTCCGCTGACCCGGACCAAGCGGTAGGGCACGATGGACGGGT
Organism: Propionibacteriales bacterium; assembly: GCA_038238115.1. Taxonomy (GTDB): domain Bacteria; phylum Actinomycetota; class Actinomycetes; order Propionibacteriales; family Nocardioidaceae; genus JBBRYB01. The sequence goes on along the minus strand of JBBRYB010000001.1, from coordinate 302,811 downwards.
GGCGATTCTCGGGGCCAGACGTACGGACGGCGACGTCGTCGCTCCGACTCTCGCCGACCCGCTGGCCCGCTCGGCGAGCACGGCAGTCGGTGGCCCGCTCGGCCGTCACGCCCGCACAGGACGCTGCTGGTGGACCCCGCTGCGAGTGGTGCTGGCGGTGGCGACGATCGGCTTCGGGCTCGGTGTGGTGCAGAAGTCGCCGTGCGTCGTGGAGAACTGGTCGGACGCGGCGGCCCCCTTTCCGTACTCGCACATGTGCTACTCCGACATCTCGTTTCTCTACTCCGGGCGCGGACTCGCCGAAGGCGTCATCCCCTACGAGCCGCTGAGCGACCTCCCCCCGAGCAAGCAGCCCGACACGACGGCGGAAGCCAATGCGCTGACCATCGAGTACCCCGTGCTCAGCGGGGTATGGATGGGAGCGGCGGGGCTCGTCACCCACGCGCTCGGCGCGTCACCTGATCTTTCGCAGGTGCCGCATTCGGTCGTCGGCCAGGACCCGCGCGTGCAGTCCGACAGCGCGCTGTTTTGGCGGGTCAACGCGGTTGGCTTCCTCGGCGTCCTGCTGATCGGGCTGGCGTTTCTCGTGCGCGCGCAGCGGCGAAGACCCTGGGACGCCATGTTCGTCGCCGCCTCACCGAGTCTTGCCCTGACCGCAACGATCAACTGGGACATCTTGGCGCTCGGCTGCGCCGGCAGCATCATCTGGGCCTGGTCGACGCGCAGACCCGTCCTGACGGGCGTCTTCATCGGCCTCGGCGTAGCGACGAAGCTGTACCCGCTCTTCTTCCTCGGCCCCCTGCTCGTGCTGTGCCTGCGCGAGCGTCGCCTGGATGTGTGGGTCAGGACGAGCGCGGCGGCGCTGGTGACGTGGCTCGCCATCGACGTGCCCATCTACTTCTGGTCGCCGCACGCGTTCTTGTGGTTCTGGCAGTTCAACTCCGCCCGCGGGCCCGACTTCGGCTCGATCTGGCTGGTCGCCAGCAACTACGGCCACACCGCCAGCCCACACACCATCAACGTGACGACCTGGCTCGTTTTCGGAGCCGCCTGCCTGGGCATCGCCCTGCTCGGGCTGTTGTCACCACGCCGACCACGGTTGCCCCAGCTGCTGTTCCTCGTGGTCGTCGCCTTCCTCATCGTCAATAAGGTGTACTCCCCCCAGTACGTCATCTGGCTGCTGCCGCTGGCCGCGCTGGCCCGGCCGCGTTGGCGCGACCTGATCATCTGGCAGGCAGCTGAGATCTTCTATTTCTTCGCTGTCTGGATGCACATCGCCAACTTCTTCGTCTCCGCCGGCGCCGAAGACTGGGTATACGCGTTGGCCGTGGGGGTCCGGATTGCAGGCGAGCTGTTCTTGGTCGCACTCGTCATCCGAGACATCTTCTACCCCTGGTATGACCCGGTCCGGGTCGACGGGCTGTCCGACGACCCGGTCGGGGGCATCCTCGACGAGGGCATCGACTCTGAGGACCCCGGCTCCGCCAGCTCGTGGAACTCCGGGCCCCCCCTCGGGGGAGCCGACACCCGCCGCCCGCGGCTGGCGGCCCCGCGGTGAGGCGATCAGCTGATGGTGACCTCATCGAAGGACGTGGTGGTGAGGCGCCCCTGCACCTCCAGCTCGGCGCCGAGGGCGGGCGGCTCGACGCTTGCTGGCAGGAAGATCAGGCTGACCTGCATGTGGGGTGGCTCGATGAACCAGCGCTGCCGCCCGCCCACGAGGTACGGCGACAAGGCCTGGCCGACAGCTTCGAGCCCCCCGCGTGCCAGCGACACGGCGCGCTGGCGGGCCGACCCGGCGGCCGCAGGAGCTTCGAGCGCGATCCCGTGGGCGGTGCCACCTGCTACCACCAGCAGGTGTCCGTCTCTACCGATGCGTCGCTGGCGGTAGCCGACCCGGTCGCCGCGACGCACCGCATGCACGTCGAGCACGGTAGCGCGCGCCGTCAAGGCCAACCGGTCGCCGAGCCACAGGCCGGTGCCGACCCGGGGGCGGAGCTCCAGCTCGATGTGGCGTCGACGCAGCGCGTCGAGCTCGCTCGCCTCGAGGTGGCTGACGAACCACCGACTCGCGGGGGCAGCCGCCAGCCAATGCTCCACCTCCTCGACATGTCCACCGCCGAGCGGAAGGTGCAGGGCATGGCCCTCTACCCGTACCCCACGGGCTGCACGAGCCGCTTGCGCGAGCGCACCGCCGGCGAACCCGTGGCGACCCATCGAGGTCAGCGCCTCGAGCACGACACGTGGCCGGTCGCCGCGCTCACTCAGCGCCGCGAGGTCGCTGTGCCGCCCGACGGTGTGGATCAGCCGAGGGCCGACAGGCGCATCAAGGAAAGGACGCCACGGTTCGAGGACCAAGATGTCGCCGGAGAAGCGCCGCTCGACCTCCGCCACCTCGCGGTAGGTGCCCACCGCGATCAGGTCGGCGGCGAGCCATTCGGCACGTCGCGCCAGCCGGGCGACCGTGAAGCCGTAGCCGTTGCCCTTTGCGACCGGGATGAGCCCCGGGCTGGCGGCGGCCGTGCGCGTCAGATGCGCGCGCCAGCGTGGCCCGTCGACGTACAAAGTCAGGGGCATTCAGGGGTCCTAGCGTCGACTCATGTAGAGATCGAATGCCTTGTAGATGAGGCGGTTCAGCGGCAGGTCCCATTCCCCGACGTACTCGACGGCCTCTCCGCCAGTCCCGACCTTGAACTGGATCAGCCCGATGTGCGGGTCCCCGGGGTCGAGGGTGTCGGTGATGCCGCGCAGGTCGTAGACGGTGGCGCCGACCTCGATCGCGTCGCTGATCATCTGCCACTGGATCGCGTTGGAGCCTCGCACGTCGCGTTTGTCCGTCGACGACGCGCCGTAGGAGTACCACGTGTGGCCGCCGACCCGCACCCACGTGGTCGCGGCGACCAGTGCGTCGTCGTGGTGGGCGAGATAGAGACGGACGCGGTCGGGGTTCTCTGCCCGCATCGCCGCGAACATCTGGGTGAAGTAGCTCAGCGGTCGTGGGGTGAAGTGGTCACGCCGCGCTGTCTCGGCGTACAGCGCGTGGAAGTCGGCGAGCTGCTCGACTGACCCCTGGGTCACGATGACGCCTGCTTTGGACGCCTTCTTGATGTTGCGGCGCCACTGCTGGTTCATCCCGGCGAGCACGTCGTCCGGCGTCCTGCGGAGCGGCAGCTGGAAGACGAAGCGCGGCTGTCCCGCGGCGAAGCCGTCATCCGAGCCGCGCGCTCGCCACCCGGCTGCGCGCAGCTGCGATGACAGCTGCTCGCCCAGTCCGTCGCACGTGTCCGGCGCCACGGCACCCAACCGACGATGGCGGTCATCGGCGATGGCGGTCTTGACGGTCTCGGCCCGCCAGCGGCGGACAACCACCGGCGGTCCCATCCGGATGCCGAAGGCGCCGTGGTGCTTCAGATGCTCGGCCATGGCCACCAGGAAGGCTGGCAGGTCCGAGTCGGCCCAGTCCAGCACCGGGCCCTCGGGCAGGTAGGCGAGGTACTTCTTCAGCCTCGGCAGCTGGCGGTAGAGGACTAGCCCGGCGCCGATCAGCGTGCCGCCCCGGAACCAGCCGATCGACTCATGCCGCCACTCGCTCTTGACCTCTCCCCATCCCGGTGTCTGGAGGAAGCTTGCGTCCGGCTGACGGTCGAGAAACGCGAGGTGCTCCACCGCGGAGATGGTGCGCACATCGAGGTTCACGGTCGGCCACGCTACCGGACCACGATGGGGCGGGATGGTCTGCGCGCCCCGCCTACCGAACCGCACCACCGCTCTCGTCTGAAGGCGCCCGCTTAGCCGGTCCGCCCGAGCCGTTCGGCGAGCCAGGCAATGTCACTGCGCTGGCCCTCTGGTCCGCGGGGCGTCTCGCAGACGACGGGGGCGTTCGCCTCGCGCACCACGGCGACCAGGTCGTCGGGCTCGATGAGTCCCGAGCCGAGGTTGGTGTGCCGGTCGGCACCCGAGCCGAACTCGTCCCGCGAGTCGTTGGCGTGCAGGAGGTCGATCCGCCCGGTGATCGCCATCAGCCTCGCGACCACGTCGCTGAGCTTCTCCCCGGCCGCATGAGCGTGACAGGTGTCGAGACAGAAGCCCACCGTGCCTCCCGCGTCTGCCGCACCGATGGCGCCCCACATCCCGGCGATGCGGTCAAGTGTGCGCGCCATCGCATTGTCGCCGCCGGCGGTGTTCTCGATGAGCAGGGGCACGGGCAGGTCGAGTCGCTCGATGCACTTGCGCCAGTTGTCGAAGCCGACTGCGGCATCATCGGACTGCAGGATGTGGCCACCGTGGACGATCACGCCCTGCGCCCCGATCTCGGCCGCGGCATGCATGGTCTGCTGCAGGAGCTTGCGCGACGGGATGCGGATGCGGTTGTTGGTCGTGGCGACGTTGAGCACGTAGGGCGCGTGGACGTAGAGGTCGATGCCGGCAGCTTCAGCGTCGGCGCGCAACCCGGCAGCTCCCCCGGCGTACGCGACCGTCGGCCCCTTCCATCCTTGCGGGTCGCCCAGGAAGAACTGCGAGAGCGTGGCGCCGCGTGCCTGCGCCTCGGCTACGGGATCGGCTTGGTCGACGTGGCCGCCGATGCGGAGCGGTGACATGCGGACCACGATAGGACGCAGCTGCGACAGCCGTGGCGGCTGGACGCGCAGGCGGAGCCCGCGGCCCCGGTGGTCCCCGCTGGTCCGTTGTCGGACCCGCGCCGGAGTCGGGGTCGATCTCAGGCCAGGGGACGGGAAGAACCTGATCGATTGTCGAGGGTGGGCTTGGGTAGCGTTGGCGGTGACCCGGTGCGCGAGGAACGTGCCGGGCGAACCTCCAGAGGACCTCCATGAACGACGTCATCTCGCCTCGCACACCGTCCCAGGCCGCCCCGGGGGTCGCCGCACGCGCCATCGGCGTGCGCAAGGTGTACGGCGAAGGGGACGCCACTGTGGCTGCCCTCGACGGCGTCTCCATCGACTTCCTTGCCGGCGAATTCACCGCCGTGATGGGCCCGTCGGGGTCGGGCAAGTCGACCCTGATGCACTGCATGGCGGCCCTCGACAACGTCTCTAGCGGGGACGTGCACCTGGGAGCGGTGGAGCTGTCGCGGCTCAACGACAAACAGCTCACGGCGCTTCGGCGCGACAAGATCGGCTTCGTCTTCCAGGCTTACAACCTGGTGCCGACCCTGACGGCGCGGGAGAACATCGAGCTGCCGGTGTCCATCGCCGGTCGCAAACCGGATCAGGAGTGGTTCGACATCGTCATCGACACCGTCAACCTCCGCGATCGCCTGAACCACCGACCGAGCGAGCTGTCCGGTGGGCAGCAGCAGCGGGTCGCGTGTGCGAGGGCGCTGGTGTCGCGGCCAGAGATCGTCTTCGCCGACGAGCCGACCGGCAACCTCGACTCCGCCTCGGGTGCGGAGGTGCTCGGGTTCCTGCGCCGCAGCGTCGACGAGTACCGGCAGACGATCGTCATGGTGACGCACGACCCGGTCGCAGCGGCGTACACCGATCGCGTCGTCTTCCTCGCCGACGGCAAGGTCGTCGACGAGTTGCGCCGGCCCACTGCCGACGCCGTTCTGGAGACCATGAAGGTCCTCAGCCAGCGCGCCGTGGCCGGCACCGCGGCGGGGGCTTAAACCGCATGCTGAAGGTCACCTGGCGAAACCTCGTCGCGCGCAAGGTCCGGCTGGCGCTGAGCGGCTTCGCCATCGTCTTGGGCGTGGCGTTCGTCGCCGGCTCGTTCATCTTCACCGACGCGCTCGGCGGCGCCTTCGACGGCATCATCAGGGGCACCACAGCCGACGTCGAGGTGGCGCCGCGCGGAAGCGGCGACTTCACCAGCTTCGGTGAGGATGCCCGGACCATCCCGGCCTCGACCGTCGACCGGCTGGCGAACCTGCCCGAGGCGGCGAGCGCCGACGGCGTGGTCCAGGCGCAGGGCGTCTACGTGATTTCGAGCAGGGGCAAGCTCGTCGGCGGCAACGGCCCTCCGGGGCTGGCGTTCAACTTTACCGAGACGACAGCGATCACCGGTGACCGCATCCTGACCCTGGAGGAGGGGGCGCTGCCGAAGGGCACCTCGCAGGTAGCGCTGGACGCCTCGACCGCCGACAAGGCCGGCTACAGCATCGGCGACCAGGTCAGGCTCGTGACGCCTGGCAAAAACCCCACGATGACCGCCGAGCTGACCGGCATCGTCACGTTCGGCTCAGAGGGCGGGCTCGTCGGTGCCACGCTCAGCATCTTCGACCGTCAGGCCATGCAGGAGCTGTTCTTCAAGAGCAAGGACGTCTACACCGGTGTCTCGCTCTCGGCCGCTGACGGGGTGTCTCAGGAGCAGTTGGCCGATGCCGCCGACTCGGTGCTGCCGGCCGCGGTCGATGCCCAGACCGGCGACAAGGTCGCCAAGGACAACGAGGACGCCATCGGCAAGGCGCTCGGCTTCGTCAACACGTTCCTGCTCGTCTTCGCCGCGGTGGCGATGGTGGTTGGCACGTTCTTGATCGTCAACACGTTCTCGATCCTCGTCGCGCAGCGCAGCCGGGAGCTGGCGCTGTTGCGGGCTATGGGTGCCTCGAAGAAGCAGGTCAACCGCTCGGTGCTCACCGAGGCGTTCGCCGTCGGGTTGGTCGGGTCCACGATCGGCATCGCGGTGGGCTACCTGCTGGCGATCGGCCTCAAGGCGCTGTTTGCCACGTTCGGGCTCGACCTGGGCAGCGCCAGCCTGCCGGTCCAGTGGCGCACGGTCGTCGTGTCATACGTCGTCGGGCTCGTCGTGACGATGATCGCCGCCTATCTCCCGGCACGCAGGGCGAGCCGGATCGCACCGGTGGCGGCCATGCGCGACGACGTCGCCCTGCCCGAGTCGTCGCTGCGCAGGCGGCTGGTCGTCGGTGTCGTCCTCGTGGTGGCGGGCGTCGGCCTGATGGTCGCCGGCTTCCAGGCAGCGGGAGGCACCGGGTTGATACTGATCGGATCCGGCATGCTGGCCATCCTCGTCGGGGTGGCGCTGATGTCGCCGGTGATCGGGCGGCCGGTCATCCACGGCCTCGGCGCGGCCTACCACGTGACGTTCGGCACCGTGGGCCGGCTGGCCACGGAGAACTCGCTGCGCAACCCTCGACGTACGGCGGCAACGGCGAGCGCGCTGATGATCGGGCTGACGCTGGTGGCACTGATGTCGATCCTCGGCCAGTCGGCTAAGGCCAGCACCGACAAGGCCATCGACGGCAGCCTCACGGCACAGCTGGTGGTGTCCAATGCGATCCAGACGCCGTTCTCGACCGGAATCGCCGAGCGGATCCGGCGCGTCGACGGGGTGCAGACGGTCGCGGAGTTCCGGCAGGCAGGTCCGAAGGTGGGCGGAGCCGCCGTGTTCGTCGGCGCGAGCGACCCCAAGGATCTGGCAGACGCGCTCCAACTGCCGCTGGTGTCGGGTCTGCTGGGCGGCCTCGAAGACAGTTCGGTCATCATCGACTCCAGCACCGCCAAGGCCGAGGGCTACTCGATCGGTGACACGATCGCGATGAAGTTCCCGGCGCGCACGCAACAGCTGACCGTGGCGGGCTTCTTCCCCTCCGGAGGGATCATCCCGGCCCAATACCTCGTCACGCTGGATGCCCTCGCCTCGGGCGGATATGCGCCTCGCGACTCGTTGCTCTACATCACGATGGACCCGGGGGCGAGCGAGAGCTCGGTGCGCGCCGGCATCGACGACGTCCTCGCCGGCAACCCGACGGTCACGTTGAAGAACCAGCAGCAGTACGCCGACGAGCAGAAGGCGCAGATCAACCAGTTTCTGGCGATCATCTACGCCTTGCTCGGGCTCGCCGTCATCATCGCCGTCCTCGGCATCGTCAACACGCTCGCGCTGTCGGTGATCGAGCGCACCCGGGAGGTCGGACTGCTCCGGGCGATCGGCCTGAGCCGTCGCCAACTGCGCCGCATGGTGCGCCTGGAGTCGGTGGCGATCGCTGTCCTCGGTGCCGTGCTGGGCGTCGTGATGGGTATCGCGTTCGGGGTGGCCCTTCAGCGCGCGATCGCCGACCAGGGCGTCGACGTCTTGAGCGTCCCGTGGGCGCAGCTCGTCGCCTTCGTGGTCTTCTCGGCCCTGGTCGGCGTGCTGGCCGCCGTACTGCCGGCTCGACGCGCCGCCCGACTCGACGTGCTCGACGCGATCGCCACGGAGTAGGTCTCGGGGCTGCCGGGCTGTGCGACGCCCCGCCGGCCGAGCGGAACCCCAGCGCAAGACCACCGACGACTCCCACTGAAGGTCGCCGTGACCTGTGGACCACGATTACCGTCACCTGTGGCGGCGCTGATAACCTGGGCGCGTCAGCCCGGCACGAGCCGGGCTGCGCCCCGTCGGTTCGCCAACCGCTGCGAACGGACGTGATCCTCCTGTCACGGAGACGCCGTGACCGCCAAGTCCACAGGAGGTGGATGTCGCTCATGCGCAACTATGAACTGATGGTCATTCTCGACCCCGACCTCGAGGAGCGGACGGTCGCACCGTCGCTCGACCAATACCTCAACCTTGTGCGCCAGGACGGCGGCAGCGTCGAGTCCGTCGACGTCTGGGGCCGTCGCCGCCTGTCGTACGAGATCAACAAGCGAACCGAGGGCATCTACGCGGTCGTCGCACTGTCGGCGGAGCCCGCTACCGTCAAGGAACTCGACCGCCAGCTCGGACTCAACGAGTCGGTGGTCCGCACCAAGGTGCTCCGGCCCGAGGTGCACTGATCGACCGCGACGCCGCCCCTTCGGCACGTCGCCAGACAGGCAAGACCGATTCCCCCGGTCGTTCACCGAACTGACCACACCATGGGAGGCCAGCACACATGGCAGGCGAAACCGTCATCACCGTCGTCGGAAACCTTACCGACGACCCCGACCTGCGATTCACCCCGTCCGGGGCTGCCGTCGCCAACTTCACCGTCGCTTCGACGGCGCGCTTGTTCGACCGCCAGACCAACGAGTGGAAGGACGGCGACCCGCTGTTCTTGCGTTGCTCGGTATGGCGGCAGGCAGCGGAAAACGTCGCCGAGTCGCTGCAGCGTGGCATGCGCGTCATCGTGCAGGGCCGGCTCAAGCAGCGCTCCTACGAGACCCGCGAGGGTGAGAAGCGCAGTGTTGTCGAGCTCGACGTCGACGAGGTCGGCGCCGCACTGAAGTACGCGACCGCGAAGGTCACGAAGACCAGCCGCTCCGGCTCCGGCGATGTCGGCGGCTACTCCGGCGGCAACAGCGGTTCGGGCAACGACCCGTGGGCCTCACCGGCTCCGTCGGCAGGCGGCCAGTCGGCTCCCGCAAGCGACCCTTGGGCCACTCAACCGGCCGGCGCCAGCAACGACGAGCCGCCGTTCTGACCCGACCTCCACCATCTCTCGACCGATCGACCATTCCGGCTCACGGCCGGGCTCTTTGAAAGGGAGCACCACAATGGCCAAACCAGTTGTACGCAAGCCGAAGAAGAAGGTTTGCCAGTTCTGCAAGGACAAAGCAACCTATATCGACTACAAGGACACGCCGCTGCTACGCAAGTTCATCTCCGACCGTGGCAAGATCCGGGCCCGACGGGTCACCGGGAACTGTACGCAGCACCAGCGCGACGTCGCGACGGCGGTCAAGAACGCCCGCGAGATGGCGCTGCTTCCCTACACGTCGACCGCACGCTGAGAGAGACCACTGCCATGAAGCTCATCCTGACGCAGGAAGTCTCCAACCTTGGGGCGCCCGGTGACGTCGTCGAGGTCAGGGATGGCTACGGCCGCAACTACCTCGTGCCGCGTGGGCATGCGATTCGCTGGACCAAGGGTGCGGAGAAGCAGATCGACTCCATCAAGAAGGCCCGCTCGGTACGTGAGGTCCGCGACCTCGGTCATGCCGACGACATCAAGCGCCAGCTCGAAGAGCTCGTCGTCACGGTGTCGGCGCAGGCAGGTGGCACCGGTCGGCTGTTCGGCGCGGTCACCCTCAACGACATCGTCGAGGCGGTGCGCGCGGCGGGGGGCCCCGAGATCGACAAGCGGCGCATCCAGGTCGGGAACGCAATCAAGACCCTTGGTGCCCACCGGGTCAGCATCAAGGTGCACGACGACGTGACTGCGACCGTCAACCTCGACGTCACGCCGAGGCGGCAGTAGCGGCCCGCGACCCGCCGCGTCGCACGCTCATCTACTTCCCGCCGGGGGGGCCGCACCGAGCACGAGCCAACGGTCGCCCCGCTCACGCAGCACCAGTGTTGCCGTCCGGACGAGCATGAAGCCACAGAACGCCCACCAGAGCCAGCCAAGCCCCCCGTTGAGCCACCAGACGGCCGAGGCCATCGGCACGAACGCCAGCAGGTTCACCACGCCTGCCCAGGCGAGGTAGCGGCCGTCGCCGGCTCCGATGAGCACGCCGTCGAGCACGAACGCGATCCCGGCCACCGGTTGCTGCACCGCGACGATCAGCAGCACCGAGGACAGCAGGCGCTGGACGTCGGGATCGGGACTGAAGAGGGGTACGACGAGGGGACGTGTCAGGACCAGGATCGTCCCCAAAGCGATGCCCCCGACCAGGCCCCACGTCATCATCCGACGTGTCGCGGCGCGTGTCGCCGTCGCGTCCCCCGCTCCCAGCAGCCGGCCGGTGATCGCCTGACCGGCGATCGCGATGGCGTCAAGCGCGAAGGCGAGGAACGTCCAGATCGTGAAGGCGACCTGGTGGGCCGCCACCGCCGCGGTCGAGATGGAGGCGGCCACAAACGTGGCCAGGATCAGCGTGGCGCGCAGGGTGAGTGTGCGCACGATGAGTGGGACCCCGGCGCGCCACGCCGCTACGACGCCTGGCCAGTGCGGGACGAGCGGGGCGCCGTACCGTCTGGCTGTCTTGACCACGACGACGACGATCACTGCGGCCGCGGCGCCTTGGGCAACGAGGGTGCCAGCGGCAGAGCCGGCGATGCCCCAGCCGAAACCGTAGACGAAGGTCGCGTTGAGCGCGATGTTGATGAGGTTCGCAGCCACGGCGACAAGAAGGGGTGTCCGGGTGTCCTGGAGGCCGCGGAGCACGCCGGTCGCTGCCAGCATGAGCAGCAGCGCAGGGATGCCGAGGACGGCGATGCGCAGGTAGGAGACTGCGAAGTCGTGCACGCCGCCAGACACGCCGAACCGACCGACGATAGCCGGTGCGCCGATCAGCGTCGCCGTCGCGGCGACAGCGCCGATCACGACCGACAGCCAGATACCGTCGACGCCGGCCGCCAGCGCCGTGCGTCGCTCACCCGCACCGAGCTTGCGAGCGACGGTCGACGTGGTGCCGTAGGCCAGGAACACGAACAGGCCGACGGCGGTCTGGACGACCGTGCCGGCGATCCCGAGGGCCGCGAGCTGGGCAGTGCCGAGGTGGCCGACGATCGCCGCGTCGGCGAGCAGGAAGAGGGGCTCGGAGACAAGGGCCGCGAAGGCCGGGATCGCCAGCCGTGCGATCTCTGCGTCGTGCGCGCGACGGCGTACTGGTCCGACGCGATCCGCGACGACCGAACGCGAAGTGAAGGCATCCGCCGGCGTGTCGTGCGGCGTGTCACCGGCGGCGTCGTTGCTGGGGGGCCCGAAAGGCTCGCCAAACGGCGCCGGGCGTACTATCCGGCGGGGCTCGTCGCGGTGCGCCACGGTTCCCATTGTGAGGGAGAAGTTTCTTGGGTCCACACCTGGGCACGCGCATCGGGGCAGGTCAGCGGCGGGCCGGCGCGGCGCTGCTCTCGGATGTCCACCGATGTTTCCCCAGGCTGTGCACGTCATCGGCGGCGATTTCCACAGGAGAAGCCCGGTCCTGCACAGGCACTGTTGACAGCAGGCTTGGCGTAGACCCGGTGGCCCCGTAGCGTCCCTCCTCGAGTCGTCACGCACCCGGAACTGTCGGCGCCGGCCCCTAGCCTCGCAGTCATCGCAACACCCTCGAGGAGTCGAAGGAGATTCGTGACCGTCGCCGACTTGCACGGGCCGCACTCGGTTCCCGACGACTACGGACGCGAGGGGCCGTCGAGCCGCATTCCTCCGCAGGATGTCGACGCGGAGCAGTCGGTGATCGGGGCGATGTTGCTCAGCAAGGACGCCATCGCCGACGTGGTCGAGGTGTTGCGCGGTGTCGACTTCTACCGGCCGGCGCACGAGCTGATCTTCGACGCGGTGCTCGACCTCTACGGCCGGGGTGAACCCGCGGATGCGATCACGGTCGCGGCCGAGCTGACCCGAGCTGGTGACGTCGCCAGAGTCGGCGGGGCGCCCTACCTGCACACGCTCGTCGCTGGCGTCCCGGTCGCTGCCAACGCGGGCTACTACGCGGGGATCGTGCGAGAGAAGGCAATCCTGAGGCGGCTTGTCGACGCCGGCACGAAGATCGTCCAGATCGGGTACGCCGCCGAGGGCCAGGTCGACGACGTGGTCGACCAGGCGCAGGCTGAGGTCTACAGCGTCACCGACAAGCGCACCTCAGAGGACTATGCGCCGCTCGCCGACATCATGGAGCTGACGATCGACGAGCTCGAGGCGATCGGAAATCGCGACGGGTCGATGGCGGGCGTTCCCACCGGGTTCGCGGAGCTCGACGATCTCACGAACGGTCTGCACGGCGGACAGATGGTGATCCTGGCGGCCAGACCGGCCATGGGCAAGTCGACGCTCGGCCTTGACATCGCCCGCGCCGCGTCGATCAAGCACCGCCTGGCCAGCGTCATCTTCTCCCTGGAGATGAGCCGCACGGAGATCACGATGCGGCTGTTGTCGGCCGAAGCCAAGATTCCGCTCAACCACATGCGCAACGGCAAGATGAGCGACGACGACTGGAACAAGCTGGTACGCAAGATGGGGGAGGTGTCGGAGGCGCCGCTGTTCATCGACGACTCGCCCAACATGACGATGATGGAGATCCGCGCCAAGGCGCGGCGGCTCAAGCAGCGGCACGACCTGCGCCTCATCGTCGTCGACTACCTCCAGCTGATGACGTCGGGCAAGAAGGTCGAGTCCCGCCAGCTCGAGGTGTCGGAGTTTTCCCGCCAGATCAAGCTGCTGGCCAAGGAGCTCGACGTACCGGTCGTCGCCATCTCTCAGCTCAACCGCGGCTCCGAGCAGCGCACGTCCAAGCGACCACTGCTGTCCGACCTGCGCGAGAGCGGGTCGCTCGAGCAAGACAGCGACCTGGTGATCCTGCTTCACCGCGAGGACGTCTATGACAGGGAGTCACGTCAGGGCGAAGCCGACCTCATTGTCGCCAAGCACCGCAACGGCCCGATCAAGGATCTCGTGCTCGCATTCCAGGGTCACTACTCTCGCTTCACCGACATAGCCCACAGTTGACGATGGCTGCCGTGGGCAAGGACGACCCGGAATGCGGTACGGGGGCTCATCGAGGTGGGCGCCGGCTCGTTCTGACCGAGTGAGGCACCGGCTCTGCACTCAAGCGAGCGAGCGCGTGGAACGCGAGTCGGTCGGGCTGTCGGCTCACAGCCGCTGCCACAAGGATCGCGCCGGGTGCCGTTTCGCGGCTGGTCGAGGTCGTCGCCGTGCCGGTCCTTCTCGGGATTGCCGCACCGGCGCTGCCCGAACTCAGTCCTGCTCCGTGTCGTACGACCCCGGAGGCGGAAGCTGCTGCAGGGTCCAGGTGTTCCCGTCGGGGTCGCTGAACGAGGTGAAGGAGCCCCACGCAAGCGTCTCGACCTCGGGCGCGTCGACGCCGCTGTCGAGAAGCTGTTGCCGCGCCGCCTCGGCGTCGGGTACGACCGCCTGAATGCTGTTCTGCGTCCCCGGGGTCATGTCGGTGATGCCCTCCCCGAACGCGATCGAGCAATCCGACGTGGGCGGCGTGACCTGGACGAACCTGATGTTTTCATCGACGCGGGCCTGGATGTCCAACGTGAACCCCACCTTGTCGACGTAGAACTCGATGGCCCTGTCGACATCGGTAACCGGCACAAAGATGAGCTCGATCTTGCAGTCCATGGCTGCCTCCGGACACAGGCCGCCAGACCCGGTGCCCGGCGACATCAGCAACATTGTGGCCCGGACCGCCGACAGCCTTCACGTGGGCCAGCGGCGGATCACCGGCTCCGATGCCACCACCGGCGTCGTGGTCGCGGATGGGGTTCGGTGCCGCCCTCAGGTGAGGTGAGCTGCTCACGCCGGCTGCGCAGTCGTTCGCGCCGCTCGGTGCGGCGAGCACGCCAGTTCGTGACCTGCTGGTCGGCGTCGCGGGTGGGTGTGACCACGGGCGGACCGCCCAGCAGCTGGCGCCGGGCCTCGACGACGCGCTGGTTGAAGTCTGTGATGATCCGACGTACACCTGCCTCGGTCATCTCGCGGTCGAGCTGTGCGTCGAGCTCGGCATCTTCCTTGCGGAGCGCCAGAGCTGCCGGCAGGACGGCGGTGATCTGCTCACGCTCAATGAGGTTCTTGACCCACCAGTCGGGGTCATGCGTCTCCCCCAGGCCGCGGATTGGTTTGCCGGCACCCGGGAGGTTGTCGAAGTCGCCGCGCTCCATCGCCAGACGGATCTGGAGGTCCACCCACAGCGCCTGCTGCTCCCAGCGCTGGCTGCGCCACGAGGCGCCCTCCGGCTCCTCGGGCTCCTCCGGCAGTTGCGGTGGCTCGGGCGGCTGCTGGTTGGCCGCGGTGACTGCCGCCCGCCGCAGCCGGCCCTCCTGGTCGAGCCCGTCCCGCTCACTCACCGGCCATCACCCCTTGACGTAAGTTCGCTCTTCACCGTACCGGGCTTCAAGCCGCCTTTGCCGCCACTGTGCTGAGAGTGCTCACGAGGCCGCGCCGCCGAGACCCGCCCGGACTCGTCGCGGTTGCTCGCCGCGACTCGCTGATAGTTCAGTGGTCCGACCGAGGAGTCAAAGGAGTCGCGGAAGAGGCCGGCGCGATGGCGAAAGCGAGTTGACGCCTCGGCGGGACACGTTGACCCTTGACACGACACGTTGGCTCCTCGACGCGGGTGAGTGGTCCGTCGGGTCGGGCCGCCTGCGCAGCCTCCTCAAAGAGCGTGACGCTGCGGCAGGCACGCGGCCGCGGCGAGAAGGAGCGCGGCGGAGTCCTCGATGAGCGCTGCCTGCCAGTCGGGCATTGCGTCGACAGCCCAGGCGCGCCAGGCAGCACCGCCGTACGAGCCGGCGACAGCTCCCGCCGCGCCGAAGATCGCCGGCAGCGTCGTCGTGGAGCGCTCGCGACGGGCGAGAAGCGAAGCACCGGCAGATCCGGAGACCAGACGCGCAGCCAGTGCCGGGGGCTCGAGTCGGCTGATCGTAGTCGGCAGCTTGTCGACGACGAGCTCCTTGCCCAGCATGAGGGCGCCCACCGACGAGCCAACGCGCCCAGTGGCCGGTCGGAGCCGGCCGGTCGCCGCAGGAGTGGTGAGCAGCGGCGCAACCAACCCGAGGGAGCTTCGCCCGCCGCTCGCAGCTCCGAGCAGGGCCGAACGGACGACGAGGCCCAGCGACGGCCGCCGGAGCGGAGTCAGCGCGTGTGCCGGTGGCGCTTGCGACTCCTGGCGGCCGAGCATGTATCGGGTGGCGATCCCGTATGCCAGATGCGGGGCGACGTCGCTGACCCACGAGGTCGGGGGCCAGGTCCCCGGGTCGCTGACGCCGAGCGCCACGGCCGGTACGTCGCTCGCCGCCATCGCGACCGCTCCCGTGGCGATCGCCTCCAGGGGCGCCGGCATCCGGAAGCCGACCGCGCGTGCGGCACTGGCCGCCGCCCCGACTCCGAGACCAGTGGCGATGCCGCTCAGCGCGCCGAGGGCAGACCGCCGATTGTCACGAACCTCGCCGCGTCCCGGGATGTCGTGGCCCACGCCATCGGCGATGGCCCCGACGACGCGCGACGGTATGTCGCTGGGGGAGCGTCCACGCAGCGCCTGGTCGAGGTAGGTGACGGTGTTGAGGACCGTCGTGCCGACCGCTCCCGCGATCAGGCCGCGTCGCAATGCTCCACGCATCGGCTGGGCTCCCGTTTCTGTCGTCTGGATGGGTCAACTGGCGTGCCGGTCGGTGAGCTCCAGCGCGTTGCCGCCGGGATCGCGGAACTGCAGGAGCATCATGCCAGGATCGGGGCCGAGTCGACGATGTCCACGCGCTTGGCACCCAGGTCGAGAATCTTTCGTCAGGTCGCGATCGGGCAGCACAGGCTGTTGCGCGTGCCGTACCCTGCTAGCCGGCTTCCATGCCGTCGACGGAGCTGACGACCACTGGTGGCGGGTCGGGAAGCTTCGCCTGAACGCACGCGTCGATCGACGGTGAATAATGGCGAGATGACAGCGCAGTACGGTCCTCATCGGTGGTCGGCGGGTTATCACGACGACGGCAACAACGACGCGTTCCGCGGCGCGAGGTTCACTGTCGCCGACCTCACTGGCGCGAGGTTCCTCGACTGCGACATGAGCCAGGTCAAGATCGTCGACTCATGGCTCGTGGACGTCAACATGTCCGGATACGTCAGTCACTTCGTCGTCAACGACGTTGACGTCACGGCGTTCGTGGAGTCCGAGCTTGACCGGCGACGTCCTGAACGTGTCCAGCTACGGCAGATGCAGACGGCCGCCGACTACCGCGCGATGTGGGACACGATCGAACGGCTCTGGTCGGACACGGTTGCCCGCGCCGAGCTGCTGCCCGAAGCGGCTCGATGGGTTCGGGTCGACGACGAGTGGTCGTTCGTCGAGACGCTGCGCCATCTCACCTTCATCACCGACTCCTGGGCGAGTCGCACGGTCCTCGACGAGCCGATGCCCTACCACCGCCTCGGCCTCACGCAAACCGCCTATGCGCCCGCTGACGCGGCGGCGCTCGGCATGGACCTCGACGTGCGTCCGTCCTACGCAGAGACGATGTCGGTGCGCGCCGACCGCATGGCGCTGGTGCGCGGCATCGTCGACGGTCTCACCGACGCCGATCTGACGAGGATATGCACGCGCGCGCCGGCGCCCGGTTATCCCGAGGAACCGCGCTCGGTCGGAGAGTGTCTTGGCGCGGTGATGAAGGAGGAGTGCGAGCACCACCGCTTCGCGGTTGGTGACCTCGGCGAGCTGGACAACGTAGCAAGAGACTAGAACATGCGTTCGATTACCCGTACAGTCGAGGTATGACGATGCACTTCCAGGGGTCCCTCCTCGACGCGCCGCTCGACCCGACGTGCGACGCCGCGCTTGACGCGGAGGTGCCGGCCGCCGTCAGCTCGCTCGCCGGGCTCCGTGGTCGCGTCCAGCGCACACCACTGAGCCGCGGTGCCTGGGTCGACGTGCTGCCCGGCTGGGTCCTGGGCTCCGACGAGCTCTTCGTGAAGCTGGCCGAAAGCGTCCCCTGGCACGCCGAGCGTCGTCAGATGTACGAGCGCGTCGTGGACGTACCTCGCCTGCTCAGCTGGTACGGCGAAGACGACGAGCTTCCCGACCCGCTTCTCGTGGAGGCGAGGACCGCCCTGAGCGAGCACTACCACGCCGAGCTCGGCGAACCGTTCCGCACCGCAGGCCTGTGCTTCTACCGCGACGGCCGCGACAGCGTGGCCTGGCACGGCGACACGATCGGGCGCAGCAAGACGGAGGACACGATGGTGGCCATCGTGTCGTTGGGCGAGGCGCGGCGGCTGCTGCTGAGACCGCGTTTGGGGGGACAGAGAATCGGCTTCGCCCTGGGCCACGGTGACCTGATCGTGATGGGCGGCTCATGCCAGCGCACCTGGGAGCACGCCATCCCCAAGACAACCCGCGCGGTCGGGCCCCGGATCAGCGTGCAGTTTCGCCCTCGAGGCGTGCGGTAGCAGCGAGTCCGCGTCCGGGGCCGCCGCTCGGCCGCGGGCCACCTACCTGGTGGGGGCAGGCCACCTACCTGGTGCGCGCAGGCCCCCCTGCCTGCCCGGACCCAGCGTGCCGCCTCCTCCACAGCGGCGTCCGAGCCGGCCGGCGTTCGGTCTGTGGAGTGGTCCCGAGTTGGCTGCAGGGGGCATACTGGGGGTAATGAGTCCTCCTGCCGTGCGTCGGCGCTACCTGGCATCCAGCCCCTTCAACAACCAACCGCCTGAGCCTGCGATCGAGAACTTCCGCCTGCAGGACCGGGTCAGCCACGATGTCTACGGTCTCGGTCGAGTGGTCGGCGTCGAGGAGGGCATCGCCGTGACTGTCGATTTCGGCTCCCGACAGGAGCGGCTGACCTCGCCTTACCCGAAACTGTTCAAACTCTGACGTCTCGTCGTGTCGGCGCCTGAGTCGCAGCGTCTCCTGCACGCGGAGGTCATCGAGCTCGCGCAGACCCTGATCCGGGTCGACACGACCAACGGCAACGAGACCGCGGCCGCCGAGGTGTTGCGCGAGCGCCTCGAGGGTGACGACGTCGACTGTGCGCTGCTGGCTCGCGACCCGGAGCGGGCCAACCTGGTCGCCAGAATCGCCGGAACGGGTAACGGTCCGACGCTGGCGTTCGTGGGCCACCTCGACGTCGTACCGGCCGATCCTCGCGACTGGGCGCACCCGCCGTTCGAAGGGGTCATCGACGACGACGGCTACCTGTTCGGTCGGGGTGCGCTCGACATGAAGAGCGAGGTCGCGATCCGCACGGTTGCCCTTCTGACGCTGGCGCGCGAAGGGTTCCGGCCAACGGGCGACCTGCTGCTACTCATGGTGGCCGACGAGGAGGACGGCAGCGCCGCAGTGGGGATGAAGTGGCTCGTCGACGAGCATCCGGAGCTTCGATGCGATTTCGCTCTCAACGAGGGCGGCGGCGTCCATTACAGCCTGGCGGACGGCCGAACTGTCGCCGAAGTCTCAGTGGGCGAGAAGGGTACCTACCCCGTCCGGGTGGCCGCCGTGGGCGAGGCGGGGCATGCGTCGATGCCCTCCGTGGGGCGCAACGCCGTCCCCCTGCTCGCCGAGCTGCTGAGCCGCATCGGCTCAGGGCTGCCAACACCCGAGGGCCACGCCGTCGTGGACAGCATGCTGTCGGTGCTGCTCGGACCCGCGTACGACGGAGATCTGGTCGCGGGTCTCGAGCAGGCCCGTCGGCTGAGTCCGCTGTTCGAGCATGCCCTGCCCGCGACCTGCGGTACGACGATGGCGCCAACGCTGCTTACCGGCTCCGCGGCACGCAACGTGATGCCGGCGCGCGCCTGGGTCGAGCTCGACTGCCGTGTCCTGCCTGACACGACTGCGGCGCAGGTCGAGCGCGCAGTGCGTGATCGGCTCGGAGAAGGCGTGCCCTACGAACTGTCCTTCCCAGAGCCGATGACCTCCGGCAGCTGCTCCGCCTCGTCCGGGCCGCTGTGGGAGGCCTGTGAGGCGTGGATGTCGTCGACCGACCCTGAGGTCCAGCTGTTACCGACGCTGTGCACCGGATTCACGGACTCGGTCTACCTGCGCCAGGCGTTCGGAACCACCGCTTTCGGCTTCTCGCCGATGCGTACGACGCCGGCGCACGTCGCGGAAGCGGGTTACCACAACCGCGACGAGCGGATCCACGTCGACGACCTGCTGCTTGGCGCCGAGTTCCACCTCGATGTCGCCCGGCGCCTCCTCGGCTGAGCCGCCGTGCCGTGGTGCTCGATACCTACCCGAGATACCTACGCCACGGCCCGCGGATCACAAACGAGTGTCCCGGCTCCTGCACGTTGCCGAAGAGGACGGAACCATCGGGGGAGAAGGTCGGCCCGGTCATCTCGGCGTAGACATCGAAGCCCGAGGTGTTCTGCTCCAGCACGATCAGGTTGCGCGCCACAGCCTGCGCACCGGTCTGCTTGGACCAGCTCAGCAGGTGGTTGGCAGTGTTGCCGTCCTCAGCGATGATCAGGCTGCCGTAGGGCGAGACATGCACGTTGTCTGGACCGTCGAACGCCAGGTCCCTGCTGAGCCCCAGCCCGGTCTCGGCGTCGACGGTCTCGCTGTGCAGCAGTTCGTTGTAGGGAAAGTACGCCATCAGCGTGAGCGTCTGCGACCGGTACTCGTAGTACCAGATCTGTCCGTCGTGCTTGGTGGCGTCGGCAGGTAGGTCACCCTCCTCGAACGCGAAGCTGGCGGCGAAGTACAACCCGTGCTCGTCGCCCCACGCGCCCTCGAGCTTCTTGGAGCGGGTGACCTCCCCGTCGGCGAGCTGCGAACGCAGCGACGTCGTGGTGGCCTGCCGGTCGGGAACCTGCCACCACCGGGTGGCGAACGGCCTGCCGATCTGGGCCGATGTCACGTAGGCGAGATCCGGCAGCACGCTGCCGTCTGCGGTGAGGACGACGAGCGCCTCGAGACGGCCGTCGTGCTCACCCAGTGAACGGGCGATGTAGCGTCCGAGCCGGTACCCGCGCGGCGCGGTCCAACGGTAGAGAAGCCCGGTCGGGTCGCTGGCGTCCTCGGTGATGTAGACGCGTTCACGGCTCGGCTCCACCACGACCGCCTCGTGGGGAGCGCGTCCCCAGGCCTTGATCGGCAGGGGTGACTGCTTGTTCGGAATGTCGGCGAAGACCTCGTAGATGTAGCCATGGTCCTTTTCCAGCGTGTCCGTGCCGGCCGTGTCCTCGGTCTCCTCGCAGGTCAGCCACGAGCCCCAGGGGGTGATCCCGCCTGCGCAGTTGCTGATCGTCCCCGACAGGCCCACCCATTCGGAGAGCCGTCGGCCGTTGCGGTTGGTCTCGATGACGGTGACACCGCCACCCAGGGCGCCTCGGTCATACACGGTGCCGTCCACGAAGGGCACCGGCTGGGTGCTGCCCGGACTGGCCTCGTGGTTCTGGAGCAGCCGGTATCCCCGACGCACCTGGACTGCGCCCGTCCCGTCCGGCCGCTCGGGCGTCTTGGCGATGACCGTCCCGGTGCCGTCGTGGATGTCGGTGACTCCGGAGATCGCGATGGCCTCGTAGGAGAAGCCCGGGGGCAGCGCGAGCAGGTCGCCAGGGGATGACTCGAGAGGCGGGAAGAGCTGATCGGGACGGGGGTCGTGGTGCGGTTCGCGGGAGGATACGTCTGCGCCGGTTGCAGCGGCCGCGTCGAGCCCGGCCGTCGCGGTCACGAGGCCAACGCCTGTGGCCGCACCTCGGTGAATGAGCTGGCGTCGAGTGAATGCCATCGAAGAACTCCATCTCCTAGCGATTGAGGAACTCGGGTCGTCTTTCGGTCGAGACACCCCGACTGTGCGCGGTGCGGGTGAATGCTCGGTGAATGCGCTTCGACGTCTGGACGACAAGGTGTGGACGACCGCGTCTGAACGATGCTGCTCGGACGACGAAGGGCCCCCGCCGTGCTGGCGGGGGCCCTTCGACATCTGTCTGCAGCTCGGTGAGCCCGACGTCAGATGACGCGGACGTTCTCGGCCTGCAGGCCCTTCTGGCCCTGCGTGACCTCGAACTCGACGCGCTGGTTCTCGTCGAGCGAGCGGTAGCCCTCAGCGGCGATCGCCGAGAAGTGGACGAAAACGTCCGGTTGGCCGTCGTCTTGGGAGATGAAGCCGAACCCCTTCTCGCCGTTGAACCATTTGACTGTGCCCTGTGCCATGTGTTGCTCCTTGGATGGGATGAAAATGAGTGCCAGCTCGATTGCCGGTGCTCTGGCTGCCGCGCGGTGCTCGTCCCACATCCGGATATTCAGAACTCAAGGAGCTCCAATACCAAGACGCCCGCAGATGTAGCTGTCCGCGAGCGTCTGAATGAACGTGCGAGGTACTGCTATGCAACTTGGCGACAACGCTAGCACGATCTTGCACGTTGTCGTCACCCCACCCTGCGCGATGGGCGGACCCGGTGTGGAGAACCGGCCGACTGGCGGGTCGCCGGTGCGAGGGTGAAACTCGGGCCTCGGCAGCCGCGTCCGCGCATCCTTGCCTCGAGGTCACTGCAACCCGACCATGCCGACACCGGCGGATGGGCGCTGAACTGCTTCCGCGTCAGCCGGCGCCGCGAACACCGCGGGATGACGACCCCCAATGCTCGACGCAGCAGTCGATGTTGCCCGTGAGGGTGGCGCCCGGTCATCGAGGCCCACCCAAGCCCACCCCCGGACACCATGGGCAGTGCCAGGGCGATGAGCGGGAGGGGTTCATGGTGCACCGTGAACGGGTGGGCAGAAACATTGTCCGGCTCGCGCTCGTGGACGCGTCTCGCTGAACACCTGCTAGCCGAACGAGAAGCCGCCAGGCCTGTCAGCACGGTCGGCCAGCAGTCCCGCCAGGGTGGAGACGGCGATCTCCGCCGGCGTCCGTGACCCGATGTTGAGCCCGATCGGCCGGTGCACGCGGTCGATCTGCTGCTGGGGGACGCCGAGCTCGCGTAGGGCGGCGACGTGCGGACCCTCGTGGCGTGGGTTTCCCATCAGCCCGATCCAGCGCGCCGGTGTGGTCAACAGGTCCCGCAGCAGGGGCCCGAGCTCCTCGCGGTGGTGGTCGGTCATCACGACATCTGTCTGCTCGCCGACCGTTGGCAGCGAAGCCACGTCGGCGGCGATCTGCAGACCAGGAATGCGGCGGGCGGTGTCGTCGAGGCGGTCACGGTCGGGGTCGACGAGCGTGATGGCGTAGCCCAGCCTCGCCCCCATGAGCAGCAGCTCGTGTGCGACTGGCCCGGCAAAAACGGCGACCAGCTGGCGCCCGTCGCCAACGTCGGAGCCACCTCCGTGGGCGGTGAGGCAGGCGGCGTCCAGCGCGTCCTGGGTGTGGGTCTCGGTCATCGCTCTCCTCGACGTGGCTCAGCCCTGGCTCGACGAGGCCCAGATGTCGATGCCCGAGTCGACGGCGTACTGGTCGATCTGGGTCAGCTCGTCGTCGCTGAAGTCGAGGTTGTCGAGCGCGGCGACATTTTCCTCGAGTTGGTCGACACTGCTGGCGCCGATGACGAGTGACGTCATCCGCGAGTCCCGCAGCGCCCACGAGAGCGCCATCTGCGCCAACGACTGGCCGCGTGTCGCGGCGATCTCATTGAGAGCTCGGACCCGGCCGAGGGTTGTGTCGTCGAGCATGTCACGGTCCAGTGTGCCCGGCTTCGAGGCCCGCGACCCCTCGGGGACCCCGTCGAGGTACTTGCTCGTCAGCAGGCCCTGCGCCAGGGACGAGAAGCCGATGCATCCGGCGCCGACGTCATCGAGCGCGTCGAGGAGGTCGGGCTCGATCCAACGGTTGAGCATCGAGTACGACGGTTGGTGGATCAGCAGCGGACTGCCCAGGTCACGCAGGATGGCGGCAGCTTCGCGCGTCCGCTCCGCCGAGTAGGACGAGATGCCGGCATACAGCGCTTTACCCTGCCGCACCGCTGAGTCCAGCGCCCCCATGGTCTCCTCGAGAGGCGTCTCGGGGTCGAAGCGGTGGCTGTAGAAGATGTCGACGTGGTCCAGCCGCATCCGGTGCAGCGAGTCGTCGAGGCTCGTGAGCAGGTACTTGCGCGACCCGTGGTCCCCGTACGGCCCCGGCCACATGTCGTAACCGGCCTTGGTGGACACGACGATCTCGTTGCGGTATGGGGCGAAGTCCTCCGCCAGGATGCGCCCGAAGTTGATCTCGGCGCTCCCGTAGGGCGGACCGTAGTTGTTGGCGAGGTCGAAGTGGGTGATCCCGAGGTCGAACGCCCGCCGGATCACGGCGCGCTGGGTCTCCAGGGGGCGGTCGTCCCCGAAGTTCTGCCACAGACCCAGTGACAGCGGGGGGAGCAGGAGGCCGCTGCGTCCGCAGCGCCGGTAGGGCATTGAGTCGTAGCGGTCCTTGGCAGCCAGAGTCATGGGCTAAGTCTGCCGTGGACCGTCGAGCGTGGGTGCTGCGGGTGCCGGGTCGGTGTCAACAGCTCAAGCATTCGCGCGGCGTCACTGGTCAGGCGTCCTGACCGGTGACGGACTCGAAGCGAGCGAGCACGACCGCGCCGACGCCGGTCACGACGAAACCCAGTGCGGCGATCGCGATCCACCCCGAGCGCACCTGATCGCCGAGCAGCAGCACTCCGACGAAGGCCGGGGTGACCGTCTGGGTGACGATCATCGGCGCTGTTGCGCCGGTCACCGATCCCCGCTGAAGGGCCAGCGAATAGAGCCCGAAAGCCAGGCCGCCGCTGAGCAGCAGCGCGTACGACGCCGGCGAGGTGACGAGCGCGGGCGGTGACAGGTTAGGCAGGATGCGCGCGGTGATGCCCACCCCGGCGAAGCCGAATCCGGCGAAGACGCCCAGCGCCTCGGTGGCGGCCACGCCGTGGTGCCGGGTCGCGGCCAGACCGGCGAGTGCGACCGTGACGAGCGCAGCGAAGACACCCGTGACGAAGCCGCCGCTCGCGTTCTCGTTGCCTACCGAACCGGCTGAGCTCGCCATCAGGGCGAGACCCAGGCAGACGGCGGCCACGGCGAACCAGTCACGCCGGCCAAGCTCGTCGTGGAAGACCTTGACGGCGAGCAGGGCGGTGACCGCGAGGCTCGCGGCGATTCCCGACTGCGCCAGGAAGAGGGGGATCGAGCGCAGCGCCACTAGGTGAAACCCAAAACCCGTGACGTTGAGCCCGAGCGCCACCAAGAAGGTCGGCTCGCGCAGCAGGTCGAGCGCTAACCGGGGCGACAGGGCGGACGAGGGCGGCAGCCGGCGCGAGGCGATGGCCTGAAGGATGGCGGCCGTGCCGAACAGCACCGCCGCCACCAGGGCAGCGCCAAGACCGAGCAGCACGGTTCAGTCGTCGAGTTCCGCTGCGATCGCTGCCTCGGACAGCTGTTTCGGCGGGGGACGTGGGTTCACCATCGTCAGGTAGATGCTGAGGCCGCCGTAGTAGACGAGGTAGGCGAGCGACACGGTGACGGCGACAGGATTGGGGTGGGGCATCTGCACGAGCAGGACGGCATACATGGCGAGCCAGACCGCGGTGAGGAGCAGGTTCCAGCTACGGAACGCCTTCGTGCGCGACGGATAGATGTAGCGGATCGGCACGAATACCAGGATCGAGCAGACGGCCAGGATGAGACCGGTGGCTGTAGGGCTGAGGCCGAGGACGACGACGTAGAACGCCACCACGTTCCAGTAGCTCGGGAAGCCCAGGAAGAAGTGGTCGGCCGTCTTGGCGTCGGTCCGGCAGAACTGATAGCTGGAGGCGAGCAGGGGAGCGGCCGCGAGCACGGCCCCGAGCGCTCCGCCGGGCAGGTAGTCGCCGGTCCACAGCAGCACGATCGGCGCAAACGCATAGGTCAGGTAGTCGACGATGTCGTCGAGTCGTGCCCCGTCGAAGCGGGGGATGGTCTCACTGACGCGCAGTCGGCGTGCGAGCATACCGTCCGTGCCGTCGATGATGAGTGCAGCGAGCGCCAGCCAGAGCGCCCGCTCCACAGCGCCGTCGATCGCCGCGATCACGATCAGCAGGGCGAGGACGCTGCCGCTCGCGGTATAGACGTGGACCGCGACTCCGGCGAGCCGGAACCGCCGGGAACCGAGGGCCGGCTCGTGGACTGCTTGTTGTGTCGTCAGCGGAGCCCCCAGGCAGCCGGTTGAGTGAGCGTCTGTACGCCGGTCCGAGTCTCTCACAGCCGCACCGCCACATTCAGCCCGCGCACCACCCGAGTTTCTGCAGCCGCTCGCCGGGCGTACCGTGATCCGCACACGCGGGCAGCGGGCCCGCCCGGGTGTCGAGAGGGCCCTCATGACCGAACGAGTCCACGTGGAGATGACCGTCGACCTGTTCATCGACGATCAGGGGGCATTGCGTGAGTCCGTCTTCGAGACGATGCGGAAGGCCTGGAACGCAGAGGAGGACTTCCCGTACGAGTCGGCGCAGGACGTCCCGTTGGCGACGGCCATCCACAGTGCGTTGGCGGCTGCGCTTCCGCTTGAGTTCTCGGGATGCCGTCGCGGGCGCCTCGACGCCGAAACAAGCGAGCCTCGCCGGGTGAGCGAGGGCGACGACGACGCGGGGTCCGGGGCAGACCGCGACGACCCTCCCAGCGGCGACAGGTCCGACGAGGACGCCACAGCGGACCGACCCGCCGACGACGACGCAGGGTCCGGGGCAGACCGCGACGACGACGCGACGGGGCAGCGTTCGAGCGCGGACGAGGGCCAGACCGAGGCGGAGCAGCCCGACGCGAAAAGCTGACCAGCCGATCCCCGAGGCATTCGTCCTGCTGGTCCTGGCTCGCCATCCCCGACCTCGGCAGGACGAATCCGGGGTCTGCTGTCAGGGCCAGACCGAGACGGGGCAGCCCGACGCGAAAAGCTGACCAGCCGATCCCCGAGGCATTCGTCCTGCTGGCCCTGGCTCGCCATTCCCGACCTCGGCAGGACGAATCCGGGGTCTGCTGTCAGCCGTCGAGCCGGCGCTTCTGCGGATACACCGTCTCGCCACGGGCGAGCATGGCGACGAACAGCTCGATCCGCCGCGCCCGGGTCTCCGGCCGCTTGGCGCCCTGGATCCGGAAGAGGACGGCGTAGCGGTTCTGGCCCGTCAAGATGTCGAACATGGCCTGCGCCTGAGGCTCCGCAGTCAAAGCGGCGGCGAGGTCGGCGGGCACCTCGATGCTGGCCGCACCTGCGTACGCTGCGTCCCAGCGGCCGTCGGACTTGGCGCGCTCGACTTCGGCCTCGCCCGCCTGGTGCATGCGGCCCTCCGCCACAAGCCGGCCGACGTGGGCGACGTTGCGCGCCGACCAGGAGCTACGCGGTCGTCGGTGCGTGAAGCGCTGTCGGTACGTTGTCTCGTCTCGGCGCCTCGTCTGCCCATCGATCCAGCCGTAGCACAGCGCCTCGTCGAGGGCCTGCTCATAACTGAGGCTGGTTGGTCGGGTGGTGCCCTTCTTGGCGAGCACCAGCCAAACTCCGCTGGCCGTGCCATGGTGCTCGCTGAGCCACTGCCGCCACGCAGCGGCATCAG
Organism: Propionibacteriales bacterium; assembly: GCA_038238115.1. Taxonomy (GTDB): domain Bacteria; phylum Actinomycetota; class Actinomycetes; order Propionibacteriales; family Nocardioidaceae; genus JBBRYB01. Next base: position 276,005 of record JBBRYB010000001.1, on the reverse strand, counting down.
CGACCGTGAGCTCCTCGAGTTCCCCGGGCACGTCGGACGTGCTCAGCGGGTGTTGTCGAGGATGAGCTGGGCGGCCCGCGCCGGCTGGTCCCAGTGCGGGAAGTGCCCGCTGTGTTCGAACCAGTACAGGCCGGCATCGGGGAAGAGCCGCAGCGCCCGCAGCGCCTGGCTCGGCAACGTGACGCGGTCGTGGCGCCCCCAGCCGATCATGATCCGACCAGGCGCCGAACCCGCCGGTGCACCTCGCTGTAGCGGACCGCGCACGAGCGCGGCGAACGCCTCGTCGATCGAGGTGGCGGTCGCGAAGCTGCGCATCTCGGTCAGCACGAGGTGGCCGGGCAGCGCCCAGGGACGGGCGCTGAACTGGCACAACAGCGCCGTCCGACCGACCGGGTTGCCGGCGATGGCCGGCATCGGCTTCTGGAGCGACTTGACCAGCTTGATCGAGGCTCCCACGGAGACGCCGAACACGCGACGCTGCCCCGTGGTCCAGAAGCCGCCGGGATCGAACGCGACGGTGTTACCGCCGACGCCGCGACGCGCCAGCTCCAACACCATCCGGGCACCCATCGAGCTCCCGACGGTGTCGATGTCGTCAAGGCCCTCGGCGCGCATGAACGACTCGACCGCATCGGTGAGCGTCGCGATCGTGACAGGACCGGAAAGTGGCGGCGACTCACCGAAACCGGGCAGGTCGACGGCGATGACGCTGCGCTCCGATGCGAGTGGGTCGAGGACGGGCGCCCAGGTGTGGGCGGAGGAGCCGAGGCCGTGGATGAGCAGGATCGGCTTGCCCGACCCACGGCGGAGCGCGTACAGGGTGTTGCCCGCGTGAGGCGCGTCCGTCATACGGGCTTGGTGGCGAGGATGTCGATCGGTCGGATGTCGGGGTCCTTGGCAAGCAGGTCAGGACCGACCTGCCCCAAGGCGGCCGGGATCTGGCCGTCCAGGTGAGCCTGGCGGCCCTCCTCGTCCTCGAACGTGTCGAAGATGCCGAACGTGGTATCGCTGACCCGAAACGCGTACCAGGTCCGGGTTCCCTCCTCCGCCTCGACGAGCGCCTGGCCGCTCTTGAGGAACTCCTCGACGTCGCCCTCCTTGCCGGGTTTCGCCTCCAGCAGCGCCAGCAGTCCGAGTGTCAGTGCCATGTCTGTCTCCTTCGAAGGTCGGTGCGACGCAGGAATTCTCCCTGCTCCGCTGCTCACGACGGTAGCCCGAGCCCGCCGGTCGGTCCGTGACGGCCCGGACGCGAGGCGGCCGGGGGCGCCGACAGTGGGCCGCCGCGGCCCCTGGGGTCACGGGTCGAAGGGCTAGCGTGTGCACGGTGAGCGAACCCTGGGACGTCCTCGACTGGCGCCGCCGGGTCGGCACGCTCTATGGACGGGTACGCCGTGCGGAGGACCCGGCCGAGGGTCATGCGACCTGGGTGGCGGGCCGCGACGAGCTGTTGGGCAGCCACCCCGCATCGCCGGTTCCTGCGGCGGGCCGGTCGTCGTACCCGGGTGCCGACGTCGCGGCCTACGACCCGCACTACCGATTCATCGGGCCCGTGAACGTCGACGTCGGGCCTGCCACTCGAGAGGTGGCCACCGGCACCGACGGGGTGGTGGCCTTTCACCGGGTCGGACGGGTCACGCTTGCCGACCTCGGCCGGCTGGACCTGTGGTGGCTCGGATCGTACGGCGGCGGGCTGTTCCTGCCCGTGCGTGACGCGTCCGGCTCGTCATACGGGGGAGGGCGCTACCTCCTCGACACGGTCAAAGGCGCCGATCTCGGCGGCGGTCCCGCGGGGCTCGTCGTCGACCTCAACTTCGCCTACCAGCCCTCGTGCGCCTACGACGAGGCCTGGGCCTGTCCGCTGGCCGGCCAGACCAACACGCTCGACGTGGCGATCCCCGTGGGGGAGCGCTACCGGCCGTGAGGCCAGACCACCACGCTCAACGCACATTGGGCCTGCGACGTGACAGGATGCCGGGCATGCTGCCCACGATCGGGAGTCTGACGTCGTTGCCCGTTGCTGACAACGACGCCCTGGTCGCTGAGCCGGTGCGATCGGCGTTGACAGGTTGGCGACACCGTGACGATGTGGCAGTCGTCGAGATCGACCCGCGCCTGGCTGACACGGCGGCGATGAGCGAGGCCTACTCGGTGCCGTTGAGCGTTTCTGCCAACTGCGTCGTGGTGGCAGGCAGGCGTGACGGCAACGAGCGGATCGCCGCCTGCGTCGTTCGGGCCGACACCCGGGCCGACGTCAACAACCTCGTGCGGACCTTGCTCGACGTGCGCAAGGCATCCTTCCTCGCCATGGACCGTGCCGTCGAGGAGACGGCCATGGAGTACGGCGGCTTTACTCCGGTCGGGCTGCCGGCCAGCTGGCGGCTCTTCGTCGACTCGTCGGTTCAGCAGCTGCCCGTGGCCGTGGTCGGGAGCGGGGTGCGGCGCTCGAAGCTGCTACTTGCCGGCGCACACCTGGTGGACCTGCCGCGTGCCGAGGTCGTCGGGAGGCTCGGTGTCTGAGCAGCCCGCTTTCCGGCGGCGGACCGGTCTGGACTGGCCGCCTGGCTGCCGTCGCACCCGAACGAGGTCGGATGAGTGACCATCCGCTGCCGCAGAGTGATCCCATCCGCCCCATAGATCTCTTAAGCCACACCTGTATCAGAGGTTTGCGGCAAGTGTCCGATTATTGCTTCCATCGGGAGCTCGGGATGGCATCATGAACCTCGGCGGCATCAACGCTGAGTCTTCGGAAGGAAACAGAGCGTGATCACAAGACATCTCGAACGTTCTGCCGGGTATGGGTATGAGTCCCCCGACCACGGTGACTTCGCCGACCGCCCGCAAGCCCAGAGCCACGGCGGTGTTGACGTCGTCTCACGACCCGTGACAGGTGTCCATGGTGTCACGACGAGGCCGATGGTGGAGGACGACTCCATCCTGCTGTTCGAGCTCTATGCATCCGCGCACGCCCAGGAGCTGGCTCGCACCGGCTGGGCGACGCCTCAGCAGCGCGCCTTCTTGCGCATGCAGGCGCAGAACCAAGAGGCGCACTTCGTCCGTAACCACATCCACCTGGACAAGCAGGTCGTGTGCATCGACGGCTTCTCTGCCGGCCGCGCGCTGATCTCGAGGTCCACAGCGGGCTTCGAGCTTGTCGACCTCGCGCTTCTGCCGGCGTTCCGCGGGCGTGGGATCGGCACTTGGCTCGTGTCCAGGCTGCTCGACGAGGCGGAGGCGGCCGGGGTGCCCGTCTTTACCGAGGTCGCCCGCAACAGCGTCGCGCTCCGGCTGTGCGGCCGGCTAGGCTTCGCCGACCCGGTCGAGAACGGGGCGCGTCTCAGGTTGATCTGGTCGCCGTCGGCAGCCAAGCCGATCCCTCAGCGTCAGCGTTCGGCCTGAACTGACGCTACGTCGTCAGGATGCTCGTCGAAGACTCCGACGGGCCGGCTTCCGCGCAGCCGGACCGACAGACAGGTGACGCACCCTTCGAGCTTCTCGAACTCGGAGATGTCGACCTGCAACGGCTCGTAGCCGAGCCCGGTCAGTTGTGCCGCGGTCCGGGGTGCACTTGCTGCCATCAGGAGCCGACCCGCGCCGAGCAGCACGACGTGGGAGCCGGTCTCTTCGGGCACCGGCAGGAAGTGCTCGAACGCGGCGGGGTCGTCGACCAGACTCGGATACCCGATGACTGTGCCGTCGGGCAGGGCGGTTACGGCGCTCTTGAGGTGCAGCACCTTGCGCACCGGTATGGCGACGAGGTGTGCCCCCAGTGGCTCAAGGTGATGACGAAGCTGGGCGATGCCATCGTCGTTGGTGCGACCACCTCGACCGACGTACACCGTGGAGCCAACCTTGAGCACGTCGCCGCCGTCGAGCGTGCCCGGCTCGTCGATGCGCTCGACGCGGTGGCCCTGCGCGACCACGGCCGCCTCTGCCCCGCTGAGCTCGTCTCTTCTGCGCGGCGCGCCGGAGCGCGCCATCACCGCGAGCTCACCGAAGACAACCATGGTGTCCTCGACGAAGACGCCGTCGGGACAGTCGTCAGCCGCTGGCACCTCGACCACCTGCCAGCCCTGGCCAGTGAGCGCTGCAACATAGCCGTGCCACTGCCGGTCCGCGAGATCGATGTCGATGGGAGAGCGCTCGATGTGCGTCACGAGCCCCTCGGCCAGGTGCGGGCTCGGACGACGCACCAGGGCTCGGTGCGAGGTCATGTCCTGAGCATGCCAGTTCTCGTGGGCCGCTGATCCCATCCGTACATCGACGCTTCAGAGCCGTTGAGCTGCGGACAGCTTGAGCGGTGAACCTCGGGCTCGGTGGCCGATCCCTCCTGCGGGTGGTCGCAGACGAGTAGGTTCTGCAGGTGGCAACGTCGGTGCTCGTGTGCCTGCACGGGCTGGGCAGATCGTTCTCGGACTGGGACGAGGTACGGCCCCACCTCGAGCAGTTCGGACGGGTCGTTGCTCCGGAGCTGCCTCGCGATGTCGAGCGCGCCTACCGGATGGCCTCGGCTGCCACCCCGGATGGGGCGATCTTGGTGGGGCACTCGTTTGGCGCGATCCTCGCGATGCGTCTGGCGGCGGAGTCCGGTAGGGGGATCCGAGGTGTCGTGGCGTCCAGCTCGTTCTTTCCGCCAGCGCTCAACGGCCGGTCGTTGGCTGCAGCGATCGCCGACTACGCGGGCCATCGCGTCGCGTTCGTGCGCGGGCTCAGGGAGCCGGACCGCCCGCCGGTAGTCGGGCGGGGGAGCGTCACGGGACTCGGATCCCTGGTCCGTATGGCCGTGCGTCGGGCTCGGTTCGGTGCGACGGCGGAGGCGATCAGGTCACCTGTTCTCGTGGTGCATGCGGTGGACGACCACTACGTGCCGCTCGACTTCGTCTTGGGTGCCGTGGCGCGCCGACCCGCCTGGGAGCTGGCGGTCCTCGACGGTGGTGGTCACTATCCGCACGTCACGCGTCCTGCGCAATGGCTGGCGGTGCTTGAGCCTTGGCTCGAGCGGCTCAGCGCCCGTCCGCAATAGCCCTTGCCTAGGCGACGACAGGGGTTGCGCGAGCCGGATGCGACGCCCCGAAGTTGTTGGGAGTGGTTTGCCAGGGAAGCCGCGTGTGCAGGACGGTCATCCTGTGACCAGTCCCGTCGGGTAAACCTCGACACCGCATCACCGATAGAAGTCAGCGGGTCGGCAGTTGCACCTGGGAAGTCCACTCTCCGCACGGCAGATCTGCCATGTGCACACTGCATACGCAGTGTGCACATGGCAAACGCAGGGCGCTGGTTGTCCGCCGGCGGGGCCGCACGGACCCTGCCTTTCGGGGATCCGCCCGTCAGCCGCTCAGCGGCCCCGCCCAACGCCAGTCTCCCGCCGGGCCGAGAAACTCCACCCGCTGTACTTCGTCGGGTAGCTCGTCATTTTCCACCGCCCATGCCAGAGCCGCGGCGTGGTCGTCGCACTCGCGCTCGTCGATGACATCGCCCATCCCGTCGAGAAATCGATAGAGCACCACACCCTGAACCTAGCCCACCACAGCCGGGTGGGCTTTGGGGCAACAGTTAGGCTGCTTCGGTGACCGGGTTCGCGGGGTTCACCGAGGCGGCGCTCGACTTCTACGAAGACCTCGAGGACGACAACACGAAGTCGTACTGGGCGGCTCACAAGCAGACGTACGACTCCGCAGTCAAGGCCCCGATGGAGGCGCTCCTCAGCGAGCTCGAGGACGAGTTCGGTGCGGGAAAGGTGTTTCGGCCGTATCGCGATGTCCGGTTCGCGAAGGACAAGACGCCGTACAAGACCCACCAGGGTGGCTACGTCGCGGCGGCGGCGGCCACCGGCTGGTACGTCCAGGTCTCCGCGCGCGGCGTGATGGTGAGTGCCGGCTTCTACGACTCGTCACCGCAGCGGCTGAGCCGCGCGAGAGACGCCATCGCCGACGACCGCCGAGGCGCGAAGCTGGAAGAGATCCTGTCGCGGCTGCGCGGCGCGGACTGGGAGATTGGCGGCGATCGGCTGAAGACCACTCCACGTGGCTATGACGCCCACCACCCCCGCATCGACCTGCTGCGCCACAAGAGGCTGATCGTGTCGAAGTCGTATGGGTTCGATCCGGTCATCCAGACCGCCGAGCTGGCGTCGATGGTCCGCAGGGACTGGCGTGAGGTCCGCCCGTTCATCGAGTGGGTCGACGACAACACCGCGGCCTGACGGCTCCGGCTTGGGCTTAACCCCTGTGCTCGTAAACGGCTGTTCCGTCGTTCGTCTCCCGGTCCGGCGGGGTTGTGGGTCGTCGGGGAGCCGACTCGTGTGCTTGAATCCGGGCCCCGGCGACCCGGATGGCGACGAAGAAGCCTGCGGCCAGCACGGCCAGCAAGATGACGACGAGAGTAATCACCAGTGGCATGTGCATTGTGTCGAACATGGCTACCTCCTCGGTACCACGTCGATTCTAGGCCGGTTCGGGCCGGATTGACCCTTACGGAACGGTGACCAAGCCGCATGCCGGATGAAGCGACATGCCGCATCCGTGCGCAGCCTGCCGCCGGTGGCTCGGTGCGATCCTGGCTCAGGTCCTGGCTTTGCGCCCCCCGTAGACGGCGGCGGCCGCTATGACGCCGATCACGGCGAGCACGATCTGGACGATGAGCTCGATCCAGTCGAAGCCGCTGGTGTCGCGCATCGGTCCGACGATGGCTGAACCGATCAGGGCCGCGACGATCCCGACGGCGATGGTGAGCCAGATAGGGATGTCCTGCTTGCCCGGTGCGATGGCTCGACCCACCACACCCAAGATCAGGCCGACGATGATGGCGGTAATGATTCCGGTGACCGTCATTGGAATTCTCCAGTCCGGGGGAAGTGTCGGATCGCGAGTGACCCGACACGGGTTGGCGTGCGTTGTCCCTAATCTACCGGTCTGCGAGCGGTGGACGCGCCAGCACGGCGTGTCGAGCCGCGGCAGCCCTCAGCACAGACCCGAACACCGCACAAGCCAGCCCCTCGACCGCGGGATCAGACGCCCATGGTCCGGACCTCGCGGTTACCCGCCCCAGTTGGGCCGTAGCGGGAAGCCGGACTCGCCCGAGGGCCTCTCCTTGACGCCGAGCACCTGGTGAAGCTGGATCTCGTTCCGCTCGAAACCCAGCCGCGAGCCGGCCATGTAGAGCCCCCACACCCGAGCGGTCCCCTCACCGACGTCGTCGACGCAGGCATCCCAGTTTCGCACGAGGTTGGCGCACCAGTGGGAGAGGGTGAGCGCGTAGTGCTCCCGGAGGTTCTCCTCGTGTCGGACCTCGAAGCCGTTGTCCTGCGCCGCCGCGATGATCCGCCCCGACCCGGTCAGCTCCCCATCCGGGAAGACATAGCGGTCGATGAAGTTGCCCGAGGTCACGGGGGTGTCGTTTCGCGGCCGGGTGATGCAGTGGTTGAGCAGCCGTCCGCCGTCGCGCAGCTTGGAGTGCAGGAACCTGAAGTACGCCGGATAGTTGCGCACGCCGACATGCTCGAGCAGCCCGATGGAGCTGACCGCGTCGTAGCCCTCACCAGGCGCGTCCCGGTAGTCACAATGCAGGATCGTGGCTCGGCCGGTCAGGCCGTCACTCTGGATCCGCTCGGCGCCCCAGGAAGCCTGCCGCTCAGACAGCGTGACGCCGACCGCGGTGCACCCGTAATGCTTGACCGCATGCCTGACCATGCCGCCCCAGCCGCAGCCGACGTCGAGCAGCCGCATGCCGGGACCGAGGCCAAGCTTGCGGGCCACCAGGTCGAACTTCTCCTCCTGCGCCTCCTCGAGGCTCGCGCCCGGCTTGGTGAAGACGGCACAGGTGTAGGCCATGGACGGCCCGAGCACCTTTTCGTAGAAGGAGTTGGACACGTCGTAGTGGTGGGTAATGGCCTCGGCGTCGCGTGTGCGGGAATGGCGCATGCCCTCGGCCACCCGGCGCCAGCGTGGCAGCGACTCCTGCGGGGGCGGTTCCGGCGGGACCATCCGCCGCCACCCCAGCTCGCGCACGAGCGCGGCGAGCTCGCCCGGACTCGGTTTGGCGAACCGCCAACGCCCTAGCAGCCGCAGCGCGTCATAGGGATTACCCGGGTGGTCCCCGAAGAGGTCCATGTCCGCGGACACGTAGGCACGTGCCATGCCGAGGTCCCCGGGCGCGGTGGCCAGAAAGCGCAGCCCCCGCTCGTTGTTGAGCCGGAGTGTGACCTTGGCGTCAGGCGGACCAAGCGTGCTGCCGTCATACGCCTCGAAGCGCACCGGAGGCTCGTCCTTGGTGAGCTTCCCTATCATGTCCGCGATCGTCACCGGCGACCCACCGCCTTCTCGTATAGCCCGGTCAGCCGCTGATCGGGGTCGTAGTTCTTCTTGGTCTGTTCGTACGTCGGTCCCCCGTAGATCGCGGCGAAGCTCTCCTCGTCGTAGTACGCGTCGGAGTACAAGGACTTGTGACCGCCATGGTCGGCGACAGCGGCCTCGACCATCCGGTTGAGGTCGCCGTCGACGCGTCCAGGCCGAATCGGCACCTGGCCCCAGAAACCGACGTTGACGTAGACCTGTCCCGGGTGCAAGGGATATAACGGCCACTGTTGCGCAGACTGGGGTCCGGCTGGCTCGCGAAGCTTCAGCGGGCACAGCCACACCGGCGTCAGCTCGACATGGTCGACGAACCATCGAAGGAAGTCGGCCGTGCGCTCGACCGGGATCTCGACGTCCTGCACGACACGTTCCTGGGCGGGCCGCCCACGCATCCGGTCGATGCCCGCCACCGGGTGGAAGCGGTTCTCGAGACCGACGAGGCGGTGGTAGACGTCGCTGCGACGCCACTTCGCCGGCCACAACCGCCGTACCAGCGGCTGCTGGGCTCCGAACGCACCTGAGCACCAGAACCAGTCGGTGTCCCACCGCCACAGATAGTCGTGGACCGTGAGCACGTCTCGGGTTCGTTCCCGAAGGGAGCGGTAGTAGATCTGCTCGCCGGTGTAGTCGCTCGTCGACAGCAGCCCTGATTCATCGACGTCGCTCACCCACCGACCCAGCGACAGGTAGGCCTCGTCGACGCCGAACATAACCCCGTCGAGGAAGTCGACCGCCTCGCCCTCCCAGGAGCGCTCGGCGCTGATCGTGCTAACTGCCGTGGCGAGTTGGTCGAGGTCGGTGAAGTGCACGTGGCGCAGGGCGACGTACGGCTGCACCGGCTCGAGCGCGATCCGCAAGCGAACCGCGTAGCCGAGGCTCCCGTAGGAGTTGGGGAACGCCCAGAAGAGGTCCGGATGATCGCCGTCCGGGCTGGCGGTCACGATCCTGCCGTCGCCGGTCAGTACGTCCATCTCGACGACCGACTCGTGCGGCAGCCCGTTGCGGAAGGAAGCCGACTCGATCCCCAGCCCGCTCACCGCTCCCCCAAGGGTGATCGTCTTCAGCTGGGGCACCACGAGAGGCATCAGACCCTCGGGCAGGGTGGCCTCGATCAGGTGCTCATAGGTGCACATACCTTGGACGTCGGCGGTCCGGGCCACGGGATCGATGCTGATGACGTTGCCGAGCCCGGACACGTCGAGACCCGCCACCGGTCGGCGGCTGCGCGTCCTGAAGAGATTGGACGTGCGCTTGGCGAGGCGCACGCTGTGCCCCGCCGGGATCGCCGCATACGACGCCCGGAGCCGCTCCACTGCTGCCGCGTGCGTCGTCACGTCGCTGTCGGCTGACACCATCGCGGTCACTCTAGCCACCAATCGGCCCGGTGTCGGAACAGGTCGGGCGGTAGCCATCGACGGAACGTGCGTGCGGCCCGAGAGGGGCGCGCCCGCTTGGAAATGCCGAAGCCGAAAGGCCTGTCATGCCATGTCAACCAGCCTTGTGCTGCGGGTCAAAGGATGTGGATGTCGAAAGTCGTGTATCCGGCCTCAGTTACCCGATCGCGGTCGGCATACGGCAGGCCCGGGCAGAACACCTTGGGGACGCGATCGCGCTCGTCGCGCTGGTGGTGCCGCGGAGCAGGCCGCAGTCGGCCCCGGCCGTTTCCTAGACACGCCAACTGACTGTCACCATGGAGGCATGAGCGAGCCCAAGCCGGTCGAGACCTGGCTGACCGACATGGACGGTGTGCTCATGCACGAGGACGCCGCGATCCCAGGTGCCGCGGACTTCATCGCGGCGCTGACGAGGACAAGGCGTCAGTTCCTCGTGCTGACCAACAACTCGATCTTCACGCCACGCGACCTGCGGGCGCGCCTGCTCGCCACCGGAATCGATGTGCCTGAGCAGTCGATCTGGACGTCGGCGTTGGCGACTGCCCAGTTCCTCGACCTGCAGCGTCCGCACGGGACCGCCTACGCCATCGGGGAGGTCGGCCTCACCACGGCCCTGCACGAGGTGGGCTATGTGCTCACCGACCGCGCGCCCGACTACGTCGTCTTGGGTGAGACCCGCAACCTGTCATTCGAGGCGATCACGACAGGAATCCGACTCATCGAGGCGGGCGCGCGCTTCATCGCTACCAACCCCGACGCCACCGGCCCGTCACAGCGGGGATCGCTGCCGGCGACCGGGTCGGTCGCCGCCCTGGTCACCAAGGCGACCGGCGTGCAGCCGTACTTCATCGGAAAGCCCAACCCGCTGATGATGCGCAGCGCTCTGAACCGGATCGACGCCCACTCCGAGACGACGGTGATGGTCGGAGACCGGATGGACACCGACGTGGTCTCCGGTCTGGAGGCCGGGCTGCGCACGATCCTGGTGCTCACCGGGTCGACGGCCGCCCGCCAAGTCGAGCGCTTTCCCTACCGCGCAACGCGCGTGGTCGACTCCATCGCCGACGTGGTCGAGCTCGTCGGCCTCCTCGACCCCGACAACGTCGCGGCCACCCTCGCTCACTGATCCATCCCGCGAGCGGGCCGCTCGCGGACAGGATCCCAGCGCGGGGCGCCACCCTCGCACGTTCGCCCACTTCCAGACGGACGACCGCCCGGAGTCGCGTGCGGGCGACGCCGCGTGTCACTGTAAGGGCTGTCACTCCAAGGAGGCACCGCCATGGCCCAGCCGCCGCTGCCCGACGACGCCAAGCAGATGCTGGCGCGCCCCAACCCCGCAGTAATCACGACCCTGCGCGCCGACGGCCAGCCCGTGTCCGTCGCCACGTGGTACCTGTACGAGGACGACCGCATCCTGGTCAACATGGACGAAGGCCGCAAACGGCTCGACCACCTTCGCGCCGATCCGCGTGTGAGCCTCACCGCACTCGCCGAGGACGGCTGGTACACCCATGTGAGCGTGCAGGGCCGGGTCGTGGACCTGGTGGACGACGAGGACCTCTCCGACATCGACCGGCTCTCCAGGCACTACTCCGGCAACCCCTATCCGAACCGCGACCGCCGCCGGCTGAGCGCCTGGATCGCGATCGACAGCTGGCACGGCTGGGGGGCCATGCGCCAGGGCTGAGGGCGCGAGCTCCGACGTCACCGCCGTGAAAGCCGCCTATTCCTGCGTGACCACGGCATCCAGGTCGCCCTGCAGCTCGGGCAGGGACTCGTAGACTCGGCGGGCGCCGGCGTCGCGAAGCTCGTCGACCGAGAAGCCGCCCGTCCGCACAGCGTACGTCGGCAGACCGGCCCGGCCGGCCGCCTCGGCGTCCCAGGTGGAGTCGCCGATCATGGCGGCGTGCCGACCGTCGACCTTGCGCATCGCCGTCTCGACCAAATCGGGAGCGGGTTTCGTGTGCTCGGCGTCCTCCGACGTGGTCCAGGCGTCCGCGAGTCGGCGGCCGTCGAGGAGATCCAGATAATGTTCGACGTGGTCGCGCTGACCCGAGCTGGCCAGCACCAGATGAAGCCCTCGTCGGCGTACCTCCTCGAGCAGTTCCTGCGCGCCCTCGAAAGGGTGCACTTCGGGCAGGAAAGTCTCATACTCGTCGGCCCAGGCGTTGCGCAGCTCGTCGCCATGGCGGTCCTCTGCCTCACTTCCCGCGACAGCCGCCACGAGCTGGTCACCACCCATACCGACCGCGCGATGAATCCGCCACAGGGGCGGCGCCATCCCGACCCGACGGAAGGCGCGGAACCAGGCGATCGCGTGCTGGTAGTTCGTGTCCACGAGCGTCCCGTCGACGTCGAAGACCACTGTGTCGATCACAGAGGACCACCTCAGGCGTAGGGGCAGGTGGCCGCGCAGTACCCGGGGTTGCCCGACGCATGCCTGCACGCGACCGGGTCAGGACGCCGAACAGCAGGTCACCAGCCCGCGGCGTGCTTCACTAGTGCTCTCTTACCGGATAGCACGTCACCTCGTGCTCGGTCCAACAGGGAGGGCAGGAGGGGCGATGTCGTGGTCTGAGCGGCTCGACCGCTTCCAGCGCCGCCACACCTGGGCGGGATTCCCGATCGCCGTCGTCTACAAGTTCACCGACGACCAGGGGAACTACCTCGCCGCGCTGATCACGTACTACGCGTTCTTGTCCATCTTCCCGTTACTGCTGATGGCCTCGTCGATCCTCGGCTTCGTGCTCCAGGGGAACCCCAGCCTCCAGGACAACATCTTGCAGGGGGCGCTCGGCCAGTTCCCGGTCATCGGCGACCAGCTCTCCCGCCCGGAAGGCTTGCAGGGCAGCGGAACCGCCGTGGTGGTCGGTGCGCTCGGTGCCCTGTACGGCGCTCTCGGTGTTGCACAGGCCACCCAGAACGCGATGAACATCGCCTGGGCCGTGCCCCGCAACAAGCGGCCCAACCCGGTCATGGCAAGGGTGCGCAGCCTGTTGCTGCTCGCGACCGCAGGGCTGGGAATCTTGGTTACGACGTTCATCTCCACGCTCGGCAGTGACGCCGACGCCCTGGGCACAAACATCGGCGCGGGGCTGAAACTTCTGCTCATGGTTGCCTCGGTGTTCGTCAATGCGGGGGTCTTCATCCTGCTTTTCCGGCTGGCCACCACCCATGCGCACTCCTTGCGGCGCGCGGTGCCCGGCGCCTTCACGACAGCCATTCTCTGGCAGGGTCTTCAGCTCACCGGATATGTGTACGTCGGCCACGTGGTCAACAACTCGAGCATCACCAACGGGCTCTTCGCCATCGTGCTGGGCATGATCGCCTACATCTATCTCGCCGCGTTGATTGTGGTCTTCGGCGTCGAGATCAACGTCGTCAAGGCCCACCGGCTCTTCCCGCGGGCGTTGCTCACACCTTTCACGGACAATGTCGACCTCACCCACGCCGACCAGCGTGCCTACGCCGACTATGCCTCGGCGCAACGCACCAAGGACTTCGAGTCCGTCGACGTCAGCTTCGAGCACGAGGGCCAGTACCTGAGCGCCAGGAAGCGCGCGAAGCGCCGAAGTGGAGCGTTCAGACCCGGCGCTACCCAACCTGGCGCCAGCCAACCCGATGGCAGCCAGCCCGGCGCTACCGACCAGCGCGAGGCCGCAAAGCAAGCGCCCGAGCAGCCGCACAAGCACTACTGACGCACCACCACGCGCGGAGGGTACGATCGCCGGATGACTCTTCGACTGCCTCGCCGGTGGCGGCCGTCCTGACGGACGGCCCGTCGAGTCACTCTCAGCTCAAGCCGTCCTCACGTGGACGGCTTCGCGGTTTCCTGGTGTGTTCTTCGCAGGTCGGCGCCGGCGTCCATGGAGGGCATGACCAAAGGACACCGCATCATGGACAGCTCAGCCAAAACGTCGACCCTGCTCTCGCGCCCCTCAGTGCCGGGCGCCTCGACAGCCGGGACACGCGTCGTGTCCGGCATCACCCCCAGCGGCTCACTGACCCTCGGTAACTATCTCGGCGCGCTGAAAAGATTTGTGGCCGGTCAGGACAGGTCCAGCGCAAGCCAGGGCAGAGAGGGCTTCTTCTTCTCGGCAGACCTGCATGCCCTGACCACACAGCATGACCCCGATCGCCTACGGCGGCTCACGACCGAGACGGGAGCGTTGCTTCTGGCCGCTGGCCTGAGCCCGGAGCGCTCGACCGTCTTCGTCCAGTCCCGCGTACCCGCACACGTCGAGCTCTCCTACCTGCTGGAGTCGACTGCCCACGTCGGTGAGCTGGGCAGGATGGTCCAGTTCAAGGAGAAGAGCGGCCGGCCCGGAACCCGGGCGAGCCTGTTCACCTATCCCTGCCTGATGGCGGCCGACATCTTGCTGTACGACGCCGACAGCGTCCCCGTCGGTGGCGACCAGGACCAGCATGTCGAGCTGTGCCGCGACCTGGCGGTGCGCTTCAACCGCCTGTACGGCGAGACGTTTGTCATCCCGACTCTAGCTCCGGCGGCGGCGGCGGGGCGCATCGCGGACCTGGCCAACCCGCTCGTCAAGATGAGCAAGTCGGCGCCGGACGCGGCCGCCGGTGTCATCCGGATGCTCGACGCACCCGACACCATTCACCGCAAGATCAACCGAGCCGTCACCGACTCGGGTTTTGAGGTGCGCTACGACCCGGCAAGCAAGCCCGGGGTGTCCAACCTGCTCGACATCATCGCCGCCCTCGTGGACGGCGAGCCGCAGCAGTTGGCCGACCAGTTCGGGTCGTACGGCGCGCTCAAGGCAGCGTGCGCCGATGAGGTCGTGCACGTGCTCGAGCCGATCCAGCGCAGGCACGCTGCGCTCATGGCCGATCCGGGCGTGCTCCAGGCCCATCTCGACGCGGGAGCCGAGCGGGCGGCTGCGCGAGCCGGACCCGTGCTCGCGCGCGCTCGCGCGGCAATCGGTCTGTGACCGCACGACTCAGTCGAGGGCTCGTCCCACCGCCACCGCACGGGTGTCGGGGGCGGCGATCCTGGCCGCGTCGGCGGCCCGGTCGTCCTGTTCGGTCTGCGAGCGCCGCTCGGCCTCCACCCGGTCCGAATAGGCCTGCACTTCGTTGGCGATCCGCTCCTCGTCCCAGCCCAGGAAGGGCGCGACCAGGAGTGCTGCCGCCTGAGCGGAGGCGGTGCCCCGGTCCGGTGTCTCGATCGAGATTCGGGTCCGCCGGGCCAACACGTCATCGAGATGCAGGGCGCCTTCGTGACTGGCGGCGTACGCGATCTCGATGCGCAGGTATGCCTCTGCCCCGTCGAGCGGTTCGAGCAGGCTTGGGTCGTCGTTGGTGAGGGACAGCAGTTCGTCGGTGAGGGAGCCGTAGCGGTCGAGCAGGCGCCGCAGCCGCCAGACAGGGATGCCGACCTTGGACGCCAACCGGTCGACCTGGTTGACCATCGCGTGGTAACCCTCGGCGCCGAGCAGCGGGATGTGCTCGGTGACGCTGGGTGGCGCGCCCCCGCTGACGTCCTCGAGCGCCGCGTCGATAGCGTCGGCAGCCATCACCCGGTAGGTGGTGTACTTGCCGCCGGCGATCGAGATCAGGCCCGGCTGCGGCCGCGCGACCGCGTGTTCGCGCGACAGCTGCGACGTGGACTCGTTCTCCCCAGACAGCAGCGGACGCAGCCCCGCATAGACACCCTGGATGTCGTCATGGGTCAGTGGAGTCGACAGGACGGCGTTGACGTGCGTCAAGATGTAGTCGATGTCGACACGGCTGGCCGCCGGGTGGGCCTTGTGCAGCGTCCAGTCGGTGTCGGTGGTGCCGACGATCCAGTGCGTGTCCCACGGGATGACGAACAGGACTGACTTCTCTGTGCGCAAGATGAGCCCGGTCTCGGAGTTGATCCGGTCGCGCGGGACCACGATGTGGACGCCCTTTGACGCGCGGACGTGGAAGCGGCCGCGCCCTCCGGCGAGGGTCTGGATGTCGTCGGTCCACACGCCGGTGCAGTTGACCACCACCGAGGCCTTGACGTCGACCTCGTGACCCGTCTCGACGTCTCGCACCCGGGCACCGACGACCCGTTCGCCCTCACGGTTCAGCTTCACGACTTCGGCGGAGCTGAGCACGGTCGCACCGTAGGTGGCGGCCGTGCGCGCCACCATCAGCGTGTGGCGGGCGTCGTCGGCCAGCGCGTCGTAGTACATCAGCGCACCGGTCAGCGCACTCCGCTTGAGCGCGGGTGCCTTGCGCAGGGCGCCTCCTCGTGTGAAGTGGCGGTGGCGGGGAACCGAGCGGGCACCGCCCATGTTGTCGTACAGCGTCATCCCGGCCGTGACATAGGGCCGCTCCCAGACATGGTGGGTAAGCGGGTAAAGGAACGACACCGGCTTGACCAGGTGTGGCGCGATACGCGTGAGCATCAGCTCGCGCTCGCGCAGCGCCTCGCGAACAAGACCGAAGTTGAACTGCTCGAGATAGCGCAGCCCGCCGTGGAAGAGCTTGGACGAGCGAGACGACGTGCCGGACGCGAAGTCACGTGCCTCCACGAGGGCCACGGACAGCCCGCGTGTCGTGGCATCGAGAGCCGCACCCGATCCGGTAACCCCGCCGCCGATCACGAGGACGTCGAACTGCTCGACGCTTAGGCGTTGCCACGCTTGCTGACGCTCGACCGGCCCAAGCCGCGCCGAACCGGTCATGTCTCGCACCTCTTCTTGGAGCCGAATCCTGTCATCACCGCCGGCCTCACCCTGCCGACCCATCCCGTCGGAGGCGAGCCGCCTTACTCCTCGGCCGCAGTGCCTTCTGGCTCCTTGCGCACGGTGTCTTCCGACACGGACTCTCGGGTCTGTCCCTGGGGCTCGAGCTCCAGTCCGCGGGCGTGGAGCACGTCACCAATGAACCCGTCGTACAACAGCACGCCTATCACCCCGCCGATCAGCGGTCCGACGATCGGGACCCAGAAGTACCAGCTGAATGAGCCGGCCACGCTGCCAGGCAACGCAACATCACCCCAGCCGGCTAACCAGGCGAACACCCTCGGGCCGAAGTCGCGCGCGGGGTTGATCGCGTATCCGGCGTTGGCGCCGTAGGACATGCCGATCGCGGCGACAATGAGGCCGATGATCAGCGGGCCGAGGTTCGCCTTCACGGCGGCATTGCGCAGGTCGATCACCGCGACCACGAACATCACCAGGAAGCCGGTGCCGACGATCTGGTCGATCAGCGGCCCGATCCAGCTGCCGTCGAAGTACGGGGCCGGGAAGGTGGCGAAGATCGAGAACGTCGCAATACCGTCGGCTGAGTCCTTGGTAGCCCCGGCTGCGGTGTTGAACGCGTTGATGGCGTCGTGGTAGACGAGGAAGACCAGCGCGGCCCCGACGAAGGCGCCGAGCATCTGGGCGATCACGTAGGGGCCGACCTTGTTCCAGGGGAACTTGCGCCGCACCGCGAAGGCCAGCGTCACGGCGGGATTGATGTGGGCGCCGCTGACACCGCCGGCCACATAGACGGCGAAGGCGACGGCAAGGGCCCAGCCCCAGGTGATCAGCAGCCAGTCGCCTGCCCCGAGGAAGATCGTGGTGGGGTCCATCGTGCGGCCAGAGCCGGGGAGGCCGGCCACCGCCATCGCCACCACGCCATCGCCGAAGGCGATGAGCACGAACGTGCCGAGGAACTCCGCAAGCGCCTCCCCCCACGTACCGCCGAGACGCTTCAGCCCACTGCCATTTCGTAGCGGCGTGACATCGCTCATGTGTGAACCCTCCTGCGCTGGGGCGGACTTGGGCACCCGCATTCGGTGTTGACTAGGCGGAAGCGCCACGCTACAACATCAGCGGCGCCTGGGATAGCGTTCAGGTGGGTGCCGCTTTTTTTTACCCGCCCTCCCACGCCCGTTCGGCACCCGGAGCGCGCAGATTACGTGTGCTCGCGGGCGGGCCGCGAGGGGAACGAAGGGAGCGTCATGGCCCAGTACATCGCTGCAATCGACCAAGGCACCACGAGCACGCGGTGCATCGTCTTCGACAAGTCGGGGTCGATCGTGTCCGTCGACCAGCTGGAGCACGAGCAGATCTTCCCGCGCGCCGGTTGGGTCGAGCACGACGGCAACGAGATCTGGAACAACACCCGCGAGGTGATCGGGGGTGCTCTTGGCAAGGCCAACCTGAGCGCTTCCAGTATCGACGCGGTCGGCATCACCAACCAGCGCGAGACGGCGATGGTCTGGGACAAGAACACTGGCCAGCCCATCCACAACGCCATCGTCTGGCAGGACACCCGCACGCAGAAGATCTGCGACGAGTTCGCCGCTCTCGGCGGCGGTAACGACCGCTACAAGGCCAAGGTGGGGCTGCCGCTCGCGACATACTTCTCCGGCCCCAAGGTCCGCTGGATCCTCGACAACGTCGACGGCGCCCAGGAGAAGGCCGAGGCTGGCGACCTGCTGTTCGGCAACACCGACGCGTGGGTGCTGTGGAACCTGACCGGCGGCACCGACGGCGGCATGCACATCACCGATGTCACGAACGCCAGCCGGACGATGCTGATGGATCTTTCGACGCTGCAGTGGGACTCCGAGATCGCCGGCGAGATGCGGATCCCGATGTCGATGCTGCCGGAGATCAGGTCCTCGTCGGAGACCTACGGCGAGTGCCAGCCAGGAATCCTCAAGGGCACGCCGATCGCCGGCATCCTCGGCGACCAGCAGGCGGCGACATTCGGGCAGGTGTGCTTCGAGGTCGGTACGGCGAAGAACACCTACGGGACCGGCAACTTCATGTTGCTCAACACCGGCGAGGAGCAGGTGCCGAGCGAGAACGGCCTGCTCACGACCGTCTGTTACAAGATCGGCGACAGGAAGCCGATCTACGCCCTCGAGGGCTCGATCGCCGTCACTGGGTCCCTGGTGCAGTGGATGCGCGACAACCTCGGCATCATCTCCTCGGCTCCCGAGATCGAGGAGCTGGCCACGACCGTCGACGACAACGGGGGCGCCTACTTCGTGCCGGCGTTCTCGGGTCTGTTCGCCCCGCACTGGCGCTCGGATGCTCGCGGTGCGCTCGTCGGGCTCACCCGATTCGTCAACAAGGGACACATCGCTCGCGCCGTCTTGGAGGCGACCGCCTTCCAGACGAGGGAGGTTCTGGACGCGATGGACGCCGACTCCGGTGTGCCGCTGAAGGAGCTCAAGGTCGACGGCGGCATGGTCGTCAACGAGGCGCTCATGCAGTTCCAGGCCGACATCTTGGACGTCGAGGTGGTTCGGCCCAAGGTGGCGGAGACGACCGCGCTTGGAGCCGCCTACGCCGCCGGCCTCGCCGTCGGCTACTGGGCCGACGAGGACGAGCTGCGACAGAACTGGGGCGAGGACAAGCGCTGGTCCCCCTCGATGGACTCCGACGAGCGCGAGCGGCAGTACCGCAACTGGAAGAAGGCCGTCACAAAGACGCTCGACTGGGTTGACGACGACGTGACCTAGGCGCGACCTAGACGCCCTCGCCGGTCGTCGTCCGCGTTCGTACTCCGACATCGAGGGATCTTGGTATGCCGCAGAACGTCCAGGGAGTCATCGCCCGCGCGAAGGGGAAGCCGGTCGAGCTGGCCGGGGTCGTCATCCCCGACCCCGGTCCGGGCGAGGCCGTCGTCGACGTCCAGGCGTGCGGTGTCTGCCACACCGACCTGCACTACCGCGAGGGCGGCATCGGCGACGACTTCCCGTATCTGCTGGGCCACGAGGCGGCTGGCGTGGTCGAAGCGGTCGGCGATGGTGTCACCGACGTCGCCGCTGGTGACTTCGTGATCCTGAACTGGCGCGCGGTGTGCGGCCACTGCCGGGCGTGCCGGCGCGGCAGGCCCTGGTACTGCTTCAACACCCACAACGCGGCGCAGCACATGACGCTCGAGGACGGCACCGAGCTGTCGCCCGCACTCGGCATCGGTGCCTTCGCCGACAAGACCCTGGTGCATGCGGGACAGTGCACGAAGGTCGACGCGGCTGCGCCGGCAACGGCGGCCGGGCTGCTCGGCTGTGGCGTGATGGCGGGTCTGGGCGCCGCCATCTACACCGGTGGGGTGGGACGCGGGGACTCGGTCGCCGTGATCGGCTGCGGCGGCGTGGGTGCCGCCGCTGTCGCCGGCTCGAGGCTCGCCGGTGCGGCGACGATCATCGCCGTCGACATCGACCCCCGCAAGCTCGACAAGGCCAAGGAGCTGGGCGCGACCCACACCGTCAACGGTGCCGAGGCCGACGTCGTCGAGGCGGTGCGGGGTTTCACCGACGGGTTCGGCGCCGACGTGGTCATCGACGCGGTCGGTCGGTCCGAGACGTGGAAGCAGGCGTTCTACGCGCGCGACGTGGCAGGCACGTTGGTGCTCGTCGGCGTACCCACCCCCGACATGCGGCTCGAGCTGCCGTTGGTGGACGTCTTCGGGCGGGGCGGCTCGCTGAAGTCGTCGTGGTACGGCGACTGCCTGCCGAGCCGCGACTTCCCGATGCTGATCGACCTTTACCTCCAGGGGCGGCTGCCGCTCGACGCGTTCGTCACCGAGACGATCGGCATTGGCGACGTCGAGGCGGCCTTCGACAAGATGCACGCCGGGGACGTGCTGCGGTCGGTCGTGGTGCTGTGAGCACCGTGCGGATCGACCACGCGGTCACCAGCGGCACGTTCACGCTCGACGGTGAGACGTTCGATGTGGACAACAACGTCTGGGTGGTCGGCGACGACGACGAATGCGTGGTCATCGACGCGCCCCACAGCGTCGATGGGATCCGCGCCGTCGTCGCGGGGCGTCGCGTGGTGGCGATCGTCTGTACGCATGCCCACGACGACCACGTGCGAGTCGCCCCACAGCTTGCGACGGCGGTCGGCGCGCCGATCCTGCTGCATCCCGATGACGCGCCGCTGTGGCAGCTGACCCACCCTGACCTCGCCCCCGACGCGCCACTGTCCGACGGCAGCCAGATCAGCGTCGGTGGCACGGTGCTGGAGGTGTTGCACACACCCGGCCATGCCCCAGGGGCCGTGTGCCTGTATGCCGTCGAGCTGGGCGCCGTCTTCACGGGTGACACGTTGTTCCACGGCGGGCCAGGCGCGACCGGACGGAGCTTCTCCGACTACGACACGATCGTGGCGAGCATCCGGTCGAGGCTGCTGACCTTGCCTGGCGACACCGTCGTCCACCCAGGCCACGGGGAGTCCACCACCATCGCTGCCGAAGCCCTCTAACGCCGAGACGCCATCCACGGCCCGGTTTGTGCGGCGTGTCGGCGGGTCTGGCGGTGCGACACTGCGGAGTTGCCGAACGGTCCACTCACTGGGATGCGGGTGGGGAGCTCGCTGGGGCTTCCGTCCAGGCGTCACCGAGCGCCTCGCCCTGGGCCGGTTGGCGAGGGCGGTGGCAGACCAGGCGGTAGCCGAACCGGATGGTCAGCGGCAGATATCGTGGATCAGCGCGAGCGTCTTTACCTGCAGGGCGTGGTCGGGGACCATGATCACGCGATGCTCGCCGCCTCCGGGCGTGCGCACATAGACGCTGAGGAGGAAGGTCTGCGTGCTCCCCCCGAGAGCATGCGAGTCGCACCGGTTCGACGAGCCGATCAGGATCGGGACCCTCAACACGTCGGAGCCGGGCGCGAGCTCGACCGGCAGCCGAGGAGCGTCTGGTGCGGCGCCCAGGTGCAGCAGCACGCTCCCGGCGAAGCTGTCGATCACCAGGGTGTCGCGGCGGGTGCCCCTCGCGTCGGCGTCGGCCGGGCGGCGTACGAGCAGCTCGCCGTGCAGGTAGCGCTCGCCGTCGACCACGACGCGAGAGAAGTCGGCGCCGAAGGACAGCGAGGCGATGTCGGTGACCCGCTTCAGGGCGCACTCGTCGTCATGCAGGCGGTCGAGCCAGGCCTGACCCGCACGATCGAGCGGGAGCTTCAGCCTGCTGCCGTCGGCGAGTACGACGGTGAAGCCTGCGGCGCGGTTCGCGGCCGAGCCGGTGCAGCGCGGCTCACCGTACTGCATCGTCAAGTCGATCGTCTGGTTCACCGCGAAGGTGGTGTCCTTCGACGTCGCAGGCAGCGGCTGGAACCCTGGCGAGTCCAAGGCGACGCTCTCCACTGTCACCGAGGAGGAACCCCGGTTGGTCAGCTCGGCGGCGATCCGGCGGGTGCCCTCGTCAGGTCGTTGCTGGACCAAGGTGGCGTCAAACCGAGCCTGGTCACGCGTCGCCGGCTGCCCAGTGGCTGACGGGGTGGGGGTCTGAGAAGCAGTGCACGACACCGCCGCTAGCAACGCGCAGGCCACCGCCAGCGGCCGGATCACCCGCGCCCGGACCAGCAGCGCCCCGGCCAACACACGCGCTGCCTTGCCTCAGCTCGCCGGCGTCGACGCGGACGGCGCGGTGCTGACGCCTCCACCGGAAGACGAGCTCGGCGAGGCTGAGGCGGCCAGGTCGATGCCGCAGTCGGCCTTGGCGCTGGCCTCGATCTTGGTGGAGGCAGCCGAGGCGTCGTTGCTCGAATAGTAGGTCTGCAGCTTCGTCGTGAGGTCCTTCAGCTCTGCCTGGCTCATCCCCGGTGGGGCTTGACCTGCGGCAACCGCACTGAGGTCACCCATCGTCAGACCGGCGTCATGGACGATTCCCTGCAGCTCGGCGAGGGAGTCGTGCAGGGTCGTCCAGGACTCGGCGACACCCGCAGGCGCCGACTTCGAGAGGCCGTCGAACTCCGTCACGATCTGGGAGAACTGGTCGTCGCTGAGCGACGTCGCCGACAGCGCGCTGATCTCGTTCTGGACGGCCTGCAACTGGTCGCAGTAGCCGGCCGCATCAGCTGACGAGGACGTGGACGCCGCAGGAGTGGTCGTGGCGCCGGCGCCGCTGGAACTCGACCCACCGCTGCCAGAGCAGGCCGAGATCACGGTCAGGGCGAGAACGGCCGATGCCAGGGCCAGGGGTTTCTTCACCTGGCCTTCATACCACCTGCTCAGCTGGAGGGGGTGGCCGACGGGGTCGCTGTGCTGTTGCCCATCTCAATGCCACACTCACTCTTCGCGCTCTGGGTGATTGCCTCGCTGGCCGCGTCCAGGTTGGAGTTCTTGGTGAACTGCTGCATCTTCGTGCCGAGCTCCTGGATCTTCTGCAGATCGACACCGTCGGGCAGCTGGTTGGTCTGGCTGATCTTCTGTAGGTCGGTGATCGAGATGCCGGCGTCGTTGAGAATCGTCTCGAACTGGCCGAGCCCGTCGCCAAGCGTTGCCCAGTCGTCCTTGACGGCGTCGGGAGCCACCGCCTCGATGTCGCTGATGCGGCTGGTTATGTCGTCGAACTGGGGCTGCGTCATACCCGTGAAGTCGGCGCCACCGAAGTCGGCCTTTGCCGACTTCAAAAGGTCACAGTAGCCGGCGGCGCTGCTGCTCCCGCTGTTGCTGCTCCCGCCGCTATCGCCGCCGCTTCCGCATGACGTCAACGAGGCAGCCAGCAACGCCAGCGAAGCGATCGCCAGGGTCTTCTTCATGGTTCCCATCCCGTCCCCGAGGTGGCCTGCCGCCACCGTGACTGTCAGACCATCTCACACGACGTAAAGCTCCGAGCCAAATCTGCCAGCCCTCACCCGTTTGGCCGCACAGCGCAACTGAACGGATGCGAGTTTGCTGGCCATTGCACAAGGCGCCGGCCAGGGAGGCACACTGGTTCGGTGACACACCCCTCGGTCGACATCAGGGCTCTCCAGGTGCGCTTTGGTGCCGTCGAGGCGGTGCGTCACCTGGACCTGGCCGTCCGCAGTGGCGGCTCGACGGCGCTTCTGGGCCGCAACGGTGCAGGCAAGTCCACAACGATGCGCGTCGTTGCCGGCGTCACACCCGCGACCGCGGGAGATGTGCGGGTATGCGGGATCGATGTACGGCGCTCGGCACTGGCGGCCAAACGCGCCATCGGTTACTGCCCCGACGTCGGCGGCCTCGTGCCGCGAGCAACGCCCTGGGAGCACCTGCAGCTGTCGGCGCGGCTTCGCCGGCTCGACAGCAGGTGGGAGGACGACGCCCGCAGCCTGCTCGACCGCTTCGACCTGGGTGGCGCTGCGCACCGGCTCACGTCCGGCTTCAGCCACGGCATGGGCCGCCGGTTGTCCGTCGTGCTGGCCGCCTTCCACCTGCCCGACGTACTGCTCCTCGACGAGCCCTTCGACGGTGTGGACCCGTTGGGTGTCGAAGCCACGCTGCAGGTCGTGGCCTCGGCCCGGGCTCGTGGTGCGGCCGTGCTCGTGTCGACGCACCTGCTCGACCTCGCCATGCAGGCGTGCGACGAGGCAGTGATCTTGCGAGGAGGACTCGTCGTCGGCGCCCGCCCGGCCGGCCAGCTGCGTGGCGACGAGGGCGCGCAGACCTACCGAGCCCTGCTCGCCTGAATGCCTCACTCGTGACCATCCGCCTGTCCGAGTGGCGCCGCGCCGTCAGCGACGTGGCGCCGCTTCTGCAGTTCCGCCTGGCGGACCTGCGCGGCCGTCGTCGTCGAGCCGCCGCAAGCGCGATCGGGTTCTTCGTGGTGTTGACAGTCGCCGCGGCCGCGGCCCCAGCGTTCGGCCCCGGCGCCACCACGTCATCGAAGGCGGGCGACCTGCTCATCCTGCTTCCCACGGCATACCTCGCCTTCTTGCTCACGACGACCCTCGCCATCGTCGGCACCGGCGGCGGACGCGAGCTCATGGCCGCCGACCAGGCGGTCGCGTTTCCCGTCAGCCCGACCACTGACCACCTTGGCGCTCTGCTGCTGGCGCCGCTGAACATCGCCTGGGTGCTCCAGGCGTGGTCACTGCTCGCCGTGACGGCGTACGTCGCAGGGACTCACCACCTGCTCTTCGTGCAGCTGATGACGCTCAGCTGGCTCGCGGCCGCGACGGCGGTGGCACAGGCGCTGGCGTGGTGTGTCGAGTGGGTGCGGCGAGGCCCGCACGGCATCGCCGTCGTCCGTTCGACGTATGCCGTGCTCGGGCTGGGAGGCGCCGCGCTGGTGGCGACGAATCGGCTCGGCGCCGTCTTCGACGCCAGCCCGACCGTCTGGGTAGTTATCGCCACCCTGGCACCGCTGGACCAACACTGGTTGACCTGGTGTCTGGGGATTGCCGCGACCCTTTCCGCAGGCGCGCTGGCCGTCGCACTCGGGGCCGGCGCCGCCCATGCCGTGTCCCGACGAACATCACGCGATGAGGCACGCGCCGAGGCCAGGGCCTTCGCCCCCCGGGCCATGCCCCGCAGTGAGCTTGCCGCACTCGTGCGCACGGACCGGGCCAGCGTCTGGAGGTCGGTTCCGCTGCGTCGCGGTCTGATCTTCCTCGCGATGCTGCCCGGGATGGTGGCAGCTGCCGGGGCGCTGCCATGGGAGATGCTCCCGATCCTGCCCGGCCTCGTCGCTGCGGGCGGCGCCCTGCTCTTCGGCATCAACGCGTGGTGCCTGGACGGTGTCGGGGCGCTGTGGCGCGACAGCGAACCAGTCGACCCGCAGCTGGCCTTCGTCGCCCGCGTCTGGGTCCTGCTCGAGGTGCTGCTCGTCGCGACGCTGCTGATGCTGCTGGTGGCCGGCGTCCGGGCCCGTGGCCTGCCCAACTCCGCCGAGGCCACAGCGCTCGGGGTTACCGTCGCGGTCGTGTCCCTGCAGGTCGTCGCGCGTTCGATGCAGTGGTCGGTGCGCCACCCCTACGCCGTCGAGCTGCGCTCGGCGCGGGGCACTCCCGCACCGCCCTTCGTGATGCTCGGCTACTCCGCCTGGCTTGCGCTGACGTCCACGCTCACGGGCGTGATGTTCGGTGTGACTGCACAGGCCAGCGACCCGACATGGGCTTTGATCCTCGCGCTGCCGCTGCTGCTGGCCGCCGTACGACGCCTGGTCATCACGGCGCGGGACTGGGCGGACCCTGACATCCGGGCCCGCGTGGTGTCTACCGTCGCCGCCCGCTGAGTCTGCGCGTGATCCGACGGGTGGGGCCGGTGAAATGCTGTGACTCTGACGTCGACTCGTGGAAAGGGCTCCTCCGGTGCGCAGAACGATCCTCATTACGGGTGCCAGCTCCGGTCTCGGGCAGGGCATGGCCCGGTTGTATGCCGCGAAGGGCCACCGGCTCGCGCTCTGCGCCCGGCGGGCCGAGCGGCTCGACGCGCTCAAGGCAGAGCTGGAGTCCACACATCGCGATGTCACAGTGGTGGTCAAGCCTCTCGACGTAACCGACTACGCTGCCGTGTTTCGGGTCTTCGCAGCCTTCGATCACGAGCTGGGCGGGGTCGACCGGGTGATCGTCAATGCGGGACTCGGCAAGGGTGCCTCGGTCGGGACGGGATACTTCGCAGCCAACAAACAGACGGCCGAGACGAACGTGATCGGTGCTTTGGCCCAGTGCGAGGCGGCGATGGAGATCTTCCGTGCAGCCGGCGCCGGGCACCTGGTGGTGGTGTCGTCGGTGTCGGCACGCCGCGGTTGTCGTGGCGCCATGACGACGTACGCGGCAAGTAAGGCCTTTGTGGCGTCGCTTGCGGAAGGCATCCGCTCCGACCTGGTCGGCAGCCCCCTCCCCATCAAAGTGACTACCGTGTTCCCCGGCTACATCGAATCCGAGATGACCGCGCGTGCCGCCAGGACGCCGTTCCAGGTCGACAGCGCGACCGGTTGCCGGGCCCTGGTCGAGGCCATCGAGCGTGAACCGGCCGCCGCGACCGTCCCCAGCTGGCCATGGAAACCGCTCGGGCTCGCGCTCCGGGTGCTGCCCCTGCGGGCCGTGCGCAAAATCATGTGACGGTTGTGTCGGCACGAGCAACTAGGCTGGCGGTCCGACGAGGCGACGAGGGTTGCCGCGAAGCGACAAGGGTTGCCACGAAGTGACGAGGGGTACCGAAGCTGCCGCCGCATGCCACCGGGCGCGGGCGGCGCGTCGTCGAGTGCGGCTAGCCGCCGCTGCGGGGGCGCTGCTCGTCACCGGCTGCACCGGTGGAGGTACGACGCCCCCGAGCAGCACGGTCACGGAGATCTCGGGTGGCGACGTGATCAGGGAGTTCGCCGCCGCGTGGCCCGAACCGGACGCCGCGAACTTCCGCGGCATGGTCGACCAGCCGGGTGTGGCCGCCCACGACATCGCGGCCCAGGTGGCCGAGCTCGGCATCACCCAGACCAGCGTCAAGCCGACCGGTGACCTCGAGTGCGGCGATGACACCTGTCAAGAGCACGCCGCGGTCACGCATCAGTTGGCAGGCGTCGGTCAGTGGTCCTACTCGACGCTGATCAAGTCCCGACTCAACCAGGGCCAGTGGCTGGTGGAATGGACCCCGGGCACGTTCAACCCCGACCTCACCGAGGTCACGACACTGGTACGCCATCGCGTGGTCCCTCCGCGCGCCCCGATCCTCGATCGCAGCGGGGTGGCCCTGACGCCGGAGCGGGCGATCGTGCGGGTCGGGGTGGTCGCGGGCAAGGTGCGGCCCGACACCTATGCCCAGCTCGGCGGGCTGCTCAAGGTCGACACCTCGCAGCTGCGGGACCGGGTGGCAGCCTCCGAGCCGACCTGGTTCGTCCCTGTGATCGACCTGCGCCGACAGGACTACCGACCGCTGCGCGATCTCCTGCTCAAGGTGCCGGGCGTCGTCACCGACACCGCGGAGCGCTCGCTCGCACCGACGGCCGAGTGGGGCCGTGCTGTTCTTGGCACGGTCGGGCTCGCGACCGCGGACACTCTCAAGGGCGCCGGGCCCTATGTGCTCCCGACCGACGAGGTCGGGGTGTCGGGGCTGCAGCGCGCCTACCAGCGGACGCTCGCCGGCACTCCGGGCGTCACGATCGACCTGGTCGAGAAGGCGACCGGAGACGTCCTCAACCCGGTGCTGGCGCGAAAACCCGAGCCGGGGACACCGCTCCAGACGTCGCTCGACCTCGACATCCAAAGTGCCGCCGAGAATGCGGTGTCGCCTGCCACTGACACGACCGCCCTCGTGGTGGTGAAGGCGAGCACGGGCGAAGTGCTGGCCGCGGCCAACGCCCCCGGCCCGACGTCCTACAACACCGCCTTCATCGGCCACTACGCTCCGGGCTCGACGTTCAAAGTGGTCAGCGCGGCGACGCTGATGCAGCAGGCGGTCGTGCAGCCTGGCAGCCGGGTCACATGCCCCGACACGACAGTCGTCGACGGCAAGCGGTTCAAGAACTATGACACCTCCATCGTGGGAGCCGACCCGACATTCGCCCAGGCGTTCGCGGCATCGTGCAACACCACGATGGTCGACCGGGCACACCTGATCAGTGGCAAGGACCTTGCCGACACCGGTCGCCAGTTCGGCATCGGCGCGAGGTGGAATATCGGGCTGGACGCATTCAGTGGATCGGCGCCGGCCGACGACGACCTCGTCACGCGCGCCGCGGACATGATCGGCCAGGGCAAGGTCGAGGCAAGCCCACTGATGATGGCGATGCTGGCTGCTGCTGTCGACTCGGGGGTGTCCCGCACGCCGACGCTGCTTCCCGGTGACCTGCCGGGACACCTCGTCGCCGAGCTCGATCCCAGCCTCGTCGGCAAGCTCCAGAGCATGATGCGGCTCGTCGTCACCGAGGGCACGGGCACGTCCGTCGACCTGTCCGGGCTCCCGGTCTACGCCAAGACCGGCACAGCCGAGTTTGCGGCCGGGCCGCACACCGGTACCAACGCCTGGCTGATCGGCTACCGCGGCGACATCGCGTTCGCCGTCGTCGTCGAGAACGGTTCGTCGGGAGCCCACGATGCCGCGCCGGTGGTTAGCTCGCTGCTCGCGGACCTGCCCGACAGCGCCTACCGCTGAGCGACTCCCCAGCCGAGCGACACGTCGAAATGCTTAGCCGGCGAGACGCTCAGCTGGCGAGACGGTATGAAGTGACACCCATGACCTGAGTGGGGCATGCCCTCCTACTCGTGACCATGTGTCGGTGTTTGGTTGGTGTCAGCCACGTCGACCGGGTTCGTGCTCGCGGTCGAGCTCGGCGACTGGCACAGACTCACGAGCCGCCGCCCGCGATCGCGGTGACCAAAGCACCGCCTAGATGCCGGGGGGAAGTTCGACCACCGCAACAGCGTCGCGTCATCACCAACGTCGCGATCACCCGCGACCTGGCCGCCTGGTGCTGGTCCCTGGCAGTGATGGGCGTAACCACCCCCCTCACTCCAGAGGCGGCGCCTGGCCATGCCCCTTGACAACGAACGCCTCCATATCACAACGGCTTCTGCCGGATCGTTGCGCTGGACGACAGCCACCCGCCGCAGCTGGCTTGGAACTGGGCGGGCGGCCAGTCTCCGACGCCGTGTGGGATGGCACCCCACACCGGCACGCCCGTGACGCGGGGGAGCTCGACGAGATTCTGCCGCTCCGCCAAGCCCAGCAGTGCGGGTACGTCGCCCAGTACCAGACCACTTACACATTGTCCGGCTCGGCGCAGGGCCTGCACGGTGAGCTCCGTGTGGTTGAGCGTGCCGAGGGCGAGGCTTGTCACGATGACGAACTCCACGTCGTGGCCGAGCCGCGCGAGCTCCGCCCCGACGGTGGCGATCGTGCCGCCCCTGGTGTCGAGGCGGACCGCCACGCCACCGGCCCCCTCGACGTACACGACGTCAAAGCCGATGCCGACGGCGACGACGCCTTGGGCGAGCTCGGCGGCACTCGGGAGGTCGATGCCACGCAGCCGCGCTGCCGTGTCGGGGGCCAGAGGCTCGTCGAGTGTGACGAGCTCGGCGATGTCAGCGCAGCCTGCAAGCCGCGAGACTGTCGCGGCGTCACTGGGCTCGCCGCTGCTCGCGCCCGTCTGCGCCGGCTTGACCACGGCAACCCGGAGACCGGCGTCGAGCGAGGCTCGTGCCATCGCGGCGGTGGCGACGGTCTTGCCGACCCCTGTGCTGGTGCCGGTAACGATGACGCACCTCACGCAGCCGCCGCCAACTGCCCGAAACGGACGAGTGAGTGCTGTGCGGTGAGCGTCGGTATGGAGAGCATCGACCCGGCGGGAGCCAGGACAGCGAGCTGGACCGGCCGGATGGCGGCCCTATCCATGGCTGGTCAAGCCTTCGCTGCTGCGGTCATGGCAGCGCAGACGGTGGCGAGGTCGTCGTTGTCGATGACGTACGGCGGCATCGTGTAGATGAGGTCGCGGAACGGGCGGATCCAAACCCCGAGCGCTCGCGCGGCGGCCGACGCTGCCGCGGTGTCGACGGGCCGGTCGAGCTGGATGACGCCGACCGCGCCCACGACCCGGACGTCTGTGACGCCCCCGATCTGCCGGGCCGGCTCGAGGCGGTCGCGCAGGACCTGCTCGATCCGGCATACGTCGTCGCGCCACCGGCCCTCCTCGAGCAGCGCGACACTGGCTGAGGCCACCGCGCAAGCCAACGGGTTGGCCATGAACGTCGGGCCGTGCATCAAGACACCGGAGTCGCTCTCGCCCACGCCGTGTGCCACTGCGGATGTGCACAGCGTCGCCGCCAAGGTCAGGTAGCCGCCGGTCAGCGCCTTGCCGACGCACATGATGTCCGGCGCCACAGGCGCCTGCTCAGCGGCAAAGAGCGTGCCTGTGCGCCCGAATCCGGTCGCGATCTCGTCGAGGATCAACAGCACATCGTGCTCATCGGCGAGTTCCCGCAGCGCGTTCAGGCACGCCGGAGGGAAGACGTGCATACCTCCGGCGCCCTGTAGCACCGGTTCGCAGATGATCGCCGCCAGTTCGTCGGCATGCTCGTCGACCAGCGCCCGGGTCGCCGCCGCCCAAGCGGAGACGTCGCTGTCGATGCCGGCGGGAGGTCGCGGTGCGAAGACCTGCTGTGGCAGCGCGCCGGTGAACATGGCGTGCATGCCCCCGACCGGGTCGCAGACGCTCATCGCTCCAAGGGTGTCTCCGTGGTAGCCACCGCGCAGCGCCAGCATCCGAGTTCGCCGCGGCCGCCCCCGGCCGCGCTGGTACTGCAAGGCCATCTTCAGGGCCACCTCGACGCTGACCGACCCGGAGTCGGCGAAGAAGACGTGCCGAAGCGGCTCGGGCGTCAGCCTCACCAGCGTGCGGGCGAGCCTGACGGCGGGCTCGTGGGTGAGACCTCCGAACATCACGTGCGACATCGACTCGGTCTGCCGTCGTACGGCGTCGTCGAGCCTCGGGTGACGATAGCCATGGATCGCGCACCACCACGACGCCATCGCGTCGATCAGCTCCTCGCCGTCGCCCGTGGTGAGCCGCACGCCGGCCGCACCCGTGATAAGGGTGTTGGGACTTGGCGACGTCATCGAGCCATAGGGATGCCAAACATGGGCCCGGTCGTCGGCCAGCATAGGCTCGACGGTCGAACCCTGCGGGAGGCCTGCGGGAGCATCGGCGCGCGGCATGGTGAGCCGAGGCTACCGGTGGAGCGATAGATTGCCTTGGTGACCGACGCCGATGAGATCCTCGACGCAGCGCGCAGCCAGGTCCTCGAGTCGGGGCGGGGGCTCGACGAGCGGCATGTCGTCGGTGTGCTGCGCCTCCGGGACTCGGCGCTGCCCGACCTGCTCGAACTCGCGCACCAGGTGCGCCTGAGGTGGTGCGGTCCGGAGGTCGAGGTCGAAGGCATCGTGTCGCTCAAGACCGGCGGCTGCCCCGAGGACTGCCACTTCTGCTCCCAGTCGGGCCAGTTCATGTCTCCGGTGCGGGCGGTCTGGCTCGACATTCCCGAGTTGGTCGAGGCGGCCAGGCAGACCGCTGCGACTGGTGCGTCGGAGTTCTGCATCGTCGCCGCCGTACGCGGGCCGGACCAGCGACTGCTCGACCAGGTCCGGCTCGGCATTGAGGCGATCCGGGCCGAGGTGGACATCAACATCGCCTGCTCACTGGGCATGCTGACGCAGGAGCACGTCGACCAGCTCGTCACAATGGGCGTGCACCGCTACAACCACAACCTCGAGGCGGCCCGCAGCTACTTCGCGGAGGTCGTCACGACGCATACGTTCGAGGAGCGGTGGCGAACCTGCGAAATGGTACGCGAGGCCGGGATGGAGCTGTGCTGCGGCGGACTCGTCGGCATGGGCGAGTCGATCGAGCAGCGTGGCGAGCTTGCGGCCCAGCTCGCGGCGCTCGACCCCCATGAGGTGCCGCTCAACTTCCTCAACCCTCGACCCGGTACGCCGTTTGGTGACATGCCGGTGATGGACGCCGGCGACGCGCTGCGCACCGTGGCCGCGTTTAGGCTGGCCATGCCACGCACGATCTTGCGCTATGCGGGCGGGCGTGAGTTGACCCTGGGCGAGCTCGGCACGCGCGACGGTCTGCTGGGTGGCGTCAACGCGGTCATCGTCGGCAACTACCTCACCACCCTCGGGCGTGATCCCGACGAGGACCTGGCGCTGCTCGCCGATCTGCACATGCCGATCAAGGAACTCTCGAGGACGCTATGAAAGCGCCGACGCCTCCTGCCAGGTCCGGGCGTGGCGAGCGTGTCGGCGAGGGCGGGGCGCCGCCCGGAACAGCCGACCCTTTGGCGGGGGAGCGTGACCCCTCGGCGGGGGAGCTTGACCCCTCGGTGGCGGGAATTGGCCACTCGGCCGGAGGAGCTGGCGTCTCGGGGGGGCCGGGTGGCTCCTCTGCGGGAGAAGTTGAGCCCTCGGCCGGAGGAGCTGGCCTCTCGGCCGGAGGAGCTGGCGTTTCGGGGGGAGGAGCTGACCTCTCGGGGGGACGGGGTGGCTTCTCTGCGGGAGAAGTTGAGCCCTCGGCTGGGTACTGCGATCACTGTGGAGGGCAGCTTGCTGGGGATGATCATGCGCGCTGTCGGGCGCTGCGCACGCTGGAGCCACCCCGCTACTGCCCGTGGTGCCGGCGTCGGATGGTCGTGCAGGTGGTGCCGCGCGGCTGGGTCGCGCGATGCTCGGTCCACGGTCAGGTGCGTTGATCTTGGGTCTCGAGGACGGGGTTACGGATGAGAAGCCAGGCGACGCCACCGCCGAGCACGAGGAGCACGACGCAGATCCACATGGCCTGCCTGTATCCCGCCGCGAAGACATCGGGGCGGTTGTAGTCGGATCCGCTCAGGCCGACAACAGTCGGAAGCGCGGCCACGGCGAGAAGCGAACCGGCTCGGGCGACGGCGTTGTTGACCCCGCTCGCGACGCCGGCATGGCGGTCGGGAGCCGCGGCTAGCACTGTCGAGGTGAGCGGTGCCACCAGCAGGCACAGACCCAGGGCGAACACCGTAACGCCCGGGAAGACGTCCCACCAGTAGCTGGCATCCGCGCCCACAGCCGTGAGCAGGGCAATGCCGACACTGCACACGACAGGTCCGAGTGACATCGGCAGCCTAGGCCCGATCCGGGCCGCCAACGCGCCGCCGCGCGAGGCGAGCAGCAGCATCGCGATCGTGATCGGCAGCGTCGCCAGTCCAGCCGCCAGTGGCCCGTAGCCGGTCACGGTCTGCAGCTCCAGGACGAGGAAGAAGATGACACCGCCCAGCGCGGAGTAGACGAGCAGCGTCATACCGTTCGCAGCGCTGAACTGTCGCGACCGGAACATGTCCGTCGGCATCATCGGATGGTGGGACCGCTGTTCGACGAGCACAAACCCGATTGCGCTGACCACTCCGACCGCTGCGCTGAGGCTGACGACAGGGGTGCTGAGGCTCGATCGCTCGATGAGGGCGAACGTAACGCCGGCCAGCGCAAGAGTGCCCAAAGCGGCACCGAGACTGTCGAACCCGCGCGCCGCCTCGGGGTCGCGGGTCTCCGGCACGGTACGCCGGGAGATCACCACGGTGGCGATGGCGAGCGGCAGGTTGAGCAGGAAGACCCACCGCCAGCTGGCGTACTGCACCAGCCAGCCGCCGACGAACGGGCCGATTGCCGCGGCGATACCGCCGAGCCCGGACCACGACCCGATGGCACGCGCCCGGTCGGCCGGGCGGAACGCCCCCTGGATCATCGCCAGGCTGCCCGGGGTCAGC
The DNA here is from genome assembly GCA_038238115.1 of Propionibacteriales bacterium. Taxonomy (GTDB): domain Bacteria; phylum Actinomycetota; class Actinomycetes; order Propionibacteriales; family Nocardioidaceae; genus JBBRYB01. The sequence goes on along the minus strand of JBBRYB010000001.1, from coordinate 242,346 downwards.
AAGGCAGCGCCCACACCTTGCAGGACCCGGGCCGCGATCAGCTGAGTCGGGGTCTGCGCGACACCACAGACTAAAGAGGCGGCGGCGAACCAGGTGACCCCGATCTCGAAGACGCGCCGGCGCCCGAACCGGTCCCCGAGCGAGCCGCCGATCAGGATGAGCGACGCCAGTGCAAGCAGGTAGCCGTTGGTGATCCACTGCAGCTCCGGCAGGCTCGCACTCAGGTCGCGCCCGATGCTGCGGAGCGCCACGTTGACCACCGTGCCGTCGAGCAGCGCCATCCCGGAACCCAGCACCGCCGCGGCGAGTACGCCCCGACCGGCCACCGACTTGAGGCTGACGCCGTCGCTCACCCTCCCAGCCTGCCCTACCCACCCCTCTCTGCGTTTGCCATGTCCACACTGCGTGTGCAGTGTGGACATGGCAGATCTGCCGTGGCGGGTGTCCGTCTGCCATGTGCACATGGGAAACGCGAGGCGGGTCGGGGTGAAGCGGGCGAGGCGGGCGGCGCGGGGCCGGGTCGCGGCGCGAGGTCGGGTCGCGGGCGCGCAGCGGCTCGGGTCGGGCGAGATACCGTGGGGCGGTGATCCGGCGCGCCTGTCTCGACGACGTGGGCGTCTTGTTCGACATGGAGAAGCAAGCCTCCATCGCCGCGTTGGCGCACGTGTTCGCGCCCGACATCGCCTTTCCTGACTCCGACGTGCTTGCCCGGTGGTGCCTCGTGTTCGAGGAGCCCGGGATGACCGTCCTCATCGACCAGTCGGCTGGCGTGCCGATCGGGTACGCCGCCGTGGCGGACGGCTGGCTACGCCATTTCGGCGTCGTGCCAGCCTGGTGGGGCACCGGACGGGCTCAGCGCATCCACTCTGAGGCATTGGCGGAACTGGCCGCGCAGGGTGCTCAGGCGACGTACCTTTGGGTGCTGGTGGACAACCATCGAGCCAAGAGATTCTACGAGCGCGCCGGGTGGCGCGACACGGGGGTGCGCGAGGACGAGGTCTTCGCGCCGTACCCGGTCAAAATGCAGATGGTGAGGACCTGATGGAGCTTTCGCTCAGCGACACCGAACGGTCGGTCCGCGACTGGGTCCGCACGTTCGTGGAGCGGGAGGTGATGGCGCTCGAGCCCGACGTGCTGCGTCGCGAGCGCGCAGGAGAGCCTGGCCTGCCCGCCGACCAGCTGCACGCTCTGCAGGACAAGGCACGCCAGTCGGGGTTCTGGGGTGTCCTGACGCCGGAGGAGTACGGCGGTATGGGTCTCGGCGCGGTGATGGCGGCCCTGGTCGAGTCCGAGCTCGGGCGGTCGTTCGTGCCGTTCAAGTTCGGTGGAAACGCTGACAACATCTTGTATGACGCTGACGCCTCTCAGCGCGAGCGGTACCTCGTGCCGACCATCGAGGGCAAGCTCAGCAGCTGCTTCGCGATCACCGAGCCTGGTGCCGGCTCCGACGCCAAGGCGATCCGCTCGTCGGCGCGCCTCGACGGCGACGAGTGGGTGATCAACGGCGAGAAGACGTTCATCACCGGTGGCCACGAAGCCGACTACTGCATGGTGTTCGCCGTCACCGACAAGGACAAGGGTGCCGACGGCGGTGTCACGTGCTTCCTCGTCGACCGTGACCGCGGCTGGACGTCCTCGCCGATCGACACGATGGGTGAGTGGGGGCCGGCGACGCTGTCATTCTCCGACGTGCGGGTGCCTCCCTCCGCCGTTCTCGGTGAGGTCGGGCAGGGCTTCACCCTCGCCATGCGCTGGATCGGGCAGGGCCGCTATCTGCTGCCGGCCCGTGCGCTCGGTGCCTGCGAGCGGATGGTTGAGATGGCGATCGAGCAGGCCCGCAACCGGGTCACGTTCGGAGCGCCACTGGCGGACCGGCAGGCGATCCAGTGGATGATCGCCGACTCCGCCGTGGAGATCGAGGCGCTGCGCTGGCTGGTTATCAGCGCCGCCTGGCAGGTCGACCAGCAGATGGACTCGCGTCAGGCCCAGTCCATCGCCAAGCTCTATGGCGGGATCAAGGCCAACGAGATCGTCGACCGGATGCTGCAGATCCATGGCGGCATGGGCTACACGCGGGAGCTGCCGCTCGAGCGGTGGTACCGCGAGCTGCGGTTGCTGCGGATCTACGAGGGGACCGACGAGATCCAGCGCCGCACGATCGCCAGGAACCTGCTCCGTGGGCACAGCTCCATCCGAGGACCCTGGTAGCGGTCTCGTCAGAGGGAGGTGCGCCCGACGAGGCGCGTTGTGCGAAGATGGTTCGTTCACCAAACCCGGAAGAGACGAAAGCGCGCACGTGTCAGCAGCCATCACCGAGCCCGCCGGCGAGCCAGACCAGGTCCTCGAGCAGGAGATCGAGCGCGAGCAGTCGGTCGTCGACCGGATCTACACCCGGCGGCAGGCCGCCACGGAGTCCGCCCAGGCCCTCTCGGCCGACGGTCACGCCCGGGCTCGGCTCGGCAACGAGGGCGGCCTCGTCGAGCGTGACGCGATCGTCTTCCAGGCGGCAAAGCGGCTCGCTTCGCTGGACGCGGCACACGAGGGGCTCGTCTTCGGCCGGCTCGACACCGTCGACGCGGAGGCCCGCTACATCGGCCGTCTCGGACTGCGCGATGCCGACCGTGAGGTTCTGCTGATCGACTGGCGGGCGCCCGCGGCGTCCGTTTTCTACCAGGCGACGGCCCAGGATCCGCTCGGGGTCGTACGCCGCCGGGTGCTGCAGTCGGTCGCCGATCGTGTCGTCGGTCTCCAAGACGACCTGCTCGACGCGAGGCACGCCCCCGAGGACATGGTGGTCGTCGGCGAGGGCGCGCTCATCGCCTCGCTGTCGAGGTCGCGGGACCGGACGATGCACTCGGTCGTCGCTACCATCCAGAAGGAGCAGGACGACGCGATTCGGGCTCCGCAGAAGGGGGTTACCTCGATCGCCGGGGGACCCGGGACCGGCAAGACCGTCGTCGCGCTGCACCGGGCGGCCTACCTGCTCTACACCGACCGCCGCCGCTACGAGGGTGGCGGTGTCCTCGTGGTCGGGCCCAACGCCGTCTTCATGTCCTACATCGAGCGGGTGCTGCCCTCCCTCGGTGAGACCAGCGTGTCGCTGCGCGCGCTGGGAGAGGTGGTCGACGGCATCAGGGCGTCCCGCCACGACGTTCCCGCCGTCGCCGCGATCAAGGGGTCGGCGCGGATGCGAGCGATCCTCGCCCGTACGGCGCGGGGAGCTGTCCCGGACGCCCCCACGTCGTTTCGCATCTTCTACCGCGACGACGTGCTGACCCTGGGCCCGGCACAGCTGAGGGAGCTGCGCCGGCTGCTGTTTCGGACCGGGCAGCGCCGCAACCAGGTCGCGCCGCGCGTCCCGGACGAGCTCATCGAGGTGCTGTGGGCGCAGGTTTCCGGGGAGCGGGCGCTCGAGCGAGGCAGGGACGAGTTCGCTCGCACCATGCTCGGGACCCGGGAGTTCAACGACTTCGCGCAGGCCTGGTGGCCGGTTGTCGACGCGGTCGACGTGCTGGACTGGCTGGCCGACCGCGAGCGCCTTCAGCGCGACGCCGGTACGGTGCTGAGCCCGCTGGAGGCCGACGGGCTGGTTGAGTCGCTGGCAGCCGACGAGTTCACTGTCGAGGACGTCCCACTGCTCGACGAGCTGCGCTACCTGCTCGGGGAGCCACCCGATCCCGAGCCCGACCACGACCCGCTCGAGGACCTCTACGACGACCTGGTCCCCGAGCTGTCGACGATGGACCAACGCTGGGCCGGTGCCCCAGAATCGATCCGCTCCGGCGCACGGCCGATCGGTTCGATCGACGACGACGGCTACGCGCACGTGCTGGTCGACGAGGCCCAGGACCTGTCACCTATGCAGTGGAGGATGCTCGGGCGCCGCGGGAGGCAGGCGAGCTGGACGATCGTGGGCGACGCCGCCCAGAGCTCGTGGCCGCTGCCCGAGGAGGCTGCCGCCGCCCGAGTCGCGGCGCTCGGGGACAAGGACGAAACCGGTTTCCGGCTCTCGACCAACTACCGCAACTCGGCCGAGATCTTCGACCTGGCCGCCGACCTGGCCAGGGCCGCGATTCCCGGGGCAGACCTGCCGGTAGCCGTACGTCGCACCGGGGTCGACCCGCGGTTGCGGCAGGTCGAGCCGCCCGACCTCGCCGACACCGTCCGTGACGTCACCCGGCATCTCGGTGACCTGGTCGACGGCACGGTCGGCGTCGTCGTCCCCGTCGGCTGGCGCGAGCGGGTCGACGGCTGGGTCGGCGAGCGCGACCGGGTCCGGATCCCGGTTCTCGAGGCGCTCGACACCAAGGGCCTCGAGTTCGACGGCATCGTCGTGGTCGAACCGGACGAGATCGTTGCGGAGTCCGACGCGGGGGTTCGCACGCTCTACGTCGTGCTGACCCGCGCCACCCGACAGCTCGACGTGGTCGGAACCAGCGAACGATGGCGGCCGTGACCGCTGACGGTCACCGGCGTGCCGGTACCGTTCCCGCTTCCAGGCACTCCTTCCGGCTCGACCACTGATCGGTTCCACATGAGCGTTCTCGACGACGTGTTGTCCTGCCCCGCCTATGCACTGCTGCGCTTTGCGGGCGCCGACACCGTCCAGCTGCTGGGCGGCGACCGCGTCGACCACGAGTGGCTCAGCGACATACCCGTGGACGACGGTGTGCCCGAGCCCGGGCGGTCGTTCGACCGGCTGCTGTGCATCCCCTATGCGCAGATCCGCGAGCGCGGGTTCGAGGCCCACGACGACAAGACGCCGCTGACGAGCATCGAGATCGCCATCCAGGCCGAGCTGTCGACCGAAGCGCTGCTGGCACTACTACCCGACACCACGATCGAGAACTTCGGTGAGCGCGGGTTCGACATCGACGACGACGAGTACGCCGACCTGGTCGCCCGCGTCATCGACGACGAGATCGGCAACGGTGAGGGCGCGAACCTCGTCGTGAGCCGAAGCTACCGTGCCACGATCGCCGACTGGGACACCTCTGCGGCACTGACCGTCTTTCGCCGGCTGCTGGACCGCGAGCGGGGCGCGTATTGGACGTTCCTCGTCTTCACCGGTGACCGCTACCTCATCGGAGCCAGTCCGGAGCGGCACATCAGTGTGCATGGTGGCGACGTCTCGATGAACCCGATCAGTGGCACGTTCCGCGTCGGCGGCGTCGGTGGACCGGTCGAGCGCAAGGCCAAGCTGCTGGACTTCCTGGCCGACGAGAAGGAGATCTACGAGCTCTTCATGGTGGTCGACGAGGAGCTGAAGATGATGTGTGACATCTGCAGTGAGGGCGGTCAGATCCTCGGTCCCTTCCTCAAGCCGATGACCCACCTCATCCACACCGAGTATCTGCTCGCGGGACGCACCCACAAGGACGTGCGAGACGTGCTGCGTTCGTCGATGTTCGCGGCCACCGTGACCGGGAGCCCGGTGGAGAACGCCTGCAGACTCATCAGGAAGTACGAGACCGAGGGCCGCGGTTACTACGGCGCAGTGCTGGCCCTGCTTGGTCGAGACGAGCGGGGTGACGTCACAGCTGACGCCCCGATCCTCTTGCGGGCAGCGGATGTGAGCCTCGACGGGGAGCTGCGGGTCACGGTCGGTGCGACCCTCGTCCGGGACTCCGAGCCGCAATACGAGGTGGCTGAGACGCACGCGAAAGCCGGCGGCATCTTGACCGCCTTCGGGCTCGTGGCTGCCCCCGTGGCGTCGTCTGACGAGGTCTCTGCGCTGGCCCGCGACGAGGACGTGCTCAGATCGCTCGGCCGACGCAACGACCGGCTCAGTCGGTTCTGGCTCAACGACCAGTCCGACGTCGAACCCACGGCCGGGCTGCAGGGCAGGCACGCCATTGTGCTGGACGGCGAGGACGACTTCGTGACCATGCTGCGCCATGTGTTGGGCGTGCTCGGCATGACGAGCGAAACGGTGCGGCACCACGACTACGCACCTGGCGCCTTCGACGCCGCCGATGTCGTCGTCGTCGGCCCCGGTCCTGGCGACCCTCGCGACCTCGAGGACGCGAAGATCAAGGCGGTGCGGTCAGCGGTCGACGACCTGCTGGCAATGCGGAAACCCTTCCTGGCGGTCTGTCTGGGCCACCAGGTGCTGTGCGGATCGCTCGGGCTGGAGCTGACCTACAAGGACATCGTCTTCCAGGGCACCCAGACCAGCGTCGCGGTGCTGGACCGCGAGGAGAACGTCGGCTTCTACAACACGTTCGTCGCCCGGGTCGGCGCCGGCGACCCGCTGCCGCACGATGTCACCGTCGACACCGACCCGCGGACGGGCGACGTGCACGCGCTTCGGGGCCCGCGCTACCGGGGCGTGCAGTTCCATGCGGAGTCGATCCTCACCGAGAACGGTTTCGACCTCGTCCGGGAGCTGATGCTCGCTGTGCTCGGCGAGTGAGGCCGCTATGCCTCGCGTCCTCGTGATCGACCACCACGACTCCTATACCTTCAACCTGGTGCATCTCATCGCCTCGGTGGCCGGTGACGTACCCGACGTGATGCAACACGACGACCCGGCGGCGCGAGGTGGGTGGCGCCGAGGCTACTCCCACCTGGTGCTGTCACCCGGGCCCGGAACCGTGGCGGACCCTCGCGACTTCGAGCTTGGTCGGGAGGTGATCGCCTGCAGCGGCGTACCGGTGCTCGGCGTGTGTCTCGGCATGCAAGGCATGGTGCATGAGCTGGGTGGCGTCGTCGAGCTGGTCGAGCCCGCGCATGGTGAGATCTCCACGGTGACCCACACCGGCAAGGGGCTGTTCACGGCGCTCCCACAGAGGTTTCCCGTGGTGCGTTACCACTCGCAGGCTGCCACCGGCGTACCGGACTCGCTCGTCGCGACCGCGTGGTGCGACGGCCCGGCGGGTCGCGTCGTGATGGGTGTGCAGCACGTCAGCCGAGCGCTGCACGGCGTGCAGTTTCATCCCGAGTCCGTGCTCAGCGAGCAGGGCGCGGCACTGGTCCGCAACTTCTTGGCGTTCGCATGAGCGCCCGCGGGTGGCCGTGGGTCGATCCCGAGGACTTCTTCGTCGCCCATGTGGCCGGCCGTTCCCGGTCGTTCTGGCTCGACGGTTCGGGGTCGCGGCCGTGGTCGGGCCGGATGACGTATGTCGGCTGGCTCGAACCGCACGAGCTCAGCCTGACGTTCCACGCCGCCTCCAGGTCAGTGCTGGCGCACTCGAACGGCCGCGCCAAGCGCGTCGGTGATGACATCTTCTCGGCGCTCGGCCACGTCGGCGCGGAGCTCTCCACCGGCCTGCGGTCCACGGGATGGGTGGGCTTCTTCGGCTACGGCGCCCGACCGGACCTGCCGGCCCGCCTCGACAGTGACCCCCGCTCGCTCGACGCGTGCTGGCTGCGGGCCAGCCGGCGGGTGGCCTTCGACCACGGCCGCCGGCGCGTCTATGCCGTCGGTCCGCCCGAGTCGAGCGCCCAGTGGTACGCCGAGCTGTACGAGCTTCTGCGCCAGACACCGAAGCCGCCCGACCCCGCGAGGCCAACGGGTGCCGAGATCACGTCGACGTACGGACGAGACGAGTTCGCGGCCGCCTTCGCCGCCGTACAGACGCAGCTCAGGCTCGGCAACTCCTACGAGACCAACCTGACGTTTCGCACCGCGATCGCGTCTCGTGCGGACCCGGTCGACACGTATCGGCGGCTTAGGCGGCTGAGTCCCGCGCCCTATGCCGCGATGGTCAGCCACGCGGGCACCCAGGTGCTGAGCAGCTCACCAGAGCGGTTCGCGACCATCCGCGCCGACCGGACGATCGAGACCCGCCCGATCAAGGGCACCACTTCGCGACACCCGGACCCCGCGGAGGATATGGCCGCCGCCGAGAGGCTCCGGGCGGAGCCGAAGTTCCTCGGCGAGAACCTGATGATCGTCGACCTGCTGCGCAACGACATGTCCCGGGTCTGTGACGTCGGCAGCGTGCGGGTGACGGACCTGATGCACGTCGAGTCCTACCCTGCCGTGCATCAGCTGGTCACCACGATCGGCGGCCGACTTCGGCCAGGCGTCTCGACGCTGGAAGCCCTGGCTGCACTGTTTCCCGGCGGGTCGATGACCGGCGCGCCCAAGCTGCGCACGATGCAGATCATCGCCGACGTCGAGGCCACCGCCCGCGGCGTCTATTCCGGCGCGATCGGCTGGCTGCTCGATGACGGCGGCGCCGACCTGGGCGTGGTCATCCGTACGCTGGTTTGCCGCGACGGCGTCTACACGCTTGGCACCGGCGGCGGCATCACCGTTCGCTCCACCTGCGACGAGGAGTTCGCCGAGACGACCTGGAAGGCCCGCCACCTCTTCCGCGCTCTCGGCCGCTAGCTCGCAACGGTACTGCGGCGCGGCGAGGGGGCCTGCAGATGGCTGCTGCGGGCCCCCTCGCCGTCCCCTTACCGCATGACGCCCGGGTCAGGAGGGCGCCGTCGTGGTCGATGGCTGTGGTTCGCTAGTGCGCGTCGGAGCCGAGGGTGACGTCGACGGTGTGGTCGGCACCGACCGACTGTCCGTTGGGCGTGGACGACGTGACGGTCAGGGTGACCTTGTCGCCGGGGCGGTAGGACCTCACGATCGCCACCAGGGAGTCGGCGTCGGAGATGACGTTGTCGTCGACCTTCGTGATCACGTCTCCGCGGTGCAGTCCCGCGGCTGCGCCGGCCGCTGCGGCGTCGACGGACCCCACGAGCGCGCCGTTGGGCAGCCCGACCCGGTCGCTTGCATTGCCGACCGTGACGCCGATCCGTGCGTGCGTCGGGGCCTGGCCGTTACGCAGCTGCTGGACGATCGGGATGGCGTCGTCGATCGGGATGGCGAAGCCGAGCCCGATCGAACCACCCTGCTGGGTCGACGTGGTGGTCGTGGTCTGGATCGCCGAGTTGATGCCGACGACCTGTCCGCTGGTATTGATGAGCGGGCCCCCGGAGTTACCCGGGTTGATGGAGGCGTCGGTCTGGATGGCAGGGAACACGGTCGCCGGGTCGGTGGCCGCGTTACCCTGCGTCGTGACGGGCCGGTTCAGGGCACTGACGATGCCGGTGGTGACGGTGCTCTCGAGCCCGAAGGGCGAGCCCACGGCGACAACCTGCTGGCCGACGATCAGGTTGGTCGAGTCACCCAGCGTCGCCGGAGTCAGCCCGCTCACTCCCTCGGCCTGGATCACCGCCAGATCGGTGAACGGGTCACGACCGATGATCCGGGCCTTGGCCGACATACCGTCGTTGAAACTGACAGCGAGTTTGCCTCCGCCGGCGCCAAGCTCCGCGACGTGGTTGTTGGTGAGGATCTGGCCGCTGTCAGTGAGGATGATGCCGGAGCCGGACCCGCTCTGGCCCTGGCCGCTGGCGTAGATCTTGACGACGGAGGGCAGGGCCTTGGCGGCAGCGGCCTCGATCGTGCCCGAGACTGCCGCCGCGGTGCTGGCCCCATTGCTGTTGGTCGTCGTGCTGGTGTCGGTACCGAGCTTCAGCGGGTCCAGCGCCGACGTGGACCCCGACCCTCGCGTGTTGTCGAAGAGGGCGGCGCCGCCCACACCGGCGGCTCCGCCGGCCAGCGCGCCGACGAGGACAGCGGCGGCAACGACGCGTCCCCCCCGCCTCGGTGCCGCCGAAGGGGGAGGCTGCCCGAAGCCGGGTGGGTTCGGTCCAGGCGAGTAACCGTGATAGTTGGGGGGAAATGCGTCGTTGTCCATGCGCCCATGGTGCCTGGCGGGTCTGAGCATCCTCTGAGATCGCCCTCAGAGGATGCTGTGAGATTACGAGGAGGCGGGTGCGAGCCCTTCCGGGCTCACCTGTCCAGGCATCCACATGCTGAAGACGGCGCCCCGGCTCTCACGGTTGGCCGCCCGTACACCTCCGCCGTGGCGTTCAGCGGCCTGGCGCACGATCGACAGGCCGAGGCCAGACCCGGGCATGGTGCGCGCGTCCGGGGCGCGGTAGAACCGCTCGAAGATCATGGGCAGGTCGGGGTCGTTGATCCCGGTGCCCTCGTCGGCCACGGTGATTGCGCCCTCCTCCAGCAGTATCGTGATGGTGCCGTGCGGTGGACTCCACTTGGCGGCGTTGTCGAGCAGGTTCGTCACGGCTCGCTCGAGGATCTGCGCCTCGCCCAGCACCCACCACGATGACAGCGAGACGTCGAACGTCAGTCCGAGCCCGCGGCGCTTCACCCGGTCCACCGCCCGCGACACGATGTCGGCGAGGTCGAGCGGTTCTGGCGTGCGGTCGAGCGGCTCGTCGCGGGCCAGCTCGACGAGGTCGCCGACGAGGGTGGAGAGCTCCTCGACCTGCGCGGTCGCGTCGGCGAAGATCTCGTCGCGCTGCTCGCGGCCGAGGCCACCGCGGCGGTCGGCCTGGGCCAGCAGTTCCAGGTTGGTGCGCAGGCTGGTGAGAGGCGTACGTAGCTCGTGGCCGGCGTCGACGACCAGTCGACGTTCGCGGTCGCGGGAGGCCGCCAGCGATGCCAGCATCTCGTTGAAGGACGCGGCGAGACTCGCCAGCTCGTCGTCACCGGTGACGGCGATCGGGGAGAGCTCGTTGGTACGGGCGACATGCTCGGCAGCGGCGCTCAGCCGCCGTACCGGCAACAGCGCCGAACGTGCCACGGCGAGCCCGATGATCGCTGCCGACACGATCCCGCCGACGCCGACGAGCAGCAGCACCAGGCCCATCCGCCCGAGGGTGCGCTGGATGGACTCCGACGACTGGACGAAGACCAGGGCGGTGCCGCTACTGGCGTGGACACTTGCCGCCCGGCCATCCACCCCGTTGTACGACACGCTGCGCAGCGTGTGGTCGAGCGTGCCGTCGGCAACCCTGATCTCGTCAGCGGAAGGGGGCGCCAGCCAGCCGGCCCGCTTCTTGGGGACGACTGTGCCGTCGGAGTAGATGAGGAAGATCCGCAGGTCTGAGGCCCCGAGGAACTCGGAGGGGAAGTTGTTGAGCGTCGCCTCTTCCACCAGCCCGTTCTCACTGGCCCTCTGCACGCGCTCAAGCAAAGACTCGTCGAGCCGCTCGTGCAGCTGCGCGCGCAGCGTCACGTACGCCGCGAGACTCGCCATCGTGACGGAGAGGCCAACGGCGCAGGCTGCGAGGAGGGAGATCCGGGCAGCCATGGACATTCGTTTCACGGAGGGCTCTCGCGCAGGACGTAACCGACACCTCGCACGGTGTGCAGCAGCCGCGACTCCCCCTCCGCCTCGGTCTTGCGCCGCACGTAGCCGACGTACACCTCCAGTGAGTTGGCGGTCGTGGGGAAGTCGTAGCCCCACACCTCCTCGAGGATGAAGGCCCGCTCCAGCACCCGTTTCGGTCGCCGCATGAACAGCTCGAGGAGGTCCCACTCCGTGCGGGTCAGCGTGATCGGGCGACCGGCGCGCTCGACCTCGCGCGTCACCGGGTTCATCGTGAGATCACCGAAGACGAGCGGGCCCTCGTCCTCGGCCACGTCCGTCCCGAGCGTACGGCGTCTGAGCATGGCCCGGACGCGCGCCAGCAGCTCCTCGAGCGCGAACGGCTTGGCCAGGTAGTCGTCGGCGCCGGCGTCGAGACCGTCGACGCGGTCGCCGACCGAGTCACGCGCGGTGAGCACGAGGATGGGCAGGTCGTTGCCGGCGGCTCGAAGCGCCTTGGTGGTCTCGATTCCGTCGAGGCGCGGCATCATGACGTCGACGATCAGCGCGTCGGGGTCCAGCCCGTTGATGCGCGCCAGCGCCTCGACGCCGTCGTTGGCGAGCGCCACGTCATAGCCGTTGAACTCCAGCGAGCGGCGTAACGAGTCGCGGACGGCACGGTCGTCGTCCACGACCAGAATGCGCATAGGCCGAGACTGCCACGGTGATCTGAGATGCGGCTGAGAGGGGCGCTCACCTGCCGTCGGCCGGGCCGCGCCGCGTGCCGCCCTTCACGCTCCCGGCAGTGACCGCGCGATAGTCCCGGCGCGGACGCCGTACGAGCCGCCGAACAGGACGGCGTGCACCAGCAGAGGATGCAAGTGGTGCAAGGGCATCCGCTCACGCCAGCCAGGTGCGAGGGGCGACGCCTCGTCATAGGCGGCGAGGATCCGGGCCAGATGCGGCGCCCCGAAGAGGGCGAGCATCGCGAGGTCGGTCTCGCGGTGCCCGGCGTGGGCGGCCGGATCGACCAGATAGCCAGGACCGCTCGCGCTCCATACGATGTTGCCCGCCCACAGGTCACCGTGCAGTCGGCTCGGTGGCTCTGAAACTCCGGCGAGCTCGTCGGCGCGGCCCATCGCCCGCTCGATCGCCTGTGCGTCCGACTCGCTGATGGCCCGGCGGTCCCGGGCGATCTTGAGATAGGGCAGGACCCGCCGCGTCGCCCAGAACTCCGGCCATGTCGCGGTGGACTGGTTGAGCAGGGGCACCGTGCCGATGTAGCCGTCCTGCTCGGCGCCGAAGCTCTCCGCGCCGGCCGCGTGCGTGGCTGACAGGCTGCGCCCGAACGCCTCGGCAGCGTCGGTCGTGGCCGGCCCGGGATCGATCCAGGCCAGGATCAAGCAGTCCTGCGCAGCGGCGTAGATGCTGGGCACCGGCGCTCCTTGGTCAGCCTCGGCCAGCCACCGAAGCCCGCGAGCCTCAGTGGTGAAGAAGTCCGCCGGCGCACGGGCCCTCGTCTTGACGAACGCGGTCCTCCCGTCGCTGAGGCGCACGCGGGTCGCGGCGCCGGTATCGCCGCCCGCGACCGGGGTCGTGGACGCGACTGACGTGCCCAGCAGGCGTTCAACACGGCTCGCGATGGTGCTCATCCGGGCCATGCTTCGACGTTACCGGTCGGGTCGCCGGGCTCCGCTGGGTCGTGAGGCAGGCTGTCGTGCTGCCAGCTCGGTGACGAGCGCGGTGGTGGTGCGCTCCACGATGGCGAGCACGTCGTCGAAACCACCCGGTCCGCCGTACCACGGGTCCGGAACGTCGAGCTCGGCGCCAACCTCCGGGTCGAAGGAGCGGAACATCCTGACCCGCTCGAGGACCTCCTCGTCGTGGCTGAGGGCGGTGATGTCGCGCTGGTTACCCTGGTCCATGGCGAGGATGAGGTCATGGTCCGCGAACCAGGTGGCGTCGAACTGCCGGGCGCGGTGGGCCGTCGCGTCGTATCCCTGGCCGGTCAGGGTTGAGGCGGCACGCTCGTCCATGGCCTGGCCGAGATGCCAGTCTCCGGTGCCGGAACTTGTCACGTGCACACGTTCGGCCAGGCCGGCGGCGGCGAGCTTGGCGGCCAGCACGACGTGGGCCATCGGCGACCGGCAGATGTTGCCGAGGCAGACGATTGCGACCGTGTACGGCGCTTGGGGATCACGCGGTGGCGGCAGGCTCACCGGCGCTCCGGGTTGGGAAGCACGAGGCCGACGAGCCAGCCCACGATGGAGATCACGATGGCGCCGAAGACCGCTGTCCAGAATCCCCGCACCTGGAACCCGACGTCGATCTGTCCCGCGACCCAGCTCGTGAGCAGCAGCATCAACGCGTTCACCACGAAGAAGAACAGTCCGAGCGTCAGCAGGTAGAGCGGGACGGACAAGAACGCCACGATCGGCCGCACGAAAACGTTGACGAGGCCGAAGAGCAGCGCGATCACGATCAGCGTGACGATCCGGTCCTGCTCCGACGCGCCCGTGATGCGGATGCCGGTGAAGAGCCAGGCCGCAGCGGCCAGGGCCAGGGCGTTGGTGATGATGCGGGTCAGCCAGGTCATCATGCGTTGATCGTGCCATGCCCGCTGCGCCCGGGCAGTGACCCCTCCACCACCCCCCGAGCGCCGGAGGAGTCAGGTAGTCGGCGCCGATGGACCGAACAACTGGCGCCTCGATCCGAATACCTGGCGCTTCGGCCGGAATGACTGGCTTCGGCCGGAATGACTGGCGCCTCGCTCCGAATACCTGGCGCCTCGATCAGGGCTCAGGTGACGAGGGTGGGCGTCTCGGCGGAGCGAGGCAGGATGCGGGCCGTCTGGGCGAGGCCGATGCCGGTGAGCACTGTCGCGATGCCGAGCAGCTGGGCGGGGGTGAGATCTTCGTGGAACCACAGCCACCCGAGCACGGTGGCGCCGACCGGTTCGAGCATGCCGATGATCGTGACCTCGGTGGCCGACAGGTGACGGAGCGCGGTCAGCTCCGACAAGAAGGGCGCCACGGTCCCGAGCAGCACCATCCAGGCCAGCAGCACCCAGACGGGTGCCTGAAGCTGCTCGAGGCTGCCGCCGAGGGAGCGAGCGGTGGTCAGATCGGTCTGCCAAAGCTTTGTGACCGGCTGGACGACGTTCCAGAAGATGGCCGCCACGATGAAGGCCTCGGTCAGCACGTGCAGCGGGGGATCGGCGCTGACGCTGTGTTCGCCCAGCAGGAAGTACGTCGCCAACGACACCGCCGCACCCAAGCCGCTTATCACACCGACGACGTCGAGGGCCAAACCGTCCCATACCTGCGCGACGAGGGCCAGCCCGCCGAGCGAGCAGGCGATCCCGAGCCACATCCGGTTGCGCACCGCCTCGCGGTAGACGAACCGCGCAAACAGCGCGACCAGCACCGGCGCGGTGAACTCCAGCAGCAGCGCGATCCCCACCGGCAGCCGGTCGATCGCGATGAAGTAGAGGTACTGGACAGCCGCCACCCCCGTGACGCCGAAGCCGACGACGACGGCCACTGCGCGCCACCCGCGCGGCAGATGCAGCCGCTGGCCTCGGGCGAAGACAATCGCCAGCAGCACCAGGGCGGTGCCAGTGCAGCGAGTGGTCGTCAACGTCATGGAGTCGACGCCGGCGCCCTGAATGACCCGCGAGACACCCGCATTGACGACGAACAGCGACGCGCCGACGGCGACCAGCGCATAGCCCCGTCGGGGGTCACGGGTGGTGGGCATGAGGAGACCCTACGCAGCGGGGAGGGCGGTCGTTATCGTGTCCCGACATGACGTCACCGCGCGCCCGGGCCGCCCTCGACTCGATTCCCGCCTACAAAGCGGGCAAGCCGCCGGCCGTGGGCGGCCGTGCGTCATACAAGCTGTCGAGCAACGAGAACCCCTACCCGCCCCTTCCCGGCGTCCTCGCCAAGGCCGCAGAGGCAGCCCAGACGCTGAACCGCTACCCCGACATGGGCGTCAGTGAGCTGCATGCCGTGCTGGCCGACAGGCTCGGCGTCGACGCAGGCAGGATCGCCTCAGGTGCGGGGTCCGTCGCGGTGCTCTACCACTTGTTGCAGGCGATGTGCTCGGAGGCCGACGAGGTGGTCTACGCGTGGCGGTCCTTCGAGGCCTACCCGATCGCCGTGGGCCTGACCGGAGCTCGCGGCGTACAGGTGCCGCTGTCGGACGGTGCCCGCCACGACCTCGACGCCATGCTGGCAGCGATCACCGACGCCACCAAGGTTGTGGTGGTCTGCACACCCAACAACCCGACCGGCCCAGCGGTCCATCGCGACGAGCTCGCCGCCTTCGTCGACGCCGTGCCCGGGCACGTGGTCATCGCCCTCGACGAGGCATACCGTGAGTTCTGCACCGACCCGCAAACCCCGGACGGTCTGGAGCTGGCCAAGGGACGCGACAACGTCATCGTGCTTCGCACGTTCTCCAAAGCCTACGGGCTCGCCGGACTGCGCGTCGGGTACGCCGTCGGGCCGGCTGCGCTCGCAGAGGCCATCCGCAAGTGCGCCCTGCCGTTCGGTGTCTCCCAGATCGCGCAGGCCGCCGCCATCGCCTCTCTCGACGCCGAGGAGGCCCTGCTGGAACGGGTCCGCGCCCTGGTCGTCGAGCGCGGGCGCGTCTTGGCCGCGCTGCACGACCAGGGTTGGGACGTCCCGGACGCCCAGGGCAACTTCGTCTGGCTGCCCCTGGGCGACCGGGCCACCGACTTCGCGCAGACATGCGACCTGCGCCGTGTCAGCGTCCGGCCGTTCCAGGGCGACGGCGTACGCGTCTCCATCGGTGAAACCGAAGCCAACGACCTGTTTTTGTCGGTCGCAGAGTCCTGGTCGCGGTCCGCACCAGATCCTCTATCGGTTTGATAGGTGTCAGAGGCAGAGGCTAGAGTGCTACTTACACATCCGCCGGCCGTTGTGTCCGCACGTGGCGGGTGTGATCGTTCGCGCAGGGCAAGGGGGCTGACGCCAACCGATGAGCACCGACACACCCGCCGAGCAAGATCTTCCAGGTACGCCCCGCCGCCAGGCCGGGACGCGGTCACTGTGGAGGTTGCGACGCTACCTGCGGCCCTACGTCGGGGCATTGGCGATCATGGGTGGCACCGCGATCGTCGGAGTCTTCGTCAGCTTGTCGATCCCCCTGGTCACCAAGGCCATCATCGACGGCCCCATCGCTGATCACGAGTCAGGGCCGATCCTGCCGTTGGGGTTGCTCGCTCTTGCGCTCGGGATCGCCGAGGCGGCACTGGTCCTGGTCCGCCGCTGGGTTCAGGCCCGCGCCGTGCTGGGGTTCGAGACCGCAATCCGTGACGACCTCTACCGGCACATGCAGGCGCTCCCCATGGAGTTCCACGGCCGGTGGCAGAGCGGCCAACTCCTGTCCCGCGTCACGGTCGACCTGAGCGCGATCCGCCGGTTCATGGGTTTCGGGCTGCTCTTCCTCGTCATCAACATCATCCAGCTGAGCGTCGTGACGATCGTGCTGCTGCGGATGTACTGGCCGCTCGGCCTCGTCGTCGCCGTCTCGGCGGCGCCCATCATCTGGCTCAGCCGGCGCTTCGAGGCACGATACGTCGTCGTGTCCCGACGCGTGCAGGACCAGCAGGGCGACGTCGCCACCTCCGTCGAGGAGGCGGCCGTGGGCTACCGCGTGATCAAGTCGTTCGGGCGCAGCGACTACAGCAACGAGAACTTCTCGCGGCGCACCCAGACCCTCTTCGAGACCTCGATGGAGAAGGTCAAGCTGTCCTCGCGGTTCTGGACGTTCCTCGAGATCATCCCCAACATCAGCCTCGTCGTCGTGCTGCTGCTCGGCGCCCTGGCCGTGGGGCAACAGGCTCTCACGCCGGGCACCCTGGTCGCGTTCATCATCTTGATGTTGCAGCTGATCTGGCCGCTGGAGTCGTTGGGCGTCATCTTGGCCATGGCGCAGGAGGCCATGACGGCCGCCGACCGGGTCCTCGAGATCTTCGACACCGATTCCGCCATCGTCGGCGGAGACCGCGAGCTCGAGGACCCGCGCGGGCGGCTTCGCTTCGAGCATGTCGACTTCGCGTTCCCGGACTCCGACGAGCTCGTGCTGCGTGACGTCAACCTCGAGCTGCTTCCTGGCGAGACCGTGGCCATCGTCGGTGCGACGGGCTCCGGCAAGACGGCGCTCACGGGGCTGGTGCCCAGGCTGTACGACGTCTCCGCCGGACGGATCACTGTCGACGACGTCGACATCCGAGACCTCAGCCTCGCCTCGCTGCGCCAGGTCGTCGCCACCGCCTTCGAGGAGCCAACCCTCTTCTCGATGAGCGCCCGCGAAAACATCGCGCTGGGCCGGCCCGACGCGAGCGACGCCGACATCGCCGAGGCCGTCGAGACGGCGCAGGCGTCGTTCGTCTACGACCTGCCCTGGGGCCTCGCGACCCGGATCGGTGAGCAGGGCATGTCGCTGTCCGGCGGTCAGCGCCAGCGGCTGGCGCTGGCCCGAGCCGTGCTCGCGCGCCCGCGGATCCTGGTTCTCGACGACACGCTGTCCGCTCTCGACGTCCATACCGAGGCACTCGTCGAGGCGGCGCTCAAACGCGTGCTAGCCGACTCGACAGGCATCGTCGTCGCGCATCGCGCCTCGACGGTGATGCTGGCCGACCGGGTCGCGTTGCTGCAAGGCGGCACGATCACGCACGCCGGGCTGCACCACGACCTGTTGGCGACGGTGCCGGCATACCGCGACCTGCTCGCCGGTGACAGCGAGGACGAGCTCGTCGGTACGGACGGGCAGGTGGTGTCGTCATGACCACGACGCGGACGGACCCGCCCCGCAACAACGACACGTTGCCTGCCGCCGAGGACTGGCGGGGAGTCGCTGCGGAGGACTCCGACGGCATGCCCGACAAGGTCTCGCTGCTACTCAAGGAGCGCTCACGGCGGCTGCTCGGTCAGCTGCTGAGGCCGCACCGGCGCCTCATCGGTTGGTTGCTGGCCGCCGTACTCGTCGAGAATGCCGCGCGCCTGTCGGTGCCCTATCTCGTCAAGGAGGGCATCGACACCGGCATCCCGCCGATCCTCGACGGACACGGTTCGGCCACGCTGCTGACGATCGTCGCCATCGTGTTGGTGGCCGTCGTGGCCCAGGCGATCACCCGGCTGGTGTTCTTGATGCTGGCGGGTCGGCTCGGCCAGGAGGTGCTGCTCACGCTGCGCCGACGAATGTTCGCACACTTCCACAAGCTGTCGCCCGCATTCCACGACGACTACACCTCCGGCCGGGTGATCTCGCGGCAGACATCCGACATCGACGCGATCAACGAGCTGCTCGAAGGCGGCTTCGACGGCCTGATCACGGCCCTGCTGACGCTCGTGGGCACCGCCGGCCTCCTTCTCTTTCTCGACCTCAAGCTCGGGTTGGTGGCGCTGCTCTGCTTCCCGCTCCTACTCGTGCTCACGCAGTGGTTCCGTCGCGAGTCAGCAAAGGCCTACCGGCGTACCCGCGAGACGGTGGCGATTGTCATCGTCCACTTCGTGGAGACGATCAACGGGATGCGAGCGGTGCAGGCGTTTCGTCGCGAGGGGCGCAACCAGGAGATCTTCAGTCACGTCAACGAGGACTACCGCCGCGCCAACTACCGTGCCTTCCGTCTGGTCGGCATCTTCATGCCGGGCATCAAGCTGATCGGCAACGTCACGATCGCCGTCGTGCTCATCTACGGCGCGCACCTTACGTTCAACGGCGAGGTCACTGTCGGCGTACTGGCGGCGTTCCTGCTCTACCTGCGGCAGTTCTTCGAGCCCATGCAGGAGATCTCGCAGTTCTACAACACGTTCCAGTCCGCGTCGGCCGCTCTCGAGAAGCTCTCCGGCGTACTCGAGGAGGAGCCGTCGGTCCCGGAGCCGAAGGAACCGGTGCGGCTGCGCCACGCCGCCGGTGCGCTCGGTTTGGAACACGTCGGATTCTCGTACGTCGCCGGCCGCCCCGTCTTCCCCGACCTGAGCATGCAGATCCCCGCGGGCCAGACGATCGCGGTCGTGGGCACGACAGGCGCAGGTAAGACGACCCTGGCCAAGCTCGTGTCGCGCTTCTACGACCCCAGCCAGGGGCGCATCACGCTCGACGGCGTCGACCTGCGCGACCTGTCCGAGACCGACCTGCGTCGCGCCGTCGTGATGGTGACCCAGGAGAACTACCTCTTCACCGGCACCGTCGCCGACAACATCCGCTTCGGCAAGCCGAACGCGTCGACCGAGGAGGTTGTGGACGCCGCCAGGACGATCGGGGCGCACGACTTCATCGCTCATCTGCCTGATGGCTATGAGACCGACGTCGCCAACCGGGGCGGGCGGCTGTCCGCTGGACAGCGTCAGCTCGTCGCGTTCGCGCGCGCCTTCCTCGCCGACCCTGCCGTGCTGATCCTGGACGAGGCGACGTCGAGCCTCGACGTCCCGTCGGAGCGGCTCGTGCAGCGGGCGCTGCGGACGGTCCTGGCCGAGCGGACCGCCGTCATCATCGCCCACCGACTCTCGACGGTCGCCATCGCCGACCGCGTGCTCGTCATGGAGCATGGTGAGGTCGTGGAGGACGGGTCGCCGGCCGACCTGATCGCGTCGGAGGCGGGGCGCTACTCCGACCTGCACCAGGCCTGGCTCGCCTCCCTCGCCTGACCTCCTGCCCAGCGCACACGCGTTAGCCCGCGATCCGGCGGCCGAGAGGGCGTGTTGGCGTCTGGCGTGTCGGGCCAGGCCCGGGGTGGTCAGACGTCCGGGATGGGCGGCGGGGTGAGCGCGGGTGTCTCCTCGAGCTGCTGCTCGATCAGCCGCAGCGCCGCGTCGAGCTGCACGTCGCGGCGAAGCACCAGGTCCTGTGGCGTCATCACCACCTCGATGTCGGGGTCGACACCGTAGTTCTCGACACCCCAGCCGAACCGTTCGAACCAGAACGAATAGCGCGGCTGGGTGACCGCCGTACCGTCGACCAACTTGTAGCGATCGTCGATTCCGATCACCCCGCCCCACGTGCGGGTGCCGACGACCGGGCCCAACCCGAGGGAGCGGATGGCAGCGGTGACGATGTCGCCGTCGGAACCGGCGTGCATGTCGGTGACCGCCACCATCGGCCCGTGTCGAGCATCTGTGGGGTAGGACTCGGGCTCGTAGCCACGGATGACGGCCCAGCCGATGATCCTGCGCCCCAGCTTCTCAACGACAAGCTGGGACGTGTGGCCGCCCCGGTTGGCCCGCACATCGACGATCAGCGCGTCTCGCCCCACCTCGGTCCGCAGGTCGCGGTGCAGCTGCGCCCAGCCGCCCGAGACCATGTCGGGCACATGGAGGTAGCCGACACGACCGTCGGTCTGGCCGTGCACATACCTCCGACGGTCGTTGACCCAGTCCTGGTAACGCAGTGGCATCTCGTCGGCGAGAGGGACGACGACGACGCGACGGCCTGCGCCGCCCGCCTGCGGGACGATCGTCAGCTCGACGGGCTTGTCCGCCGTGCCGACCAGCAGCGAGAGTGGGCTTGCCGTCCGGCTGGTGGCACGGCCGTCGACCGCGACGATAGCCTCACCAGCCCTGGCGGCCACCCCCGGAGCCATCAGCGGCGAGCGAGCCCGGCGCTCCGATGCCTCGCCGGGGACAATCCGGGCCACCCTCCACGCCTCGCCGTCGTAGTCCAGGTCAGCGCCCAACAGCCCTTGGCGGCGCCCAGAATCGACGTCCTCGGCCGGTGCCAAGCAGTAGGCATGCGACGAGCCCAGCTCCCCCTGCATCTCCCAGATCAGGTCGACAAGGTCGTCACGGGAGTTGAGCCGGTCGAGCAGCGGCAGGTAGCGATCGCGCGCCGCCGCCCAGTCGAGCCCGCCCATATCGGCGCGCCAGAAGTGGTCGCGCATGAGCCGCCACGCTTCAGCATACATCTGGGCCCATTCCGCCCGCGGCGCCACCTCGATGCGCACCCGGTCGAGGTCCACGCAGTTGTCGGTGCCTTCGTCGTCGGGCTTCTGGGGCCTGCGGCGGACGGGTACCACGCGGAGCGACTCCTTGTCACGGACGACGAGCGTGGCGCCGTCCCCGCTCACCCTGACACCATCGGCTGCCTCCAGCAGTGTCTGCGTCTTGCCCGTCTCGAGATCGATGTGCTCGAGGCTGGGCCGCAAGCTCTCGTCATCGAGCCGCGGCAGGTCATCGCCCAGTTCGCCCTTCAGCGGCTGCTTCAACCAGACGAGTCCACCGTTCACGGCCTGCAGGTGTGAGTAGCGGCCGCCGGCCACCGGGACCGCTGTGATCCGCTGGTCCAGGCCCTCCACATCGACCCTCGTCGCGGGCGGCGCCTTTGCTGATGCGGTGTCGGGTCGTTCCTGCGACGGGTACGCAGAGTCGTCGTCGACACGCCGGCCACCCAGGCGGGGGTCGAACGGCGACGGCGTGTCGAGCGCCAACGGGATGATGTGCGGACGGCAGCCGTTCGGGAAGGACAAGTCGAAGACGACTGCGTCATACACCGGGTCGAGGCTGCGGATGGACAAGAACGCCAGGTGCTCGCCGTCCCTGGTGAAGACGGGATCTGAGTCGGAGAAGCGCAGCTGAGTTACGTCGATCGGGTCAGCTCCGGCAGCGACCTCAGCCATCCGGAGCTGGCGAAGCGGCTCCGGCCCCGGCGCCGACCAGGCCAGCCACCGTGAGTCCGGCGAGAACGCCAGCCCGCTCATGTCGCCGTTGCCCGTCCGGTCGAGCTCGCTGACCTCCGCGTGGCCCTCGCCCTGGCCGGCGACGAGCTCCACGGTGAGCAGCCGCCCGTCGTGGCTCGCGATCGCGAGCCGTCGGCCATCGGGAGATGTGGCGAGCTCGAGCACCCGGCCGACCTGTCCAGGGCCAACGAGCGGCCGCGGCGTGACGTCGACGTCCTCGACACTTCCGGTCTCGATGGCGTCGTCACCTTCGGCGTCGCTCACCCAGGCCACCCGGCCGGTCTGACCGAGCACGACAGGGAGCCGACGACGTACCCCCGATCCATCGGCCAGCGCCCGGACCGGGCCGTCGCGGTGGGTCAGCCAGTGAATGGTGCCGCGAGCCTCGACTGCCGAGGCGCGGCCGGCGTGGTCGGGGCTGATCGTGTCCAGCTTCTTGGCGTCCACCGTGACCCGAGTCGGCCGCTGGGACGCGCGCGCTCCGCCCAGCCGTACGTCGACCAGCTGTGGCTCCGCTTCGGGGTCGAGCGACTCCAGCAGGTAGAGCGAGCCGCCCGCCACGTAGACCACGTGTCGGCCATCGGACGTGGCGTGTCGGGCGTAGAAGTCGTGGTCGGTGTGCCGTACCAGCTGGGCACTGTCCGGCAGAGCGTCGCCGACAACCGCGCTGTAGAGCTGTCCGCGGCGCTCATGGTCGGAGAGGAAGCCGATCCGCTGGCGTGCGTCGCCGCTACCCACCCACAGCGGGCTCACGAGGCTTGAGGGAAGGTCTGCAAAGACCCGCCCGAAGACGCCGTCACCGATCAGATCGAGCCACAGCTGCGCCGCTGTGCCCCCTCGGTAGTTCTTCCACCAGGCCGGCTCGACGGTGGTCGTCGTCGAGAGCAAGGCACCGCCGTCACCGCGCAGCGCCAGATCCGCGACCCAGCCGTACGGGAGGCGACGGCTCGGCCCCCCGTCGACGGGCACGGCGTGCGCGAACATCCGAGACCGCTCCGCCTCTCCGGTCGTGCTCACGACGAGAACCTCCTCGTCGCTCAGCCAGCCTCGGACGAACGTGCGTTCCTGGCCCCAGAACGTCAGCCGCCTCGAGACGCCACCGTCGGTGGGGGCGAGAAGGACCTCCCTGGCACCGTCTCGCAGGGCGCTCCACGCGACGTGAGAGCCGTCCGGCGAGATGCGCGGCGATGTCGCCGGCACGTGGTCGGCGCTGACCCGGTAGGCGCGGCCCCCCGCTCGGCTCGTGAGCCAGATGTCGTCCTCGGCGACGAAGACGATGGCGTCATCACGTACGTGGGGAAAGCGGGCATACGCGTCGGTGGTCATCGCGCCGACCTTACCGATCCGGCGACACCGCCGGGGAGCCGGACGGCTCGTCGTCGAGCATGGAGGAGGCAGGACGCCGTTCGGACGACACCACGAGCGCGACGCCCAGAACGACGACGGCGCCACCGCCGATGATGGGCAGTGTCACCGGCTCGGACAGCACCAGCCAGCCGAGGAAGACGGCCACCACCGGGTTGACGTAGGCGTACGTCGCCACCAGGGAGATCGGCGCCGCGCTGAGCACCCACACGTAGGCGGTGAAAGCCACGACCGACCCGAACGTCACGAGGTAGGCCCAGGCGAGCCAGGCGTCCAGCGGGGCCGAGGTGGGGGTCACGTGCTCGCCCAGGGCGGCCGCGATGCCCAGCATGAACACGGACCCGAACAGCATCTCGTAGACGGTGACGACGAAGGGGTCCTTCGGCAGCGTGAGACGCGGCGTCGACCACGATCCGAACGACCAGAACATGCTCGCGGCCACGACGATCAGGCAGGCCCCGACCTGGACGTCCCCGCCGACACCCGATGCGGTGATGAGACCCACCAGTCCGGCGAAGCCCAGCAGCACTCCCAGCGTCGTAGTCAGGCTCGGCCGGTCGCCGGTCACGGATCGGTAGACGATCACCCACAGGGGTACGGCGGCGAGGAGCAGCGCGGCGATGCCGGACGCGGCCCCTCTGTGCTCGGCGACTGTCACGAGGCCGTTGCCGAGTGCGGGCAGCAGCAGCCCCAACACAGCGCAGCCGAGCAGCTCACCTGGTGTCGCTCGAAGGCGCTGGATGCCGGACCTCCCGACCAGGATGGCGCCCAGCAGGACCGCGGCACACAGGTAGCGCCAGCTCGCCGACGCCATCGGCGGAAGGTCCTCGACCATGATCAGGATGGCCAGGTAGGTGGAGCCCCACACGACGTAGACGATGCCGAGCGCGACCGCGACGAGGACCGGGGACGGCCCCGTCGCCGGCGCAGGTGGCGTCAGGAGCGTCTGATCTGTTTGGTCCTGTCTCACCGTCACAGAGTAGTGAAGCTCGACGCTCGTGTCGTCGGGGTTTCCGGCCAGTCTTTGTCGATTTCCCGCCCGTTGACCCCACCACCCTGATTAGGTCCATAACTGCGGCGCTCGGTACGGTAGGCACCGTGTGGTGGCTGTCACAGCGACCAACCGGCGACCCGCCGACCCCGGGCACCACAGCCGCCCGCCGCGGACGGGCCGCCTCAACCCGTCAACGTGCCAGGCGATCCCCGGCAACGTTTCACGTGAGGGAGCGCGAGTGAGCAGTGCTGGATTCGGTTCGGGCCTCGACGAAGTCTTCGGCCCCGACCGCGGTGACGGACCCGAGCTGATACAGCTCCTGACGCCCGAGGGTGAGCGTGTGGAGCACCCCGAGTTCGCCTTCGACCTCGGCGACGAGGCGATCTTGGGCTTCTACCGCGACCTCGTCATGACGCGACGCATCGACACCGAGGCGACCGCGTTGCAGCGCCAAGGTGAGCTCGGCATCTGGGCCAGCCTGCTCGGCCAGGAGGCGGCGCAGATCGGCTCTGGACGGGCCATGCGTGACCAGGACTATGCCTTCCCCACCTACCGCGAGCACGGCGTTGCCTGGTGTCGCGGAGTCGACCCGCTCCACCTGCTCGGCCTTTTCCGGGGCGTCGACCAGGGCGGCTGGGATCCCATCGCCGACAAGTTCAACCTCTACACGATCGTGATCGGCGCCCAGACGCTGCACGCCACAGGCTATGCCATGGGCCTGCAGCGTGACGGGGTCATCGGCACGGGCGACCCTGACCGTGACAGCGCCGTGATCGCCTACTTCGGCGACGGGGCAACGAGCCAAGGCGACGTGAACGAGGCCTTCATCTGGGCCAGCGTCTTCAACGCCCCCGTCGTGTTCTTCTGCCAGAACAACCAGTGGGCGATCTCCGAGCCGATCGAGCGGCAGACCAAGATCCCGCTCTACCAACGGGCACTGGGCTTTGGCTTCCCAGGCTTGCGCGTCGACGGCAACGACGTCCTGGCCGTACACGCCGTCACGCAGGCCGCCTTACAGCGCGCCCGAGAGGGCAGCGGACCCACATTCGTCGAGGCGTTCACGTATCGAATGGGCGCCCATACGACGTCGGACGACCCGACTCGCTACCGCGTGAGTGGGGACCTCGAGCACTGGAAGCTCAAGGATCCGATCGAGCGGGTGCGGGCCTATCTCTCCCGGGGCGGCGTGGCCGACGACAGCTACTTCGCCGGTGTGGAGAACGAGGCCGACGAGCTCGCCGCCCGTCTGCGCAAGGGCTGCCTGGAGATGCCCGATCCGAGCCCACTCGACATCTTCGGCCAGGTCTACGACGAGATCACCCCTGAGCTCGAGGCACAGCGTGACCAGTTCGCGGCGTACCTGGCGTCGTTCGAGCCGGCCGACGCGTCGGCGGACGAGGGAGCACTGCGATGACGGCGATCACGTTGGCCAAGGGCGTGACGATGGGGCTGCGGGCGGCGATGGAGCGCGACTCCAAGGTCGTCGTGATGGGGGAGGACGTCGGCAAGCTCGGCGGTGTATTCCGCGTCACCGATGGGCTGCAGAAGGACTTCGGTGAGGACCGTGTGATCGACACACCGCTGGCCGAGTCGGGGATCCTCGGCACAGCGGTCGGCCTGGCGATGCGCGGCTACCGGCCGGTCTGCGAGATCCAGTTCGACGGGTTCGTCTATCCGGCGTACGACCAGATCGTCAGCCAGGTCGCGAAAATGCACTTTCGCAGCCGTGGGCGCCTGCCCATGCCGATCGTCATCCGGATACCGTTCGGCGGCGGGATCGGGGCGGTCGAGCATCACAGTGAGAGCCCGGAGGCATACTTCGCCCACACCGCCGGGCTCAAGGTCGTCGCATGCTCCAACCCGGTCGACTCCTACTGGATGATCCAGCAGTCGATCGAGTCCAACGACCCCATCGTGTTCCTCGAGCCGAAGCGGCGCTATTGGGAGAAGGGCGACCTCGACGTCGACGTCGCTCCAGACCCGCTCTTCAGCTCGCGGCTGATGCGCGAGGGCACCGATGCGACGGTTCTCGCCTACGGCCCGATGGTCAAGACGGCGCTCGAGGCGGCGACCGCGGCCGCCGATGAGGGCAAGAGTGTCGAGGTCATCGACCTGCGCACGCTGTCCCCCCTCGACATG
The DNA here is from genome assembly GCA_038238115.1 of Propionibacteriales bacterium. GTDB lineage: Bacteria > Actinomycetota > Actinomycetes > Propionibacteriales > Nocardioidaceae > JBBRYB01. The sequence continues at coordinate 216,020 of JBBRYB010000001.1, read as the reverse complement.
GCACCCGTGCACGCCTCCACCCGCAAGACCGGTCGCGTGGTAGTGGTGCACGAGGCGCCGGTAACGCTCGGGCTGGGCGCCGAGATCGCGGCTCGCATCACCGAGGAGTGCTTCTACTCCCTCGAGGCGCCGGTGTTGCGGGTCGGCGGCTTCGACACCCCCTATCCGCCCAGCCGGATCGAGGAGGACTACCTCCCCGACCTCGACCGGGTGCTCGACGCGGTCGACCGGTCTCTCGCCTACTGAGCCTCCCGACCAAGAAAGCAGCGCTGCATGTCTGATCTCAAGTGGTTCAAGTTGCCCGATGTGGGTGAAGGGCTTACCGAGGCCGAGATCGTGACCTGGAAGGTCAAGGTCGGCGACACCGTGAAGATCAACGACGTCGTCGTCGAGATCGAGACGGCCAAGTCGCTCGTCGAGCTGCCGTCCCCGTACGCCGGCGTCGTGTCCGAGCTGCTCGCCGGCGAGGGAGACACCGTCAACGTCGGTACGCCGATCATCGCCGTCGAGACGGGTGACGCGGGCGCTCCTGCTGCCACCCCAACGGGGCCGACTCCCGAGGACCTGGTGCCGACGCCGAAGGACGACGAGGCGGTGGAGCCCGGGCTGATCGGGGGACCGGCTCCCGGCGGCCGCACTTCGGTGCTCGTCGGCTATGGCCCGCGCACGACCGAGGCCAAGCGGCGACCCCGCAAGGGCGCCGTGCCCGCCGACGCCTCACCGGCGGCCGCGCAGGTCGGGGTGCAGCACTCGTTCACGCCACACGCGACGCCGGCCCCGGACGTGAGCATCGAGGACGCGACTCCTGCGGTGCCACCGGAGCTCGTCCGGCGGGCAGAGCCCCGGGGTACATCGCCTGAGGTTGCCCCGCCAGAGACGCCGGCCAGCGTGACGGTGCTCGCCAAGCCGCCGGTACGCAAGCTCGCCAAGGACCTCGGGGTCGACCTGGCCGCCGTCGTGCCGACCGGACCCGGGGGCACGATCAGCCGCGAGGACGTGCAGGGACACACCTCACGTCCGGAGCCGGATGGATCAGCCACCGCGGTGCCTTCTTCACCAACCCAGGCGGGGCAGCGGGAGACCCGGGTCACCGTCAAGGGCGTCCGCAAGATGACCGCCCAAGCCATGGTGTCGTCGGCGTTCACCGCCCCACACGTCACCGAGTGGGTGACCTTCGACGCGACCCGCACGATGAAAATGGTCGCGCGGCTGCGCAGCCACCGCGACTTCCGCGACGTCAGGGTGTCGCCCCTGCTCATCGTCGCGCGCGCCGTGTGCTTGGCCGTTCGGCGTACGCCCGAGGTCAACGCGACCTGGGACGAGGCCGCGCAGGAGATCGTCGTCAAGCACTACGTCAACCTGGGCATCGCCGCGGCGACCCCGCGCGGCCTGCTCGTTCCCAACGTCAAGGACGCCCAGGCGCACTCGGCGGTGGAGCTGGCCGAGGCGCTCAACCGGCTCACCGCGGTGGCCCGTGAGGGCAAGACGCCACCAACGGACCAGGCGGGAGGCACGTTCACGATCACGAACGTCGGCGTGTTCGGCGTCGACGCGGGGACGCCCATCCTCAACCCTGGAGAGTCCGCCATCTTGTGCATGGGCGCGATCCGCAAGCAGCCCTGGGTCGTGGGCAACGCGATCAAGCCGCGCTGGGTGACGACCTTGGCCCTGTCGTTCGACCACCGTGTCGTCGATGGCGAGCAGGGCTCGAGGTTCCTCGCGAACGTCGCCTCGATCGTGACCGACCCGGGCAGCGCCCTGCTCTTCTGAGCCCTCCACTGAGCTCTTCTGAGCCTCCACTGACGGCAGCTGCCACTGGATCGGGGTCGACCCGCGCCTGGGCCTGCTGCGTTTGCCATGTTCACCTGGCAAGCGCACTCTCCCCACGGCATCTGCTGCGTTTGCCATGTTCACCTGACAAGCGCACACTCCCCACGGCATCTGCTGCGTTGCCACGTTCACCTGGCAGGCGCACTCGCCCCACGATCTGCTGCGTTTGCCATGTTCACCTGGCAAGCGCACACTCCCCACGGCAGATCTGCCATGTGCACACTGCGTACGCAGTGTGCACATGGGAACGCAGGGGGGCCGCCGTGTCCGCGGTGGGGTGGACACCACGGGAGTCGCTCAGCTCGGGGAGGGTTGGCCGGGGCGTGGGGGGTGTCAGGGGCGGTACTCGACCCGAGCCGGAGCAGGCCGCTCCCGACGCAACGGCAGCCCGCGCGGACCGTCAGGCGGCGCGGGCCGTCAGGCCGAGGGCGCCCAGGGTGAGAAGGTACGCCGACCGACGGCTGGGGCCGCAGCAACATCGGGCGGCTGTCAGCCGTCCAGCCCCGTTCCCCAACAGCAGTCACGTGCACGGCGCGTCTCGCTGGCAATGTCGTGCCACCGGTCCACTGTCTCAGTGCGCTCCGTCCTTGCGAAGCACCGCCTTGACGGTGCGCAAGGCGATGGCGAGGTCACGCCCCGGCCGCCAGTTGTCCACATAGTCCGAGTCGATGCGGACGGATTCTTCCCAGCTCAGGTTTGACCTCCCGCTGACCTGCCACAGCCCGGTAAGTCCCGGCTTCACGGCCAGCCGGCGCCGTGCCATGTCGTCATACGACGCCACCTCGTGCGGCAGGGCGGGACGTGGCCCGATGAGGGACATGTCGCCGATGACGACGTTCCACAGCTGGGGCAGCTCGTCGAGGGACAGGCGCCGCAGTAGTGAGCCGACGCGAGTGATTCGCGGGTCGGCCTTCATCTTGAACAGGCCGCCACCGACCTCGTTGTGGACGAGGAGGTCGGCCAGCCGCGCCTCCGCGTCCTGGCCCATCGTGCGTAGCTTGTACATCGTGAACTTGCGACCGTGCTCCCTGATCCGGGTCTGCCGGAAGATCACCGGGCCGGGAGATGTCGACTTGACGAGCACCGCGCAGACGAGGATCACCGGCGCCGCGAGGCTCAGGCACACCAGTGCGAGGAGGCGGTCGATGAGTCCCTTGATGGATGCCACGACACCCTGTGGACGGCTATAGGCAATGTCCACGATGACGCGTCTCCCGACTGTACGGACGCGGGCGCGGTCGACGACGGTGTTGGTCAGGGGCGTAATGATCGACATCTGGGTGCCAACGTCCTCGAGCGCCCACTGAAGCTTGGCCAGCTGAAGCCCTCCCAGCTGGTCGACGTCATGCACCGCGACCACGTCGATGGCGATGCGGCGGGTAAGCGAGGCGACGTCTGACACGGCACCGAGCACGGGAAAGCCCTTGACCCACTCGGGACCGCAATCCGACTCGGACAGGCACACGCCGATGATGTTGATGTGGCTCAGCCCCTCCCACTCGGTGATCGTGCGGGACACACTCTCGAGGCCGCCCACAATGACGACATCCTCGCCACTGGTCATGCCGAAGACCCGGCGTACGGACGGGCGGGCGAGAAGCCAGCGTGCCGCGTAGCCGATGACAGCCATCGCCGACGAGAGTCCCAAGGCTGCCCGGGTTGCGGCCAGGTCGTTGACGAAGAGCGCCGTCAAGGTCACGAGGAGGACGAAGTAGACGTTGACCTTCGCGTAGGGCTGGAGATCGCTGAGGTCAGCGATCCGTCCGACTCTGGTGGCACGAAGAACCATCATCGCGACCCAGACGGCGGCGATGACCGCGGCGCTGTGGCGACCGATCGACCATGCCGCACCCGCAGCACCGATCGCGACGGCCGCATCGATGGCCCACAGAAGCACCCGCATCCTGCGAAAGTCCCCGCGCTTCTCCGACCGCGATCGGCGTGGCGCGGCGTGTCGCGGATCCTGAGGCAAGGCAGGAGGCGAGACGCGTGTGGCGAAACCCGTGGGAACTGCGGCATCGTCCGTCTCTGGGCGCCGCGGCACGTCATGAACTGCGCGGTTACGCAGCGTGGCGGAGACAGCGGAGGGTCTGACCGCCGACTTAGTCCCGTTGTGTGTCTCCGCACGAAATCGCGACATCTGCGCCTGCCCTTTAGCGTTGGATTCTGCTGTGTCTATGTCCGGCATAACGTGGGTTAGGCCCCTCGAGTTACGTCCGATGCTTGCCCGTGCGGACCTGGATCATCCTAGGACCCCTGATGTGGTGACACGTGGCGTACTACGCAACTAGTGCCTACGGTCACTCTGTGTTGAACAGCTGGCTCGGTCTGTTCGGCTGACCTGCCGAAAGACTGTGGCCGTCGGATCCAAACCTGGCTTCCCGGCCCGGGCAATCGGGGCTCGCGCACAAGCACGACCCTTGGGCGGCAAGCGGGCTCACGCTAGCTGAGCCGGCCTCACCCTCGGGGGAGGTCAGGTCGGGCGCGCCGGCTCGCCGGCGCTGGCCTCGCGCTCGTCGAGCCAGGCCTCGACGCTGGCGTCGTGCTCGCCGAGTCTCGGCGGGGAGGTGTGCACCGCTCGGCCACCCGCGTACTCGCGATCGGCAAAGCGAACGGGGGGCCCGGGCAGCACGACCCGTCCGAGCACGGGGTCCGCGACGTCGATGAGCAGTCCCTGCGAGCGGGTCTGCTCCCAGCGGTAGACGTCATCGAGACGGCGTACCTTGCCTGCAGGGACGCCTGCCGCCGCCAGCAGGCCCAACCAGTACTCGGCGCCATGGGCGGCAAACGCGGCCTCGATGAGCTCGGTGAGCTCGCCGCGCCCGGTCACCCGTCGCGTGTTGGTCGCGAATCGCTCGTCGGCGGGGTCGATGCCCGTGATGGGGGCAAAGGCGCGCCACAGGCTCTCGCTGCCGCAGGCCACCTGCACCGGGGCGTCAGCGGTGGCGAACAGGCCGTACGGCGCGATGGACGGATGGTGGTTGCCGATCGCCTCAGGCACCTCGCCCGCCACGGTCCAGCGGGTCCCCTGATACGCGTGTACGCCGACGACGGCCGACAGCAGGCTCGTGCGCACGACCTGCCCGCGACCCGTGCCGCCGCGCTCGTGCAGCGCGGCGAGGACTCCACAGCAGCCGTACATCCCGGCGAGCAGGTCCGCAATGGGCACACCGACCTTGGTGGGGGTGCCGCCCGGCTCTCCGGTGAGGCTCATCAGCCCTGCCTCTCCTTGGGCGATCTGGTCGTAGCCCGCACGACCGCCCTCGGGGCCGTCGTGGCCGAAGCCGGTAATCGACATGATCACCAGAGCGGGGTTGACCGCGTGCAGGGCGGCCACGGAGAATCCGAGGCGGTCCAGGACTCCCGGTCGGAAATTCTCCATCAACACGTCCGCCTGCGTGACCAGGCGCCGCAATAGCTGCTTCCCGTCGTCGCTCTTGAGGTCGGCTGTGACGGATTCCTTGTTGCGGTTCGCGCTCATGAAGTACGTCGAGCGGAGGTCAGACTCGGGACCCGCGAACGGTGGACCCCAGCCCCTGCTGTCGTCGCCCGCGCCCGGCGTCTCCACCTTGATCACACGAGCACCGAGGTCTGCGAGCATCATCGCCGCGTGCGGCCCGGCTAGCGCCCGGGTCAGGTCGATGACGACGATGTCGCTGAGGAGTCCGGTCACGGACCGACTCTACGGCCAGTCACGGCGTCGGCCGGTCGCCCTGATCGGTCGCGCCGCCGCGTCACTCTGCTAGGTTGACCAGGCTGGGCGCTGCCCCGCATCCAACTCCATACTGCTCGTGCCAAGGGGAAGTCGGTGCAACTCCGACGCTGTCCCGCAGCCGTGATTCGATCCACCCGATCAGGTGGGCCGTCAGCCGGAATGCCTTGGGTGCGAGTGAGCGGCTCCACATCTGTCGAGGTCTACAGGGTCGAGTCAGGACCCCACCTCGTGCCGTCCGTGACGTTCTGTTCCTGGGACCGCTCTCGAAAGGCACTCCCCATGCTCCATCGATCCCTCGCACGTGCCGCGGTCGCGGCAGTCTCCTTGGCCTTCGCCGCCACCGCCATGCCCTCTGACGCCTTCTCGTCTGGTGAGGCACCGGCCTCCCAGCGGGTTGCCCATCAGACGTCTGCGCGGGCCCACGGCGAGGCCGCCGCCCGCTGGCAGAGCTCACAGCTGACGGCAGGGCGCATCCACAACGGCCAGTTCGACTTCGACGACTGGGGCCTCACGATCGACACGGCGTTCATGCTGGCTGCGGACGGCCACCACCGCAAGCGCCTGCATCGCGTGACGCGGGCGATCGAGCACAACTACTACGCTCACTACGCCACCGGCTCCGGGAGCACCTCGGCCGGCGCGATGGCCAAGACGCTCCTGGCGACGAAGGTGCTCAACCAGAACGCACGCCACTTCGGCGGCCGAGACGTCCGAGCTCGGCTGCTGCGGCTGGTCGCCGGCAGGGCCGCCGGCTTCGAGGCCGGGCGAGCGCGAGACACCGGCGCTACGGACTACAGCAACACTTTCGCGCAGTCGTATGCCGTGCTCGGCCTGTCCCGCTCCGGCGGAGCACCTCAGAAGGTCGTCAACTACTTGCGCAAGCAGCAGTGCCGGAGGGGCTATTTCCGGTTGACCGAGACGCCGCACCACTCGTGCAACCAGCGCCACGGCAAGGCCGACACCGACGCGACCGCCCTGGCCATCCAGGCTCTGGTCTCGGCCCGCAGGCACGGCTCGAGCGTGCCAGGGCGGGTCGTGCGCAGGGCTGCCTCCTGGCTCCAGTCGGCACAGAAGCGAAACGGCTCGTTCGGCGGAGGCGTGTCCACCCCCGGCTCCAACTCCAACAGCACGGGGGTCGCGGCCCAGGCGCTCGCCCTGACTCACCACGCCAAGGCTCAGCGGAAGGCGGCCCGCTTCACTGCCACCATGCAGATCACCCGCAAGAAGGCAGGCAACAGCCGTGCGAGGCGTGACATCGGCTCTATCGCCTACACCCGGGCGGGCTTGCGGAACGCGCTCACCAACGGCATCCAGGCAGGCGAGCGCGACCAGTTCCGCCGCGCCACGCCGATGGCCTTCTTCGCGTTCGTGCACAAGTCGCTTGTGACGCTGTCCGCGCGATGACATATGCGTGGCGGCGGGTCGCGTCGGCGGGCATCGCCTTGGCGGCGAGCCTACTCGGCGTTGCCTCGCCGGTGCCTGCTTCGCCGGTCGCGGCGGCAGGTGCTGCGACGGCGGCTGGCGACTTCTGCGCGTCGGACACGGGCGTGACGGTCGTGGTGGACATGACCGCCCTCGGCGGTGACATCATCGTTCGCTGCGCAGACGGCCCGGTCGGCGCCGGCTATACCGGCCTGGACGCGCTGGGCGACGGGGGGTTCTCGGTCGAGGGCACCGAAAACTACGGCCTCGCCTTCGTCTGCCGGATCGAGGGTCAGCCCACCGAGGCCCGATCACTCACGATCCCGGGCAACCCCGGCTACCACGAGGAGTGCGCCACCACACCACCACAGTCGGCCTACTGGGCCTACTCGTTCGCCCCCAACGGGGGCAGCTGGACCTACAGCAGCGCGGGAGCGGCCAACCACGCCGCGATCCCGGGTGGGTTCGAGGGCTGGACGTTCTCCTACGGCGAACCCGCAGGGGCCAAGGCGACACCCGATCTGGCGCCGCAGCTGCCCGCTGCATCGACGTCTCCGACGAAACCGCCGCGTCCGACGTCGTCGGGAGGTGGTCAGTCGACCGGGCCGACCCCTCCGCCCACGTCCACCGACACTGGCCCGTCGACCTCGGCACCCAGTCCGTATCCGACCAGGCATCCCATCACCGCGTCCAGCACGGCGAGCGACGCGCCCACGACTGGTCAGCCCACGACTGAGCCGCCCACGACCGCGCCATCGACCTCGTCGGCGGCTGCGCCGACGCAGACCAGTGGCCAGTCGGGAGGAGCGGCTGGCGCGCATGGCGGCCAGCACGGTGGTCCGGGCGTCGGTAGCGGAGCCGGGGGGGTACACACCAGATCGGCACCGCCCAGCGACCTGGCCCAACCGAAGACGACGGTCGGGCAGGCCGACGGCCAGGTGCAGGTGACATCGGAGCTCCCAGGCCCGACCGAGCAAGGCTCCGGCTCGGCTGCACCCACGGTCATCGGGCTGGGCGTGTTGGTGGTGCTCGGCCTGGGCGCGGGACTGACGGCATGGTGGCGCTCGCGCCGCGCGTGAGCGGTTCAGCGTGGGGCGTCTACTGGATCCCGCGGGCGTTGCACCCGCTCGCGTGGTGGCTGTGGGCCCTCGGGTTGGCGGTGGCCGCCAGCCGCACGACCAACCCGCTCCTGCTCGGCGCCGTCGTGGGGGTCGCCACCTGGGTCGTGCTCGCCCGGAGGTCCGACGCACCCTGGTCGCGCGCCTTCAAGTTCTATGTCGCCGCGGGTCTGGTCGTGGTGCTGCTCAGGGTGGTCTTCCGGGTCATCTTCGGCGGTGGCCAAGGAGCGACGGTGCTGTTACATCTGCCGGAGTTCGTCCTGCCCCAGCCTGCGGCCGGCATCCACCTGTTCGGTGACGTCACCGCGGAGTCGCTGCTCGTGGGCGCGTACGACGGTTTGCGGCTCGCCACGATGCTCATCTGCCTGGGAGCGGCCAACGCCTTGGCCAACCCGCGCCGCCTGCTGCGGTCGATGCCACCCGCCTTGCACGAGTTGAGCACAGCCGTCGTCGTAGCCTTGTCGGTCTTCCCGCAGCTGGCCGAGAGCGTCGTGCGGGTCACCCGAGCCCGTCGGCTGCGGCCGGGCAGTGATCGCCGGGGCTTCTCGGCGATCCGCTCCACCGTCATACCCGTGCTGGAAGATGCGCTGGACAGGTCGCTGCTGCTGGCGTCCTCGATGGACTCCCGCGGCTACGGCCGCAGCGGTGACCGTTCTCGCCGCACGAGCTCGCTCACCGCCGCGCTCATGGTCACCGGACTGGCAGGGATCTGTGTAGGCGTCTATGCGCTGCTCGACGGCACCACCCCTCGCTTCCTCGCGGCGCCGGCGCTCGCGACCGGCGTCGTAGTCGGCGTCGGAGGCATCGCGTCGTCGGGCCGGGGCGTGACGCGTTCGACATACCGGCCGGACCGATGGCGCGCCCCGGAGCTGGTGACAGTGTCAGCAGGGCTCTCGGCAGCCCTGCTCGTCTACCTCACCTCGCATGTCGACCCGGGCAACCTCAACCCGTCGCTGTCGCCCCTATCGTGGCCGCAGCTGCCTGCCCTTGCGCTGTTCGGGATCCTGCTGGGGCTCGTGCCGGCCTTCGTGACCCCGCACGCCGTCGGCGTGGAGAGCCAGCGCCGATGATCCGCTTCGACAACTACTCGTTCTGGTATCCCGGGGCCGCCGAACCCGCCCTCTGCTCGGTCGACCTCGCTATCGAGGAGGGTGAGCTGGCGCTCGTGATCGGGCTGACCGGCTCGGGCAAGTCCACGTTGCTGAGGTCGGTCAACGGCCTCGTGCCGCGCTTCACCGGCGGCCATGTGGAGGGCCGCGTCGTCACGAGCGGCCGCGACTCCCGGGACCATCCGCCACGCGAGTTCTCGGGGACGGTCGGGGTGGTGGGGCAGGACCCGGCGGCGGGGTTCGTCACCGACACGGTCGAGGAGGAGCTCGCCTACGGCATGGAGCAGCTCGCCGTTCCTCCTCAGCAGATGCGACGCAGGGTCGAGGACGTGCTCGACCTGTTGGCGATCGCCCAGCTCCGGCGCCGGGCCCTGCGCACGCTGTCGGGCGGGGAGCAGCAGCGGGTCGCGCTCGGCTCTGTGCTGACGGCGTCGCCGCGCGTCCTCGTGCTCGACGAGCCGACGTCCGCGCTCGACCCCGCCGCCGCCGAGGACGCGCTGGCCGCTGTCCTGCGGCTGGTGCACGACCTGGGGGTCACGGTGCTGGCGGCCGAGCACCGCCTCGAGCGGGTCGTGGAGTACGCCGACCGGCTCGTCCTCGTCGACGCGCGACTCGTCACCGACGGGTGTCCAGCGTCGATGCTGCGAGACGCCCCGCTCGCGCCGCCCGTGGTGGAGCTGGGCCGCCTCGCCGGCTGGGACCCGCTGCCGCTGTCTGTGCGAGACGCCCGCCGCGCGGCCGGCCCTTTGCGCAGGCAGCTGGCGGACCTCCGGCCACGCCCGCGCATGAGTCCCGCGCCCGGCAGTGCGACGGAGGGCCTGGTCGCGCGGTCGGTGGTGGTGCGCTACGGCGACACGGTCGCCGTCCGTGCCGTCGACTTCGAGGCGGCGCCCGGCGAAGTGGTGGCGCTGATGGGACGCAACGGATCGGGTAAGTCGTCGCTGCTGTGGACGTTGCAGGGCAGCGTCGGGCGGGCCAGCGGCTCGGTCCGCGTGGCCGGCCAGGACCCGGCCCGGCTGTCCCGCAGCGCGGCCGCCGGACTGATCGCCCTCGTGCCCCAGCAGGCCACCGATCTGCTCTACCACGACTCCGTGGGATCTGAATGTGCGGCGGTCGACCGGGCGGCGCGGGTGCCTGCGGGCACCGCACGCGGGGTCTTCGAGCGGCTGGTCGGCGGTGCCGTCACCGGTGCCGATGTACATCCCCGCGACCTGTCCGACGGCCAGCGGCTGGCGCTGGCGCTCGCCGTCCAGCTGAGCGCCGGTCCGCGCGTGCTGCTGCTCGACGAGCCGACCCGAGGCCTGGACTACGCCGCCAAGGCTCGGCTGCGGGCGATTCTCGCCGAACTTGCCGAGGACGGTCACGCCGTCGTCGTGGCCACCCACGACGTCGAGTTCGTCGCGCATGCCGCCGACCGGGTCGTCGTGCTCGCCGAGGGGGTGGTGGTCGCGTCAGCGACCACGGAGCATGCGCTGGCCGCGTCGCCAGTCTTTGCGCCGCAGGTGGCCAAGGTGATGGCGCCGCAGGAGTGGCTGACCGTGGAACAGGTGGCCTGCGCGCTGGGGGACCGGGCCGTCCGTCATGGCTGATCCCGCATACCCGGCGGTGCCTACGCCCCCAGCGGCCACTTCCGCGTTGCGGATCGGCCCCAGGACGGCGGTCGTACTGACGCTCGCGTCGGTCGCCGGTCTGATGATGTTCTGCTGGCCGCTCTTCGTGCGCGGCCCGGCTGACGGGGTGGGTCACACGGTGGACGCGCCGTTCGTCTTCATCGTGGTGCTGCCCTTCCTGGTGGCCACGGTGCTGGCGTCGTTCAGCGAGGGTGGGATGGACTCCAAGGCGCTGGCCATGCTCGGTGTGCTGTCGGCTGTCAACGCGGCGCTGCGCCCGCTGGGCGCGGGCACGGCCGGGATCGAGACGGTGTTCTTCCTGCTCGTTCTCGCGGGCCGGGTCTTCGGGCCGGGGTTCGGGTTCGTGCTGGGGTGCACGTCGATCTTCACCTCGGCGCTGCTGACGGCCGGGGTCGGTCCGTGGCTGCCGTTCCAGATGGTCGCCTCGGCCTGGATCGGGCTCGGCGCCGGACTGCTGCCTCGGCGGGTGTCGGGACGAGCGGAGATCGTCATGCTCGCCTTCTACGGCGTCGCGGCCGCCTACGTCTTCGGGTTCTTGATGAACCTGTGGTCGTGGCCGTTCGCGCTCGGCCTCGGGACTGAGCTGTCCTATTCGCCGGTAGACCCACTTCTCGACAACCTGCACCGCTTCGTCATCTTCACGGTGACGACGTCCACGCTCGGCTGGGACACCGGCCGCGCCATCACGAACGCGGTCGCGATCGTGGTGCTCGGACCAGCCGTGTTGGCAACGTTGCGGCGCGCCTCGCGTCGTGCCTCGTTCGGCGCCGCCACCACGTTCTCGCCCCCACCCCCCGCCGAGACGTCAGCAAGGGCCCGCCGTTGAAGGCGTGTCGCGCCGCCGGCTTCGGCGTTCACAGGTCCCGCAGGTCTTCGATCCGCTTGGCCTTTCCGAGGGAGCGCTCGAGACTGTGCGGCCGCGACACCTCGACCTCGACGCTGACACCGACGTGCTGCTTCACGAGCGCCGCGAGCTCGGCGGCCAGTCGTGCCCGGGCTTCAGCCGCGACATCGTCGGCAGCCGCCTCCACCCGGACGGTCATCTCGTCCAGCCGGCCGGGTCTGGTCAGCACGCAGAGATAGTGCGGTGTGAGCCCGTCGAGTCTGAGAATCTGCTCCTCGATCTGGGTCGGAAAGACGTTGACGCCGCGCACGATCATCATGTCGTCGGTGCGGCCGGTGACCTTTTGCATCCGCCGGTACGTCGGCCGGGCCGTCCCGGGCAGCAGCCGGGTCAGGTCCCGGGTGCGATAGCGGACTACCGGCATCGCCTGCCTGGTCAGCGACGTGAGCACGAGCTCGCCTTCCTCGCCGTCGGGCAGCACCTCGCCCGACGTCGGGTCGATCACTTCCGGGTAGAAGTGGTCCTCCCAGATGTGCAGCCCGTCCTTGGTCTCCACGCACTCCTGCGCGACGCCCGGGCCCATCACCTCGCTGAGCCCGTAGATGTCGACAGCGTGCATGTCGCAGCGCTGCTCGATCTCGCGCCGCATCCCCTCCGTCCAGGGTTCGGCACCGAAGATGCCGATCTCGAGCGATGACGTCGTCGGGTCGATGCCCTGGCGCTCCATCTCGTCGACGATCGCGAGGAAGTATGACGGCGTCACCATGATGATGCGCGGCCGGAAGTCGGTGATGAGCTGCACCTGCCGCTCGGTCATGCCGCCGCTCACCGGGACGACGGTGCAGCCGAGCCGCTCGGCACCGTAATGGGCACCGAGCCCGCCGGTGAAGAGGCCGTAGCCGTAGGCGACGTGCAGCAGGTCGCCGCGACGGCCGCCTGCCGCCCGGATCGAACGGGCGACCAGATCCGCCCAGGTGCTCACGTCTGCGGCGGTGTAGCCCACGACCGTCGGGCGGCCGGTCGTGCCGCTCGACGCGTGCAGGCGGGCCACGTCCGAGCGAGGTACGGCCAACATGCCGAAGGGGTAGCTGTCGCGCAGATCGGACTTCGTGGTAAACGGGTAGCGGGCCAGATCCGAGAGCGTCTCCAGGTCCTCGGGTCGCAGCCCGGCTTGCTCGAAGGCCCTCCGGTAGTGTGGGACGTGAGCAAAGACGCGATGCAACGTGTCCTGCAGCCGGCTGAGCTGGAGATCTCGAAGGGCGTCCAGGGGAAGCCGTTCGGATGCGTCCCACTCGTCGGCGGGCGTGCAGAGCTCACGCATGCTGATCACCGACGAGTGTGCCGCCGATCGTGCGGCTGTGGCCGCGGAACTCCGCGACCACGACGTCGCCGCATGTCACCCGGACGTCATAGACGCCGTTGCGCCCGAAGCGGTGCCGCTCCTCGGCGGTGGCGACGAGGTGGTCGCCGTGGTGAGCCGGCGCAGCGAAGACGATGTCGCATGCCTGAGCCACCGCTCGCAGGTTGTGGGAGTTGCATGCGAAGGCGAACGCAGAGTCTGCCAGGGCGAAGATGAAACCGCCATGCGCCGTGCCGTGTCCGTTCGTCATGTCGTCGCGCACCGTCATCGACACGGTGGCGCTGCCTGGCAGAACCCGGTCGATCGCCATACCCAGCCCGCGTGACGCCGAGTCGTCGCTCCACATCGCGGCGGCGCAGCGCTCGGCCAACGCGACGGCGTCCCCGCCACTCACAACGGCTTCTCGAGCATCACTGTCACATGGCCGTTGAGTTGGATGAGATGGCCGATCTCGAGGTAGCCGCGACCTTTGTGGAAGGCGAGCGACTCGGGGTTCGGTGGCTCGGAGTTGACCTCGCACACCATCCGGCGATGTGCGGCCGCCTGCTGCTCGAGCGCGTCGTACAGCGCCGTCGCGATGCCGCGACGACGAAACGCGCGGTGGACGGAGATCCGGTCGAGATAGAAGAAGTCGTCGAAGCACAGGCCATGCCACAGGTAGTTGATCGACGTGTATGCGGTGCCGGGCGCATAGGCGAGCGCGAACGCCGCGACCTCGGCGTCGACCTCGCACACCAAAGCTGCGGCCGCGAGCGAGCGGTAGTGAGCAAGTGCCGGAGCGTCCAACGGGCTGAGCGCCTCGACGGATTGCTCGTTGAGGTCGAGAACCGCCTCGGTGTCGCCGTCGGCGAGGGGTCTAATCTCCACTCGGGCACTCTCTCACGGCGCCTGTTGTGACACAATGCAAGCAGACCGGTGCCCAGACTGTCACAAACCAATCGTGCTTTCTCCTGCTCGCGGAGGCTTCGCATGGCCCACGCCCACGACCTGTTCGCCCGCCATCACAGCCTGCTCGACGAGGCAGTGGCGGCGACGCGACAACGCGGCTACTACAGCGCATATCCCGAGTCGCCGAGCCCGAGGGTGTACGGCGAGTCGGCGGCAGAATCCGGTGCCGGCGCTTTCGACGCCTGGCGCGACTCGCTGTTTCCCCTGTCCACACCGGGGGCGGACGGCGTCGTGGAGACGGAGAAGTCACCGTTCGGCGCCCCGCTCGCGATTCGCTACCCACACGTGAGCCCGGAATCAGTTCCGGCGCTGATGGAGGCGGCCAGCAGCGGCATGACGCAGTGGCGCGACGCCGGAGTCGAGGCGCGCGTCGGTGTCGGGCTCGAGGTGCTCGCCCGGCTTCATGCGCGGATCTTCGAGCTGGCGAACGCGGTCATGCACACATCCGGCCAGGCCTTCGTGATGGCCTTCCAGGCGGGCGGTGCCCACGCGCTCGATCGAGCACTCGAGTCGATCGCCTATGCGTACGCGGAGATGACCCGGGTGCCGGCTACCGCGATCTGGGAGAAGCCGGGCCGGGGCGCGCCGATCCGGATGGAGAAGACGTTTACGGTGGTGCCCCGCGGCGTCGCCCTCGTGATCGGCTGCAACACGTTTCCGACCTGGAACTCCTGGCCAGGGTTGTTCGCCTCGCTCGTGACCGGCAACCCCGTCGTCGTCAAGCCGCACCCCGGTGCAGTGCTTCCGCTCGCGATTACCGTCCAGGTCTGCCAGGAGGTGCTCGCGGAGACGGGCTACGACACCAACCTGGTCACGCTGGCCGCCGAGGACCCGGCCGATGGCCTGGCCGCCGTTCTGGCGATCCGCCCCGAGGTCAAAGTCATCGACTTCACTGGCTCGAACGCGTTCGGCGAGTGGCTCGAGGGGAACGCCCGGCAGGCCGCCGTCTTCACCGAGAAGTCAGGCGTCAACACGGTCGTCGTCGACTCCACCGACTCCTTCTCAGGCTTCTGCAACAACCTCGCCTTCTCCCTGGCTCTCTACACCGGCCAGATGTGCACCGCGCCCCAGAATGTCCTCCTGCCCGGCGACGGCATCGAGACCGACGAGGGCCACAAGTCAGTCGACGACGTGGCGGCAGGCATCTCCGCGGCATTGATGAAGCTGCTGGGCGAGGATGCGCGTGCCGTCGAGCTGCTGGGCGGAGTCGTCAACGCCGATGTGCTGAGGCGGCTCTCTGCGGTGGGGTCCGGTGCCGGCCGGATCGTGGTGGACCCCCGCGAGATCGTCCACCCGGCGTTTCCCGATGCGCTGGTCCGCACACCTGTCGTGGTGGCCCTTGACGTGGGCGACCAGACGACGTACGAGCAGGAGTGCTTCGGTCCCGTCAGCTACCTGATCCGCACTGCCTCGACCGCCGAGTCGATCGAAGTGTTCCGACGTACGGCGCTGGAACACGGGGCGATGACCGCTGTCGTGTATTCGACCGGCGCCGGGGTGATCGCATCAATGCGCTCGGCAGCGCTGGACGCCAATGTGGCGCTGAGTGAGAACTTGACGGGTCAGGTGTTCGTCAACCAGTCCGCGGCGTTCAGTGACTTCCACGGGACCGGTGGCAACCCGGCCGCCAACGCCACGTTCACCGACGCTGCCTTCGTGGCGAGCCGGTTCCGCGTCGTGCAGTCGCGTCGCCACATCTGAGAGCTCTGGCGCAAGGCTGGCGCGCCACCCCGGGTCAGCGCCACCCCGGGTCAGAGGGTCATGGGCATCGACGCGAGGATACGAGCGGCGAGCGCCTCCTCGCCCTCGATCTTGACGGGCAGCCGGGACGGGTCACGTCGGCCGGCGGACAGGATCGTGAACGTCTCGGTGTCCAGGGTCAACCGCACAGTCAAGGCGGCCTCGCTGACGTCTGCCGGGTCGACGGCGGATCCTCGCCCGTCCTCGTCGACGCCGACGGCATACACCGCCGAGACCGGCCCGGTCACGTCGAACAGCACCCGCGTTCCGCTCGGCGCTGCTGCCAGCTTCGCCACGACGTACCCGAGGGCGTCGGCGAACCTGGTCTGGCTGTGCCGCGCCGCCGCTGAGTCGAGGGCACCCGGCTTGCCCACAGCTCGGCGGATGTCCTGCTCGTGCACCCAGATGTCGAGGGGGCGGTTGCGCAACAGTGTCGCCCACGACCAGTCGATCCCAGCAGGCGTGATCGGGGGGCGGCCGTCGGGGTCGTCCAGCGGCTCCTCGGCCAGCTGCGCGGTGCGCTCGGCGACCACCTGGTCGAACTCCGAGATCAACTCCTCCGGCGTCCGCTCGCGTCGAGCGACGACGCCGCGCTCGGTGTAGATGCCGGCTGGGCTCTTGAGGTGGGAAGCCCGCTTGTCGATCTGCACGCGCAACGGCAAGTGACCAGCCAGCTCGCTCTCGAGTGCCGCGTTGTGCGCCATCACGTCGTGCACGCTCCAGCCGGGGCAGTCGGTCGGCAGCCACCAGTCGTCGGCGCCGAGCTGCTTGGCGAGCGCAGAGACGTCCGCACAGGCCGAGCGCCACACGTCGACGTACTCCCTGAGTTCTGGCACGCGCCCGACTGTAGTCCTCGCGGCCGTGGCCGAGGAGGCGACCGGGGAGTCTTGCCGACGCCTACGCATCGCGCATGATTGACGCCGGGAGCCGCGAGGGCGAGTCGTACGCCGACCCCCGTTGCACCACGCAGTCTCGCTGGTCTGCTTCCGGCCGAGTGGTCAACTCGCTGGCGGGGGGTGGCTACCGGCGCCGGGCGGGGGCGGATATCCACTGTCGGCGGACCAGCCCGCGGGGAAGCCGCTTGCGGCCTGTGCGCGGGCCGACCTGATCCGCGACTTGCTGTTGTGGCGCCGTACCAGAAGCACGATCACGATGACGAGACCGACGACGCCCAGTGCGAGCGGGACGAGTATGCCGAAGGCAATCCGCTTGCCGAGCGCCTCGACGTCAATGCGATCGCCCACTGCGAGAGGCACCTGGGACCGGTGCCCACCGCACTGCAGGATGTAGGAGCCACCCGCGAAGCCGTCCGGGGTGGATGCCAGCGCCCGAACGCGCGGCCGGCCACTGGGGTCGATGTCGAAATGAGTGTCGGCTGCGAACTGCTCGAGGGTGGTCGCGCGGCCCTGGCGGTCGGTGAGCGTGCAGTCGCGCTGCGCCGAGGTGTTGCCCGAGTAGACGGTGAGGCCGGCTGCGGGAACGTTGATCCGCTGGCCGTTGCCCACCTGCGTCAACCCCGCCTGGAAAATGTCGTAGACGGGCTTGAAGGCCACTACCGCGATCACGATGCAGGCGATCCACATCAGGACAGGGATCAAATACCAGCCGGCGGAGGGCCGGACCCTCATGTCCGCTGCGTCTGTCGACACGACTCCAGTCTGGCAGCCGCGGCGGCGCAGTGGGGCAGGCACACGTCGGGTGTGGTCGGGCTCGCGCCAGGACGCTGATAGGCTGGTGGACAGCCAAGACGCCAAGCCTCGTTCCTCGATTTGGGTGCGGCGTCCTTTTTTATGCCCGTGTGGCAGTGCGCCCGTGTGGCAGTGCCCCTGTGCAGTACGGAGACCCCTTCGACGTGTCTGTCGACCTCGCCCCTGTCCCCACGACGCCTACCTTCGGCGAGCTCGCCATGCCGCCGGTCCTGGTCAAGGCGCTTGCCCGAGGCAGGATCGCGACGCCGACCGCTGTGCAGTCGGCGGTGATCCCCGACGCGCTGGCCGGCCGCGACGTGCTCGGGCGCGCGGCGACCGGCTCGGGCAAGACGCTCGCCTTCGGGCTGCCGATCCTGGTCCGCCTTGCCAGTGGTCGCAGCAAGCCGAAGTCGCCGCGCGCACTCATCATCGTGCCGACTCGCGAGCTCGCTGGCCAGGTGCGCAGCTCACTCGAACCGTTGGCCGACGCGGTCGGTATGAAGGTCGCGACCGTGTACGGCGGTACGCCCTACGACCGTCAGATCAAGCGCCTGCGTGCAGGCGTCGACGTCGTCGTCGCGACCCCTGGTCGCCTGGAAGACCTGATCAGGCGCGGCGCCTGCCGGCTCGACCGCGTGGAGACGACGGTCCTCGACGAGGCGGACCACCTCTGCGACCTCGGCTTCTTTCCGGCCGTCAGCGCACTCGTCGCTATGACACCGGCCGGTAGCCAGCGGATGCTCCTGTCGGCGACGCTCGATGGCGACGTCGACCGACTCGTGCGGGACCACCTCACCAACCCGGTCACCCACGACTGCGAGCCAGAGAGCGAGAAACCAGACCTCCAGCATCACATCCTCGTCAGCGGACAACTCGAGAAACTCCAGTCGTTGGCGGCGCTGCTGCGCGCCAACCCACGTTCGATCGTCTTCACGCGTACCCGGCTCGGCGCGACGAAGCTCGCGACCGATCTCGCCTCTTTGGGGGTCACGACAGTCGATCTGCACGGAAACCTCGGTCAAGGTGCCCGTGAGCGCAACCTCCGGAAGTTCCGCACCGGCCAGGCCGACGTGGTGGTTGCCACCGACGTGGCGGCCCGGGGCATCCACATCGACGGAGTCAACCTCGTGGTCCACTACGACGCCCCCACCGAGCGCAAGTCCTACCTGCACCGCAGCGGTCGCACCGCCCGCGCCGGCAACTCAGGCACGGTCGTCACCTTGACCACGCCGCGTCAGGTGGGATCCGTGGTGCGGGTGCAGAAGGCGGCCGGAGTCACGGCACTGCATCACGACGCGAGGACCGCCCCACAGCCGATGACACGGGAGGCACTTGCCGCCTCGGGGACGGCTCCTCGCGAGGCGGGCGCCCAGTCGGCTCGTTCGTCCCGCCTTGCCCGCGCTGCCAGCGACCCTCGCCCGTCCAGCCGCAGCGAGACCAGGCGTCGCCCTTCCCGCCGAACCGCAAGCGCGCCTCGCGGAAGCGGCGGTCGGCCGCCGTACAAGCGGTCCCACGACAGTCGACCGCGGGACGCCGCGTCACCCGCGGTTGGCTCCCAGGACACCCGGCGGACTGCCACATCACCGCGTCCCGCTGGCGTCAAGGCCGGCCGCAAGCCGGGTTCAGCCACCCGATCCCCGCGCAAGAAGGCACGCTGGACGGCTGCAGAGCGCCGCGCCGGCGCCAAGCGCTGATCCGAATCTGCTGCCGCCAGGGCACTGGCTGAAGTACGCTCCCTCAACATGGGTATCGGACTCGGAATCGTGCTGGTTGTCGTCGGCGCGGCACTGATGTGGGCGATTGACGTCAACATCAGCTTCATCGACGACTTCACGCTAGGCCTCATCTTGTTCATCGTCGGGATCGCGGCCATCGCGCTCTCCTTGGTGCTCAATGCGCAGCGTCGTCGGACCACCCACGTCGAAGAGCGCCGCTACGAAGGGCGCTGACACCAGACTTCGCTGACACCAGACTTCCGCATCGATGACGAGGTGTTCAGCCCGGCGCGGGCACCTCGCTCCGGGCCGCCGGGCTCGCGTACGCCGCAAGGGGTGGGAGCGACTGGATCGCGTCGAACGGACTGGGTACGCCTCACGTACTCGTGGCGACCGTGCCTGACCTGTGCCGACCGCCTGACCTGTGCCGACTGCCTGACTGTGCCGACTGCCTGAACCGAGGTGAGGAAGCCGCGATCTGACAAACTGGCTCGCATGCGCGTCTCCGCCAAGTCCGACTATGCCCTGCGGGCGTTGATCGAGATCGCGTCCCGGGGTGACGGTGACCTCGTCTCCGCCGAGGAGATCGGCCGGCTGCAAGACATCCCGCATGGCTTCCTCCAGGCGATCCTCGCCGACCTTCGCAGAGCCGGGATCGTGATGAGCGTGCGGGGCCAGAGCGGCGGCTGGCGGCTTGGGCGCGAGCCTGGCGACGTGAGCGTCGCGGACATCATCCGGGCGGTCGACGGACCCCTGGTGAGCGTCTACGGGCTACGACCCGAGGCCGTCTCCTACAACGACTCCGCCACGGTGCTGCAGTTGGTCTGGATCGCCGCGCGTGCCAACCTCCGCGAGGTCTTCGAGCGGGTGACCGTCGAGATGCTCGCGTCCGGTCAGCTGCCGGGCGACGTCATGGCGCTCACCACAGCAGAGGACGCCTGGCGCCCGCACTGAGGAAGAGTTCTTCCCCGGCAGCGGCATGCCTTCGGCTGTGCCGATGGTCGGTCACCGGCTTCCGGCGACCGCCTCCGAGCCGTCGGCGAATCGGGCCGCAAGCCGCGTCGAGCCGCGGATCTCCTCCACCACGAGAGCTGCGAAGGCGACGGCCTCGGACGCGACGAAGGTCCAGCAGGTCCGCGTCAGCGGTGGTTCGGCCAGCGCGGCGAAAACCAGCGCACCGGCGAGAGACCCCAATACCCACGCGCGGGCCACTGCCCCGCTGCGACTCTGGGCCATGATCGTGATCGTCACGACGAGGTTGGCCAGTGCCAGTGTGCTGCCGATCGCCACCAGCATCGCGAGACTCCACTCCAGGCTCACCTGGGATCCGAAGATGACCCGCAGCAGCGGTGGCCCCGCCACCGCCCCGAATGCTCCTGCGGCGACCACCAGGCCGGTTGCCCCGAGCACGACGACGAGGCGCACCTTCCGCAGGACTGAGAGTTTGCCCTCGATGACGAGGCGGGTCAGTCGGCCAGTCAGCTGCGAGACCAGACCGAGAGCAAGCGTGTACGGCGCTCGGAACAATGCCAGTCCTGCGAACAGCGCGGTGACCTCCCCGGGTGAGCCGCCGCTGAGCGCGAGGAGCACTGGCCCTCCCGTCAAGACCGCCTGGCCGATCAGCTGCCCTCCCGCCGCCCCACCGATGAAAGCCAACGGTGAGTCGGGCGGGCGCACAGGCTGTGTCTGCTGCGCTGAGAAGCGGAAGGACGACGGCCACACCAGGCCGACGAGCGATCCGACCGCGAGGCAGATCCCGTAGCCGAGCGAAGCCCGCACACTCGCGACGATCAGACCGATCGCGGCGACGCAGCGCAGCAGGTTCTCCGCGACCAGCGCCCACGCCACCGAGATGAATCGGTGTCGAGCGGCCAGGCCACCCCGCACTATCCCGACGAAGCCCGAGCCGATCGTCACCCACGCGACGAGGAGCGGGAACCAGGGGTCGTCACGGTGGAAGAGCGCATCTCGGCCCAGCCAGGCGAGCAGCCCCGACGCGAGAGACGCGAGGAGCACGGCCACGACGACGCGTGGCAGTGTCTGCTGCACCGACCACTCATCGCCGCGGTGCGCCGCGATCGAGCGTGCGATCCAGTGCTGCAAGGGGAAGGTCAGGGCCGCCGCCGAAAAGCTCCAGTAGGTCCACAGCAACGATACGGGGGCCGCCGCCACTGGTCCGAGGGTTCGCGTCGCCAACACGAAGAACACGTACGCCAAGAGCCCACTGATAGCGGAGCCCGCGGCCAGTGCCGTGGTGTCGCGCGCTCCCACTCGCATGACGTCAAACAGTAGCCCTTGCCTGCCGGGCCACCGTGCTGCGCTGCGGTAACCTGTCGCTTTCCATCGGGTCGCCCACGCGGCCCGCCCGACCGCGGAACGAAAGAGGCATCATCGACGCGATGCAGCCTGAGCCTGTGCCGGAGGACACTGCGGGACGGGCCCGGCTCGACCCGCACTCCTTCACGTACTCGGTCGTGGTCCCGGTCTTCAACAGCGCTGAGGTGGTGGGGGAGACAGCCGACCGGATCGTCAAGGAGTTCGAGCAGCAGGGGCTGTCGTACGAGCTCATCTTGGTCAACGACGGCAGCAGCGACGCCAGCTGGGACGTCATCGCCGGCCGCGCCCGCGACAACCCGCACGTCACCGCGCTCAACCTGCTGCGCAACTACGGTCAGCACAACGCCAACCTCGCCGGGATGCGCGAGGCAACCGGGGACTACGTCATCACGATGGACGACGACCTACAGAATCCCCCCGACCAGGTGCGCGTGCTCATCGACGAGGCGATGACCGGCCGCGATGTCGTCTTCGGGCGCTTCGAGACCAAGCGCTCGGCGGCATACCGGCGGCTCGGCAGCAAGCTGATCGGCATCATCAACCGCCGCGTCTTCGGGCAGCCCGCTGACCTCGTCGTGTCCAACTTCAGGATCCTGCGCCGAGACGTCGTCAACCGGATCTGCGCGTCTCGCAACGCCTACCCCTACATCACCGGTCAGGCGTTGGTCTACTCGAGCAACCGGTCCCACGTGCTGGTGCGGCACGAGCCGCGCTCGATCGGCAAGAGCCACTACAGCATGGTAAGGATCATCCGGCTGGTCTTCACCATCTTGTTCAGCTACTCGCTCTTCCCGCTCAGGCTGGCGGCGGCCGGCGGATTCATCATGTCGGCCGTCGGATTCCTGCTGGGTGCCGTCTACCTGGTCCGCGGGTTCTTCGCCGACACCCAGGTCCCTGGCTGGACGACCCTCGTCGTGCTGCTCGCGACCTTCAACGGCGTGACGATCGCGCTGCTGTCCATGCTCGGGGAGTACGTCGTTCGCACCCTGAACGCGGTCAGCGCCACCGAGAGCTATCACGTCGTCGATCGTGTCTCTCATTGACTCGGCACTTCCTCGTCATCGGGGCACAGCGATGCGGGACCACCGGTCTCTACACCATGCTGGACGCGCATCCGGACATCGCCATGACCCGGCCGGCCCGGCCCGAGCCCCGGGTGTTCATGAGTGCCGAGCTCGTCGCGCGCGGCCTCGACTGGTACCGGTCGACGTACTTCTCCCACGCGACGTCGGAGAAGCTGTTGGGCGAGAAGAGCACGAGCTACATCGAGGCCGGTGACGCGGCTGCTCGTGCCGCCTCGATGCTTGGCGATGCCGAGATTGTCGTGCAGCTGCGCGACCCACTCGAGCGAGCGGTGTCCAACTGGCGGTTCAGCAGCGCCCACGGGCTGGAGCAACGCCCCATGGCGCAAGCACTCGCCGACAACCTGGAGGGACCGCGGGACTGGGACGCCACCATGACCTCGGTGTCACCATTCGCCTATCTCGAGCGGGGTCGGTACGTCGACTACCTCGAGCCGTGGTTCGCCAGCTTCCCCCGGACCGTCCATGTGCGGTTCCTCGAGGACCTCGTGGCCGGCCGGTCCTCGGCGGCCGACCTCTACACCTCCCTGGGGGTCGACCTGAGCTTCGAGCCGCCCGATGTGGGCATCCCCGTCAACCCGAGCAGCGGACCGACGCCTGAGATCGACGCCCCGCTGCGGCGTCGACTGCGCGACTACTTCCGCGACAGCGACGCGCGCCTGGGGGAACGGCTGGGCCGAGGTGTGCCCTGGCCGTCGAGATAGGGTGGCGCGATGCATGACGTGAAGACGCAGACGATCCCCTTCAACCGCGCAGCGGTCGAGGGGGCGGAGCTCGAATACATGCAGGCCACGCTGGAGAGCGGCCACACATCCTCCGGTGGCCCCTTCTCCAAGCGGGCGGCCGCCATGCTCCAGGAGGAGACCGGAGCCGAGGAGGTTCTGCTCACCACGTCGTGCACGTCGGCCCTTGAGCTGTCGGCCCTGATGCTCGACCTCGAACCGGGCGACACGGTCATTGTCCCGTCGTTCACGTTCACCACCACCGCGCTGGCGTTCGTGCGCCAGGGCGCGCGCATCCTCTTCTGTGACATCGAGCCTCGCACGCTGGGCCTCGACCCCGCACACCTGGCGACGCTTCTCGACGACACGGTGCGCGCGGTCGTCCCGGTGCACTACGCCGGTGTGGCGTGCGACATGGCAGGCATCCGCACGGCGCTGGCCGACTGGCCGGACGTGACAGTCGTGGAGGACAACGCCCACGGCCTGTTCGGGCGCTGGAACGGGGAACCGCTGGGAAGCCTCGGGCGCTTCGCGACGCAGAGCTTCCACGAGACGAAGAACTTCGTATGCGGTGAAGGCGGTGCGCTGCTCGTCAACGAGTCCCGCGACGTCGACCGCGCGCGGGTGCTCTACGACAAGGGCACCAACAGGAGGGCTTTCTACCTCGGCCAGGTCGACAAGTACTCGTGGAAGGATACCGGCTCGTCGTTCGGGCTCTCTGACACGCTGGCGGCGTACCTGTGTGCCCAGCTCGGGCAGCGCGAGGTGATCCAGGCCAAGCGCCGAGACCTCTACGAGCGCTACGAAAGGGCCATCGCGCCGCACGCCGATGAGTTCGGGCTCCGGTTGCCTGTCGTCCCGAAGAACTGCGAGATGACCTACCACATGTTCTATGTCCTGCTGCGGGACCGCTCGACCCGCGATGCGGTACTGGCCGGGATGCGCGACAAGGGCGTCCAGCCGACGTTCCACTACGTGCCGCTGCACAGTTCCGACGCCGGCCGGCGGTTCTCGGCGACGCCGACGCAGTGCCCGGTGACCGATGACATCAGCGGGCGGTTGCTCAGGCTGCCGTTCTACAACAACCTCACCGAGGCAGACAGTGAGCGGGTCGTCGACACGTTCCTCACGGTGCTGGCGTCGGCGCCGGGCTGATCAGACGCCGGGGGAAGAAGAGATGAGCGCGACCAGCCCTGCCGTCGGCTCGGCGTCCCTGGGTCAGCCGGACTACTGGTGGTACCGGGCTCGCAGCGAGCTCTTGCAGGCTGCCCTCGCGGGCTATCTCGGTACGCCCGACCGCGTCCTCGACGTCGGCAGCGCGGACGGGCCCAGCGTGGCCTGGATGCGTGGGAACCATCGTCGCTTCACGATGGACGTCGACCCGCGTGGACTGAAGCCGGGTGAGGGTGTCTGTGGCAGTGCCCTTGCTCTGCCGTTCGGCGCCGAGACGTTTGACGTGGTGAGCGCGTTCGACGTACTGGAGCACTGCGACCCGGAAGGCCGCGCGGTCGCCGAGCTGGCACGGATCCTTGTTCCCGGCGGCCGGCTGCTCATGTCGGTGCCTGCCTATCAGTGGGCGTGGACAGACCACGACGTGCGCGCGGGCCACTACCGGCGATACACGCGTCCGCGCCTGCTCGCCGCAGTCGAGAAGGGGGGCTTCGTGGTCGCCCGCGCGACGTATGGGTTCTCGGCGGTGTTCCCGTTCTTCGTCGCCGAGCGGGTGCTGCGACGGATGAGGCCGTCGAAGGACGAGACCCAGCGGTTGACACAGGTTCCGCCTGTGCTGGACCGGGTGCTGATGGGGCTGAGCGGGCTCGAGCGCCGAGTGTTGGCCTCGCGCGACCTTGCCTTCGGGTCGTCGGTCTTCCTGGCAGCGGTCAAGCCGGTAGCTGTTCAACCCGCCGTCGAACCACCGGATGTGGCCAGGCAGGAGCGCGGATGAGGATCCTCGTCACGGGCGGAGCCGGCTTCATCGGCAGCCACTACGTGCGGACCGTGCTCCGCGACGCCTGGGGCCGGCAGGCGCCGGATCGGGTGACAGTGCTCGACCGGCTCACCTACGCGGGCAGCCTCGCCAACCTCGCACCCGTGGACACTGACGAAAGGCTCCGGTTCGTCGAGGGCGACATCCTCGACCGCCCGCTCGTCGACCGGTTGGTCGCAGAAGCCGACGTCGTCGTGCACTTCGCCGCAGAGAGCCACGTCGACCGCTCCATCCTCGGCGCGGCCGACTTCGTGATGACCAACGTGGTGGGCACGCAGACGCTGCTGGACTCGGCGCTGCAGCAAGGCATCGACAAGTTCGTGCATGTGTCCACCGATGAGGTCTACGGTTCCATCGAGCAAGGCAGCTGGGACGAGAGCCAGCCGCTGGAGCCGAACTCGCCGTACTCCGCCTCGAAGGCGTCGAGCGACCTGATCGCCCGGTCGTACTTCCGCACCCATCAGTTGCCCGTATGTGTCACCCGCTGCTCGAACAACTACGGGCCCTACCAGTTCCCGGAGAAGGTGATCCCGCTCTTCGTCACCAACCTGCTGGACGGCGGCACTGTCCCGTTGTACGGCGAGGGCGCCAACATCCGAGACTGGCTCCACGTCGACGACCATTGCCGAGCGGTCCACCTCGTGCTGGAGGGTGGCCGGCCCGGTGAGGTCTACAACATCGGCGGCGGCACCGAGCTCACGAACCGCCAGCTGACGGGCAAGCTGCTCCAGGCGTGCGGGGCCGACTGGGACCGGGTGGTCCGGGTCGAGGACCGCAAGGGCCACGACCTGCGCTACAGCGTCGCCATCGACAAGATCGGCTCCGAGCTCGGCTATGCCCCCCGCGTGGACTTCGAGCAGGGGCTCAACGAGACGGTGAAGTGGTATGCCGAGCATCGCGACTGGTGGCAGCCGCTCAAGGAGCGGACCCGGCTCTCGCGCTAGCTATCGCCATAGCTAGCCGTTCGTCCCGTCGTCTCATCGCCTGCCGGCCGCGAGCGGATCGCGGGCAGGCTGTGACGCTCCAACAGGCCCAGGAGGTAGTTGCCATAGCCGCTCTTGAGCATGGCCTCGGCCCGTGCGCGCAGCTCGTCATCGGTGAGGAAGCCCTGCCGCCACGCCACTTCCTCGGGCGAGCCGATCCGCAGGCCCTGGCGGCTCTCGACGGTACGGATGAAGTTGCTGGCGTCATTGAGCGACTCGAACGTCCCCGTGTCGAGCCAGGCGGTCCCGCGGGCCAGCACCTGGACGTGCAGATCGCCGCGATCCAGGTAGGCCTGGTTGACGTCGGTGATCTCGTACTCCCCGCGAGCAGAGGGCTTGAGGTTTGAGACGATGCCCAACACGTCGTTGTCGTAGAAGTACAGGCCGGGCACGGCGTAGTTGCTGCGCGGATGCTCAGGCTTCTCCTGGAGCGACAAGGCCCTCCCGGACTCGTCGAACTCGACGACTCCGTACGCCTGTGGATCGGTAACCCAGTAGGCGAAGATCGCCGCACCCGAGAGGCGGCCGAAACGCTGAAGCTGCAGGCCCAGGCCTTGGCCATAGAAGATGTTGTCGCCGAGCACCAGGGCGCACCGTTGGTCGCCGATGAAGTCGGCGCCGATGACGAAGGCCTGGGCGAGTCCCTTGGGCTCGGGCTGCTGCGCGTAGGTGAACGACACGCCGAACATGGACCCATCACCGAGCAGGCGGGTGAAGGCCTCGGCTTCGTGGGGCGTCGTGATGACAAGGATGTCCCGGATCCCGGCCAGCAGCAGCGTGGACAGCGGGTAGTAGATCATCGGTTTGTCGTAGACAGGCATCAGCTGCTTGCTCACCCCGAGCGTGATCGGGTGCAGCCGCGAGCCGACGCCGCCGGCCAAGATGATTCCGCGCATGGCACCCGAGTATGGCAGTGTCCGGACATGCGGAGGGTGCTGGTGACCGGGATGTCGGCTACCGGTAGGTCGCCGTCGTCGGGTGAGCTGGGCCGGCGCGGTTACCCGGTGGTCGACACGGATCCGTGGACTGCAGTGAGTGGGTTTCGCTACAGACGACGCTGACGGTGCTGCGGGACAGCGGTTGTGGCGGGAGGATCGAATCACCGAGCGGCTGGCTTGCCGGTGCCTACTTCAGGACCTTGAAGACGGCGTAGTGACGGTTGTGGAACTTCTTGGCCAAGATGTTGGTCAGTCCGTTGAGCCCGCGCGCATCGGCCGAGTACTTCTTGCTGACGAACAGCCAGGTGACGTCGTAGGTGTCGACGAGGCGGCCGACAGTCTGCGGGGACGGGTGCTTGAACGCCGCGTCGTTGATCGCGAGCCGCAACTTGTCGGGAATGGGGACGAAGGCGCTGCGCGCGCCGGCGATGGAGTCCTCGTTTGTCCCGGCCGTGTATCCCCAACCCTCCACAACGATCCTGCGTTCGGTATAGGCGCTGACCCAGAAGTTCCGGTTGTCGCAGCGACGAGCATCGGGCTTCAGGCAGTGCACGTTGGTGGCGACCACGTCATCGGCCGAGCCGTGTCGCGCAATGTAGCGCGCGGCCTCGATCCCCCCGGGCGAGAAGAGGTTGTGAGGCGTGAGGTGTGGTCCTGGGCGCTGCGTGAGCGTGTCATAGCCGAGCGAGTAGACGTGGCTCGAGCCGAGACCGAGCAGGAGCGCGAGCAGGATGACCGGCCCGAGTCGAGGTCTGCTGGCGCCGACCCTGGCCAGTACGGCTCGGACGACGAAGAATGCCGTGACGATGACGAAGGGCGCAATGGCTGTGTATACGAGCGTGTCGAACGTGGCGACCAGCTCGTTGCGTCTGCCGGCCTCCAAGAAGCTGGCGATCACGAAAGCGCCCAGCCCGGCGGCGGCGGCCATCCCGGACATCGCGAGGGCGACCTGTTTGGTCAAAGGGTTGGGCAGCAGAGAGGACAGGCCCCATGCCGACAGGAGTACGACGAGCTCGGCCACGCTGCGCTGGAACCACATCTGGCTCAGGCCCGAGCGGAAGAACATCAGCGCCACGGCCACGCCTACCGGGATGGCGAAGAACATCCAAAGGGCTCGCGGGTCGCGCCACCTCGCCTGCGCACGCAACCCGAACGCCCCGACGCCGTACAACAGCCAACCGAGGAGCAGGGTGACGGTCATCGCGACCTCCGCTGCCACACTGTCCGGGATGCCCTGGCTGTGCACGGCGGTCTGGACGGTGTTGAAGGGCTCGAGGGACAGGGCGCCACTTTGGCCACCGAACAGGACCACCTGGGCGAAGACCGTGACGACCGCGAGCAGGCCGACCAGGGCACTGGCCGTCCAGTCGATCGTTCGGTGTACCAGGAGGTGGATGACCCAGACGGCGATGGCGCCACACAGGAAGATCGGCATGAACGTCGCCTTGGCGCCCGACAGGGAGAAGAGCGCAATCGTCAACGCGACCCAGGTGAGCCGACTGGGCTTGCGGTCCGGACGCAACACTTCGAGGATCATCATGATCGCCGGAAGCGCCATCATGAAGCCGTACGCCTGTGAGGGGCTCGAGACGAATCGCTTCGACATGAAGGCCTCGCTGAACAGCCAGGATGCGTAGTGGGGTCCGATCAGGTTGAAGCCACCGGCCACGAGCAGGGCGGGCGCGACGACGGCCGCGACCGGGCGCCCGGTCAGCCGGAGCGCGACCGCACCGAGGCCGAGCACCGTCAAGGTGAGCTCGGTGGCGGGCATCAGCGCACGGATCATCACAGTGGAGTCCAGCTGGGTGACCCACTCGGACGTCGCGATCTGGGCGTGCACGAACCAGTGGTAGTCGAGCGGAGTGCCGAGCAGGAACGGGATCTGGGGTGGGAACCTGTTCATCAGGTCGGAGATCAGCGCCAGATGAAACGTCTCGTCGACGCTCGGTGTCTGGTTCAGCGGCAGGGTCAGTGGACGCAGCGAGAACGTGGTGGTTGCGAACCAGGCCAGCCCGTAGACCACGACGGCGCCCAGCGACCAGGCGGCCCGGACGTCCAGCCGTCCTGTCGGCATGGTCCAGACCGATCGGCCGAAGCCGGTGGCGGCGGTGACGACGACCACCGCAACGGGAAGGACGAGGAACAGCAGCGGTAGGCCCACCCACACGCCGAGCAGATAGACGGGCAGCTGGATGCCGAAGCCCACGATGGTGCCGAGTGACAGGTCCTCGAACCACGTCGGTGGCGTGGTGTCGTCGCTGTGATACCTCCTCAGCAGCAGCCGCCACACGAAGACACCGGGCAGTGCCACCGCCACCGCGAGGTAGGCGCCGAACACGACGATAGCGAGGGCCGCCACGTCGTCGCGCAGGAGGATCACGATGATCGCGACGGCTGTGCCGAGCATCGGAGCCCATGAGGACAACAGGAAGCGGCGCAGCGGCATGGGCCAAACCCTACAAGGGCGGACGGTCCCTACCGGCCACCGTGACGTCGTCTGCGCGGCGCCTCAGCGAGCGGGTACGGCGGGCTTCAGCGCAGCGGATCAGCCAGCTGCCGGTGACTCTGGAGCACCGGCATCTTCGCTGTCACGGGTGAAGAACGACAGCCGGCCATCGGTCTCCAGCACGGCGACCTCGATGTCGGAAATACGCCGGATCCCCTGCTCGCGCGCGGAGGCGGTGAGGTCCTCCAACGTCATGCGTTGGCGGGCCATGGCGTCGAACAGGAGCTGGCCGTCACGGACGATGAGGATCGGTGTGCCGCGGACGGCGGGCCGCAGTCGCGGGAAACGCCAGGCGACGTACGACAGGACCACGGTCATGAGGGCGAAGACGCCGACCGCGAGGAACGCTGACGTGACGGAGTAGTCCTGCTGGGTCGTAGCCTGCTGGACGAGGTCGCCCATGGTGACGTACAGCAGCAGCTCGAAGGTGCTCAGCTCGCCGAGCGTGGTGCGCCCGACGACCCGCGTGACCGTCCACAGGAAGCAGAACACCACCAGGGCCCGGATCACGATCTCCATCGGCCGCCGCCTTCCATCTTGACACGCTTGTGGGTCTCAGGGAGCCAGCCAGGTCGAAAACGACACAGTCGCGACCCTGTTGCCGCCGCTCAGCACCGACAGGCTGCCGTCGCGACCGATCTGGCTGGCGGGCTGAACGTAGGCGTCGTAGTCGACGGTCAGGATGTCGCCGGGTGGTGCAAGAAACGTCAGGTACAGGGTGTCGCCGCTGCGCATCTCGCTGTCGGGTCCGGGGAAGAAGCCCTGGGTCTCGAACATGCCGAAGTAGTCTCCGGTTACGGCTAGAGTCACGGTCTTGTCGAAGCCACCGCGATGTTCCACGGTGGCGTGCCACACGACGTCGAGTCCGGCCCTCGCCATCCGTGGATAGTCCAACTGCACGCGGTAGCCCCCGCCCACGGCCGAGACCCGCGATGTATGCAGGCCCAGCACTCCACCGGCGCCGAGCAGCACGATGACGGTGAGCAACAAGAGCGCGAGCCGGGCGAACACATGGCCGCGCCGCTCTAGGCGGTCGTCCTCGAGGCCTTGCAGCGTCGAATCGGACCTGTCCACCCTCACCGGTATACCGTCGAACGCACCGGTTATGCCGCAGGCTCGCAGGCCGTTGCCCATCCCGTTCTCCGCAACCCAGACGCTGCGCCCAGGCGTTCGGTCCGGGTCTCACCGTGCGCGACAGAATCGGCCGACCGCGTCACGGCGTTAGGCTCTCGACCATGAGCGCAGACATCCGAAGCGGCGCGTCGGCTCATGCCGACCAGGACGTGCTCCCCGAGCTTCAGCAGCTTCGTGACAGCATTGACAACCTGGACGCCGCCTTGGTGCATGTTCTCGCCGAACGCTTTCGCTGCACCCAACAGGTGGGCCTGCTCAAGGCCGAGCACTCCATGCCCCCCGCCGACCCGGCCCGAGAAGCGCGCCAGATTGAGCGGCTCCGGCGACTCGCGGCAGAGGCGAAGCTCGACCCGGAGTTCGCCGAGAAGTTCCTCAGCTTCATCATCGCCGAGGTGCTCCGGCACCACGAGGCAATCTGCCGGCCCTAACGGGGGTTTTCTGGCGAGGACGCGGACCGTGTCCGACGTAACCTCGACTCCCGACCCGGACAGCGTCGCGCGACTTGCCCCTCCAGCACGCCGCCGTCCGTGTCCGTTCGGATATGACCCCGGTGACGCCGCCTGTGTCGCCTATGTAGACGGCGAAGCTGAAGCGCCACCGCTTGTCCGGCTTGGCGTTGGTCACGCGACCCTCGCCTCGTCGCCTTCGCTATCCGAGCTTGGGGTCGTGCGGAGTCACGTCGCCGATATGCACATGCATGGCGCTGACCGTGACTGGTGGCACCACCGGGCCGAGGATCTCCACCAGGCACGTCTGCGCGAGGTCACGCAGCGTGTCCGCCATCGGGATCAGCGGATGGGGGTACTTCGCCGTGACGACGATCGTCACACCTGTGTAGTCCGCACCGTTGGCGCGGACGTGGATGTCTACCACCTCGCAATGAGGTACGGGATCGAGTGCCCGTTGCAGCGCTGCGCGCAAGACGTTCTCGCTGACGTGGAACGTCCCACCTGGGCCGTGCGCGCTGACCGGATGGGAGGCGCGCCACGTCCGCATGACCCGCGTCAAGATGTCGCCGGAGACCTCCACCCATCGATCATCGGTGTGGTTTCGTAGCGCCGCTGCCGCCCCGGCCAGGACGGTCGCCTGGGCGGCCTCGGCATCGTGAGCCGAGCCGACAGTGTCAGGAATCATCGCCATTGAGACATCCTGACCGCGAGCGTAGCCCGTGCCCGGTGCAGTTGACCACGGATCACCGAAGGACTGGTCTGCAGCACGTCGGCAATCTCGGCGTAGCTGAGATCCTCGACTTCTCGAAGCAGCCACGACGCACGCTGCCGCCAAGGCAGCTCGAGGAGAGCGGCGTCGAGCGCCTGCCGCAGTTCCGCCTCGGAGATGTGAGCGTGAGGTTCGGGCGCGGTGTCCTTGGCCATCACCGCCAGCAGCTGGTCGTCGATGGCGAGCGGGCGGCGGCGTCGCCGTGCGTTGCTGCACTCGTTGGCGACGAGCCGGAAGAGCCAGGTCCGCAGGGCAGAGTCGCCTCGGAATCCATCCAGCTTGAGCCAGGCCCTGGTCCAGGCCTCTTGCACCGCGTCCTCGGCTGCCTGGTGGTCGTTGTCAAGCATCCGCAGTGCGTAGCGGTACAGGGATGCGCAGTGGCGGTCGAAGATCTCGGCGAACGACTCCCGATCACCCAGCGCTGCCCGGCGAGCCAGCACTACGTCGGACCGGTCGGTGACCGACGTGGTGCTGGAGGACTCGGACTGGTCGAGCAACGGTGTTTGTCTCCTCATGTGGACCCGGCGCTGGTCCCCTGCGGATGCGAAGTTTATCCGTCGGGACACGGCCGGTGACGAGGGCCCTCGTCGGCTGGCGGGGCGGCGGCCAGCGCGCGAAATCCAGAAACTCTTCTTCCGAGGGCGTGACGTTCGGGGGGTTCATGGTGTCTAACAGACAGATGACACCTGCCTAACCACAGAGAGGACGAATCCGGTGACGGAGAAGATGAGCGAGCAGACCGCAGGAGGTACGTCGACAAGCACGTCGAGCGACCCCTCGAAGGGAGGTGCGCTCGTGACCCAGCAGGGCCGCACCTCGATCGCAGACTCGGTGGTAGCCAAGATCGCTGGCGTCGCGACGCGCGACGTTTCGGGCGTCTACGGCCTTGGCGGGGGGGCCGCACGAGCGGTCGGCGCCATCCGGGAGCGCTTCCCAGGCAGCCGAACCAACCACGCGCAGGGTGTCTCTGTCGAGGTGGGCGAGCGGCAGGCTGCCGTCGACCTCGAGCTCGTGGCTGAGTACGGAGTGGCGATCACTGACTTGGCCGAGGCGATCCGTCGCAACGTGATCAGCTCCGTGGAGCGGATGACTGGTCTCGAGGTCACCGAGGTCAACATCGCGGTGTCCGACGTACACCTCCAGACGGAGAGCGCCGACGAGTCCGAGGACCAGCCGGCTCGCGTGCAGTGACAGAGCGTCCGCTGCCCTCCCCGCAGCCGGCTTTCGCCGAGCCGCCGGGTCGGGTGCAACTGCCGCCGGAGCCGCCTACCCCGGCTGATCTGGTCGTGGCCTCGGTGATGCTCGTGCCGGGGGTGGTCGACATGCACTCGGGGATGTACGGCGAGGTCGCGACCTATCTCCCGGGCCGCCGCGTGAACGGCGTACAGATCCATGCCGACGCGACCCAGGTCCATGTCGTGCTGCGCTATGGCGTCGACATCGCCCGGGTGGCTGAGGAGATCAAGCTGGTCGTGCAGCCGTTGGTCGGCACTCCGGTCGACGTCACGGTGCAGGAGCTTGCAGACGATTTTGAGCGACCGTAGGCCGTGGCGCGCGGACCGCGGGACCCGGGCGTGCACGACTCGTGGCGGCAAGCGCGCCGCCACGTCGCTCGTCGGCATCATCCCGATGTCGGCGGAGAAGCCGAGGACTACGTGGCACAGATGCGTGCGGTTGACGTGAGCTTCGGTGTCGAGCCCGACCAACCCGGGCCTGCAGTGGCAGGCAGCGGGTCCGGCGGTCGGTTGCGGCGGATACGCCTGGCACGCCGGAGGGCCAGGCGGCGGGGCAAGCAGGTGGCTCGCCGGCTCAGGGGCCGGTTGCCCAAGAAGGTCCCTGGCGCTCGCCGCTGGATAGACCTATGAGGACTTCATGAACATCAGGCACAAGCCAAGATCCGAGGAGACACCATGACCACGTCCACCATAGGACTGCTTGCCGGACTGCTGCTTGGCATTGCGGCCGCGGCCGGCGGCTTCTGGGGCTTTCTCATCGCTCTGGTCCTAGGAGTGATCGGCTACGCGGCCGGGGGTCATTTCGACGGGGAGATCGACCTGAGTGCGCTGCTGGGGCGCAGGCGTGACTGAGGCCGCCCTCCCCGACGCCGGCCGACGTGGCCGGCTGGACATCGCCGACCGCGTGATCGAGCGGATCGCCGAACATGCGACCACGTCGGTCGTCGGCGTCGTGCAGACGGGGTCCACGATTGACAAGTTCGTTGGCCGCCGGTTGCCCCGTGTCACGAGCAACGTCCGCGGCGACCAGGCCCGAGTCGGCGTCGAGATCGCCGTGGTCTGGCCACGTTCGTTGAGCGAGGTCGCACGCGCCGTGCAGACAACCGTGCAGCGACAGGTGACGAGCCTGTCGGGCCTGAAGGTCGTCGCTGTGGATGTCTCCGTCATCCGGGTCGAGCAGCCACAGACGGCGCCGACGAGGAGAGTCGAATGAGTCACCTCACCGCAGACTCCGAGCGCGACGAAACCACCGATTCGCCGGAGGGCCTGCAGGCCGCCAAGGCACCGATCGGGACCGGGATCCTGCCGATCCTCGGGCTCGTGTGGTCGCTGGTTCTGCTGGCGCTCGGAGTCGTCGCCCTGCATGACAGTTTGGTCTATGCCGGCGCCGTGTCAGACTCGCTCTGGCTTGAGGATGCAGTGTCTTGGGCGGATAACCGCGCCGCGGCCGACTGGATGGTGGTCGTCGGTGTGCTGGCCGCTCTGGTGGGCCTCTGGCTCCTCCTGATCGCTTTGCGACCGCGACCACGCAACGAGGTCGCCCTCCGGGCCCGCACCGGCGTGTTCCTCACGACCACTGGGCTGCGCCGGCTGGTGACGTCGACCTGTTCCGATGTCGACGGCGTCGACACGGTGTCTGTCTCGGCGAGCAGGACCCGGGTGCGGGTGTCAGCGGCCGCGTTGTCCGGCCAGGCCGACGAGACCCGAGGCCGCATTGATGAGGCGGTCAACACAAGGCTCGCGGCGCTCGAGAACCCGCCGGCTGTCCGCGTCCAGGTCAAGACCAGTGGAGGCACGGTATGAGCCGAACGACGTACGCCATCGACCGGGTGGCCTCGTTCATCGTCGCCCTCGTGCTGATCGCCGCCGGCGTGTTCGCGGTGCTCTGGCGCTTCGACCTTTGGGGCCGCCTGCCTGAGCGCACGGACCTCTCAGCGATCTTTGATGTGATGGCGAAGGGCTGGTGGTCCTGGGCCCTGTCGCTTGCCGGGATCCTTCTCGTGCTTCTCGGGCTGCGCTGGCTGTTCGCGCACCTACCCGGTCGGGGCGTCGGCGAGCTCAATCTGCCGGGCACGGGCCGGAACGGTCGCCTGCGGTTCAACGCGAAGGCGGCCGCCTCGGCAGCCGCAGACGTGCTGGCTCAGGCCCCCTCGGTGCGCTCCGCCCAGGGAACGGTCAGGCGCGATCGCGGCCAGCTGGTCGTCGATCTGCGTACCACCGTCGAGCCGGATGCTGACCTCGAGGTCGTCGCCGCGGCCGCGGACAAGGTGGTGGCCGACCTCGCTTCGGTGATGGACCGCCATGACATCTACGGCAGGGTACGCGTCGACGTGGCGTCGGGAACCCAGTCCAGGATCGCCCGGGTCAACTCGTAGCCTCGCCGAGAGGCCAGTCGTTCCGGTCGAGAGGCCAGCCGTTCCGGTCGAGCGGCCACCTGTTCCGGTCGAGAAGCCAGTCGTTCCGGTCGAGAGGCCAGTCGTTCCGGTCGAGAGGCCAGTCGTTCCGGTCGAGGGGCCAGTCGTTCCGGTCGAGAGGCTAGCTCTTCCGGTCGAGAGGCCAGTTGTTCGGGCCGAAAGGCCCATCCCGGCCGGGAACTTGACCGCTCGCGCGGAACATTTGACCGCTCGCGCGGAACATTTGACCGCTCGCGCCCGGGGGGACTTGGCTCCTCGCGTTGGGGGGTTGCGTATGCGAATCTGAGGTGTGGCGTATCTGGACCGAGACGGGGTGCGGCTTGCCTATCAGGAGCGCGGAGTGGACGGTCCGCCTCTGCTGCTCGTGCACGGGATTCTCTGTGACCGGCGCCACCTCGCCCCACAGCTCGCCCACTTCGGCGAGCGGCATCGCACGGTGGCGGTCGACCTACTCGGACATGGCCAGAGCGATGCGCCGGAGCAGGACTACACGATTGCCGGGTTTGTGGACGACCTGGCCTGGATGTGTGAGCGGCTGGGTGTCGATCGGCCGGTGGTTGTCGGGCACAGTCTCGGTGGCATCGTCGCACTCGACTCCGCCTTGGTGCCGCAGCAAAACCGCACCGCGGTGATGCGCGAGCTCTTCGCGCGACTGCTCACCGACGACCACGACCTGGCCGTACGCGAGTACTTCTCCGCCCTTTTCGGCCCGGCGGACGATCCTCGGCGCCGCGACTGGATCCTCGCGGAGATCGCTCGAGTCCCTCCCCACGTCGTGCTGTCTGCGTGGGAAACGGGTTCTTTGGCTTTGACACGGCCGCAGCCGCAGCGGCCTGCCGCGCACCCTTCCTGTATGTGGACGCGGGCACCCTCAACGTCGACCTGGAGGAGCTGGGCCGGCTGTGCCCGACGCTCATGGCCGGCCGAACCGTCGGCGCCGGCCACTTCCACCAGCTCGAGGTCCCCGACCAGGTCAACGCCATGATCGAGCGGTTTCTGGTGGTCGCCGTCAGCCACTGAGGTCAGGCGGCCAGAGGGTCAGCGGCCGCTGCGCTCCTTGTCTGCGACGTCAGGGCCGGGGCTGCTCGGGATGACGCTGTGTCGCGGCTGCGGCATCGGGGCTTTGCCCTTGATACTCCTCCAGATCGCCAGATTGAACAAGCGCTCGTCGATCTGGTCCTCGACGGTGAGGTTCTCGCCCTGGGAGTAGCGCGCCATCGGAGCTTGGCCGGCGTTGTAGCGGACCGGTGTGATCGAGCGAGGTCGCACGGCGTCGAAGGACCGCAGATCCGGCTGCTCGGAGAACGCGTTGAGCATCGGCGTCGCGGCCGCGTCGAATTGTGTCATCGGGCGCAGCCCGACCATGAGCTCGATCGTGCGCAGCATCGACGTCGTGGAGTAGAACGTCGAGTCCACATTGCCTGTCTGCGTGTACGGGCTGATGACCTGGGCGATCGTCCGGTGCGCGTCGACATGGTCCGGGCCGTCTTGGGCGTCGTCCTCGACCACGAAGATCGCGGTGGAGCGCCAGAACCGTGAGTGCGAGACGGCGTCGACGACCTTGCCCAGCGCCCAGTCGTTGTCGCCGACATAGGAACGGGGTGTCGGTAGCCCAGGGTCGGTGGCGGCGGTGTGGTCGTTGGGCAGGCGCAGCAGCTGCACCGTCGGGAGCCCGTGCGCCCGGAAGTCCTTGAGCCAGACGTGGTACCGGTCGACGGGGCAGCTCTGGTGTGCGAAGTGAACGGAGTCCGGGCACGCCAAGTCGAAGCCGTAGAACGCTCGCACGTCATGTGCCTTGAGCGTCGGGTCGGGCGGTACGTCGCCGCGGTTCAGGGTCGGGCCGAACTTGAAGAAGCCGAAGCTGCGGAAACCCACGCCGGCGTCTGCCAGCCGATCCCACAGGTAGGCGTGGCGCGGCTTGGTGTTCGGGGCAGCTGAGTTGTTGCCGCCCTCGTAGTCGTACGGGTGGTCGCGGTCGGAGTAGTTGGCCACCCAGGTCTGCTCGAGGTAGGGGTTGGAGTTCGCCGCGGTCGACCAGCTCCACCCCTGCGCGCTGACCTCGGCGTCGGCGTAGAAGTTGTCGAGCGTGACGAACCGCCGCTGCAGGGTGCGTGCGTTGGGAGCCGACTCGTGCCCGAACAGGTTGATGCGGGGAGCCCCGTTGCCCTTGGCCAGGCTGCCGAACTCCTGGTCGAACGTGCGGTTCTCCTTGACGATGTAGATCACGTGCTTGATCGGAGTCGGGTTGCCGACGCGCATGGGCACAACCGTGCTCCTCGCGCCACCCGTGCGGACCTTCGCTCGCTCGTCGAAACCGTTGATGTCCACCACGCGCGTCGAGTAGCGCTCGAGCTTGCTCGCGCTCAAAGGTGCGCGAATCTGAGACAGCGTGCCGACGATCATGGAGCCGACATACTGCCGAGGGGAGGTCGCGTCCTCGTGGTAGGGGTTCGGCGCTGTGGCGAGCGGCCGCGCGTTGGGGCCTGCTCCCAGCCCCTTCGCATTGGTGACGAAGAGACGGCGACCGTTGTGCGATGTCACGACGTCTGTCGGATACCAGGCCGTTGGGATCATGCCGATCACCCGGCCCCGGTTGAGGTTCACCACTGCCACGTCGTTGTTGCCGGAGTTCGTGACGTAGAGCCGGTTGCTGTCGGCGGCCAAGGCGAGTCCGTCCGGGTTGCTGCCGATCGGCGCTCCCTGGTACGGCGAGAGGTCGATCGTGTCAACCCGGCCAGACCCGCGCGCAACCACGCTGACCGAGTCGCTCTCGGAGTTCGCGACGTACAGCGTGCCGTCCCGCGAGTCGACCACCATCCGGTTGGGGTGCGTGCCGACGCGGATCTGCTTGACGTGTCGCGGACTGGCCGCGCTGACGTCATAGACGTCGACGGTGCGGGCGCCCTGGTCGCTCACATAGGCGGTGGCGCCATCGGGAGACAGCGCGACGCCGTACGGGTTGTGACCGGCCGCGACAGTACGCACCGTCCGCGTCGCCAGGTCGATCTGGCTGAACGCATCGCTGAGCTGGTCGGCTACGTAGAGACGCGACCCGTCGGGAGACACCGCGAGCCCCGCGGGGTAGGGGTTCGGCCGCGAAGCCGTCGTCGGAATCTGGATCGGTTTGTGTGGGGTCGCGCGTCCGTGCGAGAACCCGTAAACCCTGACCTTGTCGTTGCCGCCGGCGCTCGCGAACAGGCTGTGACCGTCCGGCGCCCAGGCCAGACCGGCATACAGCGCTCGCGGCGGGTCGTACTGCAGCCGCTGGACGACCCGCCCGCTGGTCGTGTCGACGACGTGCAGCGACTCGCGGGCCTGGCCGGCGTTCATCACGACCAGCCAGCGTCCACTGGGGCTCAGCGCCTCAGCGGTCGGCAGGTCACCGAGCCGGGTCTGGCGTCCGGCGGGGTCGACGAACCAGCCGTCGGGGGTGATGGCGGTGCCGTCACCTTGTGGTCCGGCGTGTTGGGTAGGGCCAGGACCGGCCTGTCTGGCATGCGGGATGACTGCCGCAGCCGTTCCGACCACCGCCAGCGCCGCGACAACAGCACAGCCGCGGACTACCCATGCGCGTCGTGACTTCACTTCGCTTCCGCCTTCCTCGACATCGTGTTCAACATCGTGGTCGCAATGACCCGCCGACGCGACTAACAGCCCGCGACGAGGCCATGAACACCTGCCGACGACACCTCGCCGCGATCACCACCACGGAGTCTTCACCGATGTATGCGGCACGTCTAGGCCCGTTAGCTATAGAGACCCCTGCCGCGCCCGACAGCATGCCCGTCAGCGCCGACAAGTTCTCGGGCCGACCGGGCCACGGCCGTAGGATCAGCGTCATGCCTGCTCACCCAGCCCCAGCGACCGGAAGCCAGCGTGGCCTCCGCGGGGAGCTGCGGGCGAAGGTGCTGCGTTACGCGGCCGGCTCGGTGGTGGCGACGGTGTGCAGCGAGGTGACGTTTCTGGTTCTCTACGGACCGCTCGGGGCTCGGCCGGCCGTGGCCTCGGGGCTCGGCTGGTTGGCCGGGGCGGTGCCCAACTACTGGTTGAACCGCTCCTGGACCTGGCGGCGTCGAGGCAGGCCGAGCCTGATCCGCGAGGTGTTGCCGTATGCCGCGATCGTGCTTGTCACGCTGCTCGTGGCAGCGGCGGCGACCAGCGTCGTCGACTCTCTCCTGGACGGGGGTCACAGCCCTGCCGGTGTGCGGCTGGTGCTGGTCGGCGGCACGTTTCTGGCGGTCTACGGTGCAGTCTTCCTGCTTCGCTTCTTCCTGCTCGACCAGCTCTTCCGTCGAGGCCAGGCCGGCATACCGTCGGGTCGGATCGGTCGTCCGTCCGCTGAGGAGACAGTGGCAGAGGAGACCGTGTGAGTGACGAGACCGGAGTCGGGGCCTTCAGCCAAGCCACTGGCCGCAGCATCGAGGGCGAGTCTGGGCAGTACCAGCAGCGCTACCGGGCCTACCAGTTCGAGCTGATCTCGCGCCACTGTGGCCCGTCGGTGCTCGAGGTCGGTGCGGGTCTGGGCGAGTTCGCGAGCCAGTTCACGGGCCTGCGCCGGCACGTCGTCACCGACGTGGACCCGGATTGTGTCGCCCACATGGCACTGCGGTTCGCGGACCGCCCGGAGGTGGAGGCGCGACAACTCGACCTGCAGGGCGCCGTGGCCGACGGCGGCCCGCTCGTGTCCACCGTCGTCGCGATCAACGTGCTGGAGCACATCGAGCAGGACAGTGCCGCGCTGAGGTCGCTGGCCCGGCTCGTCGACCCCGGGGGACGGGTCGTGTTGTGGGTCCCCGGCTACATGCAGCTGTACGGCGACTTCGACCGACGCGTCGGGCATGTCCGCCGCTACACCCCCGACACCCTGCGAGCGGCCATCGTGGGCGCCGGCCTGGTGCCTGGCGAGGTGCGGCCGGTCAACCTGCTCGGCGCCATCGCCTGGTGGCTCGTCGTCCGGCGTGGCGGCGTCGGCAGCCCGCGGCCAGCACTGCTGCGCAGCTACGACCGCGTTGTCGTACCGGTGACCAGGGCTGTGGAGAGCCGGCTGACCCCACCTTTCGGTCAGTCGGTCCTGGCCGTCGCAACTGTCCCCGAGCCGATCTGAGCCGGGGCCGCCGGGTCCGTGTCGACCTCGTCAGGGTCGAGCTGGTGTCCACGCAAGGCAGAGAAGCCCAGCGCAGCCCCGGCCGGCAGCAGGGCCAGCGCCGGCAGCTGGTAGCGCCAGGAGAAGTCGGCTGTCAGGTCCGGCACGAGGAGCAGTCCCGCCCCGGTGCAGGTCAGCAGAAGGCCCATCGACCGCATGCCCGAGTGACGAGCGCGGCCGATGCCGAGCCCGCCCAGCAGCCCCAGCACCAGGCATCCGAACAGCAATGGCCCCGGCAGGTAGCCGACCCACTGGTAGCCGGCCAGCATGTCCGCGAACGGCTGGCGTGCACTGAGCTGCTCGCCGCCGTGCGCGGCATAGGCGGGGCCGGTCCATGCCGTGGGTTGAGGGTGCAGGTACGAGAAGAAGACCCACTTGTGTGCCGTGCTGTACTCGAACCGGTCGACCCGCAGAACGTCGAAGTTGAGGAGGAAGTCGCGCGCGACGATCCATGCGTAGTCGACGGGCTGCTGGCTGATCGCGGCAAGAGCGAACTCGCGCATCGACTCGTCCGGTGTCGTGCCCGGCGGCGGGTGGAGCCGCGGCAGCGTGCGTAGGTCGTGGAACGCGTAGTACGTCGGGTCAAGGCGCTGCCCGAGCGGTTCGGCCGGGCAGAGCACCCGCTGGTAGTCCGCGACCGACAGCTTGGGGCAGTCCACGAACGTCGTTGTGCGGACGTAGGTCGACTTGCCGATCGACTCCGCCAGAGCGTAGACGCCGTGCTCATGGTGGTACCACGCCGCGTAGGCGCCGATCGGCAGGACGAACCCCGCGGCCAACGCCACGGCGCTCGCCAGTCTGGCCCGCCAGCCATCCCCGACGAGCAGGCAGAAGGCCACCCCTGCCAAAACGAGGGGCTCGCCGACGAGCCGGACCGTCACCGAGACTCCGAGAAGGAGTCCGGTGACGAGGGCAACGGCGAGGCTGGGGCGACGGCGCCAGCCAAGCACCACGATCGCCAGTATGAGCAGCAGTTCGAAGAGCGTGTCGCTGAGCACCGTGTGCTCCACGATGAGCTGCAACGTGTCGAACAGGACAGGCAGCGTCGCCAGCGTCGCCGACCAGCGACCAACACCCCAGCGGCGCAACAGTCCGTACACCAGCGCGGCGATCACCAGGCCCATCAGGTGCTGCAGCAGAGCCACCGCGAGCACCTTGTCAGTGATCCAGGACAGCGGGTAGAGCACGAGCAAGCCGTAGCCGTCGGGGCGGTCAGGATGCGGTTGCAAGGTGTCGATGAAGGACAGGTATGTCGGGCTGTCGCTGTGAACCATCGCCGGATCGAAGGCCAGCTGGACGACGACGCGGATCACCACACCGAGCGCCAGCGCGACCAGGAAGGGCCCGTGCTCGGTGCGCCAGCGGGTGGGTTCCCGCACGGTCGCCGACGTGTCGCCGACCCCGGCGGCCCGACTCGTCGTCGGCATGGTCACTGGACCGGTGGAGGCGGTGCGACGGCAGGGTCGGGATGTCCGCGCATCGCCGGGGCGCGTTCCCTGGCCGGGGCAGGGCAGCCCTCGCGCCACCAGGTGCCGAACACGACACGTGCGTAGCGCATGCCGTAGACCAGGTTGCCTCCCTTTTTGGTGCTTCCCGCCGCACGCAGGTGCATGGTGCCGGGGACCTCGGCGATTCGGAAGCCGTGCGAGTGCGCCCCGATCAGCAGCTCGGAGGACTGGTACTGGGGCTGGTTGAGGGTCACCGCCGCGGTGACCTCGGCCCGCATCGCGCGCAGACCGAAAGACGTGTCGCTCAGCCTCTCACCGGTCAGCGCACTCAAGATCCAGGCGAACACGTACACCCCGGCGCGCCGGAACCGGTCCCTGGTGTGCAGGCGCCCGAGCCGTCGCGAGCCGGTGACGAAGTCGGCCGACTGGTCGAGCAGCGGAGCGAGCACTGTGGGGAAGTCGGCGGTGTCGTACTGCGCGTCGGCGTCCGTCGTGATGATGTAGTGCGCGCCGTGGTCACGCGCGACGCGGTAGCCCAGTCGCATCGCCGCACCCTGTCCACGGTTTATGGCAGCGCTCACCAGGTAGGCGCCATCGTGAACGCTCGCCGCGGCGGCCGTGTCGTCGGTGCTGCCGTCGTCGACGATGACCACGTCGGCAGACAGGCCGCAGACCGTCGACGGCATGCCGGTGAGGACACGAGGCAGTCCAACCGCCTCGTTGTATGCCGCGATGACGACAACCACCGGCGCCAGCGTCGGATCGCCGTAGCGCTCCCGGAAGGCGGAAAGCGCGGCGCGGTCGACGTCGTCGGTCTGGGACCGTGCTGCCGACGGGCCGCGTCGACCACGCAGCAGTGCGGTGATGGCGAGAGCGCCTGCCGCCGGCCACAGCACGAGTCCCGGGATCATGCTGCGCCACAAGAGGTCCGCGCTGCTGGCAGGGCCGAGCAGGACAACGGCAGGGAGCAGAGCGGTCAGCATGCACACCGACCGCAGGGCGGACGAGCCCGCGCGCCCCAAGCCCACGCCGGCCAGTATCCCCAGCAGCAGACCGCCGAGCAGCAACGGGCCGGGTGTGTAGCCGTGGTCCTGGTAGCTGACCAACGTGTCGGCGGCTGGTTGACCGGCGTCGAGATGGCGGCCGATGCCGGGGTAGGCGTGGTCGGTTGGCGACCAGTGGAGAAGCGTCGCGAATCCGTCAATCGGGTCGGCGGCCTGCGACTGGCC
This sequence comes from Propionibacteriales bacterium, assembly GCA_038238115.1. Taxonomy (GTDB): domain Bacteria; phylum Actinomycetota; class Actinomycetes; order Propionibacteriales; family Nocardioidaceae; genus JBBRYB01. The sequence continues at coordinate 172,524 of JBBRYB010000001.1, read as the reverse complement.
CTGCTGTGCGGCACCTATGCCGGAATCGTCGACCGCCTCGCCCCGCGTGAGCGAGTACTCCCCATGCACGTGGTGAGACCAAGCGACGTAGGGCACGACCGGCAGGACGAAGCCGACCACGGCGAGCAGCGCGCCGACAAGACGTCTGCGCCTGGTGCCATCGGTGAACAGCATGAAGAGGACGGCGGCCAGCACGAGCGAGACGCGACCCGCGTACACCGTGGCCGCGACCCCGAGCACCACCCCGCTGGACACCACGAGCACGGCTGTGGGCCGTGCCTGCCAGGCCAGCACGAGCACCCCGACGGCCGTCAGGAAGACAAACAGGGTGTCGGGCGACGCGAGGTTCTCGGTCGCCAGCAGGTAGGAGTCCCAGAGGGCAGGCACCGCGGCGACGGCCGCCAGCCAGCGCCAGACGCCCCAGCGCAGCAGCAAGGCGTAGACGGCGATCCCCGTGGCGATGCCCAGCAGGTGCCGCAGGGCGCTGCCCGAACCGGACGCGTCAGTGAACCAGCGCAGGTAGGAGTCGGACTCTGCGGCCGGCAACGCCGGGCTGAGCACCAGCTGCGCGAGGATACGCAAGGCGGTGCCGGCGAGCAGGACCACGAGGAACACGGCGTGGCGGCAGCACCAGGCGAGCGCTCGATCGGGCTGGCGGCGGTAGGGCGTCACATCTCTTCGGCCAACAGCGCGGCTTCGGCCAGTGGTGGTCGGCGACGCGACCGGGACCGTGGTTGTGGAACCGGTTGGCTGCCCGGAGGGCACGGTCTCCTGGCCGCCGGTGTGCTGCCCGGTGTGTTGGAGGGAGGAAGGCTCGACGGGAGTTGAGGAGCCGCTAGTCCCGGGCACCGACCGAGCCCTGCATCTGAGGCGCGGGAGCGAAGTCGGCCCAGGCCTCGCGCAGCCCGTCGACCAGTGAGACGCTCGGCTCGAAACCGAGGCTGCGCGCACGGGCGATGTCGACGACAACAGCCGGCATCTCGCCGGGCTTCGCTGCCACGTGGTCGGCTGCAATCGGCCGGTCGGTGGCGTCTCGCGCGGCTTGGGTGATCTCGTTGACCGTGTAGGAGCGGCTGCCCCCGATGATCACCGGACCGGTTGGCCAGCCGAGCACGGCGAGCACGATGGCCCGGGCGGCATCACCGACATAGAGGAGGTCCCGCCGCTGCTCGCCGGTACCGTAGATCTGGACCCCACCGCCAGTGGTCGCGGCCCGCAACAGCCTGGGTACGAAGCTGTCCTTGTGCACCATCCCTGGGCCGTAGACGTTGGTCATCCGCACCGCGGGCGTGCGCAGCCCGAACGCGCCGGCATACCCAGACAGCAACATCTCCGCTGCCGCCTTGGTGGCGCCGTAGGGCGTGAGGGGCGCGAGCGCAAGCTCCTCGGTGATCGTGCGCTGCCCGACGTCTCCGACCACCGCGTTGGTCGAGGCGAGCACAAAGGTGTCGACTCCACCCAGGCGGGCCAGTTCCAGCAGACCAGCGGTCATCTCGACGTTGGTGCGATGCACCTCCGCCGGGCGCTCGATCGAGCCGAGCACCGAGGTCGCGGCGGCCAGGTGCACGATCGCTTCGACGCCTGACAGTACGGCGTCTTCGCGCACCTGGTGGTCGCACAGGTCACCGACGACCGTGGGAACGGCCTCGTCGGGAAACGCGTTCAGGTCGACGACCGTGACCTGATGCCCTGCCTCGAGGAGTTCGGCGACGACATGCCGGCCGATGAACCCGGAGCCGCCGGTCACCAGGACGCTCAGGCCGGTCCCAGTAACGGAGTCGGCGGACCTGCTGCTCACGACCGGATGCCGGGCGGATTGCTCGTCTGGCGCCAGTTGATGGTCGGCCGCAGGGCATCGAGGTCGACTCGGTGCTTGTGCTGGTCGATGATGCCGAACAGGGAGGTGAGCAGCGTGTCGGAGAGGAGGTGTGGTCGCAGGCCGAGCGCTTCGAGGGCGGTGTGCGCGAACGTGAAGTGGTGGTTCTCTGCCTCGACGCGAGGGTTCTCGACGTACTCCACGTCAACCTGGCCGGGGAAGGTGTTTGCGACGATCTTGGCCATCTCCGCGAGCGAGAAGCTTTCGGTGGCCTGGTTGAACACCCGGAACTCGCCGGCGTCGGCGGGGGTCTCGCAGGCCAACCGGATGCACTCGACGGTGTCACGAATGTCGATGACGGCGCGGCTCTGGGTGCCTCCGCCGTAGACCAGCAGCGGCCGTCCGAGCACGGCCTGGATGGCGAATCGGTTGAGCACGGTGCCGAACACCGCGTCGTAGTCGAAGCGGGTGGCCAAACGGGGGTCCAGCGCCGTCTCGGTGGTCTCTTGGCCGTAGACGATGCCCTGGTTGAGGTCGGTCACGCGCAGACCCCAGATCCGGCAGCCGAACTCCAGGTTGTGGCTGTCGTGCACCTTGGACAGGTGGTAGAACGAACCTGGCCGCTTGGGGAAGAGCATCCGGTCGCTGCGGCCCTTGTGCGTGACGTCGAGCCAACCCTCCTCGATGTCGATGTTGGGAGTGCCGTACTCACCCATCGTGCCGAGCTTGACGAGGTGGATGTCGCGGTCGATCTCACCGATGGCGAACATCACGTTGAGGGTCCCGACCACATTGTTGGTCTGGGTATAGACCGCGTGCTTGCGGTCGATCATCGAGTAGGGGGCCGCCCGCTGCTCGGCGAAGTGCACGATGGCGGCGGGCTGGAAGCCACGGATGGTCTCGTAGGCGAAGTCGGCGTCGAGGAGGTCGCCGTGGTAGACCGAGATGCTGCAGCCGCTGACGTCGTGCCACGCGCGCACCCTGTTGTGGAGGGTCTCGATCGGAACCAGGCTGTCCGATCCGAGCTCATGGTCGTACTGGCGGCGTACGGCGCTGTCGAGGATGGCGACGTCATGGCCTTGCCCCGACAGATACATCGCCGTCGGCCAGCCCAGATAGCCGTCGCCGCCCAGGACCAGGATTCGCATCGGAGAAACGCCTTTCGGCCGTATGTGATGTGCCGCCGTACGCCGCGCCCATCGTAAGGGGAGGATATCTTGCGACCGGGCGGACACACCAAACCCCGCGCGGACTCGCTGCGACGACCGTAACCTGATTTGGCGTCCCTTGCCCTGTCCCCGGCGCGCCGACAGCCCCGGACTCTCAGCCGGCTCACAGTTAACGGGTCAGGCAGCGATCCCACGCAGAGCTCGTGACCGGTCGGTAGCCCAGCGAACGCACGAAGCGGATCCGGTTGACGGAGTTGACCGGCAGGCAGACCTCGTCGACGTCCAGAAGGGTGAGCGCCCGGGCGACTCTGGACTCGTAGCCGCGGCGGACATCTCGGTTGGCGAAGTTGACCAGGGTAAGGCGCTCGGCGAAATGGAAGCGCGGGTCATCTCGCAGATAGTCCATGAAGTAGGCGCGTGGTGCGACCGTCTTGACCCGGGTGGTGAGGACGTCGATGGTGACGGCGAGGTCATCGGGCGCCAAGACGACGTCGCCGGGACGGGCAGCGGCGATGGCCCGCTGCGCGGAGGCGACGGAGTCCGGTCCGCGCTGCCAATGCGGGGGCGCCGCCAGGAGTACGCCGTTGCGCTCGGTCCAGATCGGCTGCCCGAAGAGGACGAGCGCGACCAGGAGAGCCACTGGGCCGGTCAGCTGGAGTGGGCGGCTGCTCCGGTATGTGGTGGTCTGGGCACCGAGTATGCCGACGAGCGCCGCGATGGAGGCCACCCAGGACACCCGCCACAGCGTCGGGCCGAGCCCGACCAGGTCGTAGGAGAGATGGGTGGCTCCGGGCACGAACGTCACGCCGGTGATCACCATCAGCAGGCCGGTGGTGACCCTCGCGGCTCGGTGAGGAATGAGCAGTGCGCCTGCGAGCACGGCGGCGACCGCGATCACGGCGAGCGGGCCGTCCCGGAAGATCTCATGTCCGAACCAGGAGGGGTCGAAGCGGAACAGCTCCCGCGACCCGAACAGGTCTGCTGAGCGCCCGCCCACGGCGACGGTGAGCACCCCCGCGGCGAGGGGGTAGGCCGCCATCGCGACGAACCCCTGGAGCGCCTGGACCGGTCGGCGCAGGACCAGTGGCGCGGCGCCGGCCACGGCAAGCAGCGGTACCAGGAACATCGCCGTGGTGCTCAGCCCGACCGCGGCCACGCCGCCGGCGAACAGCCACGCGGCATGGCCGCGGGTCGGCCGGTCGACATACCGGACCGCGTGGAGCAGGAGGAGGGGGACCATCAGGCACAGCAGGATGACCTTGCCCTGCCAGATCCGGATCAGGAACAGGTTGCCAGGCGCCGCATATCCCCGGCCGCCGTCGAAGAGCAGGAACAGCAGTGCCAATGACAGGGCTACTCCGACCGCTTTGACCCGCCACTGCGTCAGCAGCCGCCAGAGCGCCAGGACGGACAGGAACGTGGCCACCGGGGGTACGACGATGTACGCGACCGACGCCGCGTGGAAACCGCCGAGCCGGGCCAGCGTCCCGACCAGCGCGTCGTACGAGGCCATTGGCGGCCAGCTGGACATCGGAAACGCGAGGTCGGAGAAGATGGTGTCGCGCAGGGGGAAGGTGCCGTGGTCGACCACCCACTGCGACAGGTTGACGTAGTAGAGGTCATCCGGGTTCGGCCAGAGCGTGAACATCGACAGCGCCGCTAGGGCGACGGCCCAGGCCAGGGCTACGAGCGCACTTCGGTGCCGCGTCGGGTCTGCGGGTCGGGGTGCGTCGGGGATGGGGGCGACTTCTTCAGCCGGCTCGACCGTCGGCGCTGCGGCGCGGAAGCGCAGCACGGCCCAGGCCGTGCCCGCAACGGCAGCTACCAGCCACAGCGTGGCGATTGCCGGCCAGCTCGCATTGACGGCGAGGAGAATGGCCGCGGCGAGGGCGGACGCTGCGGTGGTGGCGGCGAGCGTGCGATCGCGAGCTGACGACGGAGTATGCGCGGGCTGGGTAGGCTCGCCGCCTCCGGGCATGGTTCGTTCCGGCCACGGGGTTTCGAGCCTGGCGTGGGGGTCTGCTGTCCGGCGACGCGCTCGGCGCGATGGGAAACCGTAGGCTGCGAGCGCGACTACCTCGAGGCCGACGGCCCACGGCACGGCGAGCCGCAGCAGGAGGCAGACGTGATAGACGACCGTCCATGTGGCCAGCACCACCACGACGAGGTCGAGCGCGACTTCGCAGCCGCGGGTCAGCCAGGTCTGGTCCGTCTGGCCATTCGATGGGGCGGCGACCATGGGCGGGCTGTCGGGTGAAAGCATCCCTGTCGCCGGGGGAGCGCCACTCCCCGGACCGGCCCCTCTGGCCATCATCACGACAGTAAACCTACGGTCCACTCAGCGTGGGTGCCCAGGACACGCCTGCTGGAAGGGGTGTCACCGACGCGGCCGCCACCTCGCGGTCCGGGCCGCTGCCTTGCGGGCGAGGGCATGACGGAAGCGTTCATGGTCGGATGCAGCTCCGGGACAACAACGACTCCGCCGCCGGCCGGACGCGGCCTACGCCGCGGTGCCATGTGTGACCCTCACTGGTGAGGTGCGTGGTGAGGCGTGCCCTCCTCCGGTTGCCGATGACGGTGCGCGGCGTCGTGGAACGCCGCCGTGAGGGCTCTGCCGTCGTGGGTCGAGACCGTTTTGCCCAGGGTCGCTACTTCGGGCTCTTGCACGTGCTGCAGATGTTGCCTGACCAGCTCCCCCTGGGCGAGAAACTCTCGGTAGTAACCAGGAATTCTCGGCGGTTGTTCAGAGTCCGCCGAGGAACCGGGTGCCGCGGCTGTTGTTGTAGGAACAGGTGCCAGGTACTCGGATAGATCCGGCATGTCGTCCCGCGGAGCCTTGCGTGTCCACAGGTGATGGAACGTCTTCGCATGCCCGTCGCGTTGGGTCAGGGGTTCAGCCGTCGGCGCAAACAGAGCGCGCAGCGTTGCCGGGAGACTGGAATGCTCCAGCACCCCGTGCTCCACCGTCCCCCGCTCGATCAGCGGTGAGACGATCAGCGTGGGAACGCGGACGCCGAGCTGAGTGAAGTCGAAAGCTCCAGCTCTGCGGTGGAACAGCGCATGCACGAACTTCGCGCCAAGGCCGCGACCGTGGCCCTGGCCCGGATTGAGCACCCGCTGGGTGGGGGGCACGTGGTCGTAGAAGCCGCCATGTTCGTCGTAGGTGATGACGAAGACTGTGGTGGCGAAAAGCTCCGGGTTGGCCCGCAGCGCCTCGTAGATGGTGGCAATCAGCCGTTCACCGCGGGCGAAATCTGTGTCCATGGAGGGATCGAAGGAGTCATAGGCGTCATCCGCGACCCGATTGTTGTCCGGGTGCTGGCTGTTACTGACGCCCGGGTCGCCGCCGACAGCCTCGATGTGATCCAGGGTGTGCACCGCCGGTCGATGATTCGGCTCGATGAATGTGTACGCCGGCAGATCACCTTGCTTGACATGCTCGGCGAAGCGCTCCGTGGGGAACCACTTTGCGTGCCGTGGTGGCGTGTTCCATAGCTTTGGGAAGGCCCAGAGCTGCGGAGTGTCGTCGTGGTAGATCCGCCAGTCCTGGCCGTTCTTCTCGAGTACGTCGAAGATCGTCTTGTCGGTGTACTCACGGATCTCGATGTTCGTCTCATCGTCGGACGTGGCCGCATGCAGGTAATTCCGGTTCGGCCAAGTCTCACCCGGGACTGCGCAAAACCACTGGTCGCAGACGGCAAACTCGAGGGCGAGTGTGCTCAAGACGGGCACCTGCTCGGGGCTCTGGCACAGCATGACGAGCGGTCCCCTGGTGGTGACCATCGGTTTCGGCTTCTTGCGAAGGCGCTCGAACAGGGACCCGATCACCCCCCCGTACGACGAGGGATTCCGACCGCTCGCCACGAGCTCGTAGCTGGCAACGAAACCCCGATTGGTCGGCCGTCTGCTCCATACCGGGCCAGCCAGCGTGAGTTGTTGGATGACTGCGTCGTGCGAATGGTCGGGACCATACGGCAGCACAGGTTTGGCATGAGGCGTGGCCAGCACCGGTACGCCGTCAGACCCCGAGTTGCCGTAGGAACCGCCCGTCAACCCCTTGAAGCTGGGGTCCGGATGCTGCAGAAAGCCCAACATGTGGTCGAAAGACCGGTTCTCCAGGCACAGCACAACGACGTGTTCAATCGGCATGGTTCATCCCCGTCCACTCGTCATGCCGAGTAGCATGGCGCGCCGCACGTCGTCCATACAACGCTTACGCGCCGTGAACCTCTCACCGTCCGAGAGGCCATAGCGCGGTCGTCCAAGGCCGGCATCCGGGTGAAGTACACGACAGCCGGGCCCTGCCGGGACCGACCGCCGCGCGCCGGGCGGGGGGCCACAATGCCGTCCGTCGAGCGGGACACCACCGCTGCGGCACCGAACGGCCGGTGGCCACCTTCTACCCCTGCTCGTCGATGGCTGTCTGCTCACCATCGAAGTTGTCCGTTTGTGCCACTGACGATGTCTAGGGAGTGTGGCGGGCGATCCGGACTGCCGTGCTGCCAGACGAGCGCTGTAACACCGTCGCCGGACTTCGTGGGCAGGACTCACCGAGCCGGCTGCTGATGCCCGCCGTCATGGACGGCAACGTGGTCAGCTCCGGCATGGCCGACCGATCCGAGTCCGCTGGCGGCGGGTTCGCCGCCCCTCGCGTCCGGCCCGAGAATCGCCGTCTGGGCGTCGGGTCGGCGCTCCTGCAAGCGCTGGCCGAGCATTGCACCAGTCTCGGCCTGCGCCTCGGGTACCTCACGGGCCACAGCAGCATGACCGTGTCCCGGCCACTTACGCTCGTGAGTTGACGCCTCGACATCGGCCGGTGCTCGGACAGCGAGCGTCGCGCGCGGGTCACGTCAAAAGTGCGCCTTGAACTGGTCTTTGACTTGGAGCGGGTGACGAGAATCGAACTCGCACTGTCAGCTTGGGAAGCTGATGTTCTACCATTGAACTACACCCGCATGCCGCCCAGGCTGTCACCACGATGGGCGGAATCGATACTAACCGCCGGGTATGGCGCGGGCCATCTCGCCTCCTCGACCAGTCCACTGATCGCACAAGTAGGCTCCGCCGGTGGCCATCGTGTTGTCCCTCTTGTCGAGCCTGCTCTGGGGCTCGTCTGACTTCGTCGGCGGTCTTATCAGCCGTCGCCGCTCGGCGCTTGTCATCGTCGGGTGGAACGCGACCTTCGGTTGGGCGTTCGCGACGGTCGCCGTCGTGTCATCCGCGGGTTGGCACGGGCCATGGGGCTGGATCGGGTGGGGGATGGCGGCCGGCGCGTCCGGTGCCTTCGGTCTGATCTGCTACTACCACGCACTCGCAACGGGAACCATGGGCGTGGTGGCGCCGGTGACTTCGCTCGGCGTCATCGTGCCGGTGGTGATCGGCTTTCTGGCCGGCGAAGCGCCGAGCGCGCTGACGACGGCGGGCATGGCGGTCGCCATCGTCGGCATCGTGCTGACCAGCGGCCCGGAGTTCAGTGGCGGCACCTCCGGCACCCCGGTGCTGATCGCTGCGCTCGGCGGGCTGTTCTTCGGCGTCTTCTTCGTCTGCATGGACCACGGCTCGAACGACGGCCCACTCCTCACCCTGTGGTCGATGCGGGCCAGCGTCGCGGTTGCCTTCATGGTCGCTGCGCTCGTTCGTCGTACGACTGGAGGTCTCGAGCCGCGCGACTACGGCTGGGTGGTCCTCGTCGCAGTTGGGGACCTGGGCGCCAACCTGCTGTTCGGCATCGCATCGACGAAGGGTTACGTGAGCATCACCAGCGTGCTGAGCTCGCTCTTCCCGGTCGTGACCGTCCTGCTGGCACGGCTCGTGTTGAGCGAACGGCTGCGACGGATCCAGATCGCCGGCGTCGCGGTCACCATGCTCGGTGTCGCCCTCATCTCGGCCGGCTGACGCTCACTCGGCGCCCGCGCCCAGCAACCCGACACGTTAGCTGTTCGGTAGTGTCGCTGCGTGCTGCTGAGCGACCGCGACATCCAGACCCAGCTCGACGCCGGTCGGGTCGTCCTCGAGCCCTTCGATGCCAGCATGATCCAGCCGTCCAGCGTGGACGTCCGGATGGACCGCTACTTCCGCGTGTTCGAGAATCACCGTTACCCGCACATCGACCCCGCCCAGGACCAGCCTGACCTCACCCGGCCGGTTGAGCCGGAGGGGGACGAGCCGTTCATCTTGCACCCCGGGGAGTTCGTGCTCGGTTCGACGTACGAGCTCATCACACTCCCCGACGACATCGCCGCACGAGTGGAGGGGAAGTCGTCGCTCGGACGCCTCGGTCTGCTCACGCATGCCACCGCCGGTTTCATCGACCCTGGTTTCTCCGGCCACGTGACCCTTGAGTTGTCGAACGTGGCCACTTTGCCGATCAAGCTGTGGCCGGGGATGAAGATCGGCCAGCTCTGCTTCTTCGGCCTCTCGTCTCCGGCGCAGAACCCCTACGGCAGCGCCCGCTCCGGTTCTCGTTATCAAGACCAGCGCGGTCCGACCCAGTCGCGGTCCTTTCAGAACTTCCACCGGACCAAGATCTGAGACCAGGCCGGCGACGGACCCGACAGATGCAGTGTGCGCATGGCAGATCCGCCATGCGCACACTGCACACGCCCTGTCCACATGGCAAACGCAGCCAGGCGGGCGGCCGGGGGGAAGCTCCGGAGGGTCGGCTCCGGGCATGAGACGAGGTCATGCCGACGGAATTGGCCGGCATGACCTCGGACTGCGTGACCTCTGGCGTGGCTGCTCGTTGTCGACCTGAGGGGTAGGAGGGGACGGAGTGGGAGCCACCCTTGGGACTGACTCCCGCTCCGTCCTTCGCCTGGCGGCCTTGTCCCCGCGGGTCCCTCCTGCTGGCGGCTTTCAGCCGCGGAAGCTCTCGGCTGGTCGGCCTTGCCCCCGGCGGGTCCCTCCTGCTGGCGGCTTTCAGCCAACGGAAACTCTCGGCTGGTGGCCCCTTTCGCCTCGCCTTATTCGCCTTGCTCGTTCGTCAGTCTGCAATCGGATGCTTTTGTGTCAGCGGTTGTTGTCCATCCGCTCGGCCAGGCGGCGGAGCATGCGCGCGGTCCTCGGGTGCGTCGGGCGCTGTGTCGCTACCCGGTGCTGGGATCGCTCTCGGATGATTTCCTTGGTGAGTTGCTCGTCGTTGTAGTTCATCAGATGGCCTTCCTTCGATTCTGGTCTGCCTTGCTGGGAAATGAGTCTTGTCTCGTGGTGTGTTCGTTGTCTTGATCGTGCTTGCGGCGTCGGGTCACGGGCTCGCGGCCGTCGTACGGCGGCGACGCGGGCGTCCGCGACGACCGGTCAGGCGCGCTGAAGGACCACATCGCCAGTGCCGCTCTGCACGCTGATCTCGACGGTCTGGTCGCCGTCGAGCGGCGCATCGGATCCCTCGAGGTCGGAGTGCACGTCACCGGTGACAGTCATGATGTCGAGGTAGGCGGCGGTGCCGTTGGCAACGCCGATGGAGATGTCACCGGAACCGGTCTTGGCCTTCACGCGCCCTCTTTCCACCCGCTTGAGGAGCAGGTCGCCCGAGCCGGCCATCGCGTCGACGCTGTCGCCGCCGGACTTGATGATCACGTCGCCGGACCCGCTCTTGATCCTGACGCTGCCGCCAACCCGGTTGACGACGACGTCACCGGAACCGCTGATGATGTCGCCGTCGCCGGCGATCGACCCGATCATCACGTCCGCCGAGCCACTCTTGGAGTCGCACGAGCCGGTCACGGTGTCGATGGAGATGTCACCGGATCCGGTCCGCACCTCGACGTCGGAGGCGTGTTCGATCCGGACGTCGCCGGAGCCGCTCGCGAGCCTTACGTCGCCGAGGCGACCGAAGGTCTCGACGTCGGCCGCGGCCGTCTCCACCCTGGCCCGGCTGTCCAGTGGGACGGTGATGGTGGCCTCGACCTCCGCTCCTCTGCGGAACAGGCCGCTCTTGACCTTGGGCATCAAGACGACGATCTCGTCGCCGCGCTGCTCGACCTTGGTGCTGCCGATGAGTTCTTCCGCGGCGGAGTCGCCGCGAAGTGGTGAGAGCTCGACGGTCGTGGTGTCGGTCTGTTCCGCCTGCACCCTCACGCTTCCCTGCCAGATCTCGACCCGCAGGCTCACGGGTACGGGAGTGTGAAATGTATGCATGGTGGCCTCCATGTTCATCGCACCCACCCCTGGATGCGCTTGTTGGACGAACGGTTACGACCGGGGGCGCCCGGTCCCATGGGTGTGGCGCTGATGTTGATGTTGATCGAGGCTGCGTTGCGTACGGCGTTGACGAGCCAGGTGTTGAGCGACTGCCCACGCCGCCCCGCCAGCTCCTCGGCCTTGACCTTGAGCGACTCGGGAAGCCGCAGCGTGATCCGAGCGACTGTGTCGTCGTCGTCGAAGTCGTCTGTCTCCGGCGTTTCGGCAGCTTCCGGCGCTGCTGCCTCGGCGGCGGCCCCCATCACGACGAAGACCGGCTCACGGCCCCTGAGTCGCAGCTCGACCGACGAGCCCTCGAGCTCGTTGGTGATCTCGGACGCCGCTTGCGAGAGCGCGTCCATCAACGTCAGCCGAACGGCCGGGTCCAGCGCCAACGACAGCCGCTCGGCCGCGGCGCGGATCTCCTCGCCGCCAGCCTCGGCGGCCTGCGTCAAGTCTCGGCGGAGAACCTCGACGAACTGTGTGATGTCCATGCGCATTACAATGACACCACTATGACGTCATGTCAACACCACGTGATAGCTCTCTCCAAAAGACCTGGTCAGAGGACAATTTTTGATCAGGGTCGGTTGCTCGGGTCGGTGAAGTGTCAAAACTGGGGAAGAGGCCGGGCGCAAGTCTCCGTACTGGTGCTGCCATGGTGTCAGAGACGCCGGCGGTTGTGCAGGGCTGAGCTTGCTCCGCCTTTCGGCACCCTGGCACCCGCCGCTTGTCATATCCAAGCTCAGGGATTGTCCGGTGACGCCGTCTCGTCGGGGGTGGGAGTGGGGCCGCGCAGGCGCTCCGCGGTTTCCGTCTTAGCGGGGTCGTCGACAGCGGAGTCGGCAGGCGTGACGGCAGTGATCGGGTCCGACTCCGCCGCCGTGGCGTCGCTCTCTGCGTCCTGGGCGTCGGCGGCCGCCGGTGTACGACGTACGGACGCCAACAGCAGCTGGGCCACGTCGAGCACCTCGACGTCGTCGCCCGCAGAGCCGTCCGCCTGCAGCGCAGTGAGCCCGTCGGAGAGCATGACTCGGCAGAAGGGGCAGCCGACCGCGATCTGCTTCGACCCTGTCGCGACCGCCTCGGCTGTGCGGTTGAGGTTGATCCGCTCACCGATCTTCTCCTCCATCCACATGCGCGCGCCGCCGGCGCCACAGCAGAACGACCGCTCCTTGTTACGCGGCATCTCCGTGAACTGGGCGCCCGGAAGGACCGACAGCAGTTCCCGCGGAGGCTCGTAGACCCGGTTGTGGCGGCCGAGGAAGCAGGGGTCGTGATAGGTGATCGGGCGTTTGTTGACGGTCGCCTCGGACTCTGCGACCGGTGTCAGACGGCCTTCGAGCACCAGCCGGTTGAGCAGCTGGGTGTGGTGCACGACGTCGAGCTCGAGCCCGAACTGTCCATACTCGTTCTTGAGCGTGTTGAAGCAGTGGGCGCAGGTCGACACCACCTTGGTGGCCTTCGCCTCTGTCAAGACCTGGGCGTTCTGCATCCCCAGCTGTGCGAAGACGAACTCGTTGCCTGCTCGGCGCGCGGGATCGCCGGTGCACGTCTCACCGTCGCCGAGAACCGCAAACGTGACACCGGCCTCGTGCAACAACTCGGCCATTGCTCGCGTCGTCTTCTTGGCGCGGTCCTCATATGCACCGGCACAGCCGACCCAGAAGAGCCAGTCGACCTCGTCGAGGCTCTCGACGTCGACCCCCACCTGCCTGACCTCGAACGGCAGGTCCTTCGCCCAGTCCATCCGGGCGCTCGGCGCCATGTTCCAGGGGTTGCCCTTGTTCTCCAGCCCTCTGAACAGCTGGTTGAGCTCGCGGGGGAAGCTCGACTCGACCAGCACCTGATAGCGGCGCATGTCCATGATGTGGTCGACGTGCTCGATGTCGACCGGGCACTGCTGCACGCAGGCGCCGCACGACGTACACGACCACAGGACGTCGGGATGGATGACCCCGTAGGAGTCCGCGTCTCCGATCAGCGGTCGGTCCGCCTCTTTGACGAGCGTGTCCGAGGCTGCGCTGCGCTCGTCTCCGCTGGCGAGCAGGTACGGCGCCTTGGCGTAGGCGTGCTCGCGTAGATCCATCACGAAAAGCTTGGGAGACAAGGGTTTCTCGGTGTTCCAGGCGGGGCACTGCGACTGGCAACGGCCACACTCCGTGCATGTCGTGAAGTCGAGCAGGCCCTTCCACGAGAAGTCCTCGACCTTGCCGACGCCGAAGACGGTGTCCTGGTCGAGCTCCTCGATGTGTTCGAAGTCGATCGGTGCTCCACCGGCCATCATCGGCCGGAGACCGCCGAGTGCGTTGCTCCCGTCGGCGTTGCGCCGAAACCAGATGTTGGGCCACGCCGTGAACCGGTGCCAGGCAACGCCCATCGTGATGTTGAGCGACAGCACGATCATCCAGGCGAACGAGATGACGATCTTCACCGTCGCGGTGAGGTAGATGACGTTCGCGAGCGTGGCCGGGCTCGCCGCGCCGAACGCCTCACCGATGAAGAACGTCAGCGGGTAGTGCAACCTCGACGGGTTGTCGGCGAGCGCGTACTCGGCGCCCCGCAGCGCCAGAATGCACAGTCCGATGCCGAGGATGACCGCTTCGACGAAGTAGCCCTGCCACATCCGTGAGCCCGAAAACCTGCTGTAGCGGGCCATCGGGCCCCGAGGCAGGTTGAGCAGGCGAACGGCGACGAGACCGAGAATCGACAACAGCATCAACCACGTGATGAGGTCGGTCGCCCAGTCGTAGACGAGCCAGCGCCCGATCAGCGGCAGGGCGAAGTCCGCGTCGAAGAGCTGCCCGAACGCCGTCACCAACGTGAGGAACAAGAAGCCGAACCCGATAAAGACGAACCAGTGCGCAATCCCGATGTGGCTCCACTGCAGCATTCGGGTGTGGCCGAGCGTCTCCTTGAGCATGGTGAGCCAGCGCTGACCCCGGTTGTCGCGGCGGTCGATGTCGGGCTGGCCGGTGCGTAAGACCGCCACAATCTTGACGATCGCTCGAGCGAAAAGGGCGATCGCCACGGCCGTGATCGCCATCGACATGACGATGGCGATCACTTGCATGCTGGCCTCCCAGTCGACGCGATTCACCTCTGCGCGACCCTAGTGCCCGCTGTCCGGCGCCGGGCCAACCAGGTCGGCTCCATGCCCCGCGACGCGCCTACCCAGCGAACGACTGGCGCGTCGGCCCGAACAACTGGCGCGTCGGCCGGAACGACTGGCGTCTCGGCCGGAACGACTGGCGTCTCGGCCGGAACGAGTGGCGTCTCGGCCGGAACGACTGGCGCGTCGGCCGGAACGACTGGCGCGTCGGCCCGAACGACTGGCGTCTCGGCCGGAACGACTGGCGTCTCGGCCGGAACGACTGGCGCGTCGGCCCGAACAGGTCACGCTCATGTCATGGCGTGCCGTACACCTCCAGCTCGGTGAAGTCCGTGAACTGGCAGCCACCGTACGGCCCATTGGGGCAGTTCGTGGCGAAGTCCGGCACCTGGGGGCTTCGCAGGGTGAGTCGGACGTAGCGCACCCCGGCGACCGCCTGGCTGGCGGTCAGCTGAGTGAACTGGAACCGCGGCAGCCAGTTGGCCGCGCCGCGCACGTTGACCACGGTGACCCAGGAGCCGTTCGCGCCCGTCGGGGAGACCTCGATGGTGAAGTTGCCGGTCGATGAGCTCCCGGGATCACCGCAGCCCGCTGTCGGGTCAACCTTGAAGGCGGACCTCGCACGGCTGCCGGTGCCGATGTTGATCGGCTGGGGCAGCCTCACGACCACGAACTTGGGGATGATCGTGCCGGTCACCGTGCCGGCGTCGTCGCCGGTCGTGCTGCCCCAGGGGATGCCCTGGCTCAGATCGATGGCCCCGGTCGGACCACAGTCGGGCGAGTAGTCGGGGCCGGTGAAGTCGACGATCTGACCGCCTCCGGACGCCGCGGCCCAGTCACGCCGAGTTTCGAAGTTCTTCTGCGTGAAGCTCGTCGACACCTTGACCTTTCTGGCGATGAGCTCGTAGCCGGGCGCCGTCGCGACGACGCGCTGGTAGCGACCAGGCTTGACGAAGTCGATCTGGTAGATGCCGTCAGCACCTGTCGTCGAGGTGTAGCCGGGGTGTCCGGTGATGGTGACCCGAGCGCCGGAGAGCGGGTTCCCGGTACGGCGGTCGACCACGAAGCCGGCCAGCGTGCCGTAGCCGCGCGCCGGGTCCGGCGGCGTGTGGAAGTCCTCCGAAGGCTGCGTGTCACCGGCATCGGTCGTGCCGGCGTACCAACCCATGCCCCGGTTTGCGAAGAGCGACCAGAGCTTGTTGGTGTGTGCGCTCGCGTACGCAACCTTGTCGGCCTGGATGATGGCGTTGCGCATGTCGAGCATGGTCGGGTCGTTGGCCGACAGTTCCATCCCGCGGGTGATGACTGAGTCGGCAACCCGGTGGCCCAGGGCCTCCCGGATGTCCCACATCGTCTGCGACCAGACCTCGCCGCTGGAGTGCACCTCAGGCGCGCCACCGATCAGCGGGAAGTCGCCGTAGGTGTAACCTCCGCGCTTGCCGGTAATCGGGTCCGTGCAGTTCCTGGCCTTCGAACCGAGCTTGCAGTCCATCGCCATGGTGCGGAACGGGAACTTGTTGGCGAGCGTGTACTTGCCCTCGAGGACCTGGCCATCCTTGTTCGGACTGTCAGGAGAAAAGCCCTTGGTGACGAGGTAGTCCATGGCGTAGTAGTCGCTCCAGGCCTCACCCATCGCACGCGACTGAATGGCGTTGAGGGTGGAGTTGCCCTGTGCGTCGACCACCAGGCGGTTCGACAGGCCGTGGGTGTACTCGTGGTACAGGATGCTCGCGTCGAACGCGCCGCTCATCGGCACGAATGGATCGACGGAGTTCGCCGTGTGCGGGAAATGCCACAGGTACATCTGCATGGTGGGCGGAGTGCCGTCCGGTGGCGTCAACATGTTGGCGTTGTCGATGTGGTTGCCGTCCGGCAAGCCATTGTTCGTGTCGGCACCGTCAAGCGCGTTCAGATTCAGGGAGTCACCGTCTGCCCGCTCGAAGTTCCCGGCGCGCGCCGTGAAGCCGATCGGCTTGCGGGCCAGGTAGTCGTGGAAGTTGTTGGCGAGGTAGAAGGCGTTCGTCACGTCGGCCTTCCTGTTCACCTGCCAGGAGTTGGCCTTGTTCGGGTTCCAGGTGCAGACGAAGGACTTGCTGCACAGCGTGTTGCGGTGGAACTTGCGGAGGGTGAACTGGGCTCCGCCGCCGGGCTTTCCGGGAATCCGCGTCTTCTCGCGGGGATTGACGAGGTTGTCGTCGTTCACGTCTGCCCAGGCGCTCACGTTGGGGCCTTGCAGCCAGGTGGCCTTATGCGTCAGCCAGTTCTTCTGAAAGAAGTTGACGACCTTCGCCTTGCCGCCGTGGGCGGCGCCCGGGTAGTAGTCGTAGACCTTGGCATCGCCGCGGTCGTTGTCGATCAGGTTGCGCCGGTACAGGACCGCCCCCGAGTGCGCGTCGACGACGTGGGTATACGCCTGGCCGTCGACGGACTTGGTGAACGTGTCCCACGCCAGGTGGAGGCCTGAGGTAGTGACGAACCAGACGCGGCCGGCGGTGTCGCCGTTCGACCACGCGGACGTGGTCGCGGAGCGGCTGATACTCGCGCGCTGGGTGGCGGGCATCGCCGTACTACCGACATCGCCCACGGCCGTGTTGCGGGCCATCGTCGCCGACAGCGCGGGCGTGGTCGAGCGTCCGGCGGCCAAGGCACCGAGGCCGGAGACCGGCGATCCCTGGATGGCGATAAGCCGGCCGTCCTTCGTCACGTGTGCTTCGAGCCCGTTGCCGAAGACCGGTACGCCGTTGAGCGATTGGGTCCACGAGAGGTGGTGCGTCCCGACCGGGTCGACGTAGTCGCGCCGCAGTTGCAACGTCGAGAGGTCGGAGCGGCGCAGTCCCAGTTCTGCCAAGTGGCCTCGGACGTACGACAGCGCGGTGCTTCGCGCAGGCCGGCTGCTCGGCCCGGTGAGGAACCGGTCGAGGGCGGTCAGGTTGGCGGGTGTGCCGGTGAGGGGGTCGATGTCAATCACCGCGGACGGGCCGAGCAAGGCCCGCAGCTTGGCGATCTGGGCCGGGGCCGAGCCCTTGAGGGCCTTCTCGCGGGAGGTGATCGCACCGGCCGGCGCGAGGCCTCGGGCGTCATAGAAGCCCTTGGTCTCTCGGCTGCCGAGATCCTGCATCACGGGCGATGCCGTCTTGGCACGATCACGGGTGGACGTCGCGGGGCTCGCGGCGTGGCTTTGGGGTACGGCGCTGAGCGTAAGACCGGCGACGGCGGCTGCCGCTAATACCGAGATCGCGCCTCGCCGCGCGCGACTGATGGGGACTGACACGAAGCATCCTCCAGGTAACGGGACGGAAGCGGAAGAATCTCCGCACTGGGGCACGGTACGGTGTTTTGTGACCGCCGTCACCCCTTAGGGTCGAAATCTGTCACACAACGCGCCCCAGCGCCACCCGTGCCGGGAGGGGGATTTCACGGCGTCGTCGGCCGGCCGCCGCCGATGCGGCGCGACAGTGCCCTTGCGGTGGTGGTGATGCGGCGTACCGCGTCGGCGAGGTCCGGGGGGTCGTCGGTTGCGAACGTCACCGCGACCGCCGCGACCGGATGGCTCACCGGGTCGAGAACAGCCGCGGCGACCGACGAGAGGCCTGGCGTCACGTCGCCGTCCTCGGTGGCGTAGCCGCGCTGCCGAGTCTCGGCGAGAAGCGAGGTGAGTGCCGTGAGGCTGGCCGGGCCGGCCCGCTGCCTGGCCACGAACGCGGCTCGGTCGGGAAACAGGGCACGCACCTGCGCGGCAGGCAGCCGGGCCAGGATCGCCCGCCCGCTCGCCGTGATCTGCGCCGGCAGCCGCACACCGACGTCGCTGACCAGGGCCGGGCGGCGAGGGGCTCGCTCTTCCAGGACGTAGAAGACGTCGCGGCCGTGCAGCACGACGAGGTGCGCGGACTCCCCGACCGCGTCGACGAGCTCGGCCAGCGGCCGCCTGGCGAGGCGTTGCAGCGGCGCCTGCCGGGCATATCCGCTGCCTACCTCGAACGCGGACAAACCCAGGCCGTAGCGGTGCTCGTCCTCGACGTGCACGACGAAGCCCTCGGCGACCATCGCGTTGAGCAGGTGGTAGGCCGAGCTGCGCGGCAGCGCGAGGCCGCGCGCGATGTGGTCGAGGCTCACCGGCTGCGGCTGGCTCGCCAGGAAGCGAAGCACGCGCAGCGCCCGGGTGGCGGCCGGCACCTGTGAGGTCGGCATGGACCCAGTGTGACCCAGCATGATCCGGATGTCTCGGATCTGAGACTGTACGCCTACCGGCCGGATGGTATTGACGCGAGTCTTGGAGTCGAATGGTGACCATGACTCACAAGATCGCGGTTGGCGTGGAGCCGATGTCCCCCGTCGATGTCGTGGAGGTGGCCCGGCACGATGCCTCGGTGGAGCTCACGGCCGACGCCGAAGACGCCATCGTCCGATCGAGGGCGGCGGTCGAGGAGCTGGCCGCCGCGCCGACACCGGCCTACGGCATCTCGACCGGCTTCGGCGCGCTCGCCACCCGGCACATCCCGACCCCGATGCGCGGGCAGCTGCAGAAGTCGCTGATCCGTTCCCATGCCGCAGGCTCCGGCCCGGAGGTCGAGCGCGAGGTCGTCCGCGCGCTGATGCTGCTGCGCCTGTCGACGCTCGCCACCGGACGGACCGGTGTGCGGCTGCAGACTGCCCAGACTCTGGCCGCGCTGTTGTCGACCGGCATCACTCCGATCGTGTACGAGTTCGGCAGCCTCGGCTGCTCCGGTGACCTGGCACCGCTCGCGCACTGCGCGCTGACGCTGATGGGGGAGGGGGAGGTACGCGATGCCGACGGGGTACGCCGCCTCGCCGCCGACGTCCTCTCCGAGCACGCGATCAGCCCCGTCGAGCTCGAGGCCAAGGAGGGGCTGGCCCTGATCAACGGCACCGACGGCATGCTCGGCATGCTGGTGCTCGCCATCCACGATCTCCGGATGCTGCTGCGGGTCGCCGACGTCGCGGCGGCCATGTCGGTCGAGGGGCTGCTCGCCACCGACCGGGTCTTCGCCGCCGACCTGCAGCAGCTGCGTCCGCATCCCGGCCAGGCCGTCTCCGCGGCCAACCTGGTCGCGCTGCTCGCCGGGTCCGGCATCGTGGAGAGCCACCGTGGCCCGGACTGCAACCGGGTGCAGGATGCCTATTCGCTGCGCTGTGCGCCGCAGGTGCAGGGCGCAGCGCGTGACACGGTGGAGTACGCCGCAACGGTCGCCTCCCGTGAGCTGTCGGCCGCCATCGACAACCCAGTCGTGCTGCCGGACGGGCGCGTCGAGAGCAACGGGAACTTCCACGGTGCGCCCGTCGCCTACGTGCTCGACTTCGTCGCCATCTGCGTCGCGGACGTGGCCAGCATGTCCGAACGGCGTACCGACCGCTTCCTCGACAAGGCGAGGAACGCCGGCCTGCCACCCTTCCTCGCCGACGACCCGGGCGTCGACAGCGGCCACATGATCGCGCAGTACACGCAGGCCGCC
Organism: Propionibacteriales bacterium; assembly: GCA_038238115.1. Classification (GTDB taxonomy): domain Bacteria; phylum Actinomycetota; class Actinomycetes; order Propionibacteriales; family Nocardioidaceae; genus JBBRYB01. The sequence continues at coordinate 152,778 of JBBRYB010000001.1, read as the reverse complement.
ATCGTCTCCGAGCTCAAGCGGCTGGCCTCGCCCGCAAGCGTCGACTCGATCCCGTCGAGTGCGATGCAGGAGGACCACGTCTCGATGGGCTGGTCGTCGGCCCGCAAACTGCGCCGCAGCGTCGACGGCCTGACCCGCGTGCTCGCCATCGAGATCCTGACAGCGGCACGCGGAATCGATCTGCGGGCGCCGCTCGTCCCCGCACCTGGCACCGCCTCGGTCGTCGCTGCGCTTCGCGAGCGGGTCCGTGGCCCGGGACCGGACCGGCACCTCTCGCCCGAGATAGAGGCGGCTGTCGAGCTCGTCAGGTCGGGAGCCATCCTCGCCGCCGCCGACTCCGCCCTCCCGACCCCCCTCTCCTGACCGCCGAGACGCCAGCAAAGGCCCGGGTTGTACGGCGTGTCGGCCCGACAAACCGTCTCAACCTCGAAAGGACACCACCCTGATGAGTTCGCCCCGCAACGTCCGTGCCGCCCGAGGCACTGAGCTGACCGCCCGCTCCTGGCAGACCGAGGCCCCGATGCGGATGCTGATGAACAACCTCGACCCCGAAGTCGCCGAGCATCCCGAGGAGCTGGTCGTCTACGGCGGTACGGGCAAGGCGGCGCGGGACTGGCCGTCGTACGACGCCATTGTCCGGTCGCTCACCGACCTCGGTCTGGACGAGACCCTGCTCGTGCAGAGCGGCCGACCGGTCGGCATCTTGCGTACGCACGAGTGGGCGCCCCGCGTGCTCATCGCCAACTCCAACCTGGTCGGTGACTGGGCGAACTGGGAGGAGTTCCGCAGGCTCGAAGCCCTCGGGCTCACCATGTACGGGCAGATGACGGCAGGCTCGTGGATCTACATCGGAACCCAGGGCATCCTCCAAGGCACCTACGAGACGTTCGCCGCGGTGGCGGGCAAGCTCGCGGAGTCAGGGCGATATGACCACAGCGGCGGAACCCTCGCGGGAACCGTCACCTTGACCGCTGGGCTCGGCGGGATGGGCGGCGCGCAACCACTGGCGGTGACGATGAACGACGGCGTGTGCATCTGCATCGAGTGCGACCAGACCCGGATCACCCGTCGGATCGAGCACGGCTACCTCGACGTCCAGGCCGAGTCTGTCTCAGCGGCCTTGGAGCGGGCGGTCGCGGCGCGCGACGCCAACAAGCCGCTGTCCATCGCCGTCCTGGGCAATGCCGCAGAGCTGGTGCCGGAGCTCCTGGCCATCAGCGCGCCCATCGACATCGTGACGGACCAGACGTCAGCACACGACCCGCTGATGTACCTGCCGGTCGGGGTCGACTTCGACGACTGGGTGACCGCGCGTGACAAGGACCCGGCAGCCTTCACCGACTCGGCGCGTGAGGCGATGGCGCGTCACTGCGAGGCCATGGTCGGCTTCATGGACGCCGGTGCCGAGGTCTTCGACTACGGCAACTCGCTGCGGGCCGAGGCCAAGCTCGGCGGCTTCGACCGTGCCTTCGACTACCCCGGTTTCGTGCCCGCCTACATCCGGCCGCTCTTCTGCGAGGGCAAGGGGCCGTTTCGCTGGGCGGCGCTGTCGGGCGACCCGAAGGACATCGCGGCGACCGACCGCGCCATCCTCGACCTCTTCCCCGACGACGAGAGGCTGATGCGGTGGATCAAGAAGGCAGGTGAGCGGGTCTCCTACCAGGGCCTGCCGGCGCGGATCTGCTGGCTCGGGTACGGCGAACGGCACCGGGCGGGGATGCGGTTCAACGACATGGTCGCCTCGGGAGATCTGCAGGCCCCGTTGGCGATCGGGCGTGACCACCTCGACTGCGGCTCGGTCGCCTCACCCTACCGCGAGACCGAGTCGATGCTCGACGGCTCCGACGCGATCGCCGACTGGCCACTCCTCAACGCCATGGTCAACGTGGCCTCGGGGGCGACCTGGGTGTCGATCCACCACGGCGGCGGAGTCGGGATCGGACGGTCGATCCACGCCGGCCAGGTCGTAGTCGTGGACGGCACGGAGCTCGCCGCTCAGAAGGCCGAGCGAGTGCTCACCAACGACCCGGGGATGGGCGTCATCCGCCATGTCGACGCAGGGTACGACCGCGCCGACGAGGTCGCCACCGAGCGGAATGTACAAATTCCCATGCGGGGGTGCTGAGCCACCCGGCGGCTCAGCGCTTACGCTGTAAGCCGTTCAGACGTCCTTCTCAGCGAGCACCGCAACGTCGTGGCTGGCGTGTGCTGAGGAGATTGCCATGACCCGTTGGACCCGTCCTCTGTTCGCCGGTCTCATCGCAGGAGCTCTCGTCGTCTCGGGCCAACTGCAGCCGGGTTCGGCTTCGCCTGCCAGCCCGCGCACGACCGCTCCATCGGCGGAGCCTCCGACCAAGGCGCAACGTCCCGAGTGGCAGGTGAGCGGTCTCGTCTACACGTCGGTCGTGACCAGGACGCGCATCTATCTCGGTGGGGACTTCACCTCGATCACCAATGTCGCCACCAGGGAGACGCTCACTCGACACAACCTGGTGGCCTTCAATCGCTCCACGGGGCGGATTCTTCGCGACTGGCGCCCCACGACTGATGGCGCTGTGCGAACCCTGGCGTCCAGCCCGTCTCACGACCAGCTGTTCGTCGGCGGCGCCTTCCAACGGATCAACGGTCATTCCCGTACGCACATTGGGGTCGTGAGCCTGGCGACGGGGCATACCACTGCGTGGACCGGCGCAGCGAGCGGGACGGTGCGCGACATCCTCGTCAGGCGCGACCGCGCCTACGTCGCCGGCGTGTTTCGCAGGTTCAATGGACAGCCGCATCGCGGGCTGGCGGCAGTACGTCGTGTCGGCGGCGGCCTGATCCCCGGCTGGAGGGGGCGGATCGGTCAGGCCCGGGCACTCGCCTTGGCAGTGACGCCCAAGACGCATGCGCTGGTCGTCGGCGGCGCGTTCTCGACGCTGTCTGGCCGTCCTCGTTCATTCTTGGGTTCTGTGCACGTCAGTGACGGGACCACGACCGGCTGGCGACCCAAGGCCGAGTGTCCGACATGCCAGGTCCTCGACCTCGACTCAGACGGTCGGCGCGTGTATGCCTCCATGGCAGGACCCGGTGGTCGAGTTCTTGCCTACAGCATCGGCTCGAACAACAGCCGGTGGCGCGCAAAGACAAACGGGAACGTCCAGGCCCTGGACCTCTACGAGGAGCTTGTTGTCATCGGCGGTCACTTCTCCCGGGCCAAGGGAATCGAGCGCAGCCAAGTCGCGGGCGCTGAGCGCAGTCACCGGCAAGCTCGGCTCCTACGCACCGCAGGTTCACCCACCGACGCAGCCCGGCGTGTTCGAGGTCAAGGCCGCGACCGACTACATCCGGATTGGGGGAGGGTTCCCTGGCGTCGGCCAGCGCAAGGTACGCGGTTATGCCGAGCTACGAACGCCGTGATGTGAGGCTGGACTTCCAGGTGAACCGCGGGTCCGCATATCGGGGAGTCACCGCGTGGAACCCGGCGCTGAACCTGACCGTTTGGACCGCCCGGGCCCGCCGGGGCCGGTGTTCTCGTGCGACGCGGTCGCTGGCACTACCAACTGCCCCTGTGTACGACGTCGCGCACTGGGCGTCGGCCTCGTCGCAGGGAGGGTGACAGCCGGTCCGGCAGCCGGTGACCGATGCTGATCGCGCCGATCGGGGTGTAGGCGTCGGGGACGCCGAACTCGGCCCTGAAAGAGGCCGCCATCTGCCCGGGTATGCCGAAGAAGCAGGCACCCAGGCCCTCATCAGTCACGGTCAGCAGCATGAGCAGAGCCGCCATCCCGGTGTCGATGTCCCAATAGGGGACCGGCCACCTCGTCTCGTCGCGGTCGGTCCAGCCCTTGTCGGGCGCGGCATAACGCTCGAGGTAGGCGTCTTTGTGCGACATGGGTACGACGATCACGGGTGCGCGCCGCATCCCCTCCGACCATTGGTCGTCGCCCTCCTCGTCCGGCGTCGCGCTGGCCCAGAACCGCGCGACATCGTCGGGTGAGTCGAGCAGCAGAAACGCCCAGCCTTGGCTGAACCCGGCGCTCGGGGCGTGCAGCGCGTTGGCGACAAGCCGCTCGACCACGGCCCGGTCGACCGGTGCGTTGCTGTAGTTGCGCACCATCCTGCGGCGGTCGACGACATCTTGGAACTCCATCTCAGCACCCTCTCGCCTCGGCCATGAACTGTCGTGCGATCCTCAGCCAGACCTGACCAGGAGCTGGCAAGCCCGCGGATCGTGAAGGATTTGCGGCGACTCTGCCTGCCGGCCCGGCACAGGCCGAGGAGCCGCTCGGAGATCGTCCGAAAGCGCTATCTCGCGTCGCCGCGACCAGCTGGTTGGGTTGACGCGCCCCTGGACTCCATCGATGGCGGCGCCGACGGCGCGGAGCGCGGTGGCGGCGCCGACGGCGGCTATGACCGCGACGCTATCAGCGAGCTCTTCTTCGTGGGCGCGCTCCATCCTCGACCCAGGTCATCTGCGATATTGCTGCGGTGACGTCCTTCGAGCAGATGTGGCGCGACCTCGCCCCGCTCGGCCTCGATACGCGTACCGGTGGCTACCGACGCTCGCCGTTCGCTTCCGCCGAGCGGGAGTGCACGGCGTGGTATGCCGCCGAGGCCGCTAGGCGGGGACTCGACGTCGAGTGGGACGGCCAGGGCAACGCCATCGCATGGTGGCGCTTCGCTGGCGCCGCGCCTGAGCATCCAGGAGTCCTGGTGGGGTCGCACCTGGACTCCGTCGACAACGGCGGCGCCTTCGACGGCCCGCTCGGTGTGGTCTGCGCCTTCGCGGCCGTGGACGCGCTCAGGAACGACGGCTTCGAGCCGGCGAGACCACTCGGCGTGGGGCTCTTCGTCGAGGAGGAGGGCTCCCGGTTCGGGATCGCCTGCCTCGGTTCGCGGCTCGCCACCGGTCGGATGGATCCGGACGCGGCCTCACAACTGCGCGACTCCTCGGGCATCTTCCTGCTCGACGCGATGGCCGCGGCGGGTCTCGAGCCGTCACTTGGGCCTTCGCCGCTGCTTGACCGGGTGGGCGTCTTCGTCGAGCTGCACGTGGAGCAGGGCCGCAACCTCGTCGAGCGTGGCCGGCCGGTGGCGGTCGGGTCCGCGAGCTGGGCGCACGGCCGGTGGCGGTTCGACTTCCGCGGCGAACCCAACCACGCCGGCGCGACGCGGATGGAGGACCGCCACGACCCGATGCTCACCTACGCGATGACCGCGCTGGCTGCCAACAAGCAGGCCCGGCTGGGCGACGCGCGCGCGACGTTCGGCCGGCTCAGCGTCGAACCCAACGTCACGAACGCCATCCCCGAGCAGGTGCGGGCCTGGCTGGACGCCCGCGGAGCCGACGCGGCGCAGGTCGACTCCCTCGTCGAGGTGATCACCCGGCAGGCGACAGAGCGGGCCGAGCGCGACGGCACCAGCGTCATCGTCACTGCCGAGTCGGTCGTGCCCACCGTCGACTTCGACGCCCCGCTCGCAGCCAGTCTTTCCCGCGTCCTCGCGGACGCGCCCATTATCGCGACCGGGGCCGGCCACGATGCAGGCATCCTCCAGCTCGCCGGGATCCCGTCGGCGATGCTGTTCGTGCGCAACCCCACGGGCGTCTCACACGCGCCGGCCGAGCACGCCGACCTGGCGGACTGCCTCGTCGGTGTCCAGGCGCTCACGCAGGTGCTCAAGGAGCTGGCCGCGTGACGGCGTACTGGTGCGAGCACGCCTGGGTGGGCCCCGGTGACGTCGTCGACGGGCTGCTGGTGGACGTGGTCGACTCTCACATAACCGCCACCACGCGGTTGCCGTTCGCTCCGCCTGGCGCGATCCGCCTTGCCGGCCTGACAATTCCTGGGCTGGCGAACTGTCACAGCCACGCGTTCCATCGGGCGCTGCGCTCGCGCACGCAACGCGAGCGCGGCTCATTCTGGACCTGGCGAGAGACGATGTATTCAGTCGCGGCAGGTCTCAACCCCGACACCTACTACGCCCTCGCCTACGCCACCTACCGCGAGATGGCGCTGGCTGGCATCACCGCCGTCGGAGAGTTCCACTACCTTCACTACGACACCGGGGGGGCGCCCTACGCGGACCCCAACGCCATGGGCAGAGCGCTGATCGCGGCGGCCCACGACGCGGGGCTGCGCATCACGCTGCTCGACACCTGCTACCTGTCCGCGGGTTTCGGCGCGCCGCCCGAGGGGACTCAGCTGCGCTTCAGCGACGGCACGGTCAGCGCCTGGGTGGAGCGGACCCATCAGCTGGACGACGTGGCGGACCCCGGCGTCGTGCTCGGCGCCGCGATCCACTCCGTCAGGGCGGTGCCTCGCGACGACCTCGCCACCGTCGCACGAGCCCGGCCGACCGCCCCGCTGCACGTCCATCTGTCTGAGCAGGTGGCCGAAAACGATGCCTGCCTCGAGCACTATGGCTGCACACCGGCCGAGCTGCTGGCCGCGAGCGGCGTGCTGGACGGGCGGGTCACGGCGGTGCACGCCACGCACCTGACCGGCAGGGACGTCAGCCTGCTCGGCGACGCCAGCTGCTATGCCGGCTTCTGTCCGACCACCGAACGCGACCTGGCTGACGGGATCGGCGCCTCGAGAGCACTTCACGACGCGGGCGCGGTCCTGACGCTGGGGACCGACAGCCATGCCGTGATCGACATGCATGAGGAGATGCGTGCCGTCGAGCTGGACGAGCGGCTGTCCACCCAGCGGCGCGGACACTGGCGAGCAGGAGAGCTGCTCGTCGCAGCGACGGCGAACGGTCAACGCTCGCTGGGCTTCGACGACGCCGGGCGGATCGCTCCGGGCTACTGGGCCGACCTCGTCACCCTCGACGATCGCAGCGTCCGTACGGCGGGCGCAGGAACCGCCGAGGAGTCGGCGGTCTTCGCGGCCACAGCTTCCGACGTCGTGAGCGTCGTGGCCGGTGGCGAGCTGCTGCCGCACGAGCCCGACACGGTGTCCCGGCTGCTGGAGCAGTCGATCGACGCGGTGGTGACGCCGTGACGTCGCTGCTGGTCGACCACATCGGCGAGCTCACCACGAACGACGTCAGTATCGGTGACGAGTCGGTGCTCGGGCTGCTTCACGACGCCGCGTTCGTGGTCGAGCGGGGACGCGTGACGTGGGTCGGTGCGCGTGGCGCCGCGCCGGCGGCAGACGAGGCCATCGACGCCCAGGGGTCGGCCGTCATCCCGGGCTTTGTCGACAGCCACTCCCACCTCGTCTTCGCGGGTGACCGGTCCGCTGAGTTCGCCGCCCGAATGGAGGGTCGGCCCTACTCCACAGGCGGGATCGCCACCACCGTGGCGGCCACCCGGGAGGCCTCAGACGACGTACTCACCGCGACTGTGGCGCGGCTCGTCGCGGAGATGGCGCGGCAGGGGACCACGACAATCGAGATCAAGAGCGGCTACGGGCTGACGACACCCGACGAGGCCCGAGCGCTCGCCGTCGCCGGCCAGTTCACCGAGGACACCACATTCCTCGGTGCGCACGTCGTGGCGCCGGAGTACGCCGACGACCCGGCGTCCTATGTGGAGCTCGTCACCGGCCCGATGCTCCAGGCCTGCGCACCGCATGCCCGGTGGATCGACGTGTTCTGCGAGCAGGGCGCCTTCGACGCCGACCAGGCTCGGGCCGTGCTCCGCGCCGGTCAGCGAGCCGGGCTCCAGGCCCGCGTCCACGCGAACCAGCTCGGCCCGGGGCCGGGCGTGCAGGTGGCCTGCGAGGTGGGCGCGGCGTCGGCCGACCACTGCACCCATCTGCGACCCACCGACGTCGAGGACCTGCGAGACGCAGGTGTGGTGGCCACCCTGCTGCCGGCGGTCGAGTTCTCGACCCGCTCTCCCTATCCCGACGCTCGGGCCCTGCTGGCCGCTGGGGTCACCGTCGCGCTGGCCAGCGACTGCAACCCGGGGTCAGGCTTCTCGTCCTCGATGCCGCTGTGCATGGCACTGGCGGTGCGGGAGATGCGGATGTCGCCTGCCGAGGCGCTCTGGTCGGCCACGGCCGGAGGTGCCGCAGCCATTCGCCGAAGCGACGTCGGCCACCTCGCAGTGGGCGCCTGGGCGGACTTCACGCTGCTGGGCGCGCCCTCATACCTCCATCTGAGCTACCGCCCCGGGGTGCCTCTGGTGTCCGGCGTCTACCGCCGCGGCCGTCGGCTCGCCTGAGCGGCCAGCCGCCTGACCACGATCTCCACGCCTGATCCACAACGCCTGTCAATGCGTCGTGATCACCTGGGCTTCAGACCGGCCGAAGCGCAGTTCGTCGGGGTCGATGTCGGGCTTGTTGCCCAGTACGCTCGGCCACCACATTCGGCGCCCGATGTCCAGGTTGAGCGCCGTCACGAGGACCGACCGCACCACGATCGTGTCGAGCAGGACACCCAGGGCGACCGCGAAACCGATCTCGGCGAAGGCCACCAGTGGTAGCGTCGCGAGCACCGAAAACGTGCCCGCCAGCACCAGGCCAGCCGAGGTGATCACGCCGCCGGTCGCGGCAAGACCGATCAGCGCGCCGCGCCGGGTGCCGTACTTCAGCGCCTCTTCGCGCACCCGGGTCATCAAGAAGATGTTGTAGTCGATGCCCAGGGCGACCAGGAGGACGAACACGAACAACGGCAACGAGCTGTCGGCGCCGGCGAACCCGAAGACGTTGCTGAACACGAGCGCACTGATCCCGAGCGCCGCGCCGAACGACAGCACCACCGTCGCGATCAGCACGAGCGGGGCCACGACGGCCCGCAGCAGAAGCGCCAGGATCAAGAAGACCAACACCAAGATGACGGGGATGATCACCTTCGAGTCGTGCCTGGACGCCCCTGCACGTCGAGGTTGATCGCGGTGGTGCCACCGACCTGCGCATCGGCACCTGGAACTTGGTGCTCGACAGCGCGAAGGGCGTCGATGGTGTCGTATGCCGCCCCGCTGTCCGGGGCATCAGCCAGCGTGGCCCGGATGAACGCCACGCCGTTCGCCACGATCGGGTCGGCGACCTGCGCCACCCCGCTGACCTGAGCCGCGGCATCCGCGACTGCCGCGGCTTGTCCCGCGTTAGCGACGATCAGAGCCGGGTCGCTCGCGCCCGCAGGGAAGTGCCGCGACAGCACCTGCTCGCCGGTGACGGACTCGACGGTCTTGATGTACTGGTCTTTGTTGCTGAGCCCGGTGGCGTCGAGCTGCACCACCGCGAAGCAGGCGATGCCCAAGATCACCGTCGTGGTCACCCACACCGCGCGGGGGCGGTGGGCGATCCGTGAGCCGACGCGGGCCCAGACTCCCGATGCGGTCGGCTCTGGGCTGCCCTCCGCCGGGCGAGCCGGCCAGAAGACCCAGCGGCCGCAGATGACCAGGAGGGCGGGAAGCAGCGTCACCATGACCAGCAGGCCGACGCCGACGCCGATCGCGGCCACCGGACCAAGACCCTGCGTGGAGTTATCTGGGCGATGAGCAGGCAGAGCATGCCGAGCACGACGGTGCCGGCGCTGGCGAAGATGGCCGGTCCGGCCCGATGCAGCGCGACGGCCATCGCCTCGTGGCGGTCGTGGTGGTGCCGCAGCTCCTCGCGGTAGCGGGCCACGAGGAGCAGCGCGTAGTCGGTGCCGGCGCCGAACACCAGCACCGTCAAGATGCCGGCACTTTGCGCGTTGACGGTGAGGCCGGCGTGCTTGGCCAGCAGGTAGATGACGGCCTGAGCGACCGTCAGGGCCACGCCCGCGGAGACGACGGGTAGGAGCCACAGGACCGGGCTGCGATAGGTCAGCAGCAAGATGACGACGACGACGCCGATGGTGGCGAAGAGCAACGTGCCATCGATGCCCTTGAACGCCTCCCCGGAGTCCGCGGCCATCACGCCCGGACCGGTGATATAGGCGTTGAGTCCCTCGTCGCCGGTGTTGGCGGTCTGGCGCATGTCGGCGATGATGTCGACCGCCTTGTCCCACCCGTTGCTGCCGAGGTTGAGCGGCACCATGAGCTGGAGCGCTTGCCCGTCCTCGCTGCGGAAGGGGTCGGGGACTGGCTTGGTGACACCCTCGAAGTTCGCGAACTCCTTGGCATCCGCCTGCACCTTCGCGACGTCGGCATTGGTGATGCCCTGGGCCCGCTCGTAGACGATGACCGTGGTCAGCTCGTTGGGATCCTGGAAGGCCTGGAGCTTGTCGAGCGCCTGGGTGGACTCGGCGTCCCCAGGCAGCCATGAGACCGCGTCGTTCTTTTGGGCATCGGTGAGTTTCTGCGCCAACGACCCGGATACCGCCAGGACGGCTATCCAGAAGACCACGACGATCCACTTGGTCGCCTTGCCCGTCAGCGAGCCGGCAATCTGCCTGTGCATGTACGAGTTCCTTCCACGTGCATCGGTCGGCGGCGACGTCAGCGCGCCAGCGGAGGAGTGAGAACCTCTGCGGGGGGTTCAGGGGGCCTCGAGACGGGCTTGTTGCGGGGCGCCAACGGTGATGGCTCTACCCCTAGCAGGCGGGCCACGCCGCCCGGGAGCCACCAGTTCCACCGGCCGAAGAGACTGACCAGAGCCGGCACCAGGAGCGCCCGCACGAGGGTGGCGTCGATGAGGATGCCCACGCCGAGCGCCGTGCCGAGCACCTTGATGTCCGTGCCGGGTGCAGCCGCTAACGCGGCGAAGGCGAAGAACAGGATCAGGGCGGCCGAGGTGACGAGCCTGCCGGTCCGCCCCAGCCCGGTGGTGACGGCGGCGCCGGTGTCACCCGTCGCGTCGTACTCCTCCCGCATCCGGGCCAGGATGAACACCTCGTAGTCCATGGACAGGCCGAAGAGGAAGGCAAAGATCACCACGGGAAGCCAGAACGTGATTGCTCCCGTCGCTGACACGCTGAAGATCGCATCGGAACCGTGACCGAGCTGCCAGAAGAACACGACTGACCCGAAGACGGCGGCCATCGACACCAAGTTGAGGATGACGGCCTTCACGGGAAGGAGCACCGATCGGAACGTCCGAACCAGAAGCACGAACGTGATGACGGCGATGAGAGCCAGCACGTAGGGGAAGTTGCTATACACGGCGCTGAAGTAGTCCTCGACCGTTGCGCCGGCACCGGTCACCCCGACCGGGCCGTCCACAGCTGATTCGACCGCCGACCTGATCCGGTCCACGACCGCGGTTCCCGAGCTGTCGACGGTCTCGGAGTCCGGGAGTACGTCGACGACCGCCTGGTCGCCCTTGGTGGTGCCCACGACTGCCGTCTGCACCCCGTCCACCGCGCTCGCCGCCCGAGCCGCTGCCGCTGCATCGGCGGACGGCACCAGCACCTCAACGGGCGTCAGGACACCCGTCCCGATGCCGCCGTCCCTCAGCGACACCAGGGTGTCGAACGAAGGCCCGCTTCGCGCCAGCGAGTCGATGCCGGACTGGCCGATCTTGAGGTCGAAGACGGGCACGATGAGCAGACCTAGTGCGACCAGCGCCGCCGCTGCGGCGAGGAACCGGCGCCTGACGATGCCTCGCGCCCACGCCGTCCACCCGCGAGACGCGGTGCCCTCGTGCCGGATGCGCGGGAAGTCGATGCGTGGGCCGATGCTGGACAGCAGCGCGGGGAGCAGCGTGAGCGTCACCGCGACGCTCACCAGGGGGATCAGCATCCCTCCGATTCCCATACTGCGAAGGAAGGGGACAGGCACCACGACGAGGGCGACGAGGCTGATGGCCACCGTGACGCCCGAGGCCAGCACGGCATGACCGGCCGTCCTCATCGCGACGACCACGGCCTCGGCATTGTCACGTCCGTGGGCGCGCTCCTCGCGCCAGCGTGAGACCACGAGCAGGGAGTAGTCGATCGCCACCCCGAGCCCGATCAGCGCGATGAGGAACTGAACCACGAAGCTCACGTCGCTGAACGTCGTCAGGCCGAGCACGAGCATGAAAGTGGTCAAGATCGAGACGGCCGCGATGAGCAGCGGCACCAGGGCCAGGAAGGACGCGAAGACGAACACCAGGACCAACAGCGCGCCCGCTGCCCCGAACAGGGTCTCGGCGAGCAGGCTCGGCCCACTCGTGTCACCCCCCGCCGACAGCAGGCCGTAGGACGTCAGCCCACTGTCGAAACCTGCACTCTTGGCCGCCTGGGTGAGGACTGGGTCGAGGGTGACCTCGATTCCCGGCCCGAAAGACGCGGGAAGTGGTCCCTGGATCAGAGCGAACGTCGTACGCCCGTCGGCAGAGACGAACCCCTGGTCACCCGTGCTCGAGAAGTCGACGATCCGGGTCTGTGGCAGTGCCTTCTGCACCGCGCCGAAGACCTGGTCGACCTTGTCCTGCTCGGCCTTGACCGTGTCGCCCGGTGGCACGGTGACGACAGCCACGTAGGTATCGAACGAGCTCGCACCGTAGGTCTTGATCAGCTGCTGCTCGGCTGTGTCGCCGGGCTGTCCCGGCAGCGAGAAGTCGAGGGTCAGCCGATTGCTGAGCTGTCCGGCCGAGGCGCCGCCGGCGATGAAGAGCACTAGCCAGAAGAGGCCGACGATACGACGATGTCGCATGACGAGCCTGGCGAGACGCTCCATGGTGAACTCCTGAGGTGTCGAGATAGCCATTGACGTGCTACCGGTCTGACCCGAACTCAGGCGAAAACTCATCGATAGCCCGACGTAAGCGTTACCTGGAGACGGCGTCTCGTGCGAAGGTACTCACAGCAGGAATAACCGTCAACATGCTTAATGATCAATCAGGTGAAACCATGAGGGAACTCAGGGTGAACCCCGGGATTCGCGCACACGTCGAGGAGGTGCCGGCGATAACCGAAAGCACGGCCACCTTCGACTTGACGCGGTTCACGGGCTACCTGCTTCGGCGTGCGTTCGTGCGGGCCGCCGGCTGCCTGGAAGCCGTGATGTCGGACGAGGCGCACATCCGGGAGCTCGTCGTCGTGTCGATCCTGGCCGAACGTGGCGCCATGTCGCAGCGCGACCTCGGCGAGCTGATGCATGTCAACCGCAGCGTGATGGTCAAGCTCGTGGACTCCCTCGAGGCGAAGGGCTGGGTGCTCCGCGACCGCAACCCCTCGGACCGACGCTCCTACGCGCTCGGCCTCACACCGGCCGGTGAGCGGCTGGTGGCGGGGTTCCAGGCTGAGCTCGATGCAGGCGAGCTTGCCCTGACGAGGATGCTGACCGAGGCCGAGCATGCCGAGCTCAACCGGCTGCTTCGCCGGCTCCTCGGCGACGACACCGCAGCCGGGGTCGATGTGCTGGCCAGGCGCTCGGGTTACCTGATCGCCCACGCGCACCGCCAGCTCCGCGACTGGGCAAGAGAGGGGCTGGGCCATCTCGGCCTGCATCCTCGAGACTTCGGCCTGCTCGCCGCTCTCGGACGCCACCAGCCATGCTCACAGAACCGGCTGGCCGAGGGGCTGGGTGTCAGCCCGCCCGCCGTCTTGGCGTTCGTGGACGATCTGGTCGGGCGCGACCTGGTCTCGCGGGTCCGCAACGCCGACGACCGGCGCAGCTACGACGTCACCTTGACGCCAGCCGGTTCCGACTGCCTCGCCAAGGCGATGCAGGCCGCCGCACAGCTTCAGGCGCTGACAGTGGCGCGGCTGGGTGTCGACGGCGACGCAGAGCTGCGTCGCATCCTCAACAAGCTCGTCGCGCCCTGACCCGACGGTTCGGCGCAGCACGAGCGACGGTGTCCCCGCTCGACAGCTTTTCGCAGTGCGGCCAGCACAGCGAGCCGAACGGGGCTTGCCCGAGGGCGAGGCAACCCCCGGGCGTCGTCGTCGCCGAGCCGCCCTGGCGCGCGTGACAGGTCCGTGACATGTGTCACCTGGAGCAGGCCGCAGGACCGGGAAGTTCTCGCGACACACATCGTTGCCTACATCGTAAGAACTCTGAGTCCAGTCGACTCAACTTGCTTGAGAACCACCGAAGCGACAGGTAAACATGAGTCGATCCGACTCAACCTCCTAGAAAGGTATCCACCACCATGGCACGTGCGGTAGGTATTGACCTCGGCACGACGAACTCCGTCGTTGCCGTCCTCGAGGGTGGCGACCCCACCGTCATCGCGAACGCCGAGGGTGCCCGCACGACGCCCTCCGTCGTCGCATTCGCCAAGAACGGCGAGGTGCTTGTCGGCGAAGTCGCCAAGCGCCAAGCGGTCACGAACGTCGACCGCACGATCAGGTCCGTCAAGCGCCATATGGGCACGGACTGGTCGCACAAGATCGACGACAAGACGTTCACCGCCCAGCAGATCTCCGCGTTCATCTTGCAGAAGCTGAAGCGCGACGCCGAGTCCTACCTCGGCGAGTCCGTCACCGACGCTGTGATCACGGTGCCGGCATACTTCAACGACGCCCAGCGACAGGCCACCAAGGAGGCGGGCGAGATCGCCGGCCTCAATGTGCAGCGCATCGTCAACGAGCCGACTGCGGCCGCGCTCGCCTACGGGCTCGACAAGGAGTCCGACCAGACCATCCTCGTCTTCGACCTCGGTGGTGGCACCTTCGACGTGTCGCTGCTCGAGATCGGCGAGGGCGTCGTCGAGGTCAAGGCGACCAGTGGTGACAATCACCTCGGCGGCGACGATTGGGACAGCCGTGTCGTGGAGTGGATGGTCGAGAAGTTTAAGAACGCCCACGGCACCAACCTGGGCGCCGACAAGATCGCCCGCCAGCGCCTCCAGGAGGCCGCCGAGAAGGCGAAGATCGAGCTGTCCTCGTCGTCCGAGACGACGATCCACCTGCCCTACATCACGCTGAGCGAAACCGGGCCGCTGCACTTCGAGGAGAAGCTGACGCGGAGCGAGTTCCAGAAGCTGACGTCCGACCTGCTCGAGCGCACGAAGAAGCCGTTCCAGCAGGTGATCAAGGATGCGGGCATCAACGTCAACCAGATCGACCACGTCCTCCTGGTGGGCGGATCGACGCGGATGCCGGCCGTCTCGGAGGTCGTCAAGCAGCTCACCGCCGGCAAGGAGCCGAACAAGGGCGTGAACCCCGACGAGGTCGTCGCCGTCGGCGCGTCGCTGCAGTCTGGCGTACTCAAAGGCGAGGTCAAGGACGTCCTGTTGCTCGACGTCACCCCGCTGAGCCTCGGGATCGAGACCAAGGGTGGCGTGATGACAAAGCTCATCGAGCGCAACACCACGATCCCCACCAAGCGCTCGGAGGTCTTCAGCACGGCTGACGACAACCAGCCCTCGGTGATGATCCAGGTCTATCAGGGCGAGCGCGAGATGGCAGGTCACAACCAGCTGCTCGGCAACTTCGAGCTCACCGGCCTGCCGCCCGCTCCTCGCGGCATCCCGCAGATCGAGGTGACCTTCGACATCGACGCCAACGGCATCGTGCACGTGTCCGCCAAGGACCGCGGCACCGGTCGCGAGCAGTCGATGACGATCACCAGCGGCTCGGCCCTGTCGAAGGAAGACATCGACAAGATGGTCGCGGATGCAGAGCAGTACGCCGAGGAGGACCGCCAGCGCAAGGAAGCCGTCGAGGTGCGCAACCACGCCGACTCACTCGTCTACTCGACCGAGAAGTTCCTGAGCGAGAACAGCGACAAGATCCCCGCCGACGTCAAGACCAAGGTCGAGACCGACGTGTCCTCGCTCAAGACAGCCCTCGAAGGCGAAGACACCGCGGCCATCTCGGCGGCGGCCAGCACACTGGCGACGTCCAGCCAGAGCATGGGTGCCGCGATGTACGCCAACGCCGAGGCCTCCGCTAGTGCCGCAGGCCAGGGGTCAGCCGACTCGAGCACCGTTGACGACGACAGCATCGTGGACGCGGAGATCGTCGACGAGGGCACCGACAGCACCGACGACGCCGAGGGTGGCGAGCGCAAGTGACGTTCGAACCACATGAGGCGGAGGGACCGGTGATCCGCGACAAGCGGCGCATCGATCCCGAGACGGGTCAGGTGAGGGAGCCGCGCGATGGCGCGGCTCCCTACTCCCCCGACACCGACGCGGACTCGTCCGACGACACGTCGGTCACGGCGATCGAGGTCGCGCTCGCGGAACGCACTGCCGACCTGCAGCGTCTGCAGGCCGAGTACGTCAACTACAAGCGTCGGGTGGACCGCGACCGAGACGCCGTGCGAGGCGCGGCCGTGGCGAACGTCGCGACGTCGCTGCTCCCCGTGCTCGATGACATCGGCCGAGCTCGGGAGCACGGGGAGGTCACCGGCGGTTTCAAGGCCGTGGCCGATTCGCTCGAGCGCACGGTCAAGGGGCTGGGCCTCACCGCTTTCGGTGAGGTCGGTGACGAGTTCGACCCGCGCATCCACGAGGCATTCATGCACACGTACTCCGACGACGTCGAGGGCCCGGTGTGCCAGACCATCCTCCAGGTGGGTTACCGACTCGGGGATCGGATCGTAAGACCTGCTCGCGTAGCCGTAGCCGAGCCGTCGCAGATATCTGCTGCGGAGGTCGAGGCCCTCGCGACGTACGACATCGAGGACGACGACCCGCAGGCCGAGGCGACGACCCGGCCTGATCCCGAGCAAAGCCCAGCGTCGAGTCGCCGGGACAGCGCGGGCGACAGCTGACGACACAGCAGATGACGAACGACGAAGGGAGGTGCGCGCATGAGTCCAGCAGACTGGGCGACGAAGGACTTCTACAAGGTCCTGGGCGTTTCGAAGGACGCCTCGGCTGACGACATCAAGAAGGCGTACCGCAAGCTTGCGCGCGCCAACCACCCCGACTCCAACCCCGGTGACGCGGCCGCCGAGGAGCGGTTTAAGTCAATCTCCGAGGCCCACTCGGTGCTGTCCGACACCGACAGGCGCAAGGAGTACGACGAACAGCGCACCCTCTTCGGCTCGGGCCGATTCCGCACGACGCCCGGCCAAGGCGGCCAACCCGACTTCAGCGACCTCTTCGGGGGTGGCGGCGCGGGCGCCGGGGGAGGAGGCTTCGGTGACCTCTTCGGCGGAATCTTCGGTGGCGGTGGCCGCACGCGGTCGGCCCAGCCCCGCCGTGGCCAAGACGTGGAGTCCGAGACCTCACTCACGTTCGAGGAGGCGCTCGACGGCATCACCGTGACGATGCGGCTCAGCAGCGAGGAGGCCTGTCCGGCCTGCTCGGGTACCGGTGCCAAGGCCGGCACGATGCCGCGGGTGTGCCCGACTTGCCAAGGCTCAGGCATGCAGACGTCCAGCCAAGGCGGCGTGTTCTCGATGACCGAGCCGTGCCGCGACTGTCTTGGCCGCGGACTCATTGTCGACGATCCCTGCCCCGTGTGCCACGGTTCCGGCCGAGGCGTGTCCACGCGCACGATCCAGGCCCGGATCCCCGCAGGAGTCAAGGACGGGCAGAAGATTCGGCTCCGCGGCAAAGGCGCGCCGGGGGAGCGAGGCGGCCCCCCGGGCGACCTCTACGTCACCGTGAGCGTGGCGTCGGACGCGCTCTTCGGGCGCAAGGGTGACAACCTGACCCTGGAGATCCCCGTGCGCTTCGACGAGGCGGCTCTCGGCGCCGACATCGCCGTACCCACCGCCAAGGGAGGCACTGTGACCTTGAAGGTCCCTGCCGCCACGCCCAACGGCCGCACCTTCCGGATCAAGGGCCGTGGCGCGCCACGGCGCGACGGCGGCTATGGCGACCTGCTGGTGACGATCCAGGTCGAGACGCCCGCTGTCCTCAACGACGCGTCGCGGGCAGCCGTCGAGGCGTTCCGTGACGCAGCGGGCGGTCACGACCCGCGGGCCGGTCTGGCAGGCCGAGGAGCTCGAAGCCATGGCTAGGACTCGTATCACGTTCGACCTCAGCAACCCTGACGCGCCAGTCTTCGTGATCAGCGTCGCCGCCGAGCTGACCGGAATGCATCCGCAGACTCTGCGCGGCTATGACCGGATGGGTCTCGTGCGGCCCGGTCGCAGCGAGGGCGGCGGGCGGCGCTACTCCTTGCGTGACATCGAGTCGCTACGCGTCGTCGCGGAACTCACCGCATCCGGGATCGGAATCGAGGGGGTACGCCGGATCCGCGAGCTTGAAAACGAGGTGTCGGCCCTCCAGACGCGCGTCGGCGAGCTACAGGCCCAGCTTGCGGCGGCTGCACCCGCAGCCATCCCCAACCTTCCCGTGCGCCGCTCAGTATCCGACATGACCCGCTACAAGCCCGGCACTTTCCCCCGATGAGTGCGGATGCGGTTGCGGCGTCTCGAACGGTCAAGCCCTTCGAGACACCTCGTCCCTTCCGCCCCACAGCGTCGGTCTTCTCACCTGACGCCAGGGCAAGGCCTACGGAAGAGCGGCCCAGCCAGAGTCTCTGCGGCGAAGCCCTAGACTTGAGTGGAATCGACTCAACTTCAGCGGTGTTACTGCTGACGTATTGAGTCTCCGAGAAGGGTCACCACGCCAGTGATGGACGCCAACAAGTTCACCCGACGTAGCCAAGAAGCGATCGGCGCAGCCGTCCAGCTAGCCACCTCGGCCGGCAACCCGGCGGTCGAACCGACGCACGTCCTCTCGGCGCTGCTCGCCCAGCCTGACGGCATCGCTGGTGCGCTGCTCCGAGCGGTCGGGGTCGAGCCCGAGAAGGTAGCGATCGAGACAGCCAGCCTCCTGCGCGCCCTGCCAGCGGCTGCCGGCACGACCGTGTCCTCGCCGTCCTACGGCCGCGCCACGATCCTGGCCCTCCAGGCAGCCGAGCAGCTGGCCGAGTCGCTCGGTGACGACTACATCTCCACCGAGCACCTGCTCGTCTCACTCGCATCCATCGACAGCCCGGCCAAGGTGCTGCTTGAGTCGATGGGTGCCACTGCAGCGGCGCTGCGTGGGGCGTTCGAGACCGTCCGCGGCTCTGCGCGGGTCACGAGCCCGGAACCCGAAGGCTCCTACCAGGCGCTGGAGAAGTACGCCGTCGACCTGACCGCGCGGGCTCGCGAAGGCTCGCTCGACCCAGTGATCGGGCGCGACAGCGAGATCCGCCGGGTCGTGCAGGTGCTGTCACGACGTACCAAGAACAACCCAGTGCTCATCGGCGACCCAGGCGTCGGCAAGACGGCCGTGGTCGAGGGGCTCGCCCAGCGCATCATCGCCGGAGACGTCCCCGAGTCTCTGCGCGGACGACGGTTGCTCTCCCTTGACCTGGGTGCGATGGTCGCGGGTGCGAAGTACCGCGGCGAGTTCGAGGAGCGGCTCAAGGCGGTGCTCGCCGAGATCAAGGACTCTGGCGGCAACGTGATCACCTTCATCGACGAGTTGCACACCGTCGTCGGCGCTGGCGCGACCGGTGACTCGTCGATGGACGCCGGCAACATGCTCAAGCCGATGCTGGCGCGAGGCGAGCTCCGCATGATCGGCGCCACCACCCTCGACGAATACCGCGAGCGGATCGAGAAGGACCCAGCCCTCGAGCGGCGCTTCCAGCAGGTGTTCGTCGGCGAGCCCAGCGTCGAGGACACGATCGCAATCCTGCGCGGGCTGAAGGAGCGCTACGAGGCTCACCACAAGGTCTCCATTTCCGACGCCGCCCTCGTCGCGGCCGCGGCCTTGTCCGACCGCTATATCAGCGGCCGGCAGCTGCCTGACAAGGCGATCGACCTCGTCGACGAGGCATCGTCGAGGCTACGCATGGAGATCGACTCCAGCCCGGTGGAGATCGACGAGCTGCGACGCACCGTCGACCGGCTGAAGATGGAGGAGCTCGCCGTCCAACGCGATGACGACCCGGCCTCCGTCCAGCGGCTGGAGACGCTGCGCGCCGAGCTGGCGGACAAGTCCGAGCAGCTGCGTGCGCTCGAGAGCCGCTGGGCGCAGGAGAAAGATGGCCTCAACCGCGTCGGGGCGCTGCGCGAGCAGATCGACGACGTGCGCGGCCAGGCCGAGCGGGCCCAGCGCGAGGGCGACCTGGCGCACGCGTCCGAGCTGCTGTACGGGCGTCTCCCCGCCCTCGAGAGGGAGCTCGTCGAGGCCACCGCTGCCGAGTCCGCCGTGGACCAGGGTGACCTGATGGTGCATGAGGAGGTCGGCGCCGACGAGATCGCCGAGGTGGTCGGCGCCTGGACAGGCATCCCGACCGGGCGACTGCTCGAGGGCGAGACCGGCAAGCTGTTGCGCATGGAGGACGAGCTCGGCAAGCGTCTGATCGGCCAGCAGGCCGCCGTCGCCGCCGTCTCCGATGCCGTGCGCAGGGCCCGTGCCGGCATCTCCGACCCCGACCGCCCGACCGGGTCGTTCCTCTTCCTCGGTCCTACCGGCGTCGGCAAGACCGAGCTCGCCAAGGCCCTCGCGGACTTCCTCTTCGACGACGAGCGGGCGATCGTGCGCATCGACATGAGCGAGTACTCCGAGAAGCACTCGGTGTCGCGCCTGGTGGGAGCGCCTCCTGGCTATGTCGGCTACGACGAGGGCGGGCAGCTCACCGAGGCGGTGCGCCGCCGGCCGTACTCCGTCGTACTCCTCGACGAGGTCGAAAAGGCGCATCCAGAGCTGTTCGACATCTTGCTGCAGGTTCTCGACGACGGACGCCTCACCGACGGGCAGGGTCGCACCGTCGACTTCCGCAACACGATCTTGATCCTCACCAGCAACCTGGGCTCGCAGTTCCTCGTCGATCCCCAGCTTGGCGAGGCGGCGAAACGTGACGCGGTCATGGCGGCGGTGCGGAGGTCGTTCAAGCCGGAGTTCCTCAACCGGCTTGACGAGGTGGTGCTGTTCGACCCGCTCGGCACGGAGGAGCTCGCCCGGATCGTGGATCTCCAGATCGGGGCCCTCGCGCAACGCCTGGCGACCCGGCGGATCAGGCTCGAGGTCAGCGAAGCCGCCAGAGACTGGCTGGCGCTGACCGGATTCGACCCGGCGTACGGCGCCCGGCCGCTGCGCCGGCTCGTGCAGAGCTCCATCGGCGACGCGCTGGCGCGAGCGCTACTGGCGGGCGACGTCAGCGACGGCGACACTGTGAACGTGGATCTGGACGAGGCGCAGGATCGGCTCACCGTGACCGCGGCATGAGTCCAGCCTGGAGCAACCGTGACGCCTCCCGCGCCGGATCGCCCCGTCGGGAGGCGGCGCGGCCACGCGAGGTGACGTGGGGAGGCATGCTCGCGGTGCTCGGAAGCCTGACTGCCGTCATCCTCCTGGTCAGCACCATGCAGCAGCTCAACAGCGCGTCCATGCGCGACGTCCTGCAGCAGGTTGTCGACTCACCTCGCGCGGCGGATCTTGGCCTGACGATCGACGCCGCCCGCACGTTCATGAAGTACACGATCATGGTGATGGCCGTGCTCAGCGTCACGTCCATGGTGCTTGGCTTCTACGTGCTGCGGCGGCACCGCGCGGCGCGCATCGCGCTGACGGTCCTGGGCGCAGTCGTGGCCGCGCTCTCGCTCCTGTCGGGGCCAAGCGGTTGGATCGCCGCGGTGTATGTCGCGGCGTCCCTCGTGCTGCTGTGGACTCGCCCTGCACGGAGGTGGTTCGCCAAGCCGCAGGCACCCATGGCGGCGTCACCGGGACCTCCCTGGCAGTCTCCGCCGGGCCAGTACCCGCCGCCACCGGACTCCCGACCACCTCCACCATCTGGCAACTGACGGGACGCCAGCCGGGTGTGGCCGTCGCGGTTGCCGGGCGGCCCGTCGTGTCGGGCGTGGCGGCAACACTCGCACACGAGTGAGTCCAGCCGTCCGATCAGCACCAGCCCGAGCGGCCCGGCGATTTCCCATCGCTCCCTGGGGCCGGCGACCGGCCGCGTCTGTGGGCGGTAGCTACCTCGACGGCGTGAGCCCCAAGTTCGGCAGACACCGCCGTCACTGTGGTCGGCGTCGTCTCAGGCTCGGGAGGCGGGGCGGGTCTGTCCACTCCCCTTCCGGTCGCGCGGTGGGACTCATCGTGACCGGCTCCCGGAACTGGTTTCGGTGAGCGGTCGCAAGCCCGGTCACGCTCTGGCGGCTGAGCTCGCCTTACCTGGCGCGCCACCGCGCTGAGCGGCTAGCCGCTCAGCACCCCCAGCCGGCTGATCGCCTCGTCGAGGACCTTGTCCCGCTTGCAGAAGGCCCAACGCACCAACGGCTGCCCGGCCGCCTTGTCGTCGTAGAAGGCCTCGTGGGGGATGGCCACCACGCCGCACCGCTCGGGCAGGTGCAGGCAGAAGTCGACGCCGTCGTCGTACCCGAGGGGCCGGATGTCCGTCGTCACGAAGTAGGTGCCGTCGGGGACGAAGACGTCGAAGCCCACCTCGCTGAGGCCGGCGCACAGACGGTCACGCTTGGCCTCCAAGCTGCTGCGCAGCTGCACGAAGTAAGAGTCGTCGAGGCCCAGCGCCTGGGCGATGGCTGGTTGCAGCGGTGCGCCCGAGGTGAAGGTCAGGAACTGCTTGGCCATCATGGTCGCCCGGACCAGGTCGGCCGGGCCGGTCGCCCAGCCGACCTTCCACCCGGTGAACGAGAAAGTCTTCCCGCCGCTGGAGATGCTGAGCGTACGTTCGCGCATGCCGTCGTACGCCGACAGCGGCCGGTGGGGCACATCCCCGAAGGTCAGATGCTCATAGACGTCATCGGTGATGACCAGGAGGTCGTGCTCGCACGCCAACTCGGCGATGACACGGAGCTCGTCGTCGCGAAGCACCATGCCCGTGGGGTTGTGTGGACTGTTGATCAGCAGCGCCCGGGTGCGGTGGCTCAGCGCGACGCGCAGGGCGTCGAGATCAGGTCTGAAGTCGGGCGCACGCAGGGTGATCGGCACCCTGACGCCGCCCGCCATGGAGATACAGGCGACATAGGAGTCGTAGTAGGGCTCGAAAGCAACGACCTCATCGCCAGGATCGATCAGTCCCAACAGCGCCGCCGCGATCGCCTCCGTCGCACCGGTAGTCACGAGGACCTCGCTGTCGGAGTCCACGGTGATCCCGTAGAAGCGTTGCTGGTGCGCGGCGATCGCTTGGCGAAGCTCGGGGACGCCGGCCCCTGGCGCGTATTGGTTACGGCCCGATCGCAGCGCCGCGACCGCCGCCTCGATGATGTCAGGCGGGCCGTCGACGTCGGGGAAGCCTTGTCCGAGGTTGATCGCCCCGGTGCGCAGCGCCAGCGCCGACATCTCCGCGAAGATGGTGGTGCCTACGCCGTGGAGCCGGATCGCCGTCTCGTGCACGCTGCACCGACTCCTCGCGATAGTCGTGGATACAGTTGTCTGCCAGATGAACACTACGACGCCCGCGGAACCTCCGGAGGAATCGGCGGAGCCGTCCAGGGCTGCCGAGCAGCCGCGGTTTCCAGCTCGGCGAGTCTCGCTGATCGCGACGCTCGTCTTGGTCGTGACTGGTGCGTCTGTGCTGGCCTACCTCGCCTGGCAGTCCTACGGGACCGACTTCGTGGCCGAGCGGCACCAGGAGAGTTTGCGGACACAGATCCGGGCGCAGTGGGCCTATCCGACGGTCGCCGACGTGCTCGGGCCGCTGTCAACCAGCACGCCGCTTGGCAGCGCCGAGGCCTTGATCCGGGTTGCCCGCTTCGGTGCCGACTATGAGGTGCCGATGATCGAGGGCGTCCGCGACCAGGACCTGGCGCGTGGCATCGGGCACTTCCCAGGGACGGATCCCGGGCAGGTCGGCAACCTCGCGGTCTCGGGGCACCGCGTCACGAACGGTGAACCCTTCCAAGACCTGCCGCGCCTGCGTCCGGGCGACAAGGTGGTGATCGAGACGGCCGACGCGACGTACACCTATGTAATGGACACGAGCCCCAACGACCTGGTGCTGCCCTTCACGCAGAGCTGGGTGCTCGACGCGGTCCCGGTGGCACCGGAAGGCGAGGCGCCGCCCGGCATGGCGACCTTCACCGACACCGAGCACCCCCGACGAGCCCTGATCACCCTGACCACGTGTTCGGAGCTCTTTCACCCCGACGACCGCCTCGTCGCCTTCGGCCACCTCGTCACCACCTCCCCCAAGTAGCCCGCCCGCGCCAGCCGGGGCCAGCGGCCTGCCTCTCCGCCCGCGCTCCTGCATCTCCCATGTGAACACTGCGTATGCAGTGTTCACATGGGAGATCTGCCGTGCGGGGGGAGAAGCTGCCATGGGGACTGTTGCCAGCGAGGCGGGCTGCGCTTTCGCGGACGTATCACCCGGCGGCCACGGCATCGACCGGACAACGGGCGTCGAGTGACTCGATGGGTTATCGGGAGCCGAACTCACCGGTCCGGGCAAGGCAAGAGGAGGCGGTGGGTGAGCGCGGGGCCATCGATATCCTCTGGCGATGAACGATCGCGCTGAGGTGCTGACACAGATCCGGTCGAAGGCGCTCGTGCGAGGCCAGTTCACGCTGTCATCAGGCGGGCAGAGCAACCTTTACATCGATCTGCGCCGGGTCACCCTCGACGGGCGAGCGGCACCCATGATCGGACGCGTCATGCGCGACGCGACCTCTCAGCTGGAGTACGACGCGGTGGGCGGCCTGACGTTGGGGGCCGACCCGGTGGCCACCGCCATGCTGCATGCCGCCGCACAGGTCGGTGACAGGCTGGACGCCTTCGTCGTACGGAAAGAAGGCAAGGCGCACGGGCTGCAGCGGCGTATCGAAGGCCCCGACGTGTCCGGCCGGCGGGTGCTGGCGGTGGAGGACACCTCGACCACGGGCGGCTCGGTGTTGGACGCCGTCGCGGCGCTACGAGAGGCGGGTGCGGAGGTCGTGGCGGTGGCCGTTCTCGTGGAACGCAGCGCCCGCGAGGCTGTGGAGACGGCCGGTCTGACGTACATCGCGGCGTACCACGTGAGCGAGATCGACCTCGGCTGACTCGCATCGGACACGGTCAGGCGCCCCGCGGCAGAAACACCCGACCGCCATGTTGAGCCCTGATCTCGGCCCAGATGCGGTCGTGGGCCTGTGCAAGGTTTCAGGACGCGTATCGAAGGCAAAGACGCGGCTCATCCCGAGACCCAGTCCGCGCAGCAGGTCCTCGCGCTTCTTCTCCATCCAGACGATGTCGTCAGACGTGAGCAAGCGGCCCCGTGAGTCGTACTGCTCGCGGTACTTCTGCCTGCCGTCGGCCTCGAAGACGTGCTGGAGCTCGTCGGAATAGAAGTCCACGATGGCGAAGCGTCCGCCGGGCAGACGGAAGGCCTTCTGCGGCTGGAGTGTGGGAATGCCGATGTTGACGAGGAAGACCCTGGTCACCGTCTCATGTGGAGACTGCGTGAGAGGCTCGGCGTCGCGGGCCACGGCGCGGATCACGGGGCCGAACGGATGCGTGAAGAGCGTGTCGGCATAGGCCCGCGCTCCTCCTGGCTTGCTCCCCTGTGCAGAGCGGCGTCGGCAGCGACGAGTCCGGTGGTGTAACCGAACTGCCGGCTCAGGTCGACGACGGTTCGCACCGGGTTCGTCGTCGGGAGTCCTCGGATGGTGAGGACCATGCTGGTGTCGAGGTCGGCGACGTGGTGGCGGACGCCTGACTCCACTCGGCTGGAGTTGCCCGGGCCGAGGCGGGTGACGTGTCGAGTGAAGATGCCGCCTTGACGAGAGGCGATGCCGTCCAGAGGAGGTCTCATGTGTCCAGCCTGCGGGCGAGGCGGGACACCCGGCAGGTTGCGTTGGCGACTTGTGCACGGGGCTGAGCTCGGCCGCGAGCTGTGGACGGCATACCCAGGCTGGTCGCCTCGACGGGACCTGCCCCCCTATAGCGAATACACGGCCTACACGGGAGATCCGCCATGTGAACACTGCTTCAGCAGTGTTCGCATGGCAAACGCAGCCAGCCAGCCACCGGCCGGCCGGGAGAAGGTTGGGGAGGGGATTTGGACCGGGGGTCAGGTGGATTGCGTGGTGCCGGCCGAGCGGAGGTGCTCGCAGGCCTCGACGACGCGGGCGGCCATGCCGGTCTCGGCCGCCTTGCCGTAGGAGCGCGGGTCGTAGTCCTTCTTGCTGCCCACCTCACCATCGACCTTGAGGACGCCGGAGTAGTTGCTGAACATGTGGTCGACGATGGGGCGGGTGAACGCGTACTGCGTGTCGGTGTCCACGTTCATCTTGACCACGCCGTAGTCGAGCGCCTCTCGGATCTCCTCCAGCCGCGATCCCGAGCCGCCGTGGAAGACGAGGTCGAACGGCTTCGCGTCGGACCCGAGGTCGTACTTCTCCGCGACGGCTTCCTGGGCCTGCTTGAGGATCTCCGGGCGAAGCTTGACGTTGCCCGGCTTGTAGACGCCGTGCACGTTGCCGAAGGTGAGCGCGGCCATGTAGCGGCCGCTCTCACCCAAGCCGAGCGCCTCCGCCGTTCGTTCGGCGTCCCCGGGGGTCGTGTAGAGCTTGTCGTCCATCGCCCCGACGACACCGTCCTCCTCGCCGCCCACCACGCCAACCTCGATCTCCAGCACGATCCGGGCGGCCGCCGCGATCTCGAGGAGCTCGCGGGCGATCGACAGGTTCTCCTCCAGCGGCACCGCCGAGCCGTCCCACATGTGTGACTGGAAGACCGGCAGCCCGCCGTCGGCGACGCGCTGCTTGGACACCTCGAGCAGCGGGCGGACGAAGCCGTCGAGCTTGTCCTTGGGGCAGTGGTCGGTGTGCAGGGCGATGTTGACGGGATAGTTCTTGGCCACCTCGTGTGCGAACGCCGCGAAGGCCAGCGACCCCGCAACCATGTCCTTGATCGTCGACCCGGACAGGTAGTCGGCGCCGCCCGTCGAGAGCTGGACGATCCCGTCGCTGCCTGCCTCCGCGAACCCGCGCAGCGCGGCGTGCAGGGTCTGCGACGACGACACGTTGATCGCGGGATAGGCGAACCTGTCGGCTTTTGCCTTGTCGAGCATGGAGCTGTAGACGTCGGGCGTGGCGATGGGCATGAGCGACTCCGTCTTGAAGGTCCGATCCGGTGCGCCTCCAGTATCCCGCCTGCCCCCGCCGGCTGCCACCGCGCCCACGCGCACGCCGCGTGCTCCCGCCTCCCCGTCGGGGAGTTCGGCGTGCTACCCGGTCGGGAGTACGGCGTGCTACCCGAGCCGAAGTTCGGCGTGCTACCCGGTCGGGAGTACGGCGTGCTACCCGAGCCGAAGTTCGGCGTGCTACCCCGTCGGGAGTACGGGGTGCTACCCGCGCCGAAGTTCGGCGTGCTACCCCGTCGGGAGTACGGCGTGCTGACGGACCCACGTGTGCATCGCGATCGCGGCGGCAGCACCAGCGTTCAGCGACCGCGTCGAGCCGAACTGGGCGATCGAGAGCGCGGCATCACAGCTGTTGCGCATCACGTCGGTAAGCCCCGGGCCCTCCTGGCCGAAGACGAGCACACAGCGCCGAGGCAGCGTGCTCGACTCGAGGGGCTTCGAGCCAGCCACATTGTCGATTCCCAGCAGGGGAAGGCCCGACTCCTTCGCCCAGGCGCTCAACGCCGCGACCGAGTCGTGATGGCGCAGGTGCTGGTAGCGGTCGGTCACCATCGCGCCGCGCCGGTTCCACCTTCGGCGGCCGACGATATGCACCTCGGCAGCGAGGAACGCGTTGGACGTGCGGACAACCGAGCCGATGTTGAAGTCGTGCTGCCAGTTCTCGATCGCCACATGGAAGGGATGGCGGCGCGTGTCGAGATCGGCAATGATCGCGTCGAGGTGCCAATACCGGTAGCCGTCCACCACGTTGCGCCGGTCGCCGTACTCGAGCAGCTCTTCGTCCAGGTGTGGATCGGTGGGCCACGGACCCTGCCACGGGCCGACGCCGACCTCGACGTCCTCGGCTGAGTCGTCGGGCGGGTGGCTCACGCGGCCAGCCTAATGGGGGTGCACCGGCCGAGCCTCAGACCTGAGAGCCCGCTGAGTCGTGTGCGCGACGGGCAGACGGGCCATTCGACGGCGGCTACGCTCAACGTGTGCTCCTCGACATCCACCACGCCATGGTCCTCAACGGACTGCTTGACCCGCAGACCTGGATCGACCGGTTCGGTGCGTACGCGTTGTGGGGTGTGGCGCTCATCATCTTCATCGAGTGCTGGCTCTTCCCCTTCCTCCCCGGCGACTCGCTGCTCTTCCTCATCGGGCTGCTCATCTCCCGGCAAGAGCAGGTCTCCGCTCCGCTCTGGCTGGCCTGTCTGGTGCTCACAGTGGCTGCCATCATGAGCAACGTCGTCGGCTATCTCGTCGGCGCCAAGACGGGCCCTGCCATCTTCAACAAGCCGGACTCGCGCATCTTCAAGCAGGAGCACGTCGACCAGACCTATGCCTTCTTCGACAAGTACGGCAACCGAGCCATCGTGCTCGCGCGTTTCGTGCCGATCGTGCGGACCTTCATCACGCTGGCGGCCGGAGTCGGGCACATGCCCATGCGCCGCTTCGTCACCTATTCGGCGATCGGGGGCTTCCTCTGGGCCACCGGCGTCACGCTGCTCGGCTATTGGCTCGGCCAGGTCGCCTTCCTGAGCAGCCACATCGACCTGCTGCTTGTCGCCATTGTGGCCGTGTCGCTGATCCCGATCGCTGTCGAGCTCCTCAGGGCGCGGTCGACCAAGCGCAACGCCAGGTATGACGAGGACCACGAGCGCGCCCGAGTCATGCGCGACCGGCCCGCAGAAGACTGACCGGCTGGCGTCAGGGCAGCGGCAGGCTGGGGTCGCAATCGCGCAGGAGATCGCGGCACCGGGCTGCCTCGGAGGTGTCACCGATCCGGTCCGAGGCGGTGACGAGCGCCGCCACACAGCGTAGGAAACCCTGGTTGGGCGCGTGGGACCAGGGAACGGGCCCCTGTCCCTTCCATCCGCCGCGCCGCAGCGCATCGAGGCCGCGGTGGTATCCGACCCGGGCGAAGGCGTAGCCACCCAGGTCGTCGCCGGAGGAGAGCGCCGCCTCGGCTACTGCGGCCCAGGCCAGAGAAGACGCCGGGTTGTCACGTGCGACCTGACGCGGGTCTACCCCCTGGGTGAGCTCGTCGGCGGCAGCGTCTCCGGGCAGCAGCGTCGGCGGGGGGCCACCGAGCAGGTTGTCGAACGTCATGTGTCCCATCATGCCGGTCCTCTGCCGACGCGGGTTCGTCGGCCGCCGAGCCCGCGCCGGTCAGACGGCCGTGTCGAGTCCAGATCACATGCAGGAGGGCTCGACCGCGTGGATTAGGAGCCTG
Source organism: Propionibacteriales bacterium (assembly GCA_038238115.1). GTDB lineage: Bacteria > Actinomycetota > Actinomycetes > Propionibacteriales > Nocardioidaceae > JBBRYB01. Next base: position 123,782 of record JBBRYB010000001.1, on the reverse strand, counting down.
ACTCCTGCTCCTGCTCGGCGGTCGGCAGCATCATCGTGAAGGCCTGCGACCGCACCGACCACGTGCGCCGGTGCACCGGTTCGAGGAGCTCACCGTCGGCGTTGCACCAGAAGCTCTCCCCGTCGACCCGCACCATGGCGGCGCGGGCGGTGTGCACGTCGTGCCGCTCCTCATGCGTGCCGCCTTTGACCCGGACGGCGTACAGCAGGCGATCCATCGGTGCCACGGAGAACGAGACGAGTACGTCGGCCAACCCGTCTGCCGGATCGGCGCCCGGCACGAGCTCGGTGCCGCCGCCGACGTAGGCACCGTTGGCGATGCCCACCTGGAGCACCCGGCGGTGGCCGTCGGCGAGCACCTCGTTGTCGGCAATCACCCGGATCCGGTGGCCCTTGGCCTTGACGCCCGCGATGAGGCCTCCGACGACGTACCCGAGCCTGCCGAGCCTGGGCTTCCACGGCTTGGCTTCGTGACCGGCCTCCGCGCCCACGCCGACGTGCACGGCGTTGACCACGATGCCGCCGTCGGCGTCGACGAGGATGTCGATCTCGCCCTGCCGACCACCGACGATCACCACCGCTGCGGCTGCCGGGTCGAGCGGCAGCCGGACGCCGCGCGCGAAGTCGTTCCCGGTGCCGAGCGGAACCAGGCCGATCGTCGGCTCGTGCAGCTCGCCACGTGTCTCCAGCGCAGCGATCACTGCGTGCAGGCTCCCGTCACCCCCGGCCACCACGACGTCGCGGTCGTGTCGGTCGCTCAGCACATCGAGGAGCTCGCCGGTGTCCTTCGTAGCGACGACCTCGATCGCAACGCCGTCTGCCTGCAAGACCTCGCAGGCCGCGTCGACGGACTGCTCATCGTTGGAGCCCGCCGTGGCATTGGTGATCAGGAGACAACGCTTCACAGTGTTGAACCATAGAGGGTGTGGTCGTCGCTGTGGCGTCAACGGCGCAACGCGTCAGGTGGAGACTCCTGCAGCGCTTAGCAGCGTCCGCGGTCGGCGGCCTCCTTCAGTGCCTGGCGCAGTGCCGCGAGTTCGGGGACGGGCGAGGTCCCCCGCGTCGAGCCGAACAGACGGCAGGCCAGTGCGGGCTGCGCGCCGGGCTCTGCAAACGGGTCCACCCCGTCGAGCAGGATGGTCGGCGAACCGAGGAAGCCGGCTTGGGTCGCCTCCGCGTGATCGGCGATCACCCGGGTGGAGAATCCGGTCGAGACCAGGCCGATGTCATCCAGAGCCTCCCGCAGTCGAGCCCCTGCCAGACCCTCTTGGGGACAGTCGGCCACCACCAACAACTCGACGTTCATCCCCCTATGCTGCGCCGTCGTGAGCCGAGAGCCAAGGGCAATGGCTTCATCCGGGCAGGCACTGGCAGAAACGATAGGCTGCGCGCTGACATGCGCCCGGGCCGGTCCGATGGCACCGCAACGGTCGGTCGATCATCTGCGACAGTGCGGCGGCGCGAGACAGAAGGGTGCACTCATGCCCGCAGTCGTGATCGTCGGCGCTCAGTGGGGCGACGAAGGCAAGGGTAAGGCGACCGACCTCCTCGGCCGGCGGGTCGACTTCGTGGTGAAGTTCAACGGCGGCAACAACGCCGGCCACACCGTCGTGATCGCGGACGAGAAGTATGCGCTGCACCTGCTGCCGAGTGGGATCTTGACTCCTGGTTGCACGCCTGTGATCGGCAACGGCGTCGTGGTCGACCTCAAGGTCTTGTTCGAGGAGCTCGACGGGCTCGACGCCCGGGATATCGACACGTCCCGGCTGCTCATCAGCGCCAACGCACACGTGATCGCCGACTACAACCGCACGATCGACAAGGTGACCGAGCGGTTCTTGGGCTCGCGCCGGATCGGTACGACGGGGCGTGGAATCGGGCCGACGTATGCCGACAAGATGAACAGGATCGGTGTGCGCATCCAGGACGTGTTCGACGAGAAGATTCTGCGGCAGAAGGTCGAAAGCGCCCTTGAGCTGAAGAACCAGGTCCTCGCCAAGATCTACAACCGGCGTGCCATCTCGAGCGACGAGATCCTTGACGAGCTGCTGGCGCAGCGCGAGCGACTGCGCCCCCTGGTCGCAGACACCGGACTGGTGCTCAACGAGGCGCTCGACCGCGGTGAGACGGTGCTGCTCGAGGCGGGGCAGGCCACCCTCCTCGACGTCGACCATGGCACTTATCCGTTCGTGACGTCGTCGTCGGCGACATCGGGTGGGGCGTGCACCGGTTCAGGGATCCCGCCGATGCGCATCGAGCGCGTCATCGGGATCGTCAAGGCTTACACGACCCGCGTGGGCGAGGGTCCCTTCCCCACCGAGCTCCTCGACGGCAGTGGGGAGTTCCTGCGCAAGACGGGCGCGGAGTACGGCACCACCACCGGGCGTCCGAGACGCTGCGGTTGGTTCGACACCGTGATCGCTCGCTACGCCGCTCGCGTCAACGGCGTCACGGACTTCGTGCTGACGAAGCTCGACGTGCTTACCGGGCTCGAGAAGGTCCCGGTCTGCGTGGCGTATGACGTCGACGGCGTACGCCACGACGAGATGCCTGTGAACCAGACCGACTTTCACCATGCCCGGCCGATCTACGAGGAGCTGCCCGGCTGGTGGGAGGACATCTCGGCTGCGCGGACGCTGTCCGACCTGCCGCCCAACGCGCGGGCCTACGTCACGGCGGTCGAGGAGATGTCCGGCGCTCGGGTCTCGACGGTCGGGGTCGGCCCGGGTCGCGACGAGACTGTTGTGCTGCACGACCTGCTCTGAGCCCTCCGATTGCACCGATAGGGTCGATGTCCGTGAGGACGCTCGTCATCGGAGGTGGCGGTCGCGAGCATGCGCTGGTCCGCGCGCTTGCGCGTGATGGCGAGGTCGCGCAGGTGCATGCCGCGCCGGGCAACCCCGGCATGGCCGGCACGGCCACGCTGCATCACGTCGACCCGCTCGATCAGGATGCCGTTGTCGCGTTGGCTAGGCGGATCGGGGCAGACCTCGTGGTGATCGGCCCCGAGGGGCCGCTGGTCGGCGGAGTCGCGGACGCGGTTCGGCTGGCCGGCGTCTCGTGCTTCGGGCCGGACCGCGAGGCGGCCGGCATCGAGGGTTCGAAGGCGTTCGCCAAGGAGGTCATGGCGGCCGCCGGCATACCCACAGCACGGGCACACGTGTGTGACAGCGCGGCTGAGGTCGACGCCGCGCTCGACGCGTTCGAACCGCCGTACGTCGTCAAGGACGATGGCCTGGCGGCCGGCAAGGGCGTGGTCGTGACGGCGGATCGCGAGCGTGCCGCCGATCACGCTGCGGCGTGTGCGCGGGTCGTGGTTGAGGAATACCTGGATGGGCCCGAGGTCTCGCTGTTCGCGCTCAGCGACGGCACCACGGTCCTGCCTCTGCTGCCGGTACAGGACTTCAAGCGGCTGCGCGACGGCGACATGGGCCCGAACACCGGCGGGATGGGCGCCTACAGCCCGCTCCCGTGGGCGCCGAGCGGTCTCGTTGACGAGGTTCGCGCCGGGGTGCTCCAGCCAGCCGTGGACGAGCTGGCTCGGCGCGGCACTCCGTTCGTCGGCTTGCTGTATGCCGGATTGGCGCTCACGAGCCAGGGTGTCCGCGTGATCGAGTTCAACGCCCGCTTCGGCGATCCCGAGACGCAGGCGCTGCTGGAGCTGCTGGAAACCCCGCTCGGCGGCCTGCTCCTCGCTGCCGCCTCCGGCGACCTGGCCGCCGTCGGCCCGCTGAAGTGGGCTCCCGGAGCCGCCGTCACCGTCGTGATGGCTGCACACGGATACCCGGACGCGCCCCACAGGGGGGACGCGATCCGGGGGCTTGACTTGGTTGGCGCGCTGCCCGGGGTCAGCGTGCTGCACGCGGGTACGGCGTCCCCAAGCGACGACGCCGCGAGCCTCGTCACCAGCGGCGGGCGGGTGCTCGCCGTGACGGCCGTCGGGGCCGACGTCGCCGCCGCCCGCAGCCGCGCCTACCAAGGCGTCGACCTGATCGAGTTCCGCGGCGCTCAGTATCGCCGCGACATCGCGCAGGCCGCCTCCGTCACCTGAGCGACTCGCCTGCACTGCGGAACAACCGACGCTTCGGCCGGAGGAACTGGCGCGTCGGCCGGAGGAACTGGCGCGTCGGCCGGAGGAACTGGCGCGTCGGCCGGAGGAACTGGCGCGTCGGCCGGAGGAGCTGGCGCGTCGGCCGGAGGAGCTGGCGCGTCGGCCGGAGGAGCTGGCGCTTCGCGGGGGAATGGGATACTGGCCGGGTGCCGGACATCGCGAACGTGCTCGCCTCCCGCTACGCGTCCGGCCCGATGCGACAGCTCTGGGCGCCCACGCACAAGATCACCATGGAGCGGCTGCTGTGGATCGCGGTGATACGCGCCCAGCGCGAACTCGGCGTCGACATCCCGGACGGTGTCATCGAGTCCTACGAGGCGGTCGTCGACCAGGTCGACCTGGCGTCGATCGCTTGGCGTGAGCGGCGTACCCGGCACGACGTCAAGGCCCGGATCGAGGAGTTCTGCGCGCTGGCCGGGCATGAGCACATCCACCAAGGCATGACGAGCCGCGACCTCACCGAAAACGTCGAGCAGATGCAGGTCCGACAGGCTTTGGCGATCGTCCGGGTCAGGATGGTGGCCACGATTGCGAGGTTGGGTGAGCTGGCCGCCCAGCACCGCGCGCTGGTCATCACCGGGCGGACCCACAACGTCGCCGCGCAGGCCACCACACTCGGCAAGCGGTTCGCCTCGATCGCCGAGGAGCTGCTGGTGGCGCTGGACCGTCTCGACGATCTCATCGCGCGCTATCCGCTTCGTGGGATCAAGGGTCCGGTCGGTACGGCACAGGACCAGCTCGACCTGCTCGACGGCGACACCGCCAAGCTCGCGGATCTTGAGCGCCGGGTCGCCCGGCACCTCGGGTTCGAGCACGTACTCAGCAGCGTCGGCCAGGTCTACCCTCGCTCGCTCGATTTCGATGTGGTGTCCGCCTTGGTCCAGTGCGCGGCCGGGCCGAGCAACCTGGCCACCACCCTGCGGCTGATGGCCGGCAACGAGCTCGTCACCGAGGGTTTTCGGCCGGGCCAGGTGGGCTCGAGCGCCATGCCGCACAAGATGAACACCCGTTCGTGCGAGCGGGTCAACGGGCTTGCCGTCGTCCTGCGAGGCAGTTTGTCGATGCTGGCCGAGCTTGCCGGCGACCAGTGGAACGAGGGTGATGTCTCCTGCAGTGTGGTACGCCGGGTCGCGCTGCCCGACGCGTTCTTCGCCGCGGACGGGCTGTTCGAGACGATGTTGACGGTGCTCGACGAGTTCGGGGTCTTCCCCGCGGTTGTGCAGCGCGAGCTCGACCGCTACCTGCCGTTCCTCACCACGACCAAGATCTTGCTGGCGGCGGTGCGCCATGGCGTCGGACGCGAGGCCGCCCACGACGTGATCAGGGAGCACGCCGTCTCCGTCGCCCTCCAGATGCGCGACAAGGGCGTCGCTCGCAACGACCTGCTCGACCGGCTCGCCGGCGACGAGCGGCTCGGGCTGACCCCCGCGGACCTGGCCGCGATGGTGGCGGACCCGCTGTCGTTCACCGGCGCGGCAGTGAACCAGGTCGACGACGTCGTACGTCGGATCGAGCGCGTCGTGTCAGTCGACCCTGAGGCTGCTGCCTACCGGCCCGGGGCCGTCCTCTGATCTGTCCACGGCCGGACCACCGGTCGGCAACCGTTTGGCACCGCAGCCGTGGTCTGCGCCGCCCCATGGCGGCGCGACCGTCTGCAGTCCGTAGATTTGGCTGGGTGACCAGCTCCGCAAGCGTGCGCCGCAGCTCGGCATCCCCGGCCCAGGTCTGGGCCGTCCTCAGTGACGGCTACCGGTACGCCGAATGGGTGCAGGGAACCAAGGAGGTCCGCTCGGTCGACCCTGGCTGGCCGGCTGAGGGCGCGGCTTTCCACTACACCGTCGGCATCGCCTTCTTCACCCACAAGGACCAGACGACCGTCCTGCGGAGCGAGACCGAGCGCGAGCTCGAGCTCGAGGTGCACGCCTGGCCCCTCGGCACCGCGCGGGTCGGCATCAGCATCCAGCCTTGGGGCGACGACGGCAGCATCGTGACTCTCGACGAGCACCCCCTGCGAGGCGCGGCGGGACTGCTGCACAACCCGCTGAGCCAGATCGGATTCTTGGCCAGGACCCGGTTGATGATCGACGACCTGCTCAAGCTCGCCGAGGCGACACACCTGGACTGACCAGTCAGGACCCCTGGGTCTGCGGACTTGGCTGCTGAGGTGTGATGCAGCTTGGTCAGCCGCACATGTCCAGGCGCCACCTGGCTCACTCCTCCCGGCGTGAGCGCCGCCGGTCGTGGGCGAGCGCGGCCTTGGCGGCGTTCGCCCCCGGCGCGCCGTGGACCCCGCCACCTGGATGCGCCGACGCGGAGCCGAGATAGAGGCCCTTCACGGGTGTCTCGGCCCGGCCCATACCCGGCACTGGGCGCAGCACCAGCTCCTGGCGCAGCCGTGCGGTGCCGCCGTCGATCGCGCCGCGGTGCAGGTTGGCGTTGCGCGCCTGGAGGTCGAGGGGGCCGAGCACGCGGCGGCTGATGATCCGGCTGGCAAGCTCGGGCGCGAACCGCTCGATGCGCGCCTGCATACGGTCGGCCATCCGTTCCTTGTCGGACTCGTCCCACACGCCTTGGATGCCCGCGCCGCCCGCGTCGGAGTGCGTGACCTGGGGGGCGTGCGTGTAGGCCCACATCGACTCCGTGCCGGGCGGCGAGCGGGTCGGATCAGTTGTCGTCATCTGGCCGAGGAGCAGGAGTGGGTCCGACGGCACCGCGTGAGCCGCGAGCTGGCGGGCGAAGGTCGTCAGCTCGTCGACGGAATGAGCGATGTGCACGGTGCCGGGGTCGATAGCAGGCGCCGGCTCCCAGGGCACCGGGCCGGACAGCGCCCAATCCACCTTGATCGTCGAGGGGTCCCATCGAAAGCGTTTCATGCCCCACCGCGTGCGGGCCGGAAGGTCGTCGAACGACACCATGCCGCCGTACAACGCCGGTGCCGAGACATCCGCCACGACCGCCCGATCAGCGGACAGCTGCTCACCACCTGCCAGCCGTACAGCCACCGCTCGGCCCCCCCGCACGACGATCGAGGTGACCTCGCTGTCGGTGCGGATGACGCCACCGATCGCCTCGAGGCGGCGGCCCAAGGCGGCGGTCAGCTCACCCGCACCGCCCTGTGGCACCGGGAAGCCCACGGTCTGGCCGAGCATCGTCATGATCAGGCCAAAGATCCCCGATCCCATGGCGAGGGGAGAGAAGTCGGCGTGCAGGGCGTTGCCGGACAGGAGCACTTGCGGAGCGATGCCCGTGAAGAGCCTCCGGCCCAGGGGCCGCACGGGCAGCAGGGGCAGGGCCAGCGCCGACAGCCCGCCGGCGCGCGGCAGGTTGAGCGCCAACCTCAGCGCGCTCCGCACGGGCGGGAAGGGGTGGAGGACAGCGCCGAGCAGGTCGTCACCGAACCGGTCCCACTTCGCGCACAGATCCAGCCACGCCTGGCCGTCTCCAGGCGTGAGCTCGTCCAATCCGGCTGCTGTCGCAGCTCGGTCTCGGTGCAGCATCGCCCAGGAGCCGTTCGGAAGCGGGTTTCCCAGCACCGCCGGCGCGTGCACCCAGGTCAGGCCGTGGTCCTCCAGGCGCAGCGAGGAGATGGTGTTGGAGGCCGCCGCCAGCGGGTAGAAGGCGCTGAACGTGTCGTGGCGGAAACCCTCGTGCACCTCGGTGTCGGTGCCGACCGCACCGCCGATCGTGGACTGAGCCTCCAGCACGGTGACCGACCAGCCAGCGTCGGCCAGGAGGTTGGCGGCCACCAGGCCATTGGGTCCCGAGCCGATCACCACCGCGTCCGTCATGGCCCCATCCTTCCTTGTGCCGCCTCTCCCCGCAGGGGTCAACCCCACCCTTGAAGCAGGCGAGGCGGTCTTCAACCCCACCCCCGCAGAGCAGGGCGGTTCGGCTGAGACCTTCTCAGCATCAACGCGCTGCTGGGGGGTGGTGCCCGCTCAACGTGGCGCTTGCCCCGACGGCGGGGGCCGGCAGCCGTTCGACCAAGATGGGCCGCATGAGCATCGCGCCCCGCCCCGACGGTGACCGGCCGACTGCTGCCCCAGCATTCGCGGGCGCACGCCATGTGCACTCGGGCAAGGTCCGCGACCTGTACGAGTTCGACGACGGGCGACTCCTCATGGTCGCCTCGGATCGCATCTCGGCGTACGACCACGTCCTTACGTCGACGATCCCGGACAAGGGCGAGATCCTGACACGCGTGTCGCTGTGGTGGTTCGACAGGCTGAGCCAGTTGGTGCCGCACCACGTCATCTCGACCGACGTGCCGCCGGAGGTCGCCGGCCGCGCGATCATCTGTGAGCGGCTCGAGATGTTCCCCGTCGAGTGCGTGGCCCGCGGCTACCTGGCGGGTTCGGGACTCGCGGACTACGAGGAGTCGGGTCGGGTCTGCGGCATCGATCTCCCCGCCGGCCTCGTCGAGGGCTCCCGGCTGCCCGAGCCGATCTTTACACCTGCTACGAAGGCCGCGCTCGGGGAGCACGACGAAAACGTGGACTACGAGGCAGTGGTCGAGACGATCGGTGAGGACGCGGCGGCCAAGCTCCGTACCCTCACGCTCCTCGTCTACGCTCGCGCGGAGACGACGGCACGCGAGCGGGGCATCGTCCTTGCTGATACGAAGCTCGAGTTCGGGCGCCGAGACGACGGCACCATTGTGCTGGCGGACGAGGTGCTGACGCCCGACTCGTCGAGGTTCTGGCTCGCGCAGTCGTGGCAGCCGGGTCGGCCGCAGACGTCATACGACAAGCAGTTCGTACGCAACTGGCTCACGTCGCCGGAGTCGGGCTGGGACCGCAGATCCGGTGTGGCGCCCCCCGCGTTGCCGCCTTCCATTGTCGAGCAGACGAGGGCCACCTATGTTGAGGCATACCAACGGCTGACCGGCGAGCGGTTCTTGCGTCGCTGAGCCGCCCGACGAGCCCCGACCAGTCCGACCACTCGCGACCCTCGAGGAGGCCACGTGCTCAATCTTGCGATGCTGCTCGAGGACAGCGCCCGTACCGTCCCGCAACGCGACGCGGTCGTGCTGGGGTCGACCCGGCTCACCTACGCGCAGGTGGACGGGGCCGCCAACCAGGTCGCCAACCTGCTGGTGTCGCGAGGGATCTTGCCCGGCGACAAGGTCGCCTTGTCCTGTCCGAACCTTCCCCAGTTCCCGGTCGTCTACAACGGGATCCTTAAGGCGGGTGCGGTCGTCGTACCACTCAACGTCCTCTTCAAGGCCCGCGAGGTCGCCTATCACCTCGACGACTCGGATGCGCGGGCGTACTTCTGCTTCGAGGGCACCGACGAGCTGCCGATCGGTGTGCATGGATATGACGGCTTCACCAGCACCGACACGTGTGAGCACTTCTTTGTCATCACCGCCGACCCGGCTGCCGCCTCTGCGATCGATGGTGTCTCGACACTCGGCGCGGCCATCGCCGAGCAGCCTGCCACGTTCGAGACCCGGGTCACCGAGCCGGACGACACGGCCGTCATCCTCTACACGAGCGGCACGACGGGCCAGCCGAAGGGCGCCGAGCTCAGCCATGCCAACATGGTGCTCAACGCCGCGGGTGGTGCCCGTCTGCACGGCCTCCCGGACGAAGGCTGGGACATGCATCTCGTCACGCTGCCGCTGTTCCACTCGTTCGGGCAGACGGTGCAGATGAACGCCGGCTTCTCCGAGGGCGCGACGCTGGTCCTGCTTCCTCGTTTCGACGCCAATGCCGCGCTCGCGCTCATGCAGTCGCAACGGATCACCTTCTTCGCCGGCGTGCCGACGATGTACTGGGGGCTGCTGGGGGCGCTGGACGACTCAGTCGACGTCGACAAGATCGCGGCGGCTCTGCGTGTCGCGGCCGCCGGTGGCGCGTCCCTCCCGGTAGAGATCCTGCGGGAGTTCCAGGAGCGGTTCCATGTGCAGGTCAAGGAGGGGTACGGGCTCTCGGAAACGTCGCCGGTCGCGACTTTCAACCCGAGAGACCGCGAACCCAAGCCGGGATCGATCGGCACACCGCTGTGGGGTGTGGAGGTGAAGCTCATCGACGACGACTGGAAGACCGTCGAGCGTGCTGGCGAGATCGGTGAGATCGCCATCCGCGGCTACAACGTGATGAAGGGCTACTACAAGCGGCCCGAGGAGACCGACGCCGTGATGAGGGACGGCTGGTTCCGCTCGGGCGACCTGGCCCGGCGAGACGAGGACGGGTACTACTTCATTGTGGACCGGGCGAAGGACATGATCATCCGCGGTGGCTTCAACGTCTACCCGCGCGAGGTCGAGGAGGTGTTGCTCACCCATCCGGCGGTGTCGCTCGTCGCGGTGGTCGGCGTCCCGCACGAGAGCCACGGTGAAGAGGTGATGGCCTACATCATCCGGGCCGATGGCGCCGAGGTTTCCGAGGACGAGCTCGTCGACTGGTCCAAGGAGCAGATGGCGTCGTACAAGTACCCGCGCACTATCGAGTTCAGGGACTCTCTGCCGATGACCGCGACAGGCAAGATCCTCAAGCGGGAGCTGGCGCCGGGCTCCACCGAGAAGGTCAGGTGAGGGCACCCATGGCCCGCGTCGTCGTAGAGGTCATGCTCAAGCCCGAGATCCTCGACCCCCAGGGCAAGGCGGTGCTGGGAGCACTACCGCGGCTCGGCTTCGAGGGTGTCGTCGACGTACGCCAGGGCAAGCGGTTCGAGCTCGAACTCGACGGAGAACTCACCGAGGAGCGGCTGGGCGAGGTCCGTAGCGCAGCCGAGACCCTGCTGAGCAACCCGGTCATCGAGAACTACACGGTGCGGGTCCAACAGGGATGAAGATCGGCGTCGTCACGTTTCCCGGGTCACTGGACGACGGCGACGCGCGGCGAGCCGTCCGGCTCGGCGGAGGCGAGGCGGTCTCGCTGTGGCACGGCGACCGCGACCTGCACAGCGTGGACGCGGTTGTGCTGCCGGGAGGCTTCTCCTACGGCGACTACCTGCGCTGCGGGGCCATCGCGCGCTTTGCTCCCGTGATGGAGGAGGTCGTCGCCGCGGCCAAGGCCGGCATGCCGGTGCTCGGCATCTGCAACGGGTTCCAGATCCTCTGCGAGGCGCATCTGCTGCCCGGCGCACTGATCCGCAACGACCACCGCACCTTTGTCTGCCGGGACCAGCGGCTGCGGATCGAGAACGTCTCGACCGCCTGGACCCACCACTACCCGGTCGGCGCCGAGGTCACGATCGTGCTCAAGAACGGTGAGGGCAGCTACGTCGCTGACCGGTCGACACTCGACCACCTCGAGGCCGAGGGCCGCGTGATTGCCCGCTACCTCGACGTCAATCCCAACGGCTCGGTGCATGACATCGCCGGGATCACGAACGAGGCCGGCAACGTGGTCGGCCTGATGCCCCACCCGGAGCACGCCGTTGAGGCCCTGTGCGGGCCGGGTGACGACGGGCTGGCCGTCTTCACCTCGGTGCTGAGCTCCGGCACCTTCGCTTCTCGGTGCTGAACGCCCCGCGGCGGGTCGGTCGCAGGTCGCGCTCTGGCTCAGGGTTGGGCTCCGCGCTGACCCACGCAACGCGCCGCCGTAACCATGGCCAGGTGTGCACCGCCGACGAGATAGCCCGCCGCCAGCGCGTCGCCTGCACCGGTCGCGTCGACCACGTCGACGACATGCGCCGCCCGCTCCTCGCGCATACCGGCCGCGACAAAGGTCGCACCTTGCGGGCCGTTCTTGAGTACGACGTCGAAGCGGCTCTCATCGAGCCGCCTCCCGAGCGTCGACCACTCCGGGCAGGTGGCGAAGACCAGCTCAGGAGCCAGCGTGGCGAGCAGTGTGCTGAACGCCTCGACGCCGAAGCTCCGGATCAGCGAGGCGGAGGAGAGATCGAGGCTGACGCGCCCGCCGTGGCGGTGAGCTGCCGCGGCGATCGCCAGCACAGGCTCGGGCCGCTTGGACCTCAGCAGCGGATAGGCGGAGATGTGCAGCCAGTCGCAGTCGCTCGGTAGCGCCGAAGCGTCGACCCGGCTCAGCCACGTCTGGTCACCAGCATCGGAGGCCATGGTGCGGGTTCCGGAGGCGAGGATCGAGACCACGGTGCCGGCGTCGTCGACCGGGACGCCCGCATAGGCAACGCCGGCGGTGGCGAGTCGCTCAGCGACGAGGTCCGCGGCCGCGGATGTGCCGCGCGGCCCGATCAGGGTGGCCCTGGCACCGAGCGTCACGACCCAGCTCGCGACGTTCGCGGCCTGCCCGCCGGGGCTCAGTGAGATGTGCGCCTCGCTGTCGTCGTCGACCCGCAGCCCGTCGGGCACGTCGACGATCACGTCCAGCATGACGTCGCCCAGGGTGGTGATGTGCATGGCCGCCTGACGAGGTGGAGAGGTGCGCCCAGGCTACTGTTCCTGCCTGTGGACACCCACGACACCGACGACACCGACGACATCGTCACGATCGAGCCAGCGGTAGCGGCTGCCCTCGCGAGCGGGAGCCCCGTCGTCGCGCTCGAGTCGACCATCATCAGCCACGGGCTGCCGAGTGACAGCAGTGCACGGATCGGTCGCGAGATCGAGGCTGCCGTCACAGAGTCGGGGGCCGTCCCGGCCACTGTCGCTCTGCTCGACGGCCGCGTCCGCATCGGCCTCGACGAGGCCAGCCTCGAGCGGATCGCCACCGACCAGGCCGTCGCGAAGGCGAGCATCCGCGACCTCGGCGTCGTGCTCGCCCGTGGAGCTCTCGGTGCCACCACAGTGGCGTCGACGGCATACCTTGCCCAGCGGGTCGGGATCACGGTCTTTGCCACCGGCGGGCTCGGCGGTGTGCACCGGGGAGCGCGGGAAAGCTGGGACGAGTCGGCGGACCTCCTCGCGCTCGCCTCGACTCCCGTCACGGTGGTGTGCGCCGGGGTCAAGTCGATCCTCGACGTTCCGGCCACTCTGGAACGGCTGGAGACTCTCTCGATCGCGGTGGTGGGATACCGCACCCACGCGTTTCCCGGCTTCTACGTGCGCGACTCCGCCGCCCGGCTGCCGTGGCGGCTCGACAGCCCGCGACAGGTGGCTGCGGTGATCGCGTGCCGGTCGCGGCTGGGGCAGCAGCAGGCGCTGATCGTGGCGAACCCCATCCCGGAGCGCTCCGAGATGGACCGCGAGTTGCATGACCATACCCTCGCGGCCGCTCTCGACGCGCTGGACCAGGCGGGCGTGGAGGGTAGGGACGTGACCCCCTTCCTGCTCGCCTACTTCCACGAGCACACCGCGGGCCGCAGTCTGACGGCGAACGTCGCACTCGTGCTCAACAACGCGCGACTCGCCGGACACATCGCGGTAGCGGCCGCCGCTCGGCCAGCATCGGCGCGAAGATCAACGGCGACCAGGTGAAGTCGCCTGCGACTTTGTCTCGGCGACATCGGGTCCGTGACGATCAGCAAGGCTGACGCGAGACGGTACGTCGGGAGTTGACGTTTGGCTCCCGCATTCGGGGTGTCGTAGGACAATCCTCTCATGCGGGTTGTCGTGCGGGTCCGGCCAGGAGCAAGCCGCACGATCGTCGGCGGGTCGCACGACGGCGCCCTGGTAGTACGGATCGACACCCAGGCCGTGGATGGACGGGCCACGGAGGCTGCCCTGCTTGCTCTGGCGAAGGCGTTCGGAGTACGCCGTCGGGCCGTCACACTCGTCAGCGGCGCGATCAGCCGGACCAAGGTGGTCGACGTGCAAGGCGGCGCTCAAACCGTCCTGGACGCCCTCCTCGCCGAATGACCCCCTGCGATTCGTCCTGCTGGCGCTGACTCGCCATCCCCGACCTGGGCAGGACGAATGCCGGGGCGTGATAGACCTGCACGATTCGTCCTGCTGGCGCTGACTCGCCATCCCCGACCTGGGCAGGACGAATGCTGGGGCGGTAGCGTGTGCGCCGCGGGAGTCCCCGCCGTACACCGCTCTTGACGATCCCGGAGCTCGATCGCCGTGACCGCACCACGTCAGCTCGACACCGTGTCCCGCGCCCGCCTGACACCCGACCTGGCGCAGCCGTGGGCAGACCTCGGCCTCAAGCCGGACGAGTATGCGCGGCTGCAGGAGATCCTGGCCCGGCGCCCCACCTCCTCGGAGCTGGCGATGTATTCGGTCATGTGGAGTGAGCACTGCTCCTACAAGTCCAGCAAGGTGCACCTACGTCAGTTCGGCGAGCAGGTCACCGACGAGATGCGGGCCCGGCTGCTCGTCGGGATCGGCGAGAACGCCGGCGTCGTCGACATCGGCGACGGGTATGCCGTTACCTTCAAGATCGAGTCCCACAACCACCCGTCCTACGTCGAGCCCTACCAGGGCGCGGCGACCGGGGTCGGCGGCATCGTGCGCGACATCTTGTCGATGGGGGCGCGGCCTGTCGCGGTGATGAACTCGCTGCGGTTCGGGTCGCTGGACACCGCCGACACCCGTAACGTCGTGCCGGGCATCGTGGCCGGGATCGGCGGCTACGGCAACTGTCTCGGCCTGCCCAACATCGGCGGCGAGGTCGTCTTCGACCCTGCCTACGCCGCGAACCCACTCGTCAACGCCCTCTGCGTCGGGGTGCTGCGCCACGAACAGATCCATCTCGCCAGAGCGTCCGGCGCGGGCAACCTGGTGATTCTCTACGGCGCGAGCACCGGCGGTGACGGCATCGGCGGGGTGTCGGTGTTGGCCTCCGAGACGTTCGACGCGGAGAGACCCGGGCAGGGCCGCGAGCGGCTGAGTCATCCGGGAACACGCAGTAACGGGAAGCCACATCACCAGAAGCGCCCGAGCGTCCAGGTCGGCGACCCCTTCATGGAGAAGCTGCTGATCGAGTGCACGCTCGAGCTGTTCGCAGCTGGACTCGTCGTCGGCATCCAGGACCTCGGCGGTGCTGGCCTGTCGTGTGCGACGTCGGAGCTCGCGAGCGCCGGCGACGGAGGCATGCGCGTGTGGCTCGACCGGGTGCCGCTGCGGGACGCCTCCCTCGGCCCGGAGGAGATCTTGATGAGCGAGTCCCAGGAACGGATGATGGCGGTCGTCTCGCCCGACGCCGTCGAGCGCTTCCTGGCCATCTGCGCGAAGTGGGAGGTCGACGCCACGGTGCTCGGCGAGGTGACTGAAGTGACTCCCGACGAGGCCGCTCGCGGCGGCCGCCTCGTGATCGAGTGGCACGGCGAGACGATCGTCGACGTACCCCCGCGGACGGTGGCACACGAGGGTCCGGTCTACCAGCGCCCGTCGGCGCGGCCGTCGTGGCAGGACGCGTTGCAGGCAGCCGACGTCCGGTCCCTGCCCCGGCCCAGCTCCGGAGCTGACCTGCGCGCCACGCTGCTTCGGCTCGCCGGCTCCGCCAACCTGTGCGATAAGTCGTGGGTCACCGACCAGTACGACCGTTACGTCCAGGGCAACACCGTGTTGGCCCAGCCGGACGACTCAGGACTCCTGCGCGTCGACGAGGAGACCAACCTCGGCGTGGCGGTGTCGACAGACTGCAACGGCCGCTTCGCCAAGCTGGACCCGTTCGCAGGTGCCCAGCTGGCGCTCGTCGAGTCCTACCGCAACGTCGCCACGAGCGGCGCCCGGCCCGTGGCGGTGACGGACTGTCTCAACTTCGGGTCCCCGGAGGACCCCGACGTGATGTGGCAGTTCCGCGAGACGACCCGCGGGCTGGCCGCAGGCTGTCGGGCGCTGGGGATCCCTGTCACCGGCGGCAATGTGAGCTTCTACAACCAGACGGGGAACGCCGCGATCTTGCCGACTCCGGTCGTGGGCGTGCTCGGAGTCGTCGACGACGTCACCCGGCGTACGTCGATCGGTTTCACGGACCCCGACCACCACGTCTATCTGCTCGGCACGACCCGCGACGAGCTGGACGGCTCGGAGTGGGCGCATGTGATGCATGGACACCTCGGCGGCCGGCCGCCCCAGGTCGACCTCGAGGCCGAGCAGCGGCTCGCCGACCTGCTGCTGGTCGCCTCCCGCGACGAGCTCGTCTCGGCCGGCCACGACCTCTCCGAGGGCGGACTGGCGCAGGCGCTGGTCGAGTCGTGTCTGCGTCATGGCGTGGGGGCACAGGTGTCGCTGCCGGTTGACCTGGACCCGTTTGTGGCGCTCTTCAGTGAGTCGACGGCTCGGGCGGTCGTGGCGGTGGCGCGCAATGCGGAGGAGCGGTTCACCGGCCAGTGCATCGCCCACGGCGTGCCGCACGTGGGGATCGGGACGACCCACGGCCGTGGCGCCGGCGCCGTCCTCGAGGTGGACCAGGCCTTCGCTGTGTCACTCGGGGAGCTGCGGACCGTCTGGAGCGCCACCCTCCCGGCCGCGCTCGCGCACTAAGGTCCTTGGGTGTCTGCACGCCTGCGTCCGCTTCCAACGAGCGCTCTCGCAGCGGTGCTGAGGCGGGTCGACGCGGCCGAGGCTGCCGGCGGCGACGCCAGTCCCGACGACCTTCGGGCCGGTGTGAAGCACTTCCTGGCCGTGCTGGTCGAGCGGTATCCGGGCCGGAGCGTCGAGGTAAGGGTGCCGCCCTACGCCGCGGTGCAGTGCATCGAGGGCGCTCGTCATACCCGTGGGACGCCGCCCGCTGTCGTCGAGACGGATGCCTCAACCTGGGTGGCGCTCGCGAGAGGAGCGCTGAGCTTCGCCGATGCGCTGTCCAGCGGTCGGGTGCGTGCCTCGGGACAACGATCGGACCTGTCCGCCCAGCTGCCCCTGGTCTGATCTCGTCGCCGTGGAAACCGGGTCAGGTCACGAGCCACGTTCCCCGGCCTCGGGTGGTCCGCGTCAGCTCACGGAAGCCCGCACGGCGCAGGAACTCGAGCCAGCCGCGCTGCTCGGGTCTCTGGTAGTCGAGCAGCCGGTCGACGTGGCCGAGCCGCAGCCACTCAGCGGCCTGGCCCAACAGCCAGCAGGCGATCCCTTGTCGGCTGTGTGGCCCGCCGACGTACCGGTTGGCGATGTCGGCCCAGCCGTCTGTTGGCACGGGCGACCGGCGTCGCCCGGATGCGTGTCGACCTCGAGCGCAGCACCTGCGCAGTCGCCGCTATGCGCCCCCGCTGCTCCGCCACGAGCGTCACTCGCTCCATGACCCACGGATCCGCGATGAACTCGTCCGGCTCGCGTCCCAGCTCTGGCTCAGCACAGTGCGACGGACAAGGGCAATCCACGTGCCTCCTGACGGCGCCGTGGTGGGAGGAGCCGTCGCCAGTGCGGTGCGATTGCGACCTTACCTGGTGGCTGACAGGCTCGGGGAATGAGTGCTGACCTGCGCGACGTCATGGCCGCCGTCCTCCCGGGCGTGCGGCGAGACCTCGAGGACCTGGTGAGGATTCCGTCCGTGAGCGCCGACCCGTCGAGACACGACGAAGTACGCCGTTCGGCCGAAGCCACGGCGTCGCTGTTTCGCGCCGAGGGGTTCGAGGTCCAGGTCATCGAAGCCGGGGGCGGCCTTCCCGCCGTCGTCGCGCGCAAGCCGCCGCCGCCCGGCGCCGCGACCGTGCTCCTCTACGCCCATCATGACGTGCAGCCCGAAGGCGACCGCTCCGGCTGGGTCAGCGAGCCGTTCGAGCCGACCGAACGTGGCGCGCGGCTCTTCGGTCGCGGCGCAGCCGACGACAAGGCCGGCATCGCCGCCCATCTGGCAGCCGTCCGGGCCCACGGCGACGACCTGCCGGTCGGTGTGACCGTGTTCGTCGAGGGCGAGGAGGAGATCGGCTCCCCGACGCTGGAGAGGATCCTCGCGGAGCATCGTGAGCTGCTTCGCAGCGACGTGATCGTCATCGCCGACTCCTCCAACTTCGACATCGGCGTACCGGCCCTCACCACGTCCCTGCGCGGCCTGGTGGACTGCGTCGTCGAGGTCCGCACTCTCGACCATGGCGTGCACTCTGGCATGTGGGGTGGCGTCGTACCAGACGCCCTCGTGGCGTTGTCTCGCCTCATCGCCACGCTGCATGACGACAGCGGTGACGTGGCCGTCGAGGGGTTGCGCTCAGGCGTGGCCAGCGACCTCGACTACCCCGAGGACCGGGTGCGGGTCGAGGCCGGCGTTGCCGAGGGAGTCGAGCTGTTCGGCACCGGCTCAGTCGTGGACCGGCTCTGGGCCAAGCCGGCGATCGCGGTCATCGGCCTCGACGCGACCCGGGTTGCCGACGCGAGCAACGCGCTAAGCCCCGTCGCACGGGCCAGGATCAGCCTCCGCATCGCGCCCGGCGATGGCGCGCGTGCGGCGCTCGACCACCTGCGCCGGCACCTCGTCCGCCAGGCGCCGTGGGGAGCCCAGGTCACCGTCGACGACGGCGAGACGGGGGAGGGGTTCGCCGTGGACGCCGACGGCCCGGCCTACGACGCTGCCCGCGAGGCGTTCCGCGAAGCCTGGGACGGCACCGCCCCCGTCGACATCGGAGTGGGCGGGTCCATCCCGTTCATCGCGGCGTTCGCCGAGTTCTTCCCCGAGGCGGCGATCCTCGTGACCGGCGTCGAGGACCCCGACACGCGGGCCCACGGAACGGACGAGAGCCTCCACCTGGCCGAGTTCGAGCGTGTATGCCTAGCCGAGGCTCTGCTGCTGCGCAACCTTGCCGACTCCTGATGGGGGCTTGGGCGGCGCGCACCAGTAACGTCGACCGACCGACAGTGTGACGACCAGGAGCCTGGACGCTGCATTGGGCGGTTCTGGCAAGGGCACGATCGCGGTGGGGCACCGGGTGGCGGGTGCCTACCATGGCTCGGTGCCCCTGCTGAACGCCCATGATGCTCTTCCGCACCGCCCGCAACGGGTTGTCGTCGCGGGCACCTCGGCAGCCGGCAAGACGACTCTGGCGGTCCGCATCAGTGAGCTGCTGGCGATCCCGCACGTGGAGATCGACGCCCTCTTCCACGGCCCCGCATGGACGCCGCGCGAGTCCTTCGCGGCCGACGTCGACGCCTTCATCGCCGAGCCGAGCTGGGTCACCGAGTGGCAGTACAGCGCCGTCCGGGCCCGGCTCGCCGAGCGCGCGGACCTGCTCGTGTGGCTGGACCTGAGCCGAGCCACGGTGATGCGTCAGGTGGTGCGCCGGACTGTGCGCCGGCGCCTACGCCGGCAGATGCTGTGGAATGGCAACCTCGAACCGCCGCTGTGGACTGTGTTCCGCGCCCCGGAGCACATCGTGCGCTGGGCCTGGGCCACGCACAACGAGAGCGCTCGCCGAGTCGCTGCCCTGCACGAGCAGCGTCCCGACCTGCTCATCATCCGCCTTGTGGACCACAGCGACGTTCAGCAGTGGCTCAGTGGGCCCCTCAATGACGCTGCTGCCAGGCTGCCAGCGAATCCTGCCTAGCGGTATCCGCAGGCGCGGCGAAGCGGTTGTTCTCGCCGCACGACACCTGACCGACCCCGCCGCCGACTGCAGCAGCTCCTCGAAGCCATCGTCAGCCCAGCCGCGTCACCAGGGGTCCAAAGCCCAGGTGATCCGGGCCGCTTCCGCCACGCGCCGTGGCTGTGCTCGGCCGCCGCGGCCCGTAGACTGCGACAGTGCCGCGTGGAGATGGGTCGCTTACCGACGACCTCGACCCGCAAGAGCGCGGACCCCGGGATGCCTGTGGCGTGTTCGGCGTCTGGGCTCCCGGCGAAGAGGTCGCCAAGCTTGCCTACTTCGGCCTCTACGCGCTCCAGCACCGCGGCCAGGAGTCCGCCGGGATCGCCGTCGGCAACGGCCGCCAGATCCTCGTCTACAAGGACATGGGGCTGGTCTCGCAGGTCTTCGACGAGTCCACGCTGGAAGCCCTCAGCGGCCATGTCGCGATCGGCCACGCCCGCTACTCCACGACAGGGGCTAGCGTGTGGCGCAACGCCCAGCCGACGTTTCGGCCCACGCCGACTGGATCGGTCGCGCTGGCCCACAATGGCAACCTCACCAACACCGGCGAGCTCGCCGCCCGCGTGGACGACCTCGCGCTGACGAGTGGCCAGCTCGAGCTACCGTCGCAGCCCAGCGAGGCATCGACCGACACCGACCTGGTCGCGGCGCTGCTCGCCTCCTATCCCGACCGTAGCCTCGAGGAGGCGGCGCTCGCGGTCCTTCCCACGGTCAAGGGCGCGTTCTGCTTCGTCTTCATGGACCAGGGCACGCTGTATGCCGCCCGGGACCCCCAGGGCATCCGCCCCCTCGTGCTCGGCCGCCTCGAGCGCGGGTGGGTCATCGCCTCGGAGACGGCAGCGCTCGACATCATCGGCGCGTCGTTCATCCGCGAGGTCGAGCCAGGTGAGCTCATCGCCGTGGACGAAGGGGGGTTGCGGACCCAGCACTTCGCCGACGCGGCGCCCAAGGGCTGCCTGTTCGAGTTCGTCTACCTAGCCCGACCCGACACGATCATCAGCGGTCAACGGGTCCAGACGGTACGCGCCGAGATCGGCCGCCGCCTAGCCCGCGAGCACGCCGTCGAGGCGGATCTGGTGATCCCTGTCCCCGAGTCGGGCACACCAGCAGCGATCGGGTATGCCGAAGAGAGCCGGATCCCGTACGGGCAGGGCCTCGTCAAGAACTCCTACGTCGGTCGCACCTTCATCCAGCCGAGCAACACGATTCGCCAGCTCGGGATCCGGCTCAAGCTCAACCCGCTTCGTGACGTCATCGCCGGCAAGAGGCTTGTCGTGGTCGATGACTCGATCGTGCGGGGCAACACCCAGCGCGCCCTCGTCCGCATGCTGCGGGAGGCCGGTGCGTCGGAGGTGCACGTGCGGATCGCGAGCCCTCCGGTGAAGTGGCCCTGCTTCTACGGCATCGACTTCGCCACTCGCGCCGAGCTCATCGCGAACGGCCTGAGCACCGACGAGATCTGCCGGTCTATCGGAGCCGACTCGTTGGGTTACGTCTCGCTCGAGGAGCTGGTGTCGGCAAGCTCGGTCGAGAGCGACCGCCTGTGCCGCGCCTGCTTCGACGGCGTCTACCCGGTCGACCTTCCGGAGCCGCAGTTCCTCGGCAAACATATGCTGGAGCTCGGGCCGGTCGAGACCCGTGACGTCGACGGCCTGGCGGTGTCGTTGAGCAGCGGCGGCGCGGCCGACGCCCTGTCCCGTCCCTAGCTGGCTGGACTGCCCGCCGTGCGCCGAGGAGACGCGTCATGACCGAAAGCAGCACACGATCGACGTACGCCGACGCTGGTGTCTCGATCGTCGAGGGCGACCGGGCGGTCACGCTGATGCGCCAGTGGGTCGACAAGGCTCGGCGGCCCGAGGTCGTCGGTGGGATCGGCGGGTTCGCCGGCCTGTTCGACGCGTCGGCGCTGAAGGGCTATCGCCGGCCCCTACTCGCGACGAGCACCGACGGGGTGGGCACCAAAGTGACCATCGCGCAGCAGCTCGACAAACACGACACGATCGGGTTCGACCTGGTCGCCATGCTCGTCGACGACCTCGTCGTGTGTGGTGCCGAGCCGCTGTTCATGACCGACTACATCGCCTGCGGCGCGGTCGTGCCCGAGCGCGTCGCGGCCCTCGTCAAGGGCATCGCGGAGGCCTGCGTGGTCGCTGGCTGCGCGCTGCTCGGCGGCGAGACCGCCGAGCACCCGGGACTGCTCCGCCCCGACGAGTACGACGTAGCCGGGTCGACGACGGGCGTTGTCGAGGCAGCTGACGTGCTCGGGCCCGAACGGGTGCGGGCGGGAGACGTGCTGGTCGCCATGGCGTCGAGTGGGCTGCACTCCAACGGGTTCTCGCTGGTGCGGCACGTCCTGCTGGAGCACGCCGCGTGGCGGCTCGAGCGCCACGTCGAGACGCTCGGTCGTTCGCTCGGCGAGGAGCTGCTCGAGCCGACCAGGGTCTATGCGTTGCCATGCCTGGACCTCGCGCGGCATACCGACACGCATGCGATGTCCCACATCACGGGCGGCGGGCTCGCGGCCAATCTCGCCCGCGTTCTGCCCGACAACCTCAGCGCGACCATCGACAGGTCGACCTGGACCCCCCAACCGATCTTCGACCTCGTCCGTGAGGTCGGACGGGTGGACCTCGCGGAGCTCGAGCAGACGCTCAACCTTGGCGTGGGCATGCTCGCCGTGACGGCCCCGGAGACGGCAGACCGGGCGGTCGCGATGCTGGCCGAGGCTGGAGTGCCGGCGTGGGTCTGCGGGGAGGTGGCGGACGCACCCGGTGGGTTCGTGACGATGACCGGCGAGTACGCCGGTTGAGCAACCCCAGCTCCGGCGCGGCATGAGACGCGGGGTATGAATCCGCGTGCGGTGCCAGGTATCGTTGACGAGACGAATAAGACATCTGCCAGTCCGGGCGCTGTCCAGATCCCGGCTATGACGTGCGAGGGGGTCGACCCTATGGGGCGCGGCCGTGCAAAGGCTAAGCAGACGAAGGTTGCCCGCGAGCTGAAGTACCGCAACTACAACACGGACTTCAGCGAATTGCAGCGAGAGCTACACGGCGACGAGACGCCGCTGCAGGCAGCCGAGGATCCCGGTTCCGACGGCGCCCAGGCAGACGAAGAGCTCGACGATCCCTACGCGGACCTCTACAACGACGAGCCGGAGTCGGCACCTCAGCGCTGATCCTCGCGGCGCCGATCGCCCACGCCGGTCCCCCTAGCGGACTGGCTGGTTAGGGTAGCCACACTCCACGGAGCCGGCCGACCTCCGCCATCCGACGCTCGGCGATGCGTTCCGCCGCATCCGCAGTGGTCACAGCGTCGCGGACCGCCTCCTGCAGCACGCGCTTGGTCGTGTCGTAGATGCGGCTGGCTTTGGCCTGGGCCCGCTCGAAGGAGAACCCCTCCAGCTCGTCGGACACCTGGATCAGCCCACCCGCGTTGACGCAGAAGTCTGGGGCATACAGCACTCCACGCGCCTCGAGCACGTCGGCCAGCCCAGGACGAGCCAGCTGGTTGTTCGCGGCACCGCAGATGACCCGCGCCTTCAGGGTGTGGGCGTTGTCGTCGTCGATGGCTCCGCCGAGAGCGCAGGGCGCATAGACGTCGAGGTCGGAGGCGGCCAGATCGACGGCGTCGCGCGCCGTGTCGAGGCCCGGGTGCTCGGCGAGCAGCCGCTCGATCGCCGGTAGGTAGACGTCGGTGATGACGACCTCGGCGCCGTCGTCGAGCAGGTGAGACACGAGATGCCTGCCGACCTTGCCGACACCCGCGACACCGACCCGGCGGCCGCGCAGCGTCGGTTCGCCCCAGGCGACTTCTGCGGCGGCGCGCATGCCCTGGAAGACGCCGAGCGCCGTCAGCACGCTGGAGTCGCCGGCGCCACCATGCTCGACCGTCCGGCCGGTGACATAGTCGCACTCACGCGCGATGACGTCCATGTCTGCGCTGTAGGTGCCGACGTCGCAGGCGGTCAAGTAGCGACCGTTCAGCGACTGGACGAAGCGGCCGTAGGCGCGCAGAAGCGGCTCCGTCTTGTCACGGCGGGGGTCGCCGATGATGACGGCCTTGCCGCCGCCGAGGTCCAGACCGGCGAGCGCGGCCTTGTAGGCCATCTGCTTGGAGAGGTTGAGCACATCGTGCACAGCGTCGGCCTCGGTCGCATAGGGATAGAAGCGGGTGCCGCCCAAGCCCGGCCCGAGCGCGGTGGAGTAGAGGGCGATGATCGCCTTGAGACCGCTGGCGGAGTCCTGGCAGAAGACGACCTGCTCGTGGCCGTCACTGTCGTCGAAGACGGAGAAGTCTGCGGTCGGTGTCATGTCCTCGCCCATCCTTGGGTGCGGTGGCAGGTGTCGGGCAGCCCTCGTGAGGCAGCCGTGATCGTCCGACGGGTTTGTGCAGACGACGTGACCCCCACGATATGCCCGGGGGGTCAGTGTGTCGGCTCGAGGCAGGCTGCTCGTGGATAGGGTTGGACCGTGCTGCCATATGCGTCATACCTGCGGGTCTACGAGCCGGTCGGAGTTCTCAGCGACACCGTGCGGACGTCGCTCGCCAACAACGCGGCGGCACTCGCCGGCAGCGGTGTCAGCGTGGAGGTCGAGCAGCGTACCGCCCTGGTGCGCGCGGTCGCCTCAGCGCGGCTGGCGGTGGCACCCGACCAGCTCGCCGGTGCCTATTTCATGCGTCGGGAGGCGCGGACGTTTTGCTGCCCCGTCGACATGCCGCTGCGGTCATGGCTGTCGCTCACCTCGCTGGTGGAGAACATCGGGGACTCGACAGTCAACCTGATCTACCCCGCCGACACCCTGGCGGTGGCCGGCGATGAGTTCCTCCGGTGGCGACGCGACCACCCCCGCGCTGTGCCGCATATCCAGCAGAGCACCTGGGGGGTGCCACGTACCTGGTTCGTGCTTGTGGTCGAGGACGAACGGGAGACGTATGACGACGGCGGCACGACGAGCGTGCGCTACCGCGCGCAGATCCGGGATGCGCGGCGGCGCCTGGCCAGTGCGCACAAAACGTTACGCTCTGTGATCGACGATACGGATCTGCTCGGTGACCTCGGCCAGCTCGGCGCCTGGCTGGAGGAGTTCGATGACGCCAGCTGGCTGGAGCTGGACTACGCCGGCGTGGCCGCACTGCTGGCCGACCAGCTGGCCACCGACCAGTCGGCCCGCGACGTGCACCACGCGCTCGATGCGCTGCGGCGAGAGGACTTCGCGACGGCCGGCTCGGCCTACCGGACGTTCGAGGAGCGCTGGCGCAGCGTCAACGCGTTCGAACGCGCGAACTAACACCCCTGCCCGGTGGGCCGCAACATGGAATTGTTGTCGCAGTACGATTGGATCACAACTACACGACTGGTTTTCGGTCATTCGGGTACCCTTTACGACGGGATACCCCTTATTCCTCTGCGGGATTGTCGACCAGCAGCGGTTGCGGTGTCGGACCTCATGGGTCCGGGTCATCTTGGCAGTCCCACCACGGACACGTCGTCCAGGCCGGCGGCACGGCCTGAGACGCCACCAAGGAGGTCTCGTGAACGCTCGCCCCACCGAGTCAGAGCCCCTGCTCACCCCCGCCGAGGTGGCCGCGATGTTTCGCGTCGACCCCAAGACGGTGACGCGCTGGGCAAAGGCCGGCAAGCTGAGTTCCATCCGCACACTCGGCGGACACAGGCGCTATCGGGAGTCCGAGGTGCGTGATCTGCTGGCTGGCGTGCCCACCCAGCGGCGTGCCGAATAGAGTGCACATACCGTAACCCTGAGTAGTTGGGCCACCCCGGTATGTGGCTGTTCGCCCGACCGCACCCTCGTCGACTGCCCACGACGCCGACGAGGCATCTTTGCCGTCTGAGCCGTCAGCGAGTTGCCGCACCAGGGTCCGCCCCCGGTGGTCGGATGGCCCCTGACCGGGGAATCCGTGACACCGGCCAACGCATCAGTCGCCCCAGTTGAGGAGCGAGCCGCTGAATCGCTGGCCGCGCTCGACCCGCGCAACGGACTGCCCTTCACCTGGGCCTGCTGAAGGCCCGGACCTGCAACGACACCAGCTTCGGCTCCACGAGCAACGTCAACCTCTTCGGCCCTGACCCACCTCGCGAATGAGATCCCCAAACATCACGGGGACGTTCTTCGACCAGGCGACACAGGGATGTTCGCCTACGGCCCGCTGAGGCTCAGCGGCCCCGGCGGGGCGCGGACTCCCCTCAGTCAGCCAGACGAATCCGCCGTCGCCTTGCGCTCGAAGACGGCTGTCACCTCTTCCAGCGGCAGCCCCTTGGTCTCGGGCAGGAAGCGCGCGACGAACATGATCGCCAGGATTGCCAGCCCGGCGAAGAGCACCATCACCCAGGCGAGGCCCCACGCGGCGTTCAGCGTGGGGAACCACTGGACGATGACGAAGTTGGCCAGCCAGTCGACTCCGGCACAGGTCGCGGCTGCGCGTCCGCGCACCGCTGTCGGGAAGACCTCGCCCTGGATCAGCCACCCGGTGCCGCCGACGCCGATCGCGAACGACGTGATGAAGAACGAGAAGCCCACCATGATCACCCACACCCGCGGCACCCCGGTCATGTACGCGACCCCAAACGCCGCGACCAGAATGAAGACCGCCATCCCCAGGTAGCCGCCGATGGCCAGCTTCTTGCGGCCGATCTTGTCGATATAGCGGAAGGCGAAGAACGTCGCGACCACGTTGACCGCGCCCAGGATGGCCGCGGCCTCAACGCCGGCAATGGCGGCGTCGACCGCCGACTTCCCGCCCTGCAAGTACCCCCCCAGCAGTTGCGGGCCGTAGTAGAAGGGGATGTTGATACCGGTGATCTGCTGGAATACGAAGAAGAGGCAGACTATCCACAACGCTCGTTTCACACCCGGCGTCCACAGCGTCTTCTGCTCAAGCTGGCGCTCCCTCTCAGCGAGCTTCTCCGCGGTGTCCTTGACCTCCTGTTCGGTAACCTCCATCCCCAGCGACCCGAGTGCCTTCTTCGTGTCCGCGTATCGCTCGTTGAGCATCAGCCACCTGGGGGACTCCGGCATGCGGGTGCGTAGCGCCAGCGCGATGAGGGCGGGAACCGCGCCCAAGCCGAGGATCAGTCTCCAGTCCAAGCCGGTGGCTGATCCGGGGGCAATCTTGAGAATCAGGATCGCGACGAGGTACGAGACGAAGATTCCCACCGTGATCATCCACTGCTGCATGATCATCAGCGCGCCTCGCCGATTCTTTGGCGCGAACTCAGCGATGTAGGCAGTGGCGATCGCGGAGTCGGCTCCGACCGCGAGCCCGATGAGGGTGCGCGCAATGAGGAGGATTTCGGTATTCACGGCGACAGCCGACAGGATTGCTCCGAGCGCGTAGATGGCGGCATCGACGATCAGGAGGGACTTCCGCCCGAACCGGTCAGTCAACGGCCCGGCCGCGAAGGCCCCAACCGCGGCCCCGATCGACGCGCCCGCGACGAGATAGCCCGTGGCGAAGGTAGACAGATGGTAGGGGATGAAGTCCAGGACGGAGCCGATATCGGCGGTGTCGTACCCGAACAGGAAACCGCCGATGCAGGAGAGCACCGCCAGGTACCAGTAGAACGATGTTGTGACCTGGGAGTCCAGCCCCGCGAGTACGCCCTGGTCTTGTGGTTGCTCGGCTTTGGATTCCGTGGTCATCGTTGCCTCCTCAGCGCTTGTCATCACCGATGGCCCAGCAAGTGAATCGTCGCCGACACTGACTGTCAACAGTTACCGCGCGGTATCAACTTCTGAAAAGCTGGCAGATATCGCTGTGATAGCGACAGGCCACGATCTGTGGCGTCTCGACCGGGTGTCCGACGTCGATCGAACGGGCCAGGCGGAGGAACGGGGCGTGTGTCCAGGCCAGCGGGCGCGCCGAGAATGTCCCTTCGCCCGGTTGGAACCGCGGACCCCGTCCGGCGGGGGATCGCCGGTCCCACACTTGCTCAGACATGAGCCCGGTAGCGTCGCTCGCCGACTTTGCCATTGCATCGAGGTACTGCTGCGCGCCGCGACCGGCTGCCAGCCGGTATTCGCCACGCTCACCGGTGAGCAGCGGCCAGCCGCGGCCCAGTGTCAGCCCCCGATCCGTCGTCGGTGGGCTCCCACCGTGAGCCGTCGCGCATCTCGCGCCATACCCGTCGAGCGACGAGCGGTGCCAGAATGGCCCGTTGGGCGTCTTGAAGCGCAGCGTGCGGTCGATGACCGCGAGCGTTGACCGGATGTCCGGGTCATCGGCGCGGATACCCCGAGGCGCACCAGCTCGAGGAAGCTGGGGTCGACGATTCGGCGCTCGTCCACGAGCGGCCCACCGTCGGGGACCCGGATCTCGGTGCCGGCATTGGCGTCACCTGTCACGGAGACGCGCAGGTAGTAAGGATTGTGAGACGGCGGACCATTGGTGGTGCGGGTCCACTGGTCGAGGCTGAGCCGCCAGGCGTCGGCCGTCGCGACGTAACGGCGGGCGGCGAGGTGGTCTCCGTTTTCGCGGGCGATACCCGCCGCACATGCCAGGCCCGCGATCTCTGCGGCGATCGTGGCCGGGGAGTAGTTGCCGAGGTTTTCCCAGCGCTCCTGCGGCGACGCCGGGCCGTGTGCCACGAGGTAGTCGGCGGACAGCTGCACGTGAGCCCAGTCGCTGGCACCCGTGCGACCGAGCTGCCACGCCAGCACGATCGGGAAGGCAACCTCGTCCATCTGCAGGTTGGTAAACACCGGAGCACCGTCGAGGCGGGAGTTCTGAGGGAAGGAGCCGTCCGGGCGCTGCTGCACCTGCCAGAGGTAGTCCAGTGCGCGGTTGGCGGCCGGCTCGTCACCGTCGGCCAGAAGCCCCGTGGCGATCTGGTACAGGTCGCAGGGACGCGTGGGCGGCACGGCTGCCGGCCCTGGCTGTGCCACCGAAGCCGACGGCCAGGGTGAGGTGCCGCGGCCAGGTAGTCCGGTCAGGCTCGTCTGGCCGGTCTGGACCACGTTGCCTGGCTGGGAAGCGACGTACGACCAGTCCATCTGGTGGTCGGTGCGAAGATCCGTCCACCCGTCACTGGTGCCGAGGTATCCGCTCGAGACGCGGGTAAGGGCCGGGTTGGCGGCCACCTGCGCTACCCATCGTGTTCTGGCTGGACAGCATGGTCGATCCACGCCCGCGTGCGGTGTCGTCGGTGCCGTCGTTGCCGAGGGCCGGGTCGTGCAGGACGTACACGTCATAGGCCATGCCGGTGAGCGAGACGAACCGGATGTCGACAAGCACGGTGGACGTGGCCGGGTCGGTGACGTAGGTCTTGACGATGCGGTAGTCCCCGCTCTTCGCCGTGTTGACGACTCGGTAGGTCAATCCACGCCGGTCGAGGATGCGTGCGCTGTGGTTGGTGTCTTTGTCCTCCCGATCGGTGAACGTGCGGCCGTCGGAGACGACGAGTTGCGAGTCGCGCACACTCGGCGTGTCGATGAGCGGATAGAAGAGCTCGGTTGCCTTGCCCGCGTCAGCGTGAACCAGGCCTTGCTGCGCAGAGCTCGAGCGGTGCCGAAGCCGGTCTTGGCGCCGTCCGTCCACGTCGCAGCCGCCCCGGGCGCTCCGGGTGCGAGTATCGGCCCGGCGGACACACGCGGCGGTGTCGTCTCTGAGGGGACAAGAGCGGTGATCGGGAGGATGGCAGCGGCCGCCGCAACGCCCAGCACGGACCGTCTCGCGCGGGATCCGCGGTGTATGAGCATGGTTTCCCTTTCGGCGACGAGGGCGACAGGTCCCTCGCCCTGCACGCTCGGAGACGAGCACGTACGCGGCTACGTACTGCCGGTGGAACCCGGGTGCAACGAAGGGCTCGGGCTCGGGGCATGCTCTTCCTCGGCTGCGACGTGGGGTCGAAGAGGCGCCGTCTCCGACGGGCGAGATGACCTCGGCTGCTCGAGTCTCAGCGGGTGGTGGCGGCCAGTCTGGCTCCCAGCGCTACGAACGAGCCGGCGAAGACGCGCCGCATCCACATCATCACGGGCGGCCTAGAGACGATATGGTTGCGTACCGCAGCCGCGAACACGCCGTACCCGGCGAACACGGCGAATGTCACCGCCATGAAGACGCCGCTCAGCTCCAGCATCCGCACCAAGGTGTTGGGTTCGCTGGTGCTCACGAACTGCGGCAAAAAGGCGAAGAAGAAGATCGTGAGCTTCGGGTTGAGAATATTGATCAACACGCCGGACATGATGACGCGCGACGCTGAAGGCGGCGCCGCCTTTTCCGCATCCACGTGCAGTGCCCCCTGCTCCTTCAGAGTCGCCCAGGCCATGTACAGCAGATAGGCCACTCCCAGATACTTCAGCGTCTGGAACGCGACGGCGCTGGTGTGCATCAG
Organism: Propionibacteriales bacterium; assembly: GCA_038238115.1. Classification (GTDB taxonomy): domain Bacteria; phylum Actinomycetota; class Actinomycetes; order Propionibacteriales; family Nocardioidaceae; genus JBBRYB01. Next base: position 94,000 of record JBBRYB010000001.1, on the reverse strand, counting down.
TGCCGCGAGGCCGGTGATCGCCGCGACCATGTGCGGCACGATGCCGAGCGTGCAACCAGCCGCGGCGATGACACTCGCACGTGCTCCGCGCGACAGCCCTGCGGCCAGCGTGTAGATGACACCCGTGCCCGGCGTGACGACGACGATCACGGTCGTTATCAAGAACTCGATACTCATCCTCCTGGCCCTCCTGGATGCCAGCTGTGGTCCTGGCGGCGTACGCCGCTGAAGGAGACTAGTCGACGTGAGGTTCGTCAGGGTCGGACCGTTGCTGCAAAGCCTCCGACTCAAGGCCAGGGTCGAGGCCGAATGTCGGCCGAGGCTCGCCTGGAGTGAGAATCCGTTCGGAGGCAGCCATAGCCAGCTTCGCGCGCTGGCTGCGGTCACTGGCCCGGAGGCACCGATCAGTTCTGTGGAAAGCAGTGGTCTACATCGTCACATCCGTTTGGTTCCGCGCGAAGGCACGGGGATGTGAGGAGCCAAGCCGCTGGGCGTCCCCCGGCCCGGTCAACCCAGCATTTGGAAGGAGATCGCGGTGAGCAGCACCGACAGCACCAAACGAGTGCAGGACAAGGGCCAGCCGTTGGACCACGACTTCACGGCCGTCCTCCAGCGGAGCTCGAAAACGGGAGGCTGGACTTACGTCGTGATGACCGGGTCGGCCGAGTTCTTCGGCACCCGAGGCCTCGTCAAGGTGCGGGGGACCATGGACGGCCACCAGTTCCAGAGCTCCTTCATGGCCTTGGGAGACGGCACCCACAAGCTGCCGGTGAAGGCTGGACTGCGCGAGGCAATCGGTAAGAACCCCGGCGACACGGTCACGGTCCACCTCGTCGAGCGGCTGAAGTAGATGAAGGTGGCGCCAATAGTTCGGCGCGGGCCCGCTGCGGAGGTCCTCGATGAGAGTGGCCCCGTCGATGCCCAGGTCGGGCAGCACGCCGAGCAGCGCCGGGTTCTCCGCTCGACGCCGCACCTCGGCAAGCTCGCGCGACGCACGCTTGGACGGTTGTTGTCGCAGGTCGAACCAAAACTGGTGTGGAATTGTCGGCGTCGCGGCTTAGGTTGGTGCGCATGACACGACAGACCGCCGTCGAGGCGATTGACCTCGTCAAGCACTTCGCGGACACAAAAGCTGTGGACGGGGTCAGCCTCGCAATCCCAGAGGGATCGGTGTTAGGCCTGCTTGGCCCTAACGGCGCCGGTAAGACCACGCTGGTGCGGATGCTGACCACGTTGAGCGTGCCCACGTCTGGGACCGGCGTCGTCGCAGGCCACGACGTGGTCAGGGAGCCGGAGGCGGTGCGCCGCAGCATGGGCCTGACAGGGCAGGTGGCTACCGTCGACGAACTACTGACGGGCAGAGAGAACATCCACCTGATCGGGCGACTCTACGGCGTGCCCCGCAAGCACCTTGGGCGGTTGTCCGACTCACTGCTGGAACGGTTCTCGCTCACCGACGCCGCGGACAGGATGGCCAAGACCTACTCCGGTGGGATGCGGCGACGCCTCGACCTGGCCGTGAGTCTGGTCGCCACTCCTCCGGTCCTGTTCCTCGACGAACCCACCACGGGCCTCGACCCGCGCAGCCGGGTTGAGCTCTGGGAAGTCTTGCGCGACCTGGTGAGGGACGGAACGACGCTCTTGCTCACGACGCAATACCTCGAGGAGGCCGATCACCTGGCAGACCAGATCGTGGTCATCGACAAGGGCAAGATCATCGCAGCAGGTACGCCGACCCAGCTCAAGGACGAGGCCGGCGCCGCGAGCGTCGTGGTGACGCTGACGCACGCCTCCGACCTGCCCTACGCCGAGGAACTGCTGCGGTCGTGCACGGCGGAGGTCCATGTCGAAGAGGGGAGCCGGCGACTGACGGCCAAGGCCGGCGGTCTCGGCGACATGACCAGGATGGCAACCGTGTTCCAGAACAGTGACATCGCCGTCGACGACCTCGGCCTGAAACGACCCAGTCTGGACGACGTCTTCTTGCACCTCACCGGACACCGCGCCGAAGAGGAAGGCAGCGACGACACCAACGACGCGGAACTCCAGGAGGCATCTCGATGACCATCACCACAAGCAAGCCATTGCCTGCGGGGTGGTCCAGCGTGATCACCGAGGACCGCTCGATGATCCAGCAGTCCATGACGGTGGTATGGCGCAACCTGATCCACATCCGCCGGATGCCCGAGATGCTCCTCGACGTCACCATCCAACCGGTCATGTTCGTGCTGCTCTTCGCCTATGTGTTCGGCGGCTCCATCAACATCCCAGGCTCGAACTACAGAGAGTTCCTGTTGCCGGGGATCATGGCGCAGACAATGGTCTTCTCCTCGGCCATCGTGGCAATGGGCCTGACGAACGACCTCGAGAAGGGCATCGTCGACAGGTTCAAGTCGCTGCCGATGTCGCGCTCCGCAGTACTGGTTGGCCGGAGCATCTCCAGCCTGATCCACTCCAGCATCGGCATCGTCGTCATGGGGGTGACCGGGCTGCTGATCGGTTGGCGGATGCGTGAAGGGGTGCCAAATGCGCTCCTCGCTCTCCTGCTGTTGCTGCTGTTCGGCTTCTCGATGATCTGGCTGGGCATCTGGGTCGGGTCGCTGATGCGCTCGGTCGAGGCCGTCCAGGGGTTCATGTTCACCGTGATGTTCCCCTTGACGTTCGTCGCCAACACCTTCGCCAGGCCCGACGACATGCCGACCTGGCTTCGGATCATTGCTGAATGGAACCCCGTCTCGGCACTCACTGCCGGTTGTCGTGAGCTGTGGGGCAACGGTCCCGGACCTACGGCTGATGCGCAGCTGCCGTTGCAGTATCCGGTGATCTCCTCGATCCTGTGGTCGATGATCTTCACCGTGGCCTTCGCGCCGCTCGCCCTGGCGGCATTCAGGCGCCGCTCCCAGGACTGACTGAGTCGGGCCCGTTCCACGCGCGTAGCAGGCGGCGCAGGACACCCCACCCGCTTCGCCGCCGCCGACCGGCTGCCGTTCGGCCGGCCAATGTGGGATCACGGCGTCCCCTGCGTGGGCGAGCAGTTCATCGACATGGTCTCCCAGTTCGGCAATGGTCTTTGGCATCGAAGCTGGCTCGACGGGCTGTGCTGAAGGCCGGCCGCAAGCGATCCATTGCTCGGATCAGTGGGCCGCCAGAAGCGAGCTCGGACCACCGAGCTGTAGCTTGGCCGATATGTACTCGACGCAGGTCTCGCGTCACGTGAGCGCTCCGCGTTCGGTCGTATATCGAGCCCTCCTGGACGCGGGCGCTCTCGCGAGATGGCGGGTGCCAGCTGGTATGAACGGCCACGTACACGAGTTCGACGCCCGCGAAGGCGGCTCGTTCCGGATCTCACTCACGTACGACGAGCCCGGCAAGGCCGGCAAATCGTTGTCGCACACAGACACGTACCGCGGCTACTTCGCGAAGCTCGTGCCCGACGAGCTGGTGGTCGAAGTGTTCGAGTTCGAAACCGTAGTTCCCGGACTGCGCGGAACGATGACGATGACGACGACGCTGACCGATACGGACGGTGGCACTGACGTGCTCGTGGTGCACGACGGGATTCCCGACGGTGTGCCGGCCGCGGACAACGCGACGGGAACGCGGATGGCTCTGGCAAACCTCGCCGCGCTGGTTGAGACCGGACGGGCCGACACCTGATCACCAGCGCCCGCCCCAAACCGGCTACGACCACGACCTCATCGGCGGCGCCTGGCACCTTTCACCACGAGCCCGACGCGCCAAGCACCGAGATCTGCATGAGGACCGACCCTACGGGCACGTGCCGTCGGGCGCCCCGGCCAGGTTGTCCGCACGACCTCGGCGCGTAGACGGCTACCTCGACTGGCGGAGTGCCGAGGCGCTCCTGGACAGCCAGGGACGCTTCTCGGCGGTGCTTGTTAACGTGGACGAGCCCTCCCAATCCTCTCGCCACAGGGAGAAGTGATGACCGATATGGATGTCCTGCGCACCGGCCTTGGCTTGGTGGAGTCGCCCCGCTGGCACGCCGGCCGACTGTGGTTCAGTGACTGGATCGCAGGCGAGATCGTCGCGATCGACGACGCCGGTGCGAGCGAGCTCATCGTCCATCATGAGTCGCTTCCGCTGTGCTTCGACTTTCTTGCCGGCGGCGGCCTGGTCCTGGTCTCGAACCAGCAGATGGCGCTGCTGGCCCTTCAGGACGACGGCAGCCTGGTGACCCACGCCGACCTGTCCGCGTTGTCGCCGTACGGCTACAACGACATCGTCGTGGATGGTCGTGGCAACGCCTACGTCAACAGCGGCAACTTCGAGTTCACCGCTGGCCCGCCCGAGGGGGCGGTGCAACCCGGCTTCGTCGCCCTTGTCACGCCGGGCGGTCATGCCCGAGTGGTTGCCGAGGACATCGCCTTCCCGAACGGGATGGCCGTAACCGGCGACAATCTGACGCTGGTGGTTGCCGACTCCTACCGCCATCAGCTCGTCGGCTTCGACATCGGTGTCGACGGCAGCCTCGCCGGCCGTCGGGTGTGGGCCGACCTCGGCGACGCGGCGCCCGACGGCATCTGCCTCGACGCCGAGGGTGCAGCCTGGTATGCGGACGTGCCGCACCAGCACTGCGTGCGGGTGGCCGAGGGCGGGGAGGTGCTCGAGACCGTCCCGCTCGACCGCGGCGGCTTCGCCTGCATGCTCGGCGGCGCGGGCGGGTCAACGCTGTACGTTGTGGCCGCGCGATGGCCGGGAATGGCCGGACTGGGCGGGGATGCGGCGTGGGAGGGCCAGGTGTTGCGGACCGAGGTCAGTGTCCCAGGCGCAGGGTGGCCAGCTCGGTGAACCCCACGGATCGCAACGCGAGTGGAGTGGGTGAGCCATCACCGGGTGATCCCTGACTTGACGTCAGCGACTCGTTCGGCTGTCTACTCGATGCCGAGCATGACCTCGGTCGACTTGACCAGCACCGTGACCTTGCTGCCCTCGGCCAGCTCGAGGTCCTCGACCGCCTCCTTGGTAATCGAGGCGGTGATCTGCTGACCGCCGTCGAGGGTTACCTTGACCACGGCCATGGCCGCGCCAGTCTGCACGGACGTCACGGTTCCGGGCAGTTGGTTGCGGGTGGACAGGCGCATTGGCGTGCTCCGATCTGGTGGGCGGGACCGTCGGCCCCGAGCAACCCGACTGTAGACATCTCAGTGCCAGAAGCAGAAATGCTGACCCACGTGCGTTCTGCGGCGACGGGTCGTGCCGCGGATACGTTCGGTCCAGCGGTGGTCGTCATCGTGGCGAGGTCCAGAGGTACCGTCGGCCCGGGCGCTAGGCGCAAGTCCAAAAGCGGACGAATCCCCTGAGCGAGGTCTCCGTCGCCTTCCAGGCACCGCGGGTCGGATCGATTTGAGATCGGCGAGGCGGCTTGGGGTTCGGATTGAATGTGGGAGGCTCCCCCACCCTGACCTGCTCCCCTCCAGCGAGTATGTAGCCCGCCGTCGGCGAGGCACGTGGCCGTCCGGACTCAGGGGGTCGGCGCCAGGTCCGTCGCCGCGGTCTCCCGCTGTTGTAGAGGTTGCTCGGGTAGTAGCCCATCAGTTCCTAGAGACCCGAACCCACCAGTTCCCTCCCAAACGTCACCTTAGTGACAACTCGCGTTGCTGCCCGTCGAACGCCCTGACGGGAATGCGCCTCCGGGTACCTTCTGCCACCGCTGGGCCTCCGGAGTCGCAAACTGAGACCTTCCACCAAGCGGAATTCGCCGATAATCATTCGCACACTGTCGCCGGCGAACCTGCGCCGGTCGACTACTTGAGGAGTCGATGGAGCGAATCCTTAAGCCACTACTGAATCGCGTTAGCTGCGTTCATCGCCGTTGAGGAAGCCTGGCACGTGCATGCTCTTCGTCGGCATCGGAAAGATGCAGGCATGACTTCCGCAAGCCCCTCGAGTGCGGGAGTGATCTTGTCAAACGCAGCGGGAGCGAGGCGGCGGGCACCGGTGATTCGCCCAGCGCACACGTCGTAAGGAGAGCTCATCATGATTTCTCGTGCAAAAGCCGCCGCTCCGCTCGCCCTCGTCATCGCGGTCCTCGCGTTCGTCTGGGTCGAGTTCAGCCTGAACTTCACGTTCCACTGGGTCACCGACGGCGATCTCGGCATCGGCCTGAGCCTCCCGAGCAGTTTCCATCTCATCGTGCCGGCGGCATTTGTCTCGTGGGGACTCTTCTTTGCCGCCGGGGCGGACATGGCCGCTCTCACGAAGGTCCTTGCGGCCTCAGTGATTGGCTCGGTCGGCGCCTTGGTCGTGATGGCCCTGGCACCGAAAATCGCGGACCTACCCGACTTCTGGGGCATTTCTTTGGTGGTTGCGGTTGTTGCGTTCCTCCTCGTGCTGTTGTCGGTTATCGGTGACTGGTACTACGTGCCGGGGATCTTCGGCGCCTTCGCCTCCACCATCTTCTGGTGGATCGCCACTGGCCTGGACAACTGGGCACCGAGCGGTGGGGGCGTCGGCAACAGCGTCAAGGCACTGGGCGACCCAGCCACCGCAGGTGCAGGTGCGTTCGGCGGCGTGCTCTCGACGCCCTTCGGCTGGGTATGGGTCGACACGCTTGCCTCGCTTCTGATCGGGTGCGCCTTAGGTTTCGTGTCGGTCAAGCTAGCCGGGATTCTCGCCCCAGCCCCCGATCGTCAGAAACAGCAGGTCGAGTAAGGGCACACCTCCTGACCATGGCGTCCAGGGTGCAACCCAGCCATCAGGCCGCGCCGTTCGCGCGGTTCCGCCGATGCACGCGCCCAGCCCGCCGCAAACGGCACCCTCGCGGCGACGCGGCCCGGGCCTGCCGACCCCCGTGGTGAGCGGATACGGACCCGGCTGCAGCCCGCGCCGGCGATCGACACGGGAACCAGTTATGGGCTAAGCCGATGTCAGACCGTGGCGGCCTCGTCGCCCGGCTGAGTCGGGCTTTGCCCGGTGGTGGGAGCCTCGTTGTCCTGCTGGGAACGGACGGCTTCCTCCACCTTCTTGCCTAGATCGGCGTCGACGTTGGACCAGTACTGGAAGGCGCGTTGCAGGATCGGTTCGGTGACACCGTTGAGCAGGTGACCGGTGATGTTGCTGAGCAGGCGGGCGCGCGCTGCGTCGTCCATCACCTGCCGTACGAGGGTTCCTGGCTGGCCCCAGTCGTCGTCCTCCGCGTGCTGCACGTACGGCGAGCGCATCATGTCACCGCCCGCCGACCAGCCGGCGCCGTCGGCGTACGTCCCAGTGTCCGCAGCGGGGCCGCCGTGGGAGTTCGGGGCATACACCGCGATGCTGGGGTCGTTCCAGGTGTAGCGCATGGCGCCCTCCTTGGAAAATGAGTGCACCGGCGATTTCGGGGCGTTGACGGGCAGCTGGGTGTAGTTGGTGCCGATGCGGTAGCGGTGCGCGTCGGGGTAGGAGAAGAGCCGGCCGAGCAGCATCTTGTCCGGGCTGGTGTCGATACCGGGCACGAAGTTGGACGGCTCGAAGGAGCTCTGCTCGATCTGGGCGAAGAAGTTGTCCGGGTTGCGGTTGAGGGTCATTGTGCCGACCTTGAGCAGCGGGTAGTCCGGGTGCGGCCACACCTTGGTCAAATCGAAGGGGTTGAACCGGTAGCCGTCCGCGTCGCCCGGCGGCATGATCTGCACGTACAGAGTCCAGGACGGGAAGTCACCGTTGTCGATCGCGCCGAACAGGTCCTGGCGGTGGTGGTCCGGTGAGGTGCCGGCGAGCACATCCGCGTCGGCCTGAGCGAGGTGCTCGTTGCCCTGGTCGGTCTTGAACGTGTACTTCACCCAGCACTTGTCCCCGGCGGCGTTGATCCACTGGTAGGCGTGCGAGCTGAAGCCGTCCATGTGCCGCCAGGTTCGGGGCAGGCCGCGGTCGCCCATCAGCCATGTCACCTGGTGCGCCGACTCGGGCGACAGGGTCCAGAAGTCCCACTGCATGTCGTTGCTCCGCAGGCCGGAGTTGGGCAGCCGCTTCTGGCTGCGGATAAAGTCCTGGAACTTCATGGGGTCCTTGACGAAGAAGACCGGCGTGTTGTTGCCTACCATGTCGTAGTTGCCCTGCTCAGTGTAAAACTTCAGCGCGAAGCCACGTGGGTCGCGCTGCGTGTCGGCACCGCCCTGCTCAGGGGCCACCGAGGAGAACCTCGCAAGCATCTCCGTCCTCTTGCCCGGCTGCAGGAAGTCGGCCTTCGTGTACGCGCTCACGTCCTCGGTGACGACGAACTCACCAAAGGCGCCGCCACCCTTTGCATGCACGACCCGCTCCGGCACCCGCTCGCGGTTGAACTGCGCCATCTTCTCGATCAGGTAGTGGTCCTGCAGCAAGACGCCACCGCCGACCCCTTGAGTCAGGGAATGCTCGTCGCTGGCCACAGGGACGCCCGCGTTGGTAGTGGTAGGACCGTTGACAGGTGTCGTCATGGTGAGTTCTCCTCAATTGTTTGTCGGATGATCTGACACGGGGAGCAGTAACCCCAGAAGACGACCTCGGCCTCGTCGACCTGGAAGCCGGACGCCTCGGGTGGGGTCAAACACGGTGCCGCGGCGACAGCACAGTCGACGTCCACGACCAGGCCGCACGACCGGCAGACGAGGTGGTGATGGTTGTCATCGGTCCGGGTCTCATACCGCGCGGGCGACCCCGCCGGTTCGATGGACCGCACCAAGCCTGCGTTGGTCAACGCTGCCAGGACGTCGTAGACCGCCTGGGTAGACACCGAGCCAAGAGCACGACGCACATGCATCGCCAAATCACCGACAGTGGCGTGCGGGTGCTCGCCCAGCGCACCCAGCACGGCGACCCGTGGGCCAGTGACACGCAACCCCGCCTCACGCAGCAGCGAGCCTGCATCCGGGTCTCTTCGTGATAGCTCCACCATGGAGCAGTCTCACCCGTTAACTGGAATCAGTCAAGAAAACGCTCCCGCCGTCGTGGACCAGACGATGGGTTCGCACCGCTTGTTCAGCCGTCGATGAAGTCAACACCTGCTTCGGTTCGCCAGTCGGACTTGATGGGTAGTTTTGTTGGTCATGTCCGCGATACCGAGGTTTCTGACCGACCACGAGCCGACGATCGACGTGCGGCCTGCGTGGGGCCGTTTCGAGGACTTCGCCGCCGTCGTTGGCACGCAACGACCTGATGCGCGCGGTTGCTGGTGCATGGCTTACCGAGACAGTCGCGTGCCCGCACGCGAGCGGCCGGATCGCATGCGCGCGGAGTGTGCGACCGAGCCTGGCCCCGGCGTGCTGGTCTATGTGGACGACATCGTGGCCGGCTGGTGCTCGATCGCGCCACGCTCGAGCTACCGGCGCTTGCTCAACTCTCGGACCATCCCGGTCCTGGACGACCGTGACGCATGGATCGCCGTCTGCTTCATCGTTCGGGCTGGGTACCGCAAGCACGGGTTGATGCACCGACTGCTGGCCGGTGCCGTTCAGTATGCGGCGGCACATGGCGCCGAGGTGGTCGAGGGCTATCCGGTGGACGCTCGTGGCGGCCGCGTCGACGTCATCTCGGGCTACGTCGGGACTGTCGAGCTCTTTGAGCGTGCCGGCTTTGAGCGCGCAGCGCCCACCACCGGCCGCAGCGGCGGCCATCCGCGTTGGGTGATGCGCAAGATGATGCGCTGAGCCAACAGCGCACATCGCCACGTGAGACGCTCCTCAGGCGACATGGCGGCCTTCGATGCCACCGGCGTAGTCGGCGTACTCGGCGCCGACATACGGCATGGCGGGTCTGAGCAGCCGCAGTCGTGGCGTGGGAGGGGCGACAGGGTCGAGCAGCTGTCGAAACTGCTGCGGAGTGACGACGTCGCCGCTGAGGCGGTATGGGGGCTGTTCAGCGACTCTCTCGGGATGCCCTCGCAGTCGCGCAGCCGGATCGTACTGCGAGATGCCTTCGGCCCGGTGTTACACCAGCTCGGCTCGGCAGGGAAGATTTGGCGCCCTGCTCAGCCAAGTGTCGCCGATGAGTTAGCGGAACGTCGAGATGCGCGGCGAGTACGACGAACAGCGCGTCGTAGAAGCTGAGCGTGGCCAAAGACAACCGCTGGTCAGAGGGGCATGCGCTGGTGACAGAGGGGTGGCCAGGGCCGGGATCGAACCGGCGACCTTCCGCTTTTCAGGCGGACGCTCGTACCGACTGAGCTACCTGGCCTACTGTCGTGCCCATCACCGCACATGGACGTGCGCCGACTGGCGTCGAAGCGGCAACAGTGTAGCGGCATGGCGCAGGCCTGGATGCACGGTAGCCGTGGCTGCATCGCTCACGCGCGGAGCCACCGTACAGCAGACCATCGCCCCACGAGTATGCCGCGACGGACAGCAGAAAACGTCCCACCCTGGATGGCGTGAGAAGCTTGCAGCGACCCCGACGGGACTCGAACCCGCGGCCTTCGCCGTGACAGGGCGACGCGCTAACCAGCTGCGCTACGGGGCCAGGTTTGCACACTCACGTGCGCGGCTTTAGACCGCCCACGATAGCGCACGAAGCACCCCCAACGGGATTCGAACCCGTGCTACCGCCGTGAAAGGGCGGCGTCCTAGGCCACTAGACGATGGGGGCCTAAGCCCGGGCATCTCGCGCGAGAAACCGTCGGGGACCGCCCCAGCATAGGGGCTAGCGCCGGAGCGCTCCAAACCGATGTCGACTCGGCTGAGACGCTCGCGGGAGTCCGCTCGTCCACTCGTCAGGGTTTCCTCAGGGGAGACTCTCGGCGCTGCAGGAGCTGCGTGCGCGAGACTGGCTGACACCGGGATGCCCGTCCGGTCGCGTCGAGAGGAGGCCGGGCCATGGTGTCGCCGCAGATCCGGGTACGCCGCTCGGCTGATCGCTACGTGACCCGGGCCGACGGGATCACCTCGTGGCACTGCTTCTCGTTCGGCCGTCACTACGACCCGGACGATACGTCGTACGGTCTGCTGCTCGCACACAACGACGAGACCGTGCAGCCGGGACATGGATTCGGCGCCCACGAGCACCGTGACACCGAGATCGTTACCTGGGTGGTGACCGGGACCCTGGTGCACGAGGACTCGGCGGGCCGGCACAACCGCATCCCGGCTGGCACGGCTCAGCGGCTGAGCGCGGGCCATGGAGTCGTGCACGCGGAGACCGCTCCCGATCAGCACCGGGGCGCCTGCGACATAGAACCTGTGCGCTTCGTGCAGATGTGGGTTGTCCCCGACGAGCCGGGGGGCGAACCGAGCTACGCGCAGCGCCCGATCGCAGGCGTCCAACCGGGCAGCCTTGCCGTGGTGGCCAGCGGTCTGCCGCGGCATCGAGACGAGGTGGGCGTCGGCCTCGGCCAGTCGGCGGCTGCGTTGCATGTGGGAAGCATCAGCCCCGGCGCGTCGCTCCCGCTCCCGCAGGCGCCGTACCTGCATGTCTTCGTCGTCACCGGTCGGGTCGACCTCGACACCGTTGGTTCGATGTCCGAGGGCGACAGTGCCGCGATCACCGGGATGGGGGGAATCGCGATCGCCGGGGCGGCGCCTGCCGCTGCCCGGGTGCTGGTGTGGGAGATGCACGCCTCAGTCGGCTGAGTTGCCAGGCGCGTCGAGCTGCCCGGGCGACAACGACAACAGTGACAGAGTCGAATGCTGGCTGGTTATCACAGCTAGGCGGGGATCTAGGGTTGCCACTGTGATCGACATCGCGGCGGAGCAGTTCGAGCAGCTGGTGGCAGAGGCCCTCGACTGCCTCCCGCCCGAGCTCGCGGCACTCATGGACAACGTGGCCATCTTCGTCGAGGACGAGTTGCCCGACGAGGCACACCTGCTGGGTCTCTACGAGGGCGTGCCACTCACCGACCGCACCTCGGCGTACGTGATGACGATTCCGGACCGCATCACGATCTTCCGGCTGCCGACGCTGCGGATCTGTGCCCACCCCGACGAGGTGCAACGCCAGATCCAGGTCACGGTGGTGCACGAGATCGCCCACCACTTCGGCATCGACGACGAGCGCCTCCACGACCTCGGCTATTCCTGAGTTGCCGACTGTACGACCCACGTGGCCTCGACGGTGTAGAAATAGCCGGGTGATTGACAACAGCCTGGTCCTCGGTCCCCTGCTCCGCTTCGTCGACGAGACATCCGCGTCGATCTGGGTGGAGGCGAAGTCGGCGAGCCAAGTCTCCGTGCACGCGGTGGGCGGGACGTGGACGACCGGCACGTTCAGCGTGCACGGGCACCACTATGCGCTGGTGGAGGTCGACGGCCTCGAGCCTGGATGCATCGCTGAGTACACCGTCGACATCGACGGCACTGAGGTGTGGCCGCCGGCGGACAGCGAGTTCCCCCCCAGCCGGATCGCGACGCTGGTCCCCGGCGACAAGCTGAGGATGGCCTTCGGCTCCTGCCGCACGAGCATCTCGCACGACCGTGCCGGCAACCGCAAGCATGGTGTCGATGCGATGCGCGCCTACGCCCTGCACATGATGTCGAGCGACGACAAGTGGCCGGACCTGATCTTGTTCCTCGGTGACCAGGTGTACGCCGACGAGACGTCTCAGCCGATGCGCGAGTTCATCGAGGCGCGGCGCGACCCGGACCAGCCACCCGGTGAGGAACTGAAGGACTACCAGGAGTACGCCCACCTCTACTTCTTGGCTTGGACTGATCCCGCGAACCGCTGGCTGCTGTCGACGTTGCCGAGCGCCATGATCTTCGACGACCATGACATCCGGGACGACTGGAACACGTCTGAGGCATGGCGAGAGCAGATGAACGCGACCTCGTGGTGGCGTGGGCGCATCGTCGCCGGACTCGCGTCGTACTGGGTGTACCAGCACCTGGGCAACCTCTCACCTGCAGACCGTGCCAGCGACGAGATCTGGAAGCAGGTCGTGGCGGCTCGCGACGCGGGCGGCGACGCCGACCTGGGGCAGGTACTGGACGACTTCGCGGGGCGGGTCGACGAAGCACCCGACACCTACCGGTGGAGCTATGCCCGCGACATCGCCAACAGCCGGGTCATCGTCGTCGACTCCCGGGCCGCCCGGGTGCTCAAGCCCGAGAACCGGGCGATCCTCGACGGCGAGGCGATGGACTGGCTCGACGCTCAATTGCAGGGGGACCACGACCACGTCTTCATCGGCACGTCCCTACCGTTCCTGTTGTCGCGCGGCCTGCACGAGCTGGAGGCATGGGACGAGGCAGTCGCGATGGGTGCCTGGGGCCGTCGGGCCAAGTCAGTGGGGGAGCGGATCAGGCAGGGTGTCGATCTCGAGCACTGGGCAGCGTTCCAAGACAGCTTCCGCAAGGTGGCGGCGATGGTCTGCGAGCTGGCCGACGGCAAGCGGGGGAAAGCCCCGGCCACCGTGACGTTCCTGTCCGGCGACGTCCACAACTCCTACGTCGCCGAGGTGCAGCGAGACGGCGAGTGCCGGATCTTGCAGGCCGTCTGCTCACCGATCCGCAACCCGCTGCCCTACGCGATCCGCTATGCCACGGCGTTCTCGTCGAAGAACACCGGCCGGGGGATCGGCCGGCTGCTGGCCAGGTCGGCGAAGGTGCCCGACCCGCCATTTTGGTGGCACACGATCAAGGGTCCTTGGTTCGACAACAACCTGGCAACGCTGGAGTGCCACGGTCGCGACGTCTCGATGTGGTGGGAGCGCGGAGTCGTCGAGGAAGGTCGAGACGATGATCCGGGCCTCGAGGTGGTCAGCGAGATGCACATCAAGGGGTGACGTGCCGCAGCTGATGCGCTCTCAGCCGAATCGACCGGAGATGTAGGCCTCGGTGGCAGTGTTGTCGGGGTTGGAGAAGATCTTTGCGGTCGCGCCGTACTCGACCAACCGGCCGGGTTGGCCCACGCCGGTGAGGTTGAAGAAGGCCGTCGTCTCGGAGACGCGGGCAGCCTGCTGCATGTTGTGGGTCACGATGACGATGGTGTAGCGCTCCTTGAGCTCGTGGATCAGGTCCTCGATCGCACTTGTCGAGATCGGGTCGAGGGCCGAGCAAGGCTCGTCCATGAGCAGCACCTGCGGCTCGACCGCGATGGCCCGGGCGATGCACAGGCGCTGTTGCTGGCCGCCGGACAGGCTGGAGCCGGGTCGGTTCAGTCGGTCCTTGACCTCGTTCCAGAGGTTCGCGCCGGTGAGCGACTTCTCGACCGCCTCGTCGGCTGTGGCCTTGTTGAGGCGCTTGCCGTTGAGCCGCTTGCCGGCGAGGACGTTGTCGTAGATCGACATGGTCGGAAACGGGTTGGGACGCTGGAAGACCATCCCGATCTGTCGGCGCACCTCGACGGGGTCGACCTCCTCGTCGTACAGGTCGCGCCCGTCGATGACGATCTTGCCCTCGACCCAGGCTCCCGGGATGACTTCGTGCATGCGGTTGAGCGAGCGCAGAAACGTGGACTTACCGCAGCCGGACGGCCCGATCAGGGCCGTAACCGACCTCGCCGCGAGCGGGATCGTGACGTCCTCGACGGCCTTGAACTTGCCGTAGAAGATGCTCAGGTCACTGACGTCGATGCTCTTGGCCACGATAGTCCTCGGTTCGGTTCGCACGGCGGGCGCGGACGCCCGTCATGCCTTGGTCTTGGGGGAGAAGTAGTAGGAGATGAGCCTGGCGGCGAGGTTGAGCAGCATGATGATGATCGTCAGCACAAGCGCAGCTCCCCATGCCCGCTCCTGGCTGAACTCCGGGGGGATCCCGGGGTTCTTGTACTGGCCGTAGATGAAGACGGGCATCGTCATCATCCGGCCGCTGAAAGGGTTGAGGTTTGTCGAATCGGTTGCGCCGGCGATGATCAGCAGCGGCGCCGTCTCGCCGATGATGCGTGCGACGGCGATGGTGATCCCGGTGATGATGCCTGCGAGCGCCGTGGGGATGACGATCTTGACGATCGTGCGCCACTTCGGGACTCCGAGCGCGTACGCCGCTTCACGCAACTCGTTGGGGACGAGCTTCAGCATCTCCTCGCACGAGCGCACCACAAGCGGGATCATCAACAGCGACAAGGCCACCGAGCCGGCGAACCCCATCCGGATGCCCTCGCCGAAGAAGATGACGAACAGCGCATAGGCGAACAGGCCGGCCACGATGGACGGGATGCCCGTCATGACGTCGACGAGAAACGTGATCGCCGCGGCCAGCCGACCTTGGCCGTACTCGACGAGGTACACGGCGGTCATGATGCCCACCGGGATCGAGATGGCCGCGGCAAGAGCGGTGACGATGAGCGTGCCCGCGATGGCGTGATAGATGCCACCACCCTCCCCGACGACGTTGCGCATCGAGTACGTCAGGAACTGCCCGCTCAAGACGGGCGCTCCCTTGCTGACCACCTGGAAGAGCAGCGTGCCCAGTGGCAGCAGCGCAAGCAGGAAGGCGCTCGAGATAAGACTCGTAGCCAGTCTGTCGGTGGCCTTGCGGCCGCCCTCGACGATTCGCGATGCGGCGGTCAGCCCGACAACGAAGACGGCCCAACCGACGGGGACCGCGAGCGCGATTCCGGTGCCGGTTGTGCGCAGTAAGACGGCCACCACCAACCCGACCGCCGCGAACCCGAGTGGCGCCCATCGTGGCAGTTTCGCCGCTTCCCAGCGCGTTTCAGCAGGGGCGGGTGGAGCGTCGCGCGGCGGGTCGGTCTTGAGCTGGGTGGCCATGTCAGTTGGCTGCCGAGAACTCTTTGCGCCGGCCGACGACGGCGCGGCCGACGAAGTTGACGGCGAACGTGATCAGGAAGAGCGCAAGTCCGCTCGCCACCAGGACGTTGACCTCCACACCGGTCGCCTCGGGGAACTTGAGTGCGATGTTGGCGGCGATTGTGGAGGGGTTGGTGTTGCTGATGACGTTGAAGGTCACGACATCGGACACCGACAAGATCATGGCCACGGCCATGGTCTCTCCCAGCGCGCGCCCCAGGCCAAGCATGGCCGCGCTCACCATTCCCGAGCGTGCGTGCGGGAAGACGGTCATCCTGACCATCTCCCAGCGGGTCGCCCCCAGCGCCAGCGCCGCCTCCTCGTGCAGTCGGGGCGTCTGCAAGAAGACCTCCCGGTTGAGTGCGGTGCTGATTGGCAAGATCATCACCGCAAGGACGACGCCAACGCTCAGCATCGTGCGGCCTGTGACGGACGTCGGGCCAGCAAAGAAGGGCAGGAAGCCCAGGTGCTTCTCGAGCCACTCGAAGAGGGGAACCATCCGAGGTGCCAGGAAATAGATGCCCCACAGGCCGTAGACGACGCTCGGCACCGCGGCAAGGAGGTCAATCAGGTAACCGAGCGGCCCTGCCAGCCTGCGGGGGGCGTAGTGGGAGATGAAGAGGGCGACACCGATGGACAGGGGGGTGGCGATGAGGAGCGCGATCACCGCGCCCAGCAGGGTGCCGAAGACGAGCGGCCAGATGTAGGCCACGACGCCGTTGCCACCGGGGATCTCGCTCTTCGCGGCCGTGAACGCGGGCACACCCTCATACGTCAGGAAGATCGCGACGCCGGCGAGGGCGACGACGATCAACACACCGGCGCCAGTGGCCAGCCCCTTGAAGAGCTGGTCGCCGGCGCGCCGCGGAGGGCTGGTTGTGCTCTCCACCGATGTCGAGGTGGGCATCAGGGTTTTCCTTTACGACGACGACGGGTCCGCCGGTGGTCCGCGGTTGTGCGGGCTGCCGACGGACTCGAGGTCACTTGACTGCGATCGTGTCGATCGCCGTCTGTGCCTTCGTGGTGAGGGCGCTGGTGATGGGGGCGGAGCCGGCCTGCTGGGCGGCGGTGTTCTGTCCGTCGGCACTGACCACGTAGGACTCGAACGCCTTCACGAGGTCGACCTTGTCTTGGCTGTCGTATGTCGAGCATGTGATCTGGTAGGAGATCAAGATGATGGGGTAGACACCACTGGTGGTCGACGTGCGGTTGACCGTCAGGGCCAGGTCGGTCGTGGCGTCGCGTCCCTGCACCGGCGTGGACTCGTCGAGGATCTTGGAGGCCGCCTCGGTGCTCGCTGTGACGTATTCGGAGCCAACCTTGATCGCCGCCTGGCCGAGGTCGCCGGCCTGGCTCTCGTCGGCGTATCCGATGGTGCCCTCACCGCTCGTCACCGCGGCGACGACGCCCGATGTGCCCTCTGCGCCCTCGCCACCCTGGATCGGCCATTCGTCGATCGCGCCATAAGTCCAGTCGGTGGAGTCGACCTGGTCGAGGTAGTCGGTGAAGTTGGCCGTCGTACCCGAGCCGTCCGAACGGTGGACGGCCGTGATGTCGGTGCTCGGGAGGCTCGCGTCGGGGTTGTCCGCGGCGATCGCTGGGTCGTCCCAGGTGGTGATCTTGCCGGCGAAGATCTGCGCGATTGTCTCCGGTGACAGCTGCAGGTTGTCGACACCGGGCAGGTTGTAGATGATCGCGATCGGGCTCACGTAGACGGGGATCTCGATCGCGGGGCCGCCGCAGGTGTCCGTGGCCGACGTGAGCTCGTCGTCGCTGAGGTAGGAGTCGGAGCCCGCGAAGAGGATGCCACCGGCGATGAACTGCTCGCGGCCGCCGCTTGAACCCACAGCGTCGTAGTTGACTGTCACATCCGGGTGGGCGCTTTGGAAGCCAGCTTTCCAGGCGGTCATCGCCGCCTCCTGGGCGGAAGACCCCGCACCGTTGAGGTCGCCGGTCAGGGAGCTGCCGCCTGAGCCGCCGCCTGAGCCGGTGCCGGACTCGTTCGAGGCGCTGCAGGCCGCCAGGGCGAGCGCCACCGTCAAGGCGGCGGCGCCCAGCTTCAAAGCATGCGGCAGGGGGTTGCTTTTCACGTTGGTCCCTCTCTGGGATCAAGACTGGGTTTTCTGGTGTACGTGGGGGACGGTAAGCAGCAGAGGTGTCTGCTCTGGTCGGCATCGGTAAACAGCGGATGAACGATGTTGGGCCAGTTGGCCCCGCCTCACCGCGCCGACCCGAAGCCGCGTCACGACGACCCTCGGCGAGCCGGTGCTGCGGTGCCGGACGCGTCAGCGCATGACTAACGACGCTCGTGGCGATTTGGGATATTTTCGCCGTCCTCGAGGCGTGTGAGGGAAGTAGCGAATGGGTACGGCGATTGCAGGCTCGACCAAAGCTCGGCCGACTAAAGTGGGACGGCTGACTGACCCTGATGTTGGACGCACGACTGACACCAGCGGTTGAGGCGTGGGGGTCTCGCAGGACAGATTGGAAGGGACGCTATGCGGGCTCATCATCTCGGTCAAACCGAGGTGCCCGCAGGTCCTGAGGGCTCATCACCGCTCGAGCAGGCGGCGGCCACCTCGCTGGTCGATCTCGCCGCGGAGAATGATCTACCCGTCGGCGACACCGAGCGCGCGCTGGTCCTCCACGACGCCGACGGCGTGCTCGTGTCGGCGAACCAGGCAGCCGAACAGGTGCTGGGACTGAGCCTCGAACACATGATCGGGCGATCTGCGCGGGACCCGCGCTGGGCATCCCTCGACGCCCGTGGGCAACCGCTCCACCGAGACGACAACCCGGTGCTCAAGGCTCTGCTCACGGCCTCACCGGTGCGCGGCACCGTCGTCGGCGTGCACCATCCTGCAGGAGACGCTGACGAAGGCTATGTCTGGCTTGAGGTCACCACCGTGCCGCTGTGCGAGCCAGGCGGTGAGACGCCATACGCCGCGATCTCGTTGTTGCAGGGCGTACCGCACGAGCTCAAGGCGGAGCTGGCGCTGCGCGAGTCCGAGGCCAGGTATCGCCTCCTCGCCGACAACAGCAGCGACGTCATCGCCCGCACATCGCTGAACGGCATCATCACCTGGAGCTCGCCGTCAGTGCGCCGGTTGCTCGGCTACTCACCTCAGGGGCTGGTCGGAGCCCCCGTGGCGTACCTCATCCACCCTGAGGACCTGCCCGCAGCCATCAATGCCTACCGCCGACTCGTCCGCTCGTCCGAGGAGGAGATCCCGGCTCTCAGCCTGCGGTTGCAGCGACGCGGCGGGGTTTACGTCGACGTCGAGGCCATGTTGCGCGCGGTCCGCGGCAGCGACGGCCGGGTCCTGGAGATCCACTCGAGCACGACAGATGTGAGCTCGCGGGTCGCGGCCGAGCATGCCCGTCGCTCCGCTGAGGACGTCTTCCGGCTGGCGATGGAGAACGTGCCGATGGGGATGGCGGTCATCGACCTGCAGGGCGACTGGGTGACGTTCAACAGCGCCTTGCCACGCATCGCGGGGTACACCCGAGAGGAGTTCGAGCGATTGACGTTTCTCGAGCTTATCCACCACGACGACCGCGACGACGTGGTCGCGACGATGCGGGCCATGGTCGAGGGCACCCTGCAGACCTGTGAGTCTGAGGTGCGGCTGCTCAGCGTGACGGGTGAGCACATCTGGACCGAGCGGAGCACGACGCTCGTGCATGACGGCAGCGGCGCGCCGAGCTACTTCGTGGTCCAGGTGGTCGACATCTCTGACCGGATGCGCGCCCAGGAGAAGCTCGCGAAGCGTGCCGTTACCGACCCGCTGACCGGGCTGCCCAACCGGATCGTGCTCAACGACCGGCTGGAGCACGCACTGGCGCGCTGTCGACGTGAGGGAACTCAGGTGGGGCTCGTCTTCATCGACCTGGACCACTTCAAGAACCTCAACGATGTCTTCGGTCACGACGCGGGCGACGAGGTGCTCCGGCAGGTGTCGGTGCGACTGGGATCGGCGATACGCGACGGTGACACGGCGGTACGTCTCGGTGGCGACGAGTTCGTCGTGCTGTGCGAGGACGACATCGACCTGGTCGACCTCGAGATGCTCTCCGAGCGTCTCCTCAGCGAGCTCGGCCGGCCCTACGACCTCGCATGGGGCCAGGCGAGCATCTCGTGCAGCTTCGGGCTGACCCTCGGCAGCGGGCCTGACGCAACCACTCTCATCCACGAGGCCGACGCGGCCATGTATCGCTCCAAGCAGCAGGGCCGCTCGCGGATCAACGTGTTCGACCGCGCAGCACAGGCCGACGCGGTCCGGGACCTGGCCCTCGAGGACGAGCTAGAGCGTGCACTCACCGAAGGTGAGCTGCGCATCCACTACCAGCCGATCGTGCGGCTCAGTGACGGCACCGTGCACGCCCGGGAGGCGCTCGTCCGCTGGCAGCACCCGACCCATGGCCTGCTCGAACCCTCGACGTTCATGGGTGTCGCCGAGCAGAGCAGGTTGATCACAGAGATCGGTCACTGGATGCTCGTGCAGGCGTGTCGTGACGCGTCCACGTGGGCTGATCAGGCCGTCGTCTGCGTCAACATCTCTCCTCGTCACCTGGCCCAGTCCAGCTTCTCGGCGTCCGTCGCTGAGGCGCTCGAACTGGTCGGGCTCGCGCCGGCTCGGCTTCAGATCGAGATCACCGAGACGTCCATCCTGCAGGCGTCGACGTCCACGCTCACGTCCACAGCTGGACTGACCGACCTCGGGGTGACGCTCGCCCTCGACGACTTCGGCACCGGCTACAGCAGCATCACCGCTCTGCACCGGCTCCCGATCACGACGTTGAAGATCGACCGCTCCTTCGTTGAGGGGCTACCGCAGGACCGAGAGGCGCGCGCGTTGGTCAACGGTCTGTTGCGGATGGCCACAGGGCTCGGCCTCGAGGTGGTCGCCGAAGGTGTTGAGACCGAGCAGCAGGCGCGATGGCTGAAGGAGAAGGGATGCCCGCTCGTGCAGGGCTTCCGCTTCGGCCGCCCACGCGCACAGGGGGGCGACGGCACGGACGAGGCCGGTGGTTGAGCACGTCAGGCCGTCTCAGGTGGCTGCGGGGACAGGTGCCTCGGCGAGCCATCCGGCGAATGCCTCGAAGTCGTACGGCCTCCCAAGGAACTCCGTGACGAGGTCGGCGGCGGCCCGGCTGCCTCCGGGAGCGAGGATTGTGTCGCGGTAGCGGCGTGCGGTCCGTGTCTCGAGCATGTCGTCCGAGTCGAAGGCCGACAGCAGGTCCTTGGAGATGACCAGGCTCCACATGTAGGTGTAGTAGGCGGATGTGTAATCCTGCAGGTGACCAAAAGCCGCATGGAAATGGGTCCCCTCGACGTAAGGGAACAGGTCGTACGTCGTCTGGAGCCTCCTCACCATCTCCGTGAGGTCGCCGACCGGTTCATGGTGCAGGCGGTAGGAGACGGAGGCGTAGAACATCTGCGTGCGCATCAGGTAGCCCTTGCCGAAGTCGTGGGCCGCCCTCGTCTTCGCGACGAGCTCTTCCGGGATCGGCTCGCCATCGGCGTCGGTGGCGAATGTGCGCAGGATGTCGGCATGCCAGGCCCACTCCTCGAGCAGCTGGGAGGGGGCCTCGACGAAGTCCCACTCGGTCGAGACGCCAGAGAAACGCACCCAGTGCTGGCGCCCGGCCAGCACATGGTGCAGGAGATGCCCGAACTCGTGGAACAGGGTCACCACATCTGAGTGCTCCATCAGGCCGCGGGGGAAGTTGCAGACCAGCACGCCCTCGGGGAGCTGCCTACCGCTGATGCCCCGAACCAGGTCGAACTGGGCGGCGTGCTTGTACTTGCCGTCCCGGGGATGCAGGTCGAGGTAGATACGCCCGATAGGCTCCCCCTCGAGGGTCACGTCGTAGGCGGCGACGTCGCTGTCCCAGGCGGTGGCGTCCACTTCGTCGTACCCGACCCCGAAGAGCCTTCCGGTGATGTCGAGCAGGCCTGCTCGCACCCTGGCGAAGTCGAAGTACCGCCGCACCTGCTGCGCGTCGACGTCGAAGCTCTCCCGGCGGACAAGCTCGGCGTAGTGGGTCGCATCTGCGCGGTCGATGCTGGTCGCGCCAGGATCATCGCGGCGCAGGCGCTCAAGGAGCACATCGCGGTCGCGGCGAGCCGACTCGTCCGAGACGGCGACGAGCCGCTCGATGAAGTCGCCGATGGCGGCCCCGCTGCCGATCATCTTCACTTCTGCGTCGAACTCGGTCCAGTCGGCGTACCCGAGCAGCGACGCGTGTTCGGCCCGCAGCGCCAACAGCTCGTGCAGTAACGCGTCGTTGGCCGGCCACGCGCGCGAGAGGAACGCGACGTGGATGCGTCTGCGGGCATCCGGTTCGCTGGCGAACATCAGGAACGGGTAGACGTCCGGATAGTCGGTGGTGATGGAGTGCAGGCCGTCGTCGTCGGCCGGATGCGCCTCGATGTAGTCCTCGGGCAGCCCGTCGAGCTCCTCGCGCGTGAGCCGAACGACACGAACGTCGTCGCGGATGTTCTTGGAGAAGTCCTGTCCAAGCGCGGTCTCGCGCTCTGCCACCCTCCGGAGGTGCTCGCGGGTGTGGTCGTCCTTGTCAACTCCGGCACGGATGAAGTCGCGGAGCGTCAGCTGCAGCAGCCGAGCTGCATCGGCGTCGAGTGCGGTGGCGTCGACGGCTTCGAGGGCGGCGTAGGCCTCCGGGTCGAGGCTGAGGTCGGTCGCCAGCTTGTCCGCCTCGCGTTCGGCCTGCTGTGCCTCGTCACGGATCTGCTCGTCCGGATGCACCTGGCTGAGGAGTGAGGCGACCGCGAACACGTTGGCAAGGGCGATGTTGATGTCGTTCCACACCTCGAGCGCCGCGTCCTCGTGGGCGCCGTTCTTCAGCACGCGGAGGCCGTCGCGGGCGGCGTCGAGACTGATGCTGCAACGCGCGGCAAGCCAGTCGTGCCAGCTGTCGTCGGGACCGGGAAGGACAAGGGGACTGGTCACAGAGTTCACGACTGCACCCTAAAAGACTCCATCAGGAGGGCAGCGCTCTGGTCAACGTCGGTCGCCTGATAGGGCCGCTCGGTCCAGTCGGCAGCCGGGGGCGCCCGGCGCTCACTGCGCCCTCGGCTCAGCAAGGCTCAGGGTCGCCACAGCCGGAGTTATCGACACTGGAAGCACCGATGGAGCGGCCATCGGGCAACCAGAGGAGGCCGATAAACCATGCCGACGATCTCACGACGAGCCGGCGTCCTGGCGGGCGCCGTATTGGCCACGGCCACCATCGGGGCAGGTGCCGCCGTCGCGGTCACCGGGCATCACCCGGCCACACCGGCGCAGTCCACGAGCCGCGCGTCCAACGACGCCGCCGTGGCCAGCGTCGACACCGACGAGGTGCAGCAGGGCGACCAGACCAGCCTCGACACCAAGGACGCGCAGAACGGTGACCGTCCCGGCTCCGACACCGAGAATGGGCAGCGGGGGGACCTGGCCGGCGCTGACACCGACAACGTGCAGCAGGGTGACCAGACCGGCCCAGATCGTGGCCAGTCGGACTCACACGCTGGCGAGCACGCCGACGAGCGCAACCAGTCTGAGAGTGACGCGTCAGACGGCCCGAGTGGCCACGCCGACCCGCCGGGAAACGTGCAGCACGACTACACCGGGGTGGAGTGACCCCCCGGCGGCGTGGTGTGGCGTCCGTGTCACGCCCCCATGCGTGGCACGGACGCCGCCTCGGCCAACACGTCGCGCGACCGCGCGACACATGCGACGCCGAGGAGCATCAGATGATCGTCAGGGGGCCGGCAGGGCCGTCCAGACGTCGCGAGTAACCGCCCCGTTCGGCGGCAGGCCGTGGTCGGCCTTGAAGGCGATCACGGCAGATCGGGTGACGCCGGCGAAGAAGCCGGTACGTCGGTTGGCTGGCAGGCGCAGCGCCGTCTGCAGCGCATACACCGCCCTGCCCGCCGAGGACCGCCGTAAAGCAGGGTATCCGGTGTTGCGGCCGAAGAGTGCTGCGCGGGCGGGCGTCCAGCGCGGCACATGGCGCTCGGCCGAGGACGGCAGCAGGCTGGCCCAGGTCGAGCCGTCGAGTGCTCCGGTGCGAGGCAGCTCGTGATGGCGTTGGTAGCGGAGCACCGAGCGGCGAGTTGCCGCGTCGAAGCTGCTCGTCTTTCGGGTTCCCATCAGCCCTTGGGCCAGTGCCACGTCCGCACCGCTACTGCCGAGCCAGGCGAGCTGCCGGCTCGACGTGAAGGGGGCTGTGGCCTGTGCAGGGCAGGGGGTCGTGCGTGGCCGAGGGCTCGGCACCGCGGCCGGCTGGTCTTGGAAGTACTGGCAGGCGCCGAAGTCGCTCGCCCAGAGCCTCCCGGTCCAGAAGGAGGTGTGAGCGCGTGCGCCGTTCCAGGACAACGAGATGTGGATGTGGCTCGTGTGCGGGTCATAGCCGGTGTAGGTACGCCACCCGGGAGCATAGGAGGACCAGATCTTGCGGTTGTAGATGACGTACATGACGCCCAGGCGGGAGGCCATCTCGCCGGGCTGCCCCGTCGGGCTGGGCCTGACGAGCCAGCTCAGGAAGTCAGCCGCGACCCTACGGTCGGCCGGCGTGCCGTAGTTCAGCATCCAGTCCCAGGCCCGGCCGTCCTTGTGCTCCGACGAGCCGCCGGATGTGCAGGCACGCGGCGTGGCGGGACTGGAGTCACCGTGCCCGTAGGTCTTCAGGGCGAGGGCCCGTAACTTGATCGTGCCGGGCATCGCCGTTGCCAGGCAGGCAAGCTGGGGTTGGTAGCCTGCGGCGGCGTCCACCGCCCCCGTCAAAGGCTGAGGCGCCGGAAGTCCGTCGGGGTGGGGTGGCAGGAGCACGGGCGGAGAGGTCCTGTGTGACGTCGCTCCGGGGACGTCTGGGGTTGCCACCACCGCTCTTGCGGAGATCGCCGTCGGCACAGTCATCGCCGTGACAGTCAGCAGGCAGCACAGAGCGACCCGCCGTCGCCGGGTCTGCTGCGTCATGGTGGCCGCCTCAACTGCGTGTCGGATGCTGGTAAGCAGCATGTCAGAGGAAAGCCACTTCGTGTAGTCATCTCATCGCAGGCCGTCATGATTGTCCGCTCGGCGGCTGAACCGGGCGGACCGGATGATAGGGGCCGGGCAAGATGGGTCGCATGCTCGACGCCTTGTCTCCGGCCCGCCGCACGTTCGTGCTCGGTCTGGTGGCGATAGTGCTGGTGGCGCTGCTCGTCGTCGCCGCCGTGGCGATCCGCTCGAGCCGTGCGAACGACGTACACCCCGTCGCTCAGGACACGCTCGGACCGGTGCTGGTCGTACCTGGGTATGGCGGTTCAACCGCTGCGCTGGACGACCTCGCCGCGGCCGTGAAGTCGTCTGGGCGCGACGTCACAATCGTGTCGCTGCCCGGCCAGGGAACCGGGGACCTTCGGCAGGAGGCTGAGGCGTTGAACTCGGTCGCCGTGGCCGCGATGCGACGCACCGAGACGGCGTCGGTCGACGTTGTCGGCTACTCCGCCGGCGGGGTGGTCGCCAGGCTCTGGGTGCGTGAGCTCGGCGGTGGCAACCTCGCCCGCCGGGTGGTGACGCTGGCCGCTCCCCACCACGGCACGGATGTGGCCGGCCTCGCCGTCGACGTGGCTCCGCGTCAGTGTCCGCTGGCCTGCCAGCAGCTCGCTCCCGACAGCGTCCTGATGCGGGCTCTCAACGCCGGTGACGAGACGCCACCCGGCCCGAAGTTCGTGTCGATCTGGACCGACGACGACGAGGTCGTCACCCCGGCTGACTCGGCCGAGCTGTCCGGAGCAGTCGACATCAGGGTGCAGGACGTGTGCGCGGACCTGAGCCTGTCGCACAGCGAGCTGCCCCGAGCGCCGGTGGTCATCGCCATCACGCTGCTCGAGCTTGGCAGCGCTCCCCCCATCCAGCCCACGAGCCGAGACTGCGCGCGCCTCAGCTCGTGATGTCCTTTGTGGTGAAGTTCGCCCAGGCAGCACCGAGGAACACCGCGACGTAGGCGCCCTGAAGAAGTGCGCCGTGCGTCAAGTCCCGCCACAGGATCGGATCTCGGAAGAGATCCACGAACGCGAGCCAGTAGCGGGTCGGCAAGTAGGGCTGAAGCGTGTGCGCCGCATCGAGGGTGAGCAGCAGCGACGACCCGATCAGGAGGGCCAGCGCCCCGAGCGCCGCGGCGAGCGGCGAGTCAGTCACCGTGGAGAGGAAGAGCGCTACGGCCGCCACTCCCAACATCGACAACGTGGCATAGGCAAGGGCCAGGGCGGTGCGCCAGATGACCTGGTTCGACGACAACGACGAGCCCGAGACGCTCGTCGTCAGGGCCGCCTGGTCACCGTTGCCGAGCAGCAGCGTCCCGACGCCGTACGCCGTGACAGCGACGATGAGTACGGCGAGGACGACGAAGGCGATGACCGCGATCAGCTTCGCGATCAGGAGCTGGGTGCGGCCCACGGGTCTGATGAGCAGGTAGCGAAGCGTGCCGCCCTGCGCCTCACCCGCTACCGAGTCACCCGCCATGACGGCGACAGCTGCAGGAAGGAAGAGCGGCAGCAGGATCCCGATGGCTGCGAGCGGGTAGAGACTCCCGTCGGTCAACACGGCGGAGAGAAAGGCCGGTCCGGTGCCCGGTCTCGGCCCCAGGTCCGTAAGCGCCAGCAAGATCGCCACAAGCGTCGGAAGCGTGTCGAGGAGGGCGATTGTCACCCAGGTGCGTGGACTCAGCAGCAGTTTGCGGAGCTCGGTGGCGATCACGCGCTCTCCACCCGGTCGCTGCTGGGACCGGTCGCCTCGAGGACGACCTCCTCCAGAGTCCGCCGCTCCGGGGACAACGCCTCAACCCTCACGCCAGCCCGCACGAGCTCCTCGTTGAGCGCCGCGGGCGACTCGCAGCTCACCACGAGCAGGTGGCCGCTGTGCAATCCGACGCGCTCGCCCAGCTGAATCCGTGCCTTCTCGACGTCCGGGGTGCGGACCACGTAGCGCCCCGACGGTGCTTGCAGGACGGCGAGGTCCTCCTCGAGCACGAGTCGGCCCTGATCGAGGACGCCGACGCGGGTGCACAGCTGCTCGACCTCTGCGAGCAGGTGGCTGGAAAGGAAGATCGTCGTGCCGACACGGTTGAGGCCCAACAGCAGCTCCCGCACTTCGCGGATGCCCTGCGGGTCCAACCCGTTCGTCGGCTCGTCGAGGATCAGCAGCTCGGGGGTGCGCAACAGCGCTGAGGCAAGCCCGAGCCGTTGCCGCATCCCCAGCGAGTAGGCCCTGATCGGCCGGGACCCGACGCCGCTCAGTCCGACTTGCTCGAGGACGTCCGCGATGCGCAGCTTGCGGGTGCCCCGGTCGCCGCCAGGGCCCATCGAGTCCAGCAGGGCGAGGTGCGTGTGTCCGGACAGATGTTGGTATGCCGCTGGACCTTCGACAAGCGCCCCCACCCTCGGGAGTACCTGACGGGCCGAGCGAGGCATCGGTTGGCCGATCAGTCGGATCGAGCCCGCCGTGGGTAGCACGAGTCCGAGCAGCATGCGCACGGTCGTCGTCTTGCCCGATCCGTTGGCTCCCAGGAATCCGTAGATGTCACCTCGTTGCACCTCGAGGTCGATCCCATCGACGGCGACCAGGCCACCATAGCGCTTGGTCAACCCCTCGACAGCGATCATCGGGCCTCCGCGCCGCCGCCGGTGAACCCTTGCCGCGGTGGATGGGCGACGACCTTGTGGGCCGCCTGCGTCAGCGTGGATGGGGTGACCGTGCCGACGAACAGCCAGCTGTGGTCCTCGAAGGCGGGCGGTGTGAGCAGCAGGTTGAGCGGTGCGACGGACAGCGCGCTGCCGACAGTGGCGATCCGCACCCCGGGCGTGACCGCGAGTTGGTCGCGCAGCGGGCCGGCGGCCGGACCCCACAGCGGAATCGCGATGAGCAACGTGACGCCTCGGCCGTAGACACCGACGGCACCAGCGTGGGTACTGCGCTGGTGAAGGCCGACAAGCCGGGAGGGCGCGCGAACGGGGGCGTACTTGTTGGCGGCGGCGGCGATGTCCACGACATCTTCGAACCGGAGCTCGGCTCCGGATGCCAGGGCGAGGTGCGTCAGTGAAGCCGGAGGCGGCGACATGGTCAGGGCGAGGAACTTCGTCCTGAGTGCCGGAGCCTTCGCACCGGACGCGAACACCGCCACGCTGACGGGCAGGCCGGTGTCGGGATCAGCGTAGACGTCGACCCTACCGATGGAGCTCTGCCGATCCCGCGGAACCAACCGCAGCCCGAGGGCGTCGACCCCGGCGATCCGTTCGGCCGGAATTCGGCTCACCTCCGCAGGGTCGGCATCGGCGAGCAGGCGCAGGGCAAGAGCCGGCGGCAGCAGGTCTGAAGAGTTGGGCAGCCGGATCTCGG
The DNA here is from genome assembly GCA_038238115.1 of Propionibacteriales bacterium. Lineage (GTDB taxonomy): Bacteria > Actinomycetota > Actinomycetes > Propionibacteriales > Nocardioidaceae > JBBRYB01. The sequence goes on along the minus strand of JBBRYB010000001.1, from coordinate 65,959 downwards.
CGTTGCCGGTTCGGGTAGCGCGGTTGGACTCGTACTTCCAGCTCGTCGTGCCGCGGGCATCGTGGAAGAGGTCGGTCTCGCCAGTCGCCAGGATCTTGTCGACGCGCCAGTCCGTGCCGCTGCGCCACCACACGCGCATCGTCGTACGTCCCCCGAGCAGGTCCGCGACATCGGTGAACTGATTGGACACCGGAAGCCCTAGCGCGCCGTCGGACTCGACCAGCCCTGAATAGCCAAGCTCACCGGAGTCTCGTATGTGCTTGAGGAGCGCGGAGGCGCGCACAGCGGAGTCTTGTGCCGGCAGTAGGCGCAGACCGATCGGAACCGCGATGAGGAGGGCGACGCCGACGGCCACGATGCACCATCGGCGAGCAGCGGTCATGCCTCAGCCTACGTCGGGGAGCTGAGTCGCCGAGATCTTCTGGCCGGGCATGAGCCAGACCGGGTTCTGCTACGGGAGATCCACTTGGGCGACGATGTCGATGTCTCGCTGGCCGGCGCCGAGTTTGACCTCCCAGCCGCGGCTCGTCGAGCCGCCGCAGGTCGTCAAGACCTGGTCGGGGGGGACGCAGCCTGCTTGCAGGACGCCGGGGCCGTTGATCTCCACCGTGCTGCTCGCGTCTGCGGTGCCACGTACGTCGAGCACGCCGATCAGCGCGAGGGCGCGGTTTGCAGATGACGGCTCGGTACGGACGACGGTGCCGGTGGCCCGATAGGAAACAACTACTCGGGTCGTGCCCCGCGGCAGTGCGACCCTGAGCGCGTCACCCTGTGCCAATGCCGTGCTTCCGGTGTCGGCCGGCAGCCCGTTAGCGAGGACCACGAGATCGCGGACCCGCGGATCAAAGCCCTGGTGGATGACGAAGCCCTTCCACACCGGCATCGTGAGACTCAAGGTAGACGCCGCGGTGGCCACGATGTGCTGCTCGACCACGTGCGTGGTCGTCCCGCCGCCGAGGCGGACGACCGAACGGGTCATGGGATCGACGCCGCCGCCAACTGTCTGGGTTCCTTTGCCGGCGGGGCGGCTGTGGCTGGGACTCCTCGGAGCATCCCCAACCGCCCGGTCCTTGGCCACGCTGTTGTTGTGGCCGATGACCAGCCAACCCCATCCGAGTGCCACCGCGATGACCAGGGTCGTCAGCAACGCCAGGCCGAGACGTCTCCTGCGGTTGCGGGCCCGGGTGTAGCCGGTGGGTTGAAGATAGTCGATGTCCGGTGTCTGCCAGGTGGGTGCAGCCGTCACCGAGGCGTCCGTCGCCGGGTCGTCCGTCGCCGGGTCACCCGTCGCCGGGTCCTCCGTCGCCGGGTCGCCGGTCGCCGGGTCGTCCGACGCCGGCGCGCCCGCCGGCCCTGTGTCGGGCGGATACGAACCTGCTACGTGAGAGTCCGGAGAAGATGATTCCCACACCAGCCGGCTAGTGTCGGGCAAGGTCTCGGTCGGTGGCATTTCCGTTGCGGCGGAATCGGCCGTGCTAATGGGTTCTGCGTCGGCCGGGAGGGACGACTCTGGCAAAGGCTTGGCGACCGGGTTATCGTCCGACCAGACCTTCGGCGGCGTGTCTCGGTGCGATTGCGGCGGCCAGCTGGATTCAACACCGAACAGCCGTTCTCGAAGCCTTCGGAATTCGATGACCGCCGCGGATTCCTCGGCGTCGCCTGACGAGCCGTCGCCCGGTTCAGGGCTACTCATCGCGGCCGGTCATCGCGGCCGGCACCGCCGGTCGGCGTCTCCGGTTCCGCTTCTTGAGTCATATCGTCTCCCCAAGGGTGAACGTCTCAACGCTCGGCTCGAGCCATCAGCATTGAATGGTTTTCACTCTAGGTGACAACACCCCATCTCTCTTCTAAACTGTAGGAGAAACAAAAGAATAGTAACCGCTCAATGACAGAGTGTGGCAAGACTCGATAACTTCATTGCACACAGTCTTTACAGGAATCCACAGAGTAATTGCCTTATCGCAATTTCCCCGTGACATCGGTTTCCGTGAGGCCCGGTGCGGCAGCCCAACTGTGAGTCAAGGAGAACAGATGCACGCACGGCTCGGAGGGCGGTTGCTGCTCACCCTCGTCGCAATCGGCGCCATCGCGGCTTCGCCACTCGCGGCGCTGGCCGGCGGTTCCGCCCCACGCCCACCGTCGAAGGTCTACGTCGTCCAGGGTGTCCCCGGGGCGGCCGTCGACGTGACGATCGACGGTTCATCGGTGGGCAAGAAGCTGGCAGCGAAGGGCATCCTCGGTCCGCTCACCCTGTCTCAAGGCCACCACAGCATCAGCTTCGACGCGCCGGGTTGGTCCATCGACTCATCCTTCAACGTGTCCCGGCCGAGTATGGACGTGGTCTTGCACTGGCCCGCCGACGTCACGAAGCAGCCGGACGTGACCGTGTTCGACAACAACATCAAAGCCGTCTCCACGCAGAAGGGCAGGCTCACCGTTGCGCACACCGCAGTAGTGCCGCCGGCCGATGTACGCGTCGACAACAAGCTGCTCTTCGCCAACATCGCCAACGGCCAGTTCGTCACGGCCGAGGTGCCGGCCGCGAACTACTCCGTCGAGATTGTGCCGACTGGTGAGAAAGGGAACCCGCTGTTGGGACCGGTGAAGCTCCCGGTCAAGCCGGGGATGCTAACCCGCGTCTTCGCGATTGGCCAGCCCGAGAACGGGAGTATGGCTACTATCGTGCAACGGCTGCCGCTGAGCGCTAAAGGATCGCCCGCACCGGCCTCGGTCGACGCCGGTGAGGCAGGACTCGTCGCCACGAACCACGTCGGCGATGCTGGGACCGGCCACCAGCTGAGCGCCGTCGTGGCGTTGTCCGCCCTAGCCGCCTTGGGCCTGCTCGTCGTCGCTCGGCCTCGCCGCCAGCCCCGGTGAGCGAAAACCATCCACCCGTGGGCCGCCACCGGCGGCTGAGCCAATTTTCGTGGCGGATCGCGACCCTGGTCGCCACGGTGGTCACGGTCGCCGCTGCCGCGGTCTGGGTCGCTACCCGTCCCGGTGCGGTCGCCCGTGAGTCGTCGTCTGCGAGCCCGACTCATGTCGGGGCGGATGCCAGCGTCAGTACGGCACCGACCACGAATGCCCCCTCATCGTCGACCGCGCCAAGCGTGAAGCCACCCCCGAGCGCGAAGCCACGCCCTAGTCCGAAGCCACGCCCGAGCGGCAGCATCGGAGCGGCAGGTGTGGCAACTGCGGCACCGTCGCAGGTCATCGCGAGGCATCCATCGTCGATCGTGCTGCCGAGCGGGACAACTGTGGCTGTGGATACCAGTGCCACAGCTGCCGACGGTGCGCTGGCCATCCCGGCTGACGTGAACCGTGCCGGTTGGTGGAACGGAAGCGCCCGCCTGGGCGATCCCTACGGCAGCATCGTCGTCGCGGCCCATGTCGACTCATTTGCGCAGGGCCTGGGCCGTTTCGCTGAGCTGCTCGGCATGCAACCCGGCGATCGGGTGCGCCTCGCTGCCTCCGGACTCAGCCAGCGGTTCAAGGTGGTGTCGGCCGAGCTGGTCCCCAAGACCTCATTCGGGCCGAGTGTCTTCGCCAGCCACGCAACACAGCTCGTGCTGATCACGTGTGGTGGCAGCTACGATCCGGCGCGGGGCGGTTATCAGGACAACATGGTGGTCATCGCCGAACCGGATACCAAGCTGCAGACTCTCGCGCGCTGACGGCAGTCGGCGACGCGACCTCCGGGCGCAGGCGTCACTTCGAAGGCTGGGGGAGCTCGCAGCGCACCTTCGGGTTCAGACCGACATAGTTGAGCGGCCCAGCGACGATCGTGACGGCGGTAGTGCTGAACTTGGCGCAACTGGCCTTGCCACCGGAGAAATAGTCGCGCTGCGCCGCCGCGATCACTCCGATCGCCAGCCAGACGACGATGACGACTGCTGCGATGCGCATGGGAAGCGTCCTCCTCACTGAGGCGCCCGGTCGGGCTTAGTGAGGATTATCGCCGACCCGCTCTCACCGTGCGGCATCTGGCGCCGTGTCGGCCCCGGCGAGGAGACAGCCGGATGCGCCCTACCCCGGCTGTGGCTCGGCGGTGTGCCCGACCCCAGCCGGAGCTTGCTCGACGCAGCGGTCACCGAGCTCCGTGCTCGGCGGCCGCTTTGCTAGCCGGTCCGGTCATGGCGTGCATGGGCATCGAGCCTGGCTGGCTGGGTACGACAACAGAATGAGCGACGTACCCGGTGCCGCGCACGGTCCCGCCGAGCACCATCAACGCCCACCCGGCGTCAGCGACGAAACCGTCAACGCCGTGGGGAAGCTGTCGGAGGCGTTGGAAAGCGTGGAACGGGCGCGGGGTCACCTCTACTCATTCCACCAGCTGACCGGCTCAGCAGACTTGGCGATGGGCGAGGCGGTCAAAGAGCTTCGCCGGGCTGGCCATAGCGGTCTGGCGGATCGAATCGACACCCAGCTCGTCGGACGAAACGTGCTCTTCGGCCGGTGGACGTTTGAGGTTGTCGAGGAGTACGACGACGGCTACTACCGATGCTTCAAGGACTTCGACAAGGCGGCTCGCGACGAGCTACTCGCCGGCCGTCGGCATGTCTTCGAAGCCGAGATGAAGGCTGAGCGTCGCTCAGTGGGAGAAGAGGGGGACTGAGCGCGCTAGAACTCTCGCAACCAAGGATCTCCGGTTGGCTGCGGTCGCGGCCGGCCGGGACAGAGTCAACGAGTGCGTGAGCGGCTGCGGGGTAGAGCCCCGCTGATCACACCGATCAACGCGACGATTGCCGCGACGATGAGCAGCCACTTGAGCGCCTGGATCACGAACCCGACGACGATGAGGATCAAGACAGCCCCCACGAGGATGAGCACCCACTGCATGGCCTCCACCCTACCCGCTGGTCGGTCCACGGCACACGTCAGCATGCCGAGTCCCGCCGTCGCCCTGGGGCCAACCGCGCGCGGTTTCGTGCCACCCGCATCGGGTACTGCGACCCGATGCGGGTCGTCATCGTGGGAGCCAGCGGCAATGTGGGAACAGCACTCATCGAGGCGCTCACAGCCACGCCGGAAGTGTCTGAGATCGTGGCGGCCGCACGGCGGATGCCGACGCCGGTGCCCGACCACCACGGCGCGGTGGATGTTTCCTGGCACGTGGCAGACATCGCCCGCGACGACCTCGACCCGCTCCTCGCGGATGCGGACGTCGTCGTCAACCTCGCCTGGCTCTTCCACCCCAGCCACCACCCGGACGTGACGTGGGGCAACAACGTCCTAGGCGCCCAGCGGCTGATCGAAGCCGCCGAACGCGGCGCGGTCAAGGCCCTTGTGGTCTCGTCCTCCATCGCCGCCTACTCGCCTCGCAGCGGCGTCACTCCCGTCGACGAGTCCTGGCCGACCCATGGGACGTCGGCCGCGGCGTACTCGCGCGAGAAGGCGTACGTCGAAAGGCTTCTCGACATCGCCGAAGAGCGCACACCACGTCTGCGTGTCGTGCGGATGCGCCCGGCGTTCATCTTCCACCGTAGGGCTGCCACGCAGCAGCGACGGCTCTTTGCTGGCCCGCTGCTGCCCGGCAGCCTGGTGCGTCCCGGCCTGGTGCCGCTCCTGCCGATCCCCTCAGGGCTGGTGCTCCAGACGGTTCATGCCGACGACATCGGCAGAGCCTTCGCCGCGGCCGTGGTCTCGCAGGCAGCTGGCGCCTTCAATCTCTGTGCTGACGAAGTGTTGGGCGCCGACGAGCTCGGGAAGATCTTCACTGCCCGCACGGCGACGGTTCCGCCCCGGGTCTTCAAGACGGCGTTGCGCGCTGCCTGGTCGACCCATCTGGCGCCGGCCGCGCCTGAGCTCTTCGATGCGCTGATGCGAGTTCCAGTGATGGCGAACACCCGAGCAGCCGACGAACTCGGTTGGCGTCCGCGCATCTCGGCGTCGGACGCACTGGCCGACTTCCTGGTGGGTCTGCGAAGCGGCGAGGGCTACCCCACACCGCCGCTGGACCCGAGGACGAGCGGGTGGCTGCGTCGTCACGAAGTGGCCACCGGAGTCGACAGCCGCGACTGAGCCCGAGGCGTCAGTTGTTTCGCTCGAGGCGTCAGTTGTTCCGCCCGAGAGGCCAGTTGTTCCGCCCGAGAGGCCAGTTGTTCCGCTCGAGGCGTCGGTCGTTCCGCTCGAGGCGTCAGTTGTTCCGCCCGAGGGCCCGGTCTGCATACACGCTTCGCCTTGGTTCCATCACCGTCAGTAGCCAATCTGCTACCTTGTCCTCCCTGCGGGACGGCATCCCACGCCGGCACGGAGCCGGCGTGGCCGCGTCCTAGAGTTCGGCGGCTCCTGTGGCTGCCTATCGAGGAGGTAGTCATGAACGTTCGACGAGTCACAGCGGTGGCGGTCACTGGTGCGGTCGGGTTGGTGGTGGCGCTGCTGAGCATCGGGACATCACCCGCCACTGGAGCCCATCTCGACCCCGAGCGGACCTGGGCCGGGCAGCGCGTCGCGTCGGTTGTCGCTGCTCAGCGCATCGCTGGAGGGGGCAAGGAAACGTTGACGCTCGTGGACCAGCAGGTCCGACAGCGTGTTGTGGACGTGGACGTGCCAGGTGACTCACCGGGCGACTTCTTCCTCCTGGACCTACGGCTGTTCGACGAGACCGGGCAGGCGGTGGTCGGTCGAGGATCGGTGCGCTGTGAGCAGGGAATCTCAACGACCAACTGTCAGGCGACGCTTCGCGTCTACAAGCAGGGCCAGATCACTGTCTCTGGCTGCATATACAAGCACCTCAACGCGGTCAACCTGGCGATCACCGGCGGCGTGGGGCAGTTCAAGGGCGCGGGCGGGACGTTGAGGTCGTTCGACGTGCAAGACGGTAACCCTGTCCTCGTGCTGACCTTCGTGCGCTGAGCCCGGCAGCCTCTGACCGCCACCGGCTCATCGGTGGTTCGTCGGTGACACACTGACGAGATGATCGACGTCGCGAGGATCCGGCCGGTGGGTCGCATCTTTCCCTTTGGTGGGCACCACTGGCTGGCCGTCGTGATCGTGATCTGTCTGGTCATACTGCTCGTCTGGGTCGCCCGCCGACGCTGACGGTGACCGGAACGGCTGCGCAGCGAGAGACATCGGCCGACCCCGAAACGCCCGATCTGAAGGAGACAACCATGCCTACCTCCCCGACCGTGGTGGTCTTCGACGTCAACGAGACGCTGTCGGACATGAAGCCGATGGCCGGCCGGTTCGCTGACGTCGGAGCTCCCGAACACGTCGCGCTGCTGTGGTTTGCCTCGCTGCTGCGCGACGGGTTCGCCCTGACCGCAGCCGCCTCACAGGAGAAGTTCGCTGTTCTGGCCGACGGGGCCCTGCGCACCGTCCTCGCCAGCGTCTCGTTGAACCGCGACATCGACGAGGCGGTCGACTACGTCCTGGACGGCTTCACGCGGCTTCTTGTGCACCCTGACGTGCCCGACGGGGTACGTCGGCTGCGTGCGGCCGGACTGCGCCTCGTCACGCTCACCAACGGAGCGACACAGGTAGCCGAACGGCTTCTGACGAGCGCTGGAATCCTCGGAGAGTTCGAGACTCTGCTGAGCGTGGAGGATGCCGGGGTGTGGAAGCCAGCCCGCGGAGCTTACGAGTACGCCGCGCGGCGCTGTGGCGTGCGTGTTGACGACCTCGTCCTGGTGGCGGTTCATCCCTGGGACATCGATGGCGCGGCCCGGGCCGGATTGGCGACGGCGTGGATCAACCGGAGCGGGGGCGGCTATCCGGCATACTTCACGCCGCCCGATGTCACGATCACCGCCCTTACCGAGCTCGTCGAGCGGGTCGCCGCCTGGCCAGCGAATGCCAGCGATAAGCCGATCTGACACGCAACCGCGCAGCGCGCGAATCTTGCCCTGCGCTAACCGGGTCGGGGCTACGGTGACCGTCCTAACCCTTACTTGCGAAGGAAGCGTGACGACCGTGCAGCGCCGGCGAGGAGGTGTGCTCGTCTGCGTGGTGCTGGTGTCCATCAGTGCATGTACGAGTACGGCGGCCAGGCCCCCCGGCCCCGCCGCTGTGTCGGTGCCCGGTCCCTCCGCCTCGACGGTCGGGCCGTCGTCCGGCTCGTCCGGCCAGTCGGGTGGCGCACGCCACTCGGGCGGGTCCGGCGGGTTCGGCGGGTCCGGCCACGCGGGGCCTCCTGGTGGCGTCGCCGGACCGTTCCGCAACCCGCTGCCGGGCATGCCGCCGGTCGTGCACAACAACGTCTACTCCGCGGCAGGGGCAGGCATGCTGAGCCGCACGGTCGCGCACGACCCGCCATACCTCTACGTCCCGGACTCCCAAGGCGATACCACGACGGTGATCGACCAACGCACCCACCGGGTTGTGCGGATCATCCGGTCCGGCTCGCTCTCGCAGCACGTCAACCCGTCGTACGACCTCTCCACGCTGTACGTGGACGCGAGCGCAGCGAACCAGCTGGTCTCGGTCAACCCGCGGACGGCGACCGTCCAGGGGCGTATCGACGTGCCGCGCCCCTATAACCTCTACTTCACGCCCGACGGCAAGCAGGCGATCGTCATGGTCGAGGAGCATGACGAGATCAAGTTCGTCGACCCGAAGACCTTCCGAGGAGCCGGTCGGCACTACCGCGGCTGCGACGGTCCCAATCACGCGGACTTCTCGGGCAACGGCCGCTTCTTCGTCGTCACGTGTGAGTTCTCCGGGACACTGCTCAGGATCTCGACGCTGACGCACAAGGTGCTGGGGCGGCTGGCCCTCGGTTCAACGAGCATGCCGCAGGACGTGCGAATCTCGCCGGACGGGAAGACGTTCTTCGTCGCCGCGATGATGAGCGACAAGGTTGTGCTCGTCGGCGCCCGACCCTTCCGACGCCTTGGCTCGATCGCGACGCCGAGCATGCCGCACGGTCTCATGCCCAGTCGCGACGGCCGGCTGCTCTACGTCACCGACCGCGGGGCCGGCGAGGTGAGCGTCGTCTCATTCGAGCAGCACAAGATCGTCGACACCTGGGTCATCCCCGGCGGCGGAAGTCCCGACATGGGCGCGGTCTCGGCGGACGGTCGGATGCTCTGGGTGTCGGGCCGCTACGACGGCGACGTTTACGGCTTCAACACCAGGAACGGCCTGTTAGCGGCAAGGATCCACGTCGGTGGGAGCCCCCATGGGCTGGCTGCCTGGCCGCAGCCTGGCCGGTACTCCTTAGGACACACGGGAAATACGCGGTGACGCGGCTCGGTCTACTCGTAAGTATGCTCGCGTGTGCGGCGGCCACCACGGTCGGATGCACGGACACCGCTGCTCCGACAGTGGGCTCGACCAGGTCCGCGCCGACGCCGTACCACCAGCCGACCCCCTGGCAACCGGCCTCGGCACCATCGCCGTCCAGCTCGAAGCCACCGGGGCGACCCGCGACCTCGGCTCATGCCGTGGTCAGAGCGACGGTTGCGCCCTGGTCATTGCCGGTGCGGGTGGCCCGTGAGGTGGTGGTCGGCGCCGGCCGTGGCGCGGTTGTCGCAGGTGGGCTCGTCGAGGGCGACCAGTCGACGGCACGTGCGTATCGGCTGTCACTGAGCCACGGCGACGTGACGCCCCTGCCGGATCTCGCCGTACCGGTGCACGATGCCGCTGGGGCGCGCCTGGGCGGAGCCCCCGCGGTGATCGGTGGTGGTGGCGCAACCGAGCAGGCAACCGTCCAGGCCCTGGGGCGGCTGGGCGGAGGCCCGGCGAGCCGCTGGCGGATCGTGGGGCAGCTGCCGACTCCCCGCGCCGACCTGGTAACCGCGACGGTAGGCCGACAGTCTCTCGTGATCGGCGGGTATGACGGACGCGCCACATCGGCAAGCGTCCTGGGCACGACGGACGGCCGTCACTTCGAGGCTCTCGGGCGGCTGGCGGTCGGGGTTCGATACCCGGCAGCGGTCGTGGCGGGCGGCGCCGTCTGGCTCTTCGGCGGTGAGCGCGACGGGCAGCTGCTCGACGTGGTGCAGCGACTGGACCCGCTGACCGGCCGTACGGGCGTCGTGGCGCACCTACCGCGACCGCTCGGCCACGGCTCCGCACTGATGGTGGGCGATCGGATCCTGCTCGTGGGTGGCCGGACCGCACCCGATGCCGTCACGGCCGAAATGTGGTGGTTCGACCCGGCCGACCTCACGTTTCGGCGGGCCGGGCGGTTGCCTTACGCCTTGGCCGACACCGGCGTACTCGTGACGCCAGAAGGTGGCTATCTGTTGGGCGGCGAGACGCCCGCGCTTACCCGGCGCGTCATCCGGCTCGTCGTGCATTGACAAGCGTGTCAATCGCTCAGTTGCCCAGGAGGTCGTTGATGTCGTCGGCGTGCTCCTCCTCTTCGGCGAGGATCGACTCCATCAGACGACGCGTCGTCGGGTCACCGTCTCCGAGCCAGCGGATGATCTCCTGGTAGGTGGTGATGACGACCCGCTCCGCCACGAGGTTTTCCTCCAGCATGCGGGTGAGGTCGGCATCCTCGGTCGTGACGTACTCGGTGTGAGATCGCTGAGACAGCGTCGTAGGGTCGAAGTCCGGGGTGCCGCCGAGCTGGCTCACCCTGGTCGCGGCGCGCAGCCCATGCTGCATCTCCTCGCCGGCGTGCTCGGTGAACTCGCCCGCGACCTGTTCGCTGTTCATCCCTGTGGCGGCGATCGCATGCTGGCTGTAGCGCAGGAAGCACACGACCTCCGTCGCGATCACTTCGTTGAGTACCTCGATCACGCGATCCAGGTCGGCTCCATAGGCGGACGTCACGGGGCCGGCCTCCATGTGGGCGCGGGCGTCGTCCCGGATTCTCGTCACGTCGAGCTCGAACTGATTGGCCATGGTCTGCTCCTCATTGGGGTCTGGCTCGTCCTAGCCCGGCTCACGTGGTCCGAGAGTGACTGCTCCGCGGCGTACGCCGATGCGGGGTCGCGGCGCGGGCCCCGTCATCGAGGGCGTACCCACCGGTGCCAGGCTCACACCTGCGCCGACGCTGCACCCGTCAGCCCAGGTCGTCGAACCGATCGGCACAACCACTGGCCGGCCTTGGCAACCCGCCCACCACGCCGTCACGGGTTTCCGCACAGGCGCGGCGGGCGTCAGGAGAGGACCCTAGACCTGAGCCGGGGCGGCGTGGAGCGGCAGGTGGATCGGCGCGTTCAACGATGGGTCGAGAACTCTTCTGCGGAGCTGGTCCGGCAGCAGCGGGTAGCTGATGTGGTAGCCCTGAGCACTGTCGACGCCAAGCTTGGTGGCTTGGGTCAGCTGTGCAGGGGTCTCGATGCCCTCGGCGAGCACGGACAGGTGCAGGAGGTGGCCGAGGTCGATGATGGCAGAGACGATGGCTCCCGTGGTCTCGCTTCCGAGGTCGGCGATGAAGCTTTGGTCGATCTTGACCACGTCGAACGGGAACCGGCGTAGATAGCTGAGTGAGGAGTATCCGGTGCCGAAGTCGTCCAGGACAAGTCCGATCCCGATGTCCTTCAACGCTCCGAGAACCGCGGCGGCGCGAGAAGAGTCATCGATGAGGACGGTCTCCGTGATCTCCAAGTAGAGATCTGCCGGGTCGGTACCGGTGTCGTGGAGCACCTGTTCCACCGTCTCAGCGAAACCAGGTCCCATCACCTGGCGACCGGACACGTTGACGGAAACCTGCGGAACGAGATTCCCGTAGTCGCGCCGCCAGCCGTTGAAATCTTTGCAGGCTTGGGTGAGCACCCACTCCCCGAGGGAGAACATCATCCCGGTGCGTTCGGCGGCCGCCAGGATCATCTCGGGCTTCACCCAGCCTCGCTGCGGGTGGTGCCAGCGCAGTAGCGCCTCGACGCCGAGGAGCTCGCCCCCCGGCGCGTTGACGATGGGTTGGTATGCCACCTGGAAGTCGTTGTCGGCCAGCGCGCGGCGCAGGTCCTGTTCGAGATACCTGCGATGATCCGCCGCGAGCCGGGAGGTGATGTCGACGACCTGGTGCTGTGCTCCTCCCGCCATCTTCGCCTCGTACATCGCCAGGTCCGCGTCCCGAAGTAGCGACTCTGGGATGTCTTCGCCCGGCCCAGAGAACGCCATCCCGACGCTGGCTGACATCTCCAGGTTGTGCCCGTCGAGCGCGAACGGTTCCGCGAGCGCCGCCGCGACCCGCTCGGCGACAAGGACGCCCTGGGATGTCTCAGTGAGATCCTCACACAAGATCACGAACTCATCGCCTGACAGCCGGGCGAGCGTGTCACCCGATCGCAACACGTGCTCGAGGCGTTCAGCGACGGCGACCAGCAGCTCGTCGCCGATCTGGTGGCCGTACCGGTCGTTGACCGACTTGAAGTCGTCGAGGTCGGCAAACAGCACCGCCGCCATGCAGTGTGAACGACGGGCCCGCGCTACCGCATGCTCCAGCATCTCCCGCAGCAGGACGCGGTTCGGCAGTCCCGTCAATGGGTCGTGCAGGCCGAGCTGCCGCAGCCGCTCGTTGTTCGCGGACGCTTCGGCGCGGGCCTGGGCGTTAAACAGGTAGGCAGCCGTCACGTCGGCAAGCACCTGCGCGGCCTTCATGTCACCCTCGTTGAGCGAACCCGCGGTGTCTCGATAGAGGTCCAGGGCGCCGAGGCGATGCTCAGCAAGCCCGATCGGGAACGTGAAGACCGCTGCCAGGCCACGCTCGAGGGCGCGCGGAGAGAAGTGTGGGAAACGTTGGTCTTGCGCCAGGTCCGGAATCTGCACGGATTCACCAGTCCGGTATGCCTGCAGGCAGGGACCTTCCTGCAACTCGGCTTGCAGCGCCTCGATGCGCTGAACCACCTCGTTCGAGGCGGCGACGAAGTGCAGGTCACTTTCGGTCATCAGCATCACGCCCGCACCGGTGACGGGCAGCACGTCGGTGATCCGACGCACGAGGTGATCCAGGATGTTTTGGATCGAGTAGTCGGTGCCCAGCGTGTGGGCGAACTCCACGAGAACCTGTGCCAGCTTCGAGTCCCGGTTCATGACGCCCTCCACACGGCCGGCTTCTGGTATTTCCCGCATGTGTCCCTGGTATCCAGCCAATCCGCAGCTGCCCGACCAAAAGCAACCTTTGTCCAATGGTGTTAACGCAGAGTGATGTTAACAGAACGCTACGCCGCTGTCATGGACACGCGGGCGGGGACCGATGACACCGACGTTTGTATCGCCTAGCCGACTGTCGTGTCGCTGGTGATCAGGTAGGAGCCGTTGTTCGGCTGCAGCGTGAGCTGTTTGTTCTCAACCGACGTGGTCCCGTTGTCAAACGTGTAAGTGATCTGGTAGCGAACGGTCTCGGAGTCGACGGCAACGACACTGCTGACGTCGACCGAGTCGATTGAACCCCAGAAGTCGTCGTACGACTGCCGACCGAGGCCCTCCTGCATGCTGGGTGCAATCATGCTCCAGCCGGCATCGAGGTCGTCGAGCACCGTGGCGTAGTAGGAGCGAGTGAACCCAACGCGCCCGGCCGAAGCGGGCGGGGCGGGCGTCGTTTGGTCCGTTGTCGGTGGCGTCGTCGCCTCAGAGGTTGACGGCGTGGGCGACGGCTCCGCGGAGGTGGACCCGCTCTGCGAGGTGGGTGTGTTGGTGCTGATGGAAGTTCCCGGATCCTTCGTCGGTGGCTGGCGGGTCCGGCCATCGGCGGCGTTCGACGAGTTCGACGAGGTGGGGTCGGGCGTGTTGCCCGCCCCGAGGTCGAGCACGTTCCACAGCAGTGTGCCGGCGCCCACTAGCACGAGGAGGCCGAGCAGCGCGAGCGCAAGCCTGCCGGCTCCGGGGCGCTCACGGGGAGGGGGCGGTTCATGGTGCGTCCGCCCGTCGGACCAGCTGCTCGTCACGGCGGGTACGGTGACCGGCCTCTCATAGACCGGTTCCACCGAATCTTCGATGATGGCCGTGCGGTTGGATCGCACGTGCTCGGGCAGCGCACTGGTCTTCTCGGCCGCCTGGTCACCAGCGGTCGCATTACTGGGCTGGTCGACCGCTTGCAAAGCGGCCAGCGCCCCCGCCATTGTCGAGCGTCGGCTTGCATCGGGGTGGAGCATCTCGGCGAGGGCGCCGGTGAGCGGCCCGGCGTGTGCCGGAGGCGGTGGTGGCTCCCGTGCGATGGTGCTCAGCATGGCCAGCGGGTTGGAATGCGGCTCGTACGGCGGCGTACCCTCCGTAGCCGTGTAAAGCGTGATGCCGAGAGCCCAGACATCCGATGCGAACGAGGGGTCCTCTCCGCGAGCCAGCTCGGGGGAGAAGAAGGCCGGGGTGCCCGTGACCATGCCGGTCTGCGTCAGGTGCGTGTCCTGATGACCACGGGCGATCCCGAAGTCGCTGATCATCGCCACGTCTTCATCACCGACCAGGACGTTGCCGGGCTTGATGTCGCGGTGCACGATCCCCAGTGAGTGGGCGCTGGTGAGCGCCGCGGCGACCTGGACGCCGATGTGAGCGACTCGTGCCGGCGGCATCCGGCCCTCGGACGCGATCAGTTGTGAGAGTGTCTGGGAGGGGACGTACTCCATCACGAGCCACGTTGTGCCACCCTGCTCGACGACGTCATAGATCGAGACCGCGTTCTTGTGGTTGAGCGCGGCGGCGAGACGGGCCTCGCGCATAGCCCGCGCCGTGTCGTCGGGAGACTCCCCAGGCAGGGAGCCGATCTGTTTCACGGCGACCTGGCGGTGCAGTGTCTCGTCGGTGCACAGCCACACGGTGCCCATCCCGCCGCGGCCGACGGGACGGACGACCCGGTATCGACCTGCGATGATGTCGGGCTGCATCAGCTGGGTTCTACCACGCTTTCGATTCCCTGGGTGCGGGAAGACTCATTCCTCCGTGTGCAGGAAGACCGTTCCGGTGTCGACGGACACAGGGTAGACCTTGAGTCCGACCGTGTCCGGCTCCAAGAACGAGCGCCCCGTCTCGAGGTCGAACTCCCATCCGTGCCAAGGGCTGCGCACAAGATCATGTCTGCCCTAGACGAACTCTCGAGGCGCCGAGGCGAGGAAGGTGCCGCTGACCGTGCCGTGGCACATGCTGGCTGGCCGGTGCGGACAGCGGTCTCGGACGGCGCAGAACTTGTTCGCCACGCTGAGAGTCCCGATCCGACGCCCCTCGACCTCGACAACTCGGCTACCAGCGCGCTGACGTTCCTCGACTGACCGACCGGGTGCGGCACGGACATTCCTCTCACGGCGCTGCGCTGATGTCTCAGGATGGAGTCTTGCATGCGCACGTAGCCGTCGCAGCGAGCTTTGCTGAGGCGGTACGCCTTCGGGCCGGACGGCTCCGGACCACCGTCGGACAGCGCGCCCGTCGCCTCCCACCCGTTGGATGTGCATCGGATCTCGCGCGCCATCTCGGCGGCGAGGGTCGGCGCTTTGCTTCAGGTGCCGGGGATGGGCTCGTTGTCTTCAACACGTGCCCGCGCCACCCGCAGATAGACGTCCTCGAGAGCGTCAGTAGCGTCGTCCCAGTTGTATGACCGCAGGATTGACTCACGCGCACTGCGCAAGTCGGCGGCCTCGGGGGCAGGAGCGGCGAGGACTTGAGCAAGCGTCCTGCTCAGCGATGCGACGTCGCCCGCAGAGAAATACGAATAGACGGAACCGGCGGAACACCGAAGTACTTCTCGATGCGGCTCAATGTCGCTTGCTAGGACCGGCACTGCGTGGCTGATTGCTTCCAACAACGTGAGCGGTAGCCCTTCAAGAAGGGACGGTAGCAAGAAGAGACGCGTGTACTGATACAGGGCCTTCAACCGGTCGCCGTGGATGTAGCCAGGCAGAATCACGCGCGGGTCGTTGGCCGCAAGGCGTCGGAGCTCGGAGGTGTAACCGTCCGTAAACGATGAGTCGCCGACCAGGACGAGCTTGTGGTTGGTGTCCAGGCTTCGGTACGCCTCGACCAACGACGCGGGGGCTTTTTCGGGTACCATTCGTCCAACGAAGAGCAGATACTTACCTGGCTCCAAACCAAACTCAGACAACGCGTCCGGTGGTACGTCGAGCGGCTCGTCCGCACCATTCGTGATATACACAACATCCTTGCCGAAATCGCGTTGGTACCTCTCCCGCAGCGCCTGGGATACCACGATGGTCTCTGTCGGCACTCGTGCGCTGAACCGGTAGGCGAGTCCCAAGGCCGCTCTCGCTGGCCCGCCCCACTTGGCGCGTTCGTGGTCCAAGCCGTGAACGGTCAGCACAACTCCAGTCCGGGACGCATACCTGGGTAGCGCAGCCGCAAGCCCTGGACCGAGCGCGTGATAATGAATCACGTCAAAGCCTTGGCGCATCGCCAGGACGGTTGAATTGACTGAGTGGACGATGGCGTCCAAATGCTTGGAGGCGATTGTAGGCGCCGATTTGATATGCATGCCCAAATAGGGCGCGTCGGACGTCTTTCCGTAGTATTTGCGACTGAAGACTGTGATCTCATGTCCTCTTTTTGCTAGTCGCTGACCGACGGCCTCGACATGATGTTCAACTCCCCCATATGTGGCGGGAAGACCCTTCTGACCGATCATCGCGATACGTAACGGACGCCACGAGGGGCGCTCATGAGTGTTCACAGAGCGTCACGACCTAGATCAGGAAGCACTTATATCTCCTCATTTGTCCCACCTACATGATGACCGAGTGTAGGTGTGTCTCAGATGTGGGTCAATCCTGTCAGGTACTGGCCCGGTTCGCTATTCTATATCTGAAACGTGACGTATCACGCCAATTATCCCAAAGTGATCGAGCCGGTTCGAAGGTAGCGAGGATAGTGGCCGGTTCGCCCTCGGATTGGTTTTGGGGCGGCGCTGGTTTGGTCAGGCTGTTGGGTCTACCTGTTACGGAAGGTGAGGTAGCCGCGTGCGGAGGAGCCTGCAACTGTGGCCGTGACGGTAATCCTTTCTCCGCCACGGGGATGCCTGTCGACGAGTTCGGCGGAGCAGGTCCCGTGAGAGCCTGTCCTGCAGGGAGTTTGTGCTGACCGGAAGCGGGCGTCCTCACGGTCTGAGTCGGTCCAACGGACCCAGACCCCGGCAACCGGACGGCCGCTGCGGTCGCGCACCTTCGCGGTGTACGTCTGGGTGCCGTCCGGGATGTAGTTGAGACAGGAATTAGGCCCGAGTTGCCGTTCGGACTGATGCTCGGGCACGGCGCAGGTCACCGTGATCCGGTAGCTCGTCGCCGCCGCAGCAGGCGGCGCAGCCGGGAGCCAGCTGGCGGCAAGCCCTGCCAGGACGGTCACTGCCAGCGGTGCTCTTGCTAGGGTCCCCCATCCATGGGGTAGAAGGCGTCGTTCATGGATACGAGTCCGGAGAGTTTGCATGACCCCTTAACGACCTGTCGGAAACATTGTCACGCAAACGTCCAGACACATGTTACTGGGTAACCGCACTTCGAGCGCGGCGAGAGTCCCGGCAGAAGGGTGCCCCCTCGAAGGTTCGATCCGAACGGGCCGCGCCCGCCGTATCCGGGCCACCAGGACCAAGGTGCGGCGGCTCGATCTCCGTCGGTCTCCTTGCCGCAAGCCGTTGAGTCAGCCCAAGGCTCCGTCTACCCTCGCGGCGGGCGGCTGCCGCCCAATAGCATGACCCGACGCCACACCTGGGCTCAGGAGCCGCGTGTCCCAAGGTTTCTCCGCCCGCGAATCGGATAACAACGACTCACCGCCACGCGGTGTATTCACGTGTTGTCGTTTCGGTGATCTGGATAATCCCCTCCGTTATCCGCACTCACTGCGTTTGGCCGATTACTAAGCGTTGAATATTTACCGCGTAAGCGCAAAGCCCTAATCCGACTGCTGGCTTGCCTGTAGCCTTTACCTGCCGAATGACGAAGGTCTCCCATCGATCTCTGTCTGCCTGGAGGACCACACTTTCTGAGGAGATATGGTGAGAGCCCGCACAATCCTTATCAGCCTTGCCGTCATTGCCGGCCTGGTTACCGTCGCACCCAGCGCCCAGGCGTCGGTGCAGCCATCGAGCCGGGTGTGCGCAGCACCGGATGGGCGCGTCGCCGCGTCCGTCTTGAGCGCCGGCGTCTTGTATGTCGGCGGAGCTTTCACTCATGTCACAGACCTGCAAGGCAAGGTTCAGCCGCGAGGGCACCTAGCCGCGATCGACACGAGCACTTGTGACCTGTTGCCTTGGCAGGCCAACACCGACGGCAACGTGCTGGCGCTCAAGGTTGTGGGCACGACCCTCTATGCCGGAGGGGCGTTCACAACCGTCGGTGGTCAGGCACGTACCCGCCTGGCCGCGCTGGATACATCGACTGCAGTCGTGCTGCCCTTCAATCCCGCGATCGACAAAGCGGTCAATGCGCTGGCGGTTAACGGCACCACATTGTATGCGGGCGGTGCCTTCGCTCGCGTCAATGGAGTAAGCCGATCCAAACTTGCTGCCTTCGACATCGTGTCCGGATCCCTGCTCTCGACATGGAGCCCATCCGCGTCCGGCAATGTCTTGACTTTGCTGCCCTCAGCGAACGGCCAGCAGATCTATATCGGCGGCTCGTTCACTGCTCTGAACGAAGACTCAGCCCATCCCTACCTCGCGGCGGTCGATCCCGCCACCGGTGGCCTCGATGCCAGCTTCAACGCCAGTGTCGATTTCCCTATCCTCAGCCTGGCAGCTGACGCGCAGGGGGTGTACGCCGGAGGTGGCGGCCACGGCGGTCACCTTGTCATCTTCAATCTGGACGGATCTTTGCAGCAGCCCATTTATCAGACCGACGGAGGCGTTCAGGCACTGGCGGTTGATGGTGATTCACTCTATGTGGGTGGCCACTTCCAGAACTACTGTGTCGGCAACACGGGTTCCGGGAGCCCGTTCGTCTGTACTAACCCACTTCCACGCAAGAAGTTGTTCGAAGTCTCCTTGTCCACCGGGGCCCTGACAAGCTGGGCACCCGCGTTGAACAGTCCGCGGGGCGTTTTCACGGAGTCTCTCGACGCGGCCACCGGCGACCTCTGGATCGGTGGGGACTTCACCACCATCAACGGAAAGAAGCAACCACACCTCGGTGTATTCCCTTCGGTGTGACTCATGGCATCGCCTGAATGCCACAAAGCCGACGCTCCCGTCCTGGCACCTCAGGTGGCAGGTATGCTGTCCCGTCTTTGACCAAGCCCCGCACGTGACAGCACGGTGAAAGGATTCGCATGCCGGCAGCTGCCGAGCCTGCGGCGGCCAGCCGCGTGCCCAACCTCGTCGTCGTCGGCGTTGCCAAGGCCGGCACGACGTCGCTCTTCCACTACCTGGGCCAACACCGCGACATCTGCTCCTCCGATGTGAAGGAGCTGCGGTACTTCAGTCCACTGCAGTACGGGGAACCATTGGCTCCACTCACCGAGTATGCGGCACACTTCCGTCACTGTCGCCAGCAGAGGTATGCCACGGAGGTCACGCCCGGCTACTTCTACGGAGGCCGGCCGATCGCGCAGGGGCTGCGTCACGTGTCGCCATCAATGCGGACACTCGTCGTCCTGCGCTCGCCTGAAGATCGCTGTTGGTCGTTCTACAGGTTCGTCAAGAGCAAGGTGCGCATCCCTCAGGACATGACGTTCTCCGCTTATCTCGACCGATGCGAGGAGCTACACCGAAGCGGCAGCGACCTTGACCGGGACCAGGGGGAGTTCTCTGGTCTCATCAAGGGGTGCTACACACGCTGGCTCGACGACTGGACCGACGAGTTCGGTGACCAGTTCAAGATCGTGTTCTTCGAGGATCTCGCCGCAGATCCGAACCGGTGTCTGAAGTCGATCTGTGCCTGGCTCGAAATCGAGCAGGAGTTGGTCGACGACTTCGATTTCAATGTCGACAACAAGACGATCCAGTACCGCCACCCACGTATCCAGAAGACCGCCTTGAGGCTGAGTCGTCGGACCGCACGGGTGTTGGAGCGTCATCAGAAGGTCAAGCGGCTAGTCCGCGCAAGTTACTACTCCATGAACCGGGCGGGAGCCGAAGAAGGCATCTCAGCTGCGGACCACGAGCGTATGACCAACTTTTACAGGTCCTACAACGCCAGGCTGGTCGACCAGCTCGGACCTCTCGGACTCACGCTGCCGCCCAACTGGACGGCGCCGCGCGGACGAGGAGGTTAGTCGCACAGTCAGTCTGAGGCCGGTCGGGCTCGTCGGCGTGTTTTCCCGACCACCGAGCGAACAATGGCTGCGTCATCTGTCCCGATGCCGAGCAATGCCAGCGCGGCGATGAACGTAACAGTGATGGACGGCAGGCCCACGACTCCGGCGGTCAGCCAGCCGCTCGTGACCCACGCCACACCCAGCCCCACCGCTGCGGCGGGCACTGCAGCCGTGAAGGTCTTGGCCCATCCCGCGTCCGCGCTGCGCACGCCCAGGATTCTTCGGACTTGCAGCGCCTTGGCCGCGTTGACGACAGTGAGTGAGAAGCTCCAGGCGATTGCCGCCCCGATGATGCCGTACAGGGGGATCAGCCACATGTTCATGGCAATGTTCAGCACCAGCGCCGCCCCGTTGTCGACCATGCTGAGAGCTACTCGGCCCGACATGTTGAGGACGCTGCCGCAGGGACCGGCAGCTGCACTGATCATCTGGCCCGCCGCCAAGATGATAGTGACGGTGGCGGCGGGATGGGTCACAAAGCCGGGTCCGAAGAAGTCCAGCAGATCGCGCGGGAAGATCAGCAACATGATGAAGGCCGGCATGGAGAGCCTCATGATCCACCGGTTGGCCGAGCCGTACGCGCGCGACATGCCGGCGCGGTCACCGATGTGGCTGAAGTGGGCGATGTGCGGCGTGAAAGCCGCGTTGATCGGCGCCATCACAAAGACCGCGAGGGTTACCAGGCGGGTTGCAATCGTATAAGTACCGACGTTCTCCTGGGTGGACAAGACGCCAAGCAGCAGTGTGTCAGCCCAGACCAGTCCGGTGCTGGCGAGTGCCGACATCCAACTGATGCTCGAGTAGGTAAGGATTCTCCGTGGCTCCATCGTCGGGCTTGCCGCAGGAATCGTCCTCAACCGCCGGCGGAGGGTGACGCCGGCCAGTGTGGCGCCCATCCAGGATGCCGAGACGAGCGCCCACAGCGCCCCTTCGAGGCCACCGCCGAGGAGAACGACCGTGACTGTCAAGGCTAGCCGCGTCATCGGATCGAAAATGAGTCCGATGAGGGCAAAGGCCTTTTGACTTCGCCATCCCTGCGTGGCTGCCAACGCCGCATCCTCGAACGCGCTGGCAGGAAGTGTGAGCGCCACGAGCAACAGACTCTTGTGGAGCGCCGGATCGTCGAAGAGGTCAGCGATCAGGGGCGCCAGGAGGGCAAGCGCCACGGCGATACAGGTCGTTGCCGCCATGGTCAGCCCGAGGCCGAAACGAACGGTCCCCCGCACCCTTCCCGGGTCGTCGTCCGCGAGAAAGATGGCGATGAAGCGCGTCAACCCGTTGCGCAGACCAGCGAGGGACAGTAGCCCGAGCAACGACAACATGGCGTAGCACTCTGCGTAGCGACCGACATCTGCCTTACCGAGCTTCAAGGCGAGCGTCGACATGATGAGGAACAAAGCTGACTGGCTGCAGATGGCCCCGATGAGGTTCAGCCCGCTGCCCCGCGCCATCCGGCTGACGTCCTTTTCCGACGACTCCCGTGACGGTCCGGACAAGGCCTCATCGGGAGACAGGCGTTCCGTCACGTCTCCCTCCCGCCCGTGCACCGGTGGGTACGCCAGTACCAAGTCACGGGCCTAGGACACACTGCGAAGCCCGGCATTGACCGGGTGCCCTGCGACGTCCAGATCCTTGTCAACGCGCCCGTGGACTGAGGTGTTGCGCGTGAGACTTGTCCGGCAGCCGGCTCGAGGTACCTCATGGCGAGTGGTGGGCGGTCGCCGACCCAGTTGCCGCGTGATCTGCCGCCACTGCTGCCCTTCCTGGGTTGGAACTACCGACCGCTCTCATTCGAGGATAGTCCGGTGCGCTCGTGGCCATGACCGTTCCACACGCGAATGTCACTTGATTCACAGCTGAATCCGCGGCCGGGTGGTTTGCCATTTTCCCTTTCGAGTCCACGCCTATGAGCCGGTGAGTTCTTTACTCCGTGTGCTCACTCGATAGCCGAATCGGCGCAGTCCCGGCAGAGTCAACACGGTGACCAGCAGACGTTCGGCTGGACGCATGTCACGTTGCCATTCGTCATCAGGGTGAAGGTTGACCACACCGGCGAGGTGGCGATTGGGGTTCCCGGCAACTGAATGTGTGGGGGAGAGGTTCACACTCCTGTTACGCACAAGATCAGGAGGTAGCTCCACTCCTGCCAGGTCGAGAACTCGGGCGATGGTGGCCGCAGGTTCCCGGACGAGGTCCTCGTATCTCACGAGCACGCGATCTGTCGACGAGCGCGGCCACCACAGGTCGGTGA
Organism: Propionibacteriales bacterium; assembly: GCA_038238115.1. GTDB lineage: Bacteria > Actinomycetota > Actinomycetes > Propionibacteriales > Nocardioidaceae > JBBRYB01. The sequence goes on along the minus strand of JBBRYB010000001.1, from coordinate 43,626 downwards.
GCAGGTTTCCCGCTATCCAGATACATGCGCTGCGCCAGCTCTGCAGTCGCGGCATGGAAGCAGCATGGTCGTCCCTGTCGTACGTCACCTTCGCTCGGCGCCAGGAGAAGGCGGTAGCGCGCGGATCACGGACGACGTGTACGACCGACACCTCCACCCCCGGCAGCGACGATACCAACATGCCGTAGGACGGTAACTTGGACGAGTCGACGACCACCTTCACTCCCGGGTGGGACGACAGTCCCTGGTAGAGCCGACGGATGTCGTCGTCGTCACCATGCGGCTCCACGGCCGCACGTCCAGTCATCCGACGCAGGACGGTCAAGGGCATCCGGCGAGTCCGCAAACGGCGCTCGAGGCGAGCCGACAACGACCGAGCATTCGGCAGCTGGCGGTCTCGAAAGGCCTCTGCCATCACACCCGTCCAGATCGGGCACCGGCTGAATGGCCGGCCGCAGCCGCAGCGGTGGTCTTCCAGCAGACCGCGCTCCCAGGTGTAGCGCAGTTCCCCGGCGGAGAAGCACCCCGGAACCTGTCCGAGGATACTGCTGAGGATCGTGGTACCGCTTCGCCCGGTCCCCGCGATGAACAAGACTTTGACGGCGGCGGGCTGGGCGCTCAAAGCGACCGCTTCTGCTTGGCGCAGACGCCTCCGCGGGGACTGCTCGCATACCTGTACACCTCTGAGATCGCGGCCAGATGCGCCGAGGCGCTGAATTCTTCCTCGAGCCGTGCGCGGGCAGTAACGCCGAGCCGGTGTGCCCAGGCGCGGTCATCCATCAGTCGCAACAGGGCCCGTGCCAACGCGGAGGGATCGTCGTGCGGCACAACCAAGCCGTCCACCTCGGCGCGGACCAGCTCCGGCATGCCGCCCAGGTCCGTTGCGACAACAGGAACGGCAGCAGCGAACGACTCGAGGATCGACAGGGGTTGGTTTTCGTACCACCGAGACGGCACGACCGAGGCCAGTGCGTTGGCAACCAGCGGACGTAGTGCCGATGTCGCGAGTCTGCCGTGAAAGTTCACGCGGCCCGGCGCGAGATCAGCCGCTTGTCGTTCCAGCTGAGCGCGCACCGGACCATCACCAGCGATGTCGAGGTGTACGTCCGCCGGTAGGCTCGCCATCGCCTCGATCAGCGTGTCCACGCCCTTCTCAGCGGAGAGCCGACCCGCGAAGACAATTCTCGTGCCCATACCTTTCGACTGCGGCACGTCGTCCAGATCGACGAAATGGCTCACGACCCGCAGGCGGTCGGCTGAAACCCCGGAGCGACTGATGACTTCAGCAAGGAACCGGCTGGGGCTGATGAAGACATCCACGGGTGCGTACGCAGCTGTGGCGCGATGGACGCCAGACTCTACGGCGAGCAACGAGCTGGCCACGAACGAGTCGCTCTTGCAGCGCTGCTTGGCTGCGTGCCACGTGCCTCCGGTCACGCATAACTGACACAACCGCCCGTGGTCCAACATCTGGTAGCTCGGGCAGGCGAGCTTGTAGTCGTGCAACGTCATCACGCAGGGCAATCCGAGCTCACGCACCGACGCAAGGATCGAGGGGGAGAGCTGGTGGTAGATGTTGTGGCAGTGCACGACGTCTGGGCGAAACCGGCGGAGCGCCGTCTCGAAGTTGCGGCGGCTCGAGCGCGACCACACCATGCGAGCGCTCGCTCTCAAGGCGCTCACGCCGCCCGGCGGCGGCTCCAGCTCAACGAATGGCGCAAAGGTGTCCTCCAACGTCAATGGGCTGTCATTCTCGTCATGCTGCATCCCCCACACCTCAACCTCGTGGCCGCCGGCACGCTGCTGGAGTCCGACAAGGTCGATCATGTATCCCTCCGCGCCGCCCCGGCGGTAGAGAAATTTGTTGACGTGCAGGATGCGCAAGGCAAACCCCGTTCCACAGACGAGTGAGGCGGAAGGCTCACGACATCCGTACCGGTCGACGCTGTCAGTCCGAACCGGCCGTTCAAGCCCGCAACGACAAGTATGACAGTGCCACCGGCTCCTGGTGCGATTCCTGGCAACATCTGCCTCGTACCGCCTGATCGATTCTCTCCCCGTCTTCTCGACGACCCAGCGCGGCCCGTGGCGACGTCTCTCGCACACGCATAGCTGGCCGAACAACGCTTGTCCAGGCTGACCGGTCCGCTGGGCCGGCGACAGGACTTCGGGCTTCCGGCGGCTGACCTTGGCGGGGCTTTGGGCGGTTAGAATCGGCTCTCGCGTGACACGGACTCGTCAGGAGGAGGCTGCTGTGGATGTTGACACCAAGCGCCTCATCTTCGTCGGCGGCCTTCATCGCAGCGGCACGACGCCGCTTTCCAAGGTACTTGGGGAGCACAACGACATCAGTTGTCTATCCAAGACCGGTGTTGCTGAGGATGAGGGGCAACATCTTCAGTCCGTGTACCCTCCGGCACTGCATTACGGTGGGTCCGGCCACTTCGCGAGACGCGATGCTGCACACCTCACCGAGTCATCTCCCTTGGTGACCACAGGTAACGCCGCGGCGATACTGAAGGAGTGGGAGCCCTACTGGGATCTGTCCAGACGATATCTCCTGGAGAAGTCGCCTCCCAACCTCCTCATGAGCCGGTTTCTGCAGGCTCTCTACCCTGACGCGCTGTTCGTCATGGTGGTCAGACATCCGGTCACGGTCGCGCTGTCCACGAAGAAATGGGCGCATCTGATCTCGCGGAACCCGCGCAAGTTCGCCAGCCTCACGGGCTTGGTTGAACATTGGCTTATCGCGCACCGCTTGCTGGTCTCGGACCTACCGCATCTGGGCAGGGTGCACATCGTTCATTACGAAGACCTCGTACAGCAGCCAGAGGTGGCACTTGCGAAGATCCAACAATTCTTGGGTCTGCAATCGGTGATCCCGAGCACCAAGGTCAGCGGTAGTCATGGTTCGTCGTACCAGGAATGGTGGAACCGGTTGCGTTCGCTCGCACGCCCGGGAGGCTGGCAACGGCGCTTGATCGAGCGACGATACACAACCGAGATCGCCAGCTTCGGTTATGACATGGAGGATCTGTCGAACCACTCGCCGCAGTTACCTCAGCTGCTCGCTTGAGAGCTTCTCAGCAAGCGCGGTGATCGGCCGCCGGGCCGCAAGTCCACGGCCGGCCTGCGAGACCAGGTGGGACAGCCTGGCGGACGCCGCCCCGGTGCGACGCGAACGAAAGGCTATTCGCGGGCCAAGGTCGATCCACGGGCCCCTCCAAGCCGGGGCCGATCGGTAGCACCGATCCTCTCGGTAGTATCGGTCCTTGCGGCGGCCGCCTCCTGCTTGGAGCGGCGTCTGGCGTTCGCGATCATCTCGAGCATGAACACCAGAATCACGGCCAGGAAGATCGCGGCAGCCACGACCGGCAGGATGGTGCGGATCAGCGCCTGTGTCCGGCTGACGGTGTGGATGTCACTGACATAAAGGATGTCGGCGGCCTGGGCAGCGGTCAGTTGGGTCTGCGCTGCCTGGTAGGTCGTTTGCGCTGTCGTCAAGGTGCTGACGGCTACCCGGGAATTCTCCACCTGGTAGAGCGTCACCGGATCCGCGGGCCCATAGCGCTTTCTGGCCGCCTGGAGGGCCTTGTTCGCAGCCACCACGTCGGCTTGTGACTGCTTGACCTGCGCATCCGCCAGCTGAACCTGTGGGGCGAACAGACTGTTCAATGTGGCTGACGTCACGCTGTTCAGGACTGGCACGATATTTTCCTGGTGAGAGCTGGAGTAGGTCAGCGTCATATCGCTGCTCGCACCGTTCTGGGATACTGTCAACCCCGTCGAGATCTCCTGCGTCGACACCTGTGTCTCCTGCGATACCCGCGAGAGCACCGATGGCCCGGTCGCGCTGGCAGTGAAGGCCGCCGCGAACTGGCTCGCCGCCTGAGTACCAGTGAACTGGCTGAAGGATCCGCCTACGAACGCAGTCGTCGACAACGACGCGGTCGCCGAGTACATCTGTGGGGCTTGCACCACGTAGGCGGCAGCGGCGACCGCGGCCAGCACCGGGACTAAGAGGAGAAACCACAGTCGCCGGCGTGCTATGCGCAGATAATCTAGTAGCTCCATCGTTACCCCTCATCAAGGAAGCAGGCTCTTGCGCGCAAGGTACGCGTAGTGTTCTGCGTCTGCTCGTGGTTCAGCGCCTGCGGCTCTGTCCGTGACTTCGATGGCCCAGGCACGCAGTGCTCTTGTCCAGTCGAAGTCGCTATTCGTGAGCTCGTACGATCTCTCGCCGAGAGGCTCGTCGTGGGCTCAAGAAGTTCATTGGCTCCAGATCGCTGAGGACGGGCCGGCGCCGGTCCAGGGTGCAAAGATGCAGCAGCGGACCGCGAACGGCTTCGAACGTGCATTGAACTCCTCACCTTCAGCGTCTGCCTTCGTACGGGCGTGACGCTCTGAACGAGCCCACACGCAAAGATCCCAGCGTGAAAGCGGCCGTCTGTGCGCTGGAACACCAAAGATGACCACAATCCCCGCAAACACCATGATACGACAGCACGGGGAGCGAGTTGCAGCAATCGCATCTCGCAGGGTTTGACTGCCAGGCTGACGACACATGCCGCCTGGTGCTGGAGCGGCTGGCGGGGTCGGAAGTCAGCCGTAGATCCCGGTCGCTGCCTGCCCTCGATCCTAACACCGGTGCAACCCGCTCACACCAAGGAAGCAGTATCCATCCATGGCGGTGAGCAGTCATAGAGACCGGTCGCGCACCTGCGACGATGCCCTAGTCGCGGTCTGGGGCGCCGGTCGCCGAGAGCGCGTGCGACGCCACTTCCCCAGACGGCGTGAGCAGCGGGAAGTGGCAGGCGACGTACCGGTCCTGCGCGACTTCTCGCAGCGGCGGGTGCTCGTCGGCACAAATGTCCTGGGCGTAGGGACAGCGAGTGCGAAACGGGCACCCGGACGGCTTGTTGACCGGATTCGGCACGTCGCCCGTGAGCAGGATGCGCTCCTGTGGCGCCTCCTCCGCGCCCTCGACGTCAGGTGCAGCCGACAACAGCGCCTCCGTATAGGGATGCGCTGGCCGGCCGTAAAGCGGGTCCGCGGCTCCTGTCTCCATGATCTCGCCGAGATACATGACAGCGATCCGGCTAGAAACGTGACGGACAACGCCGAGGTCATGGGCGATGAAGACGTAGGTCAGCGCGAACTCGTCTTGCAGGTCTGCGAAGAGGTTCAGTACCTGCGCCTGAATGGACACGTCGAGCGCCGAGACGGGCTCGTCGGCGACGATCACCTTCGGGTTCATCCCCAGGGCGCGAGCGATGCCGACCCGCTGGCGCTGACCTCCGGAGAACTCGTGCGGGAACCGGTCGATGTGTGAGGCGTTGAGTCCGACGACCTCGAGCAACTCCTGCACCTTGCGGGCGATAGCCCGGCGGTCGCCATACCGGTGAATCTGCAACGGCTCGGAGAGGATGTCACCGACACGGCGACGTGGGTTGAGCGAGGCGTAGGGGTCCTGGAACACCAACTGGAGGTCGCGGCGAACCGGGCGGAGCTGGCGACGGGACAGGCGGGTGATGTCGCGGCCCTCGAAGGAGACGGTGCCCAAGGTGATGTCGGTAAGCCGGACCAGGCAGCGACCGAGCGTCGACTTGCCGCAACCGGACTCTCCGACGACCCCCAGCGTCTCACCGGAGCGCACCTCGAGCGAGACTCCGTCAACCGCACGCAGCATCTGCCGGCCACCGACCAGCGAGCCGCCCCGAGCCGCGAAGTGCTTGGAGAGGTTGTCGGCGCGCAGAAGTACGTCGTCTGAGCCGCCGGGCGTCATCGCCGCCCCCGTGGACTCATCGAGCCTCCCCCGGCGCGGTATTGACCTCGGCCTGATCGCTGACGTCCCCGGGGTCGCCCTCGGCCACGGCGGCATCCGTCACGCTGCGGCGCAGTTCCTGTCGACGGTCTCGTGGAAGCCAGCAGGCGTCGACGTGGTGGGTTCCTCCTTCAAGGAAAGGACGTTCGTTGCACTTGTCGTGGCGGAGTCGGCAGCGTGGGGCGAATGGGCATCCCGGCGCAACTTCCAGCGGTGAGGGCGGCGATCCCGGAATGGTGGGCAGGCGGCGGACCCGCTCGGCGCGGGGACGTGGGACGGAGCTCAGCAGTCCCCAGGTGTACGGGTGTCGGGGTCGCCGGAAGATGTCACTCTTCGGTCCCTGCTCGGCCGCGCGGCCGGCGTACATCACCAGCACCTGGTCGGCGATGTCTGAGACCACCGCCATGTCGTGGGTGATCAAGATGATGGAGGACCCGTGCTCCACGCGAAGCCGGCGCATCAACTCGAGAATCTGCGCCTGGGTGGTGACATCGAGCGCGGTCGTCGGCTCGTCGGCGATCAGCAGTGCTGGGTTGCAGGCGAGCGCCATCGCGATGACCGCACGCTGGCGCATACCCCCGGAGAACTCGTGCGGGTAGTCCTTCACCCGGTTACGTGGGTCTGGGATGCCGACCTCGTCGAGCAGCTGGATCGCCCGTTCGTGAGCCGTCCGCCTCGACACCGGCTCATGTGCGCGGATCTGTTCGGCGATCTGCCAACCAACCGTGTAGACCGGCGTCAACGCGGTCATTGGATCCTGGAAGATCATCGCGATCTCCCGGCCGCGCAGAGCGCGCAGATCCTTGTCCCGCATGGCGATCAGGTCTCGTCCACCGAAGAGCGCCTGCCCCTCGATGCGTGCGTTGGGGTCGCGGATCAGCCTGAGCAGGCTCATCACGGACACGCTCTTGCCCGAGCCAGACTCGCCAACGATCCCCAGCACGTCGCTGCGGCCCAGGGAGAACGACAAGCCGTCCACTGCCGTGACGAGACCACGGCGGGTGCGGAAGCTGACCTTGAGGTCCCGGACCTCGAGGAGTGGGTCGGCAGTGCGGTCGGTCGGCGCGGGCACATCAGGCACGGCGCACCCTCGGGTCGAGGGCTGCATAGAAGACGTCGACAACGGCGTTGGCGAGTACGACGAAGAAGGCGGCATACAGCACACAGCCCATGATCACGGGAAGGTCGAGGTTCTGCAGCGAGTCGAAGGTCAGCTTGCCGACACCTGGGAGGCCGAAGACCACTTCGGTCAGCAGGGCGGAGCCGCCGACCAGCGCGCCGAAGTCGAGGCCAAACAGCGACACGATCGGGATGAGTGAGCACCGGAGCGCGTGCCGAACCAGGATGCGGCGCTCGGAGAGTCCCTTCGCGCGGGCGGTGCGGACGTAGTCCTCGTTGAGCGCCTCGAGGATCTCCCCTCGGAGGACCCTGGCGTAGATACCGGCGTAGAGCGCCGCGAGCGTCAACCACGGGAAGATCAGGTGCAGGGCCCACTCGCCAGGGTTCTGCCGGATGCCGACGTAGCCCAACGGCGGTACCCACGAGAAGATCCCGGAGTGCCAGCGGCTCTGAGTGAAGAGGTTGACCACCTCACCCAGCCAGTAGACGGGGATCGAGATTCCGACGACGCCGATCAACATAATGACAGGGTCGATGGCTGTGCTGCGCTTGGCAGCGGACGCCGTACCCATGACGAGACCCAGGACCATCCAGATGATCGCCGCACCGGTCACCAGGGACAGCGTCACGGGGACGGTGTGCAGGATCCGGGGGATGACCAGGTCGCCGCGATTCACGAAGGAGGTGAGGTCACGGCTGATGAACAGATGCTGCATCATCAGGCCGTACTGCACGGGGAGAGGCCGGTCGAGACCGAACTCGTGACGCACCTGCGCCAGGGTCGCCGGGTCGGCGTTGCGGCCGGCGATCCGGGCCGCGGGGTCGACTCCTGGGGTCGCGAAGAAGATGAGGAAGACCAGCACGCTGATGGCGAAGAGCACGAGGACGGCAGCAGCAGTACGGCGGCCGATAAACAGCAGCATCAGCCAGCACCCCCGAGAGCACCTCGGAGCCGGGCCTTGGGGTCGAGTGCGCTGCGGACGCCGTCGCCGAGCAGGTTGAGCGCGACGGCGGTCACGGCGATCATCAGACCGGGGGCTACTGTCACTGTTGGTCGGGTGTAGAGCAGCCCGAGTCCGTCGTTGATGATCGTGCCCCAGCTCGCGTTCGGTGGTTGGACGCCGATCGACAGGAACGACAGCGCCGACTCGGTGAGCATGTTGAGGGCCGTCATCAGGGGCAGGAACACCAACACCGTGGGCATCACGTTGGGAAGCACGTCTTTGCGGAGGATACGTAGGTCTGAGGCACCGAGGCCGACGCCGGCCACGATGAACTCCCGCCCGCGCAGGCTCAGCACCTGTCCACGCAGCGGCCGCGCGACATACGGCACATAGATCACGGCGATGATGAGAATGGGCAGCCACAGGCTGCCCCCCTCGATGCGGATCGGGCCCAGCTGCAGTCCGCTGGTCAACAGCACCACCGAGAGCGAGATGGCCAACAGGTAGACCGGAAACGCCCAGATCACATCGAAGAGCCGAGACAGCACCGCGTCGAGCACACCGCCGAAGTAGCCTGCGGCCACGCCGAGGACGGTCGCCACGGCGCAGGCGATGACGGCGGAGGTGATGCCGATCAGCAGGCTGTTGCGACCGCCGTAGAGCAGCCGCGCCATGACGTCTCGTCCCTGGCCGTCGGCTCCCAGGAAGTAGTGGTGCACGTCCCAGGTTGGCCCAATGGGCGTCACACCGAGGCCCAGTCCGGTGTTACTGGATGCCAGCACAGGGACCTTCTTGCCGTTCACGATCGTGGTGCCGGAGATACTCGACGTGAACGCATCGGTGTGGGCGATCGAGTGCTCGTAGACAGGGGCGAGCAGGCAAGCCAGCACGATGAGCAGGAAGACCGCCAATGACACCATCGCCACCCGGTCACGGCGCAGAGTGGCCAGGGCCGTCCGCCACGGTCCCGCGGAGGGTGTGGCGGACAGCACCGACGATGGTTCGCCCACCACCACGTCGGGGGAGGCATGGGTGGTCACGGTCGGGTCACTGCACCCACAGCTGATCGACCAGCATGTAGAACTGCTTGCTGAACTGGTAGTTGCCCACCCGTGACGACGTGAAGTCGATGAGCTTCGGGGTGATGAGCGGGGCCACCGGTGCCTGTTTCATCATCGCCTGGTCCACCTGGCCCCACATTGCGTTGGCTTGGCCCATGCTCGTGCGCTCTGCGGCCAGCGCCTGCTGCATCTGGTCGTTGATCGTTTTGTCGCAGAAGCCAGAGATGTTGATGCTCGAGTCACTGCCAGGGTGGAAGGACTCACAGGACAGCAGCACGTTCAAGAAGTCCGAGGCCGCTGGGTAGTCCTGATACCACGAGGAGAGGCTGATCTGGACCTTGTTGTTGGTGTTCTGAATGTAGGTGAACTGGATATTTCCGGAGATCGGCTTCAGCGTCGCCTGGTAGCCGATCGAGTTGAGCGCGCTCTGCACGTATTCACCGATCGCCTTGTTCACCTCGTCGTCGGTGACTACGACTCCTACCTTCGTGCCGGCCGTGCCGGACTCCTGCACCAGCTGTTTTGCCTTGTCCAGGTCCGGGGCCTTCCACACGGAGCCGCCGCCCTTGGTGTAGTCGCAGGTGTCCACGTGACCTGGGAAGCCAGGCGGGAGAATCGTGCATGCCGGGGAGGCCAGGTTGGGCCCCCCGTAGAGCCGCACCACCGAGTTGCGGTCCACGGCCCAGTTGACCGCCTGGCGGGCCTTCAGGTTGTCGAACGGCGCGATGTTGGTGTTCATCGCGAGATACCAGAAGGCGGTCAGGGTGTTCACGTGGGCCTGGTCGGCGTACTTGGTACCAATCTCGTTGAGCCGGTCAGCCGGTGGCGGGTCGAAGACCCAGTCGGCCTGCCCGTTCTCGATCGCGGTGACTTCGGACTCGACGGTCAACCCGAAGGTCTCGTCGATCTCGTCGGGGTAGCCCTGCGGCTGCGCGTCGTGTGACCACTCCTTGAAGTACGGGTTGCGTTTCATCTTCAGCGCAGCGTTCGGGTCATACGAGTCGAACATGTAGGGCCCCGTCGTCGGGATCGGGGTAGTGCCGGCGTCCTTGGGCGGGGCGGACTTGGGGAGGATGGAGGCGTGTGGCACGGCGAGCTTGAAGGGCAGCTCCGGGTCCGGCTGGATGAGGTTGATCGTGACCGTGTTGGTCTTGGGGTCTGCGATGACGCCCTTCGAGAGGTCGCACGTCGCCGGCTGTTTCAGGCACGCGTCTCCGCCGACGATGCCGGCGTAGAACGTGCCGGCGGTGGGGCTGGAGACCTTGAAGATGCGCTCGAACGACGCCACGACATCGTCGGTAGTGACCGGTGTCCCGTCGGAGAACTTGATGCCCTTGCGCAGGGTGAACGTATAGGTCTTGTCGCCGTTGCTGAGTTTCGGCATCGACGCGGCTAGGTCGGGTACGACGGTGAAGCTGGGCTGTCCGGCCTGCTTGGTGAAGGCCAGCAGACCGTCGTAGCTCGCCTGGTAGAGCTGCCAATACTGCAGTGTGTAGTTGACCATCGGGTCCAGGGTGCCGCCGGCCGACTTCGCCACCAGGTGCAGCGTCCCTCCCTTGTGCTGCGACTGGAACGTCGCCGGGGGTGCTGACGAGCCGGACTGCGTACCCGAGGATCCGCCATTGCTGGAGGACGACCCCCCGGAGCAGGCGGCAGCGACCAGCGCCAGCGCCGCACCGACCAGAACGATAGAAGTACGTCGAAGCTTCATGAGGTCTCTTTCACTCGTGGTCTTGCAGGAAGGCGCCCACCACGGAGAGAAAGCGCTCTTCCTCCTCGACGTGAGGCATGTGGCTGGACTGGGCGAACATCTCCCACTGCACATCGCGGATGCCGTCCATGAAGGGCTGCATGGTCGCCGGGGTAGCCTCGTCATGAGCGCCGGACACCAGCAGGGTGGGGGCGGCGATGCTGGACAGTCGGTCGATCACCGACCAGTTGCCCAGCGTGCCGACGACGTGGAACTCACTCGGCCCATTCATCGTGTGGTAGACGGTCGGGTCCTCGGCGATGTTGGCAAAGGTCTGAGCGACCTCCGGCGGATTGGGGACGACGCGGCAGACGTGCCGGTCGTAGAACACCTTCTCCGCTTCGGCGTACTCTGGGCTGTCCGTGGTCTCGGCCTCCTCGTGCTGCAGCAGCACCTTCTGGACCTCTGGCGGCAGGTCGTCACGCAGTCGGTTGGCCTCGGAGACCCACAACTCCATCGACGCGGGCGAGTCGGCGATCACCAGGCTGCGCAGACCGGACGGAAGGCCGATGGCGTGCTCGGCGCCGAGCATCCCGCCCCACGACTGGCCGATCACGTGATAGCAGCCGCTCACGCCGAGACCTGTCAGCAGGTTGTCGAGCTCGTCGAGGAACAGGTCCACGGTCCAGAAGTCGGGCCCCTTGTCACGCAGGTGCGTGGACAGCCCCGCGCCCAGCTGGTCGTAGTGGACGACCGGCCAGCCTTGCTCGACAAGGCGTGCCATCCGGAGGGTGTAGTTGTGCGTGGCTCCGGGCCCCCCGTGGAGGACGACAACGGGGGTCTTGGTCGCCGTCTTGAGGTCTCCCGTGATGCGGTACCAGGTTTGCCAGTCGCGAAAGGCCAACGAGCCTGACCTGTCCGGTTCAGGAATCGCCACGGGTCCTCCTGTTGAGGTCGATGATGGCGCGCCGCGCGTGGCTGGCGCGGCAGACGGCTTAGCCTCGTCCATCAATGGACTTAGAAGCAAGCCTTTTCAGGTAACGGTTCGATCCGTACCCTGCTTCACACGGCGGTGCTGTAATGGAGGTGCCACACATGCCCAGAGATACCATGTCGACTCACCCCCGGTTCGACGAGATCGGGCGTTTCGTGGGGCAGGCTCTCGCCGAGACAGCGGCAGGATCGCTGGCGCGCCCCCTTCAGGTCTCGAGTGTCGTCGACGAGGTCGCCGATCGGCTCCTCACTGCGATCGCCATCGGCGAGTTCGTCCCAGGGGAGCGGCTTCCCGTGGAACGTGCGCTCGTCCAGATGCTTGGGGTGAGCAGGTCCACGGCGCACGAGGCGATGGGGCGGCTGCGGTCGGCGGGGATCGTGGAAGTACGGCGAGGCCGCAGCGGTGGGGCGTTTGTCCGCAATGACTGGTCCAGCAACTCCGCCGAGGCTGTCGCGCGGACACTCGGGGCTCGCTGGTCCCAGTTGGAGGAGCTCTTCGATCTGCGCGGTCTGGTCGAAGGCATGGTCGCGCGGACCGCGGCGGAGCGGCGCACCAGCGACGACATCACCGCACTCAGGAGTGCCCTGAGCGGCTTCGCCAGCGCTCAGACCCCGCAGCAGGAGCATGCCGCCGACACGGCCATCCACCAGGCGGTCACCGACGCGACCGGCAACCCGCAGGTTGCCTCGCTAACCCGAAGCCTGCTCGTCACCATCACCTTTGGCTTCCCGATCGAGCCCTACAACCGCGACGTCTTCGATCGGGCGCTTGACGAGCACACCGCACTCGTCGAAGCCGTCGTCAGGGGTGACGTCGAACAGGCCGGTCACATCGCGCAGAGCCATTTCGCGATGACCGAGCGCACGCTGCGGGGAGTGCTGCGTCGTGGCCTGGACTCTGCTTTGCCGGTGGAGTCTCCCGCGTAGCCACGGCTCATCTCCTGCGCCGGCGGTTTTCGACCGTTCAGTCTGGAAACCCCTGGGCAGTCAGGCATCCGCACCGCGGCCGGACGAGTCCAGATGCACCCATACTTCCTGGGGGCTTGGAAACGATGTTTGAGTTCCCTGTCGGCGGGTGCTGAGGGAGCCGCAAAGGGTGCCCACCCTGACCGCCGTTTCCACGTCCAGCCCCGCTGCGATTGCATAGGCGAAGCCGCCCACGAATGCATCACCAGCGCCCGTGGTGTCGTTGGGTGTGACCCGCAGGGCGGGGATGCGGCGGACTGTCTCGCCAGCTGCAAAGGCGGCTCCCGACTTGCCCAGGGTGACCAGAAGGCGGCCTTGAATGCTGGTGGCAGCCTGGAGAATTTCGGCGTCCTCGGGTGGTGCACCTGCGATGCCTTCGAACTCGCTCTCGTTCGGAATAAGCCAGTCGGTGAGGGCCAGCACGTCGTCGTGTATGGGGGCCGCAGGAGCGGGGTTGAGAATGTTCACGGCCCCCCACCGACGACCAAATCGGAAGGCTTCCGCGACTGAATCCTGAGGGATCTCGAGTTGGCAGACGACACAGTCCACATGGTCGAGGTCCGTGAGCTCGGCACGAACACTCTCCGGGGTAAGGGCTTCGTTCGCACCGGGCACGATGATGATGCGATTCGCGCCGGACGGTTCGACCCAGATTGGCGCCACACCTGTCGAGACAGCATCTATCGGGTCACCGAGTCTGAGCTGGAGTCCCTGTTCAGCCAGGTGTTTGCGGGTCAGCTCCCCGAAGACGTCGTCGCCGACCCGATTGACGAAGATGACCTCAGCGCCCAGTCCCGCCGCCATGACGGCCTGGTTGGCCCCTTTGCCGCCAAAGCCGAGGCGAAACTGTGACCCGCGTAGCGTTTCTCCCGCCTCTGGAAGGACAGGTGCGTAGGCGATGAGATCCATCATCGTGGACCCGACAACCACGATCCGTGGAACCTTGCTCACGAGGCTCGCCCGACGGATCGCCAGAGGAATTGCGTGACAGCCGGCGGCCGGACGTTCGCTGGCATCAGTTGTTGGGCCCAGCAAGCCAGCCCAACAACTGATCCCAGAACGGGCCGTACCCTTCCCACGACATGAAGGCCGGACTGCCCCAATGGGGAGAGCAGTCAGACGCGAAGGCTGCGGATCTGCCTTTTCCTCGAGGCCCGACAACGAGGAATGGGTCACCTTCCACTGCGAGCAAGACCTCGCCTTGCGGCTTAGCCGTGAGCCTGTTGTAGCCGAGGAAGTATGGCCACGCTTTCGGAAGGCCTTCCAGGATGGGGTGCTGGCCAGCTTCCACGCTCGGATGCACTCCCTCTGGCCGCTCGGCACGGTCGTCGTAGCCCTTGATCTCCACCGGGAGGCATTCCTCCACCGGCGTAGCGTGGTACCGACCCTTGCCTTCGAAGCCGGCGAAGGACATGTAGCCCCCGACCATGAGAAGGGCACCGCCTGAGCGAACCCACTCATCGATGACGGCTAGGCGATTTGGTGTCCGCTCGCCGCGTATGAACGTGTCTGGGTGCAGCAAGAGGGTGTCGGCTCCGATGTCGCTGAGGATCACGACGTCGTAGACGTCCAGCGCTTCCACTGTCGTGGGAAACGCCTCTGTTGCGTCGTGGTTGGCGATGTGGTCGACATTCCATCCCCGGGCGCTCAGCGCAGCAACGAACTCCTCGCTGCCGACGTCATACCCGCCCGTGGTGTAGGCGGAGAAACCCTTCTGATGGATCCCGTATGTAAGCCAGGTCTCTCCGGCGAGGAGGGCACGGCGGTGAATATCGTTGATGGCAACTCCTAGAGGCGAATGCGTGGGTCGGCTGCGGCTTGCGCGAGATCGACGAGGGTGTTGACGAGGACGTACCCGGCACCCACGACGAGCGTTACGCCGGCGATCGCACGCAGATCACCGAACTCGATGGACTGGTTCAGGTACAGACCGATACCGGGCCACGCGAATATGGCTTCCACGATCACTACTCCGCCGAGTAGTAGGCCGAGCTGAAGGCCGGCCATGGTCAGCGGTGCGGACAGCGCGTTGCGCAACGCGTGCCCGAACAGCACGGATCGCGGGCTTAGGCCTTTGGCGTGGAGTGTGCGTATGAAGTCGGCGCGGTAGACCTCGATCAGCGACGAGCGCAACACGCGGCCGATGGCCACCGCTGGGACGAGTGCGAGTGCCACTCCCGGGAGGATCAGGTGGCGTACTGCGTCCACGAACACGTCAAGACGCGCATGAAGGAGCGAGTCCAGCAGCAGCAAACCCGTGGGACCGGTCGGTGCGTCGGCGATGCTGGTGCGACCAGACAGCGGCAACCACGACAGCTTGAAATAGAAGACGTAGATGAGGATCAGCGCGAGCAGAAAGGAGGGGACCGAGGCGCCACCGACGAACAGCAACCGGGCCGGCGTGGCGACGCGCGACGATACGACCGTCAGGACGCCTATCAGCAAGCCGCCGACGGCAGCCAGCAGGATGCTGAAACCGGCTAGCTCGAGGGTGGCAGGCAAGAAGGCTGCGATGTCGTCGCGGACATCGCGTCCGGTGCGCAGCGACTCGCCGAACTGCCCCTGTGCCACCTGGCCCAGATACGTGGCGTACTGGGTGGGAAGTGGCTCGTCCAAGCCCAGCCGGTGTCGTTCGGTTTCGACGACCTGGTCGGAAGCGTTGACGCCGACGCTTGCTCGGACGGGATCGCCGGGCACGGCTGTCTGCAGCACGAACACGACAGTGACCAGCGCCAGCAATACGCCCACGGCGCCTACGGCCCGGACAAGAACAAACCGAGTCATGCCTCCTCCTAGCGGCCGAGGCCGGCGAGGTCAACGGTCCAGGGGTACGCCGGAGTGTGCTCAACTCCCGTCAGGTCAGCCCGAGTGACCACCACGTCACTCACGTACGCGATGGGCACCACGGACCAGTCCTGCGTCGCCAACGTGCCGGCCTGGGTGTATGCCTGAGCGGCCGCGTCTGGGTCGACTTCCACCAGTCCGCGGTCCAGCGCTGCGTCGACCTCGGGGTTCGAGTAGTTGAAGAAGTTCAGCGGTCCCTTCGTGTACCACACGATCCGTCCCCAGGTGTCGGGATGGGCTCCGTCGGGGGTCGGTGTGGAGACGTAGATGTCAGCGGCGTTTGCGACATCATCGCGATAGCCGAAGACTTCCGCAAGCTGCGCCTGGCGTGGCGTTGACGCGACTCCGACAGCCGCGAGGCGTTGGCGCATGAGGTCAGCGAGGCGGCGCTGAACCCCGCTCGAATCGGGTGTATAGACGATGTCGAGGCTGATGTCCTGTCCCGACAGTGCGGATGGGTCTCCAGGCGAGTAGTCGACCGGCGCCAATGAAGGATCGAGCAGCCCGGAAGGATAGGCGTTGTCGGGAACGGCAGCCGTGTCACCGTATACCTCGTTCACCAGGCCAGGGACGTCCAGAGCGCGGATCAGTGCCTCCCGGGTCCCCACGTCGGCCAGCGAGTCCTTGTTCTGGTTGAGGTACAGCGTTGTCGTCCCCAGTGAGGGAAACTGATCAACGGTTAGGTTGGCATTGCCCTCGACAGTCGACAGGCTCGTGAGAGGGAACCCGTGAGCTATCAAGTCAAGGTCGCCGCGCTCCAAAGCCAGGATCTGGCTGGAGACGTCGGGTGTGATGGCGACCTTCACCGTCGCGAACTGCGGCTTGTCGCCCCAGTAGTTCTCGTTGCGCGTAAGGGTGTAGCCGGTCCCGCGGGTGAACTCCTCGATGACGTAAGGACCGCTGCCCGCGGAGTGTGTTTCCAGGTACTTCTGAGCTTGGTCATCAGCGTTCTCCTTGAGCACCGTCGGGTTGATCGCCTTCGGGCCCCAAGCCGATGCCAGATAGTGCAGGAATGCGACGTCGGGGTCCTTCAGGTTGACGATGAACGTTTTCGGGTCAGGCGTCTCGTAGCTGTCGACCCCAGCGAGCATGTAGGACGGACCTTGTCCGACAGCGCTCCGCCGCTCGAAGCTTGCCTGGATGGCCGCGCTGTCAATCATGCTGCCGTCTGCGAAGGTCAAGGCATCTCTCAGCGTGAAGGTATACGTGAGCCCGTCGGCGGATACGTCCCACGACTCCGCCAGGTCCCCTACGATCTCGGTTCCTCCAGGGGCGTATCGCACGAGGCCTTCGTATACCGACTGCATGACGGCGAGCCCTTCGATGTCGTAGAAGACGTCGGGGTCGGCGGTAGCCATGTCAGCGAAGAAGGCGATGTTGAGCGTCTCGGCGTCGCCCGCCGCCTGGTCCTGTTGTTGTCCACCGCCACTGCATGCCGCGACGAAGAGCGTGGCGAGTACAGCGATGGCAACACGTGTTCGTAGTCTGCTGGGCACGAGGCCTCCTTGAGTCGGCATGTCAACCGCGATCGAACAGGTCGCGAATGCCGTCGCCTGCAAGGTTTGCTGCGACGGCGAGAAGGAACAGGGCGCACCCCGGCGCCAGGGGGATCCATGGACTGGCGAAAAGGTAGTCCGCACCCCGGGCAGCCATGGCGCCGAGCTCTGGTGAGGGGGCCGGCGCGCCAAGTCCGATGAACGAGAGGCCGGCAAGAGTCAGGACCAGTATCTGAATGTCCAAACTGGCTGTGACGATGACCGGAGGGAGCGCACCGGGCAGCAGGTGACGGAACATCAGTCTGGTCCGTGACACGCCACTGAGCCGGGCCGCGTCGACGTGGGGCCGAGCAGCCAGGGAACGAATCTCCCCCCTGACGAGGCGCGCGTACCATGGCCACCAGACCACCGCGATGCCGATCACCGTATTGCGAAGGCTCGCGCCGAGCGCGGCAGCCACTGCAATGGCGAGTACCGGGCCGGGCAGCGCGAGGAACGTGTCAGTGAGACGCATCAGCAGCGCGTCGATCCATCCTCCGCGGGCGCCGGCGAGTAGACCGATCGCACCCCCCATGACGATGGCTGACGCAATCACGACTACCGCGCTCAGCCAGCTTGTCCGCAGTCCGTACATCACCCGCGAGAAGATGTCCTGGCCCACATCGTCGGTGCCGAGCAGGTGTCTGGTTGACGGCGGTTCGAAGGATGGCGCCACCGAGATCACTGGGTCGGCCACAAAGAGTGGAGCCGCCAGCGACACGGCCAGCAAGAGCAGGAGCACGACGATGCCTACGCGCTCGACCATCCCGAGGCGCCGCAGGCGCCCTTCATCTCGTCGCGTCAGGTTCGCCGCGGCGGCCGCTGAACCGGGTCTTACGACTCTTCTCACCGGCATGGTGTCACGTCCGGAACAGAGGCCAATAACGTCTTGGTATAGGGGTTCGACGGGTCACTGATCACCGTGTCAGCAGCGCCTTCTTCGACGATTCGGCCGTGAGTCATGACGATGATCCGGTCAGCGATCAGTCGGGCGGCTGCAAGGTCATGAGTCACGAACACCATGCCGAAGCCCAACTCCCTGCGCAGACGTCCAAGTAGGTTCAAGACGCTGGCGGCAAGGGAGGCGTCGAGTGCGGAGATCGGCTCGTCACAGAGCAAGAGGTCAGGGGGCTCAATGACGGCCCTGGCCAGGGCAGCCCGTTGGCGTTGCCCGCCAGACAGCTGCTGGATCCGTACGCGCGAGACTTCCGCTGGCAACCCGAGCCGCTCGAGTGCCTCGGCCACCCGCGCGCGCCGCGCGGCGTGGGGCAGATGAGCGACCCGCTCCTGGAGGTGTTGTCCAACGGTGAGCCAAGGTGTGAAGGAAGACCCCGCGTCCTGGAAGACCATTTGGGGAGTTCGGCGGGAGCCGCCCAGCTCGACGCTTCCTGATGTCGGAGCTTGCAGGCCGGCGATGGCGCGCAGCAGCGTCGTCTTGCCGCTCCCGCTCTCCCCGACGAGAGCAACGGACTCGCCAGCAGCAACTGTCAGCTCGAGGTCGCTGAGAGCGTCAAAGGGCTCAGTGCGACGCAATCCACGCCGACCCGGAAATCGGACACTGAGTCTACGCACCGTCACACCACCGTCAGCGGATACGGATGAAGCCTTGCTCCACGCTGCCGTCACCGTCGACAGTGCCCGGGCTACGTCTTGACCTGCATGAAAATGGCATGCGGCGAGCCCTCCGTGATCGCGAACCATCGTCAAGGCAGGGCGCTCCTCGTCGCACAGTGACGCGGCGGCGGGGCACCGAGGTGCGAAGTTGCACCCAGTGGGGCTGCTGGCCGAATGGAGGGGTTCACCGGCGATGACCGGCAGCTCTCGGCCGCGGTCTGCGTGCAGCTGGATGCGCGATGCCACCAAGGCTGCGGTGTACGGGTGTCCCGGACTGTCGAGGACGGCTCGCGCTTGCCCGACTTCCGAGACAAGGCCGCCATACAGAACACAAATGCGATCAGCGACGGTGGACGCGACGGCAAGGTCGTGGGTGACCAGCAGGACCGCGCAGCCGAACTCGTCACGCATGTCCCGGAAGAGGGAAAGCACCTGCGCCTGCACAGTCACGTCCAGAGCCGTCGTGGGCTCATCGGCGATCACAAGCTTCGGTTTGCCAGCCAGCGCAACTGCGAGCATGACTCGCTGTCGCAGTCCACCAGAGAGCTGATGTGGAAAGTCGCGCAGCCTCCGCTTGGCGTCAGGGATTCCCACGGCCCGGAGCAGGTGGAGCACCTCCTCGCCGCTGTCAGCTACCTCCTCGACTTGCGCACCAATTCGCATCGTTGGATCGAGCGAGGTCATCGGGTCCTGAAACACCGCTCCGAGGGCACGACGGCGCAGTTTGCGTCGTGTCGACTCATCGGCTCGGGTCATGTCCACGTCGTCGATGGTGACGGTGCCTTCAACATGCGCGGACTTGGGCAGCAAGCCCAGTATGGAAAGACCGAGCACCGTCTTGCCGGACCCCGACTCCCCAACCAGGCCGACGATCTCCCCAGGTTCAATCCGCAGGTCGACTCCCCGCAGAGCGTGCAGGTCGCGCCCTCCACGTCTGAGGGTAACCGCCAGGCCCGTGACGTCCGCCACCGCAGACGGTGGCGCGGTGGCCATGTGCCGTGAGGGGACTGCCGCTGAGCCCTGCGGAAGTTGGACCATGTCGGGTCAGGCCATGGCCGTTTGGACGTTGCCACCCACAGGTGGACGGCGAGGGCCGTCGAAGGTGCGGAACGCGGCTACGATCTCTTCGGTCGAGCGCAGCGCCCCGGTTTGCAGGTACTCCATGGCGTTGAGCGACGCGTTGTGCGCCGCCTGGGAGGAACCGCCTACGGCATCTGCGGCGACGCGAACGTGGTAGTCGTGTTGGTGGCCATCGACGAACGTGTAGTGGACGCAGACGTCGGTCAGCGCTCCGCACAAGACGAGGGTTTGCGCCTTGAGACCTTTCAACAGGATTTCCAGATCCGTGCCGAAGAACGCTGAGTACCGCCGCTTGATCACGTGGTACTCGTCGGGAAGCGGAGTCAGTGCCGGGACCAGATTCGTATCCTGGTCGTCTTCGACGCAGTGAACCTCCTCCTGGCCGTCGAGCTCGCGGCCGAAGTCAGCCAACGTGCGGCTGTGTCGTTCCTGCAGGAAGATCACCGCGATACCGGCCTCGCGGGCGGCGGCCAGCATGGAGACGCAGTTGTCTACCCGCTCCGCGTAGCCGCCCATTTGTGGCACCGCATAGTCCTCGTTGTACCCCGCCAACTGGTTATCGATGGAGATGAAGACGGGCTGCCCGACGATAAGGTCGCTCATTCGTTCCTGTCCGTTCGCTTGTCAGTAGGCTCCGGCGGAGACCCGGTTGGCTGGTGCGTGGCGATCGCGAGTGTTTGGCGGCGGAGCACAGGAGCTGCGCGCTGTGAGGTGTGTGTCGAGGACGATGTGCTGCCGCTCCTCTGTCCAGTTGCCCTGTATCCGATTGCGCAGCAGCCGCATGGCAAGGACGCCCTGCTCGACAGCCGGACGGGCGATGACCGAGAGCGGGGGGCTCAGCAGCTCCCCGAGCTCAAGGTCATCGAAGCCGATCACGGACAGTTCATCGGGGACTCGCACGCCGACATGGTGCAGTGCTCGAAGCGCCCCTATCGTCATCAGATTGTTGACTGAGAAGATGGCGGTCACCGGCATCGGGAGGCCGAGGAGTCGAAGCGTGGCTTGATAACCGCTCTCTACCTTGAAGTCACCCATCTGAACCAGGGCAGGGTCCACGTCGATCCCCGCTGCCTCCAGGGCAGCGACGAACCCGTCGTAGCGCTCGCGGCCAGGGGTCGTCTCGGAGGGACCACTGATGAGGCCGATTCGTCGGTGACCCAAACCAAGGAGATGTTCAGCGGCCATGAATGCGCCACCGTGTGAGTCCACGAGTACAGAGTCGAGATCGTCCACCGCCCGCAGGCGGCGGTCGAGGAGCACGATCGGCACGCCGGCTCGACGCAGCGCCACCGTGTTGTCCGACTCCTCCCGAGCTGGCACCAAGATAACCCCGTCAACCCGCCCAATCAGTCCTTGAAGAACGCTTCGCTCTCGCTCGACGCTCTCGTCGGTGTTGCTGAGAAATACATTCAGATCGAGCTGCCTGGAGACCGATTCGACTCCCTTCGCAGCGGCGGCAAAGAAGGGGTTCGACACATCGGGGATCACCAGACCGATTGTCCGAGTCACCCCAGACTTAAGACTGCGCGCGACATGACTGGCACGGAAGTCGAGCGCCTCGATCGACGCCTGGACGGCGGCGGCCTCTCGGACCTGTCGGCCGGAAAGATGACGCGACACCGTGGTCGTGGAGACTCCGGCCAGTTTCGCCACCTCGCCGATTGTGCTCACGACACCGAACTGTAGACGATAACTGAAATCGATACCACCCCCTCGAAGAGAGCGCTGACTGAGGGCCCGACGTTGTCGAGTGGCTCGATTTGCTATCAGGGGAAAGCGTGCTTGCTCCTGGCATGCTGTCGCCGTCTTGGCTTCAGCGAGATCCGCGACTCCGCGACGTTAGCTGCGCTTCATCTCACCGTCTGAACCGTCGGGTCGGTGAGGTCGGCGAATGTGGGGCCGCCGCGACGTCTCGCTCAGGCCGGAAGGGGATCATGTCGTACCCAGTCGAGGGCTTTCCGGCCGGCCTTGGCGCAGGTGAGTCGCTCCACTTCGGCTGCGGGATCGGCCAGTAACGCACCGGTGGTGCCTTACGGCTTGACGCCGGCCGGTTCTGTCGTTGTGTGATGCCGGGGGACTTGGTTTGGGACGGTGCTGCCCTCGGTGTCGGAGTGGAAGCGGCGTAGCCGCAGGCTGTTGGTGACGACGAACACCGAGCTGAAGGCCATGGCGGCGCCGGCGAGCATGGGGTTGAGAAAGCCGGCGGCGGCGACCGGGATGGCGGCGATGTTGTATGCGAACGCCCAGAACAGGTTGCCTTTGATGGTGGTCAGGGTGGCCCGGGAGAGCCGGATGGCGTCGGCAGCGACGCGCAGGTCACCGCGGACGAGAGTCAGGTCGGAGGCTTGGATGGCGACGTCGGTGCCGGTACCCATCGCCAGCCCCAGGTCGGCTTGGGCGAGGGCGGCGGCGTCGTTGACGCCGTCGCCGACCATGGCGACGACCTTGCCGTTGGCTTGCAGGCGGCGGATGAGGTCCACCTTGTCCGAGGGGTGAACCTCGGCGATTACGTCCTTCGGGTCGATGCCAACGGCCGCGGCGACAGCCTGGGCGGCGAGGGTGTTGTCGCCGGTCAGAAGCATCGGCCGCAGCCCCAGCCCGCGTAGCCGGCTGATGGCATCGGCGGAGGTCGCCTTGATGGTGTCGGCCACTACGAGGACTCCGCGGGCCGCCTCATCCCAGCCAACGATGACGGCGGTCCGGCCGTTGGCCTCGGCGGTGGCCTTCGCAGCGGCGAGTTCGGCCGGCATGTCTCGACCAGCTGGTTCGAGCATGCCGGCCCGGCCGACGAACACCGCTTGGCCGTCGACGAGTCCTCGCACGCCCAAGCCTTCGGCGTTGGTGAACTCATCGACCCGCCGCAGCGGACCGCCGCGCTCCGCAGCTGCGGCGGCGATGGCGCGGGCGATCGGGTGCTCGGAGGCGTCCTCCAAGGCGCCGGCCACCCGAAGAATCTCGTCGGTGTCCTCGCCGGCGGCTGGGATCACTTGGTGCAGACTCATCTGACCAGTGGTGACGGTGCCGGTCTTGTCCAGCACAATGGTGTCGACCCGACGGGTGGACTCCAGCACCTGCGGCCCCTTGATCAAGATGCCGAGCTGCGCACCCCGGCCGGTGCCGACCAGCAACGCGGTCGGGGTGGCCAGGCCGAGCGCGCATGGACAGGCGATGATCAGCACGGCGACGGCGGCGGTGAAAGCCGCTGTGCCGCCGCCTCCGGCGCCGAGCCAGAACCCGAGGGTGGCAATCGCGATGGCGATGACGGCGGGGACGAACACGGCGGCGATCCGGTCGGCGAGGCGCTGCACCGGGGCCTTGCCGTTCTGCGCGGCGGTGACCAGCTTCGCCATCTGCGCGAGTTGGGTGTCCATCCCTACCCTGCTGGCTCGTAGGATCAGACGGCCTCCGGCGTTAACGGTGGCGCCGGTCACCGGGTCGCCGGACCGGACCTCGACCGGGACGGATTCGCCGGTCAGGAGGCTCGCGTCGATGGCGCCGCTGCCCTCCACGACGATCCCGTCGGTGGCGATCTTTTCCCCCGGCCGGACCACGAACAGGTCCCCGACCGCCAACCGCTCGACCGGGACCCGGGTCTCGGAGCCGTTGTCGCCGAGCCGGGCGACGTCTTTTGCGCCCAGGGAGAGCAACGCTTTCAGCGCGGCGCCGGAGCTGCGCTTGGCGCGGGCCTCGAAGTAGCGGCCGGCGAGCAGGAATACGGTCACCCCCGCGGCGGCCTCAAGATAGATCTCGTCGTGGCCGCTGGTCCGCCCGATCGTGAACGCGAACGGCATCGTCATCCCCGCCGTGCCGGCGTCACCGATGAACAGGGCGAAGACTGACCAGCCGAACGCGGCCAGCACGCCGAGGGAGACCAAGGTGTCCATAGTGGCGGCGCCGTGGCGCAGGTTCTTCCAGGCTGCCTGGTGGAACGGCCAGGCGCCCCAGGTGACGACCGGGAACGTCAACATCAACGCCAGCCACTGCCAGTTGCGGAACTGGGTGGCCGGCGCCATTGCCACGAGGATCACCGGGATCGCCAGGGCGGTGCAGATGATCAGCCGCTGTCGCAGGAGCCGGGTGGGGTCCGGTCCTCGGTCGGCCACACCGGCACCGACATGGTCGCTGCCGGTGTGGTCGTCGGGTGGGTCGGGGAGCCGGGCGGTGTAGCCGGTGGCCTCCACAGCCGTCACGAGCTCACCGACGGACAGCGTCGGTGGATAGGCGACTGTGGCCTGCTCGGTGGCGTAGTTAACGGTCGCGGTGACGCCGTCGAGCTTGTTCAGCCGCTGCTCGATCCGCGCCGCACACGACGCGCAGGTCATCCCGCCGATCGTCAGCTGCACCTGCTGTGAGGTGGCAGGGGAGACGGAACCGGAGGTTGCCTTGCCGAGGGCGGTCATGGCGTCACTTCCCCGCGTTGGCGGTGAACGCGGCGGTATGCACCACGCCGCCGGTCTGGAAGTCCAGGAACAGCCGGTACGCCCCCGCGGTCGGTAGGTCAGCGTGGAAGACCACATCTGGCCCTGCTGCGGTGTGCCCATCGCCTGGGCGGCCGTCGGGGTGGACGTGGGCGTAGGCCAGGTCCCCGACGCGCAATGCGACCAGGTGTCCAAACGCGCCGAGATAGGGCTGCAGGTCACTCACCGCCCGCCCGTCCTTGGCTACCGTGAAGGTCAGGTCGGACTCCCGTTCGGCCGTCAGGCTCCCGGTCAGAGTGACGGTGTAGCCGTCGACAAGAGAAGTGTGTGTCGGTGGCGGTAGCGCGGTGGGCTCAAAGTTGCCAGTCGCGAACAGGTCGACCGCCAAGGTCAACGGCATCAACGCACCTGCCGGTTGGAAATCGGCGAACGCCTTGTATACCCCAGCGGTGGGCACGGTCAGTGGCAGGCTCCAGGTGCCGTCGTCGGCACGGGTCGGGTGTAGGTGCTGGTAGCCCGTCAGGTCGCGGCGTACCACGATGAAATGCAACTCCCGCTCATGCTCGAGGGTGTAGTCGGTCAGCGGGCTGCCGTCCGGACCTAGGATCTGGAACTCGAACATGGTCGCCCGTCCGGCCGTCAAGGTCGTTGTGACCGGGACAAGGGTGTAGCCGTCGGCGGCCACGGCGAGCCCCTGCGGGGACCCGGCGGGATGGGTCATCGCGTTCGTTGCTGCCGTCATGTGCCCGTCAGCGACGTGGACAGGTGTGGTCGCCGGATCGAGCGCGGTGCCGACACCGAGGGCGGCAGTGAAGGCAGCCGCCAACACCAAACCGAAGCCGGCGAGCCTCGTGGGGGTGTTCATCATCCTTCCCGCCCGACTTCGGCTCCGGTGCTGGTGAGCTGGTAGCCGGCCACCTCGACCGCAGCCGCGATGTTCGCCTCACGCACCGGCGCGGCGCTGGTCACGCAGACTGCGCCAGTGGGCAGGTCCACCTCGACACCGGCCACGCCCGGTAGCCTTGCTATCTCGGCTGAAACAGCCCGGACGCAGTGCCCGCAGGTCATTCCGGTGACGGTGTAGGTCGTCGTGGTCATCTCGGTCATCTCCTCAGACTCAATGTGGGGTGACGCCTCAGGAGCGGACAAGCCGGGCGATCGCGTCGGAGGCCTCGCGGACCTTCGCGTCGGCCTCCTGGCCCCCGGCCCGAGCGGCGTCGACCATGCAGTTGGCCATGTGCTCGTCCAGCAGGCCGAGGGCGACGGCCTGCAGCGCTTTAGTCGCGGCACTGATCTGAGTGAGGACGTCGATGCAGTACTTATCGTCCTCGACCATCCTCTGCAGCCCGCGGACCTGCCCCTCCACCCGTCGCAGCCGCGCGAGGTAGTCGTCCTTGTTCGCGGTGTAGCCGTTCACGTTGCCTCCCGACGCTTTGCCGGCACCGAGACCATCCCGGCACCGACCCCTCTGAGCTTCACTATACCCCCGTAAGGTACTTGGCGCACGCATTGGTGACAGCTTTCGGCAGAGATTGGTCGGCACGGCACCGCATTGGTGCGGGGCGCTCGATGGAGGGCCTCGATGGAGGGCCCCGAAGTGGTCTTGCCCTTCAGAACTCGTCGACCGTCCCAGGTATCTGAGAGGTAAGTGCCGCCTGCAGGAGACCGTTGGCTGACCATCGCATCAGAGCCACCGCGTCAGCGCGGGAAAGTCCGCCGATGTCGGTGAGCCACACAAGTGCCTCGATACCGATGGCGCTGCGGATCGCGAGGACCAGCTTGTGCAGTGCGTCCTCCGTGAGCTGATCGCGGAGCGGTTCGACCGCCTCGGTGATCCAGCCGACCGCTCTGCCCTGGCGCAAGGGCATCACCTTGTGGTCACTGTGGTTGGTCTCGAGTGACAGACGCAGCATTGTTCGTTGCTGCGCTTCGGTATCCACGATCAGTGCGGTGAATGCCCGGACGACCCTGTCCAGTCGCGCGCCCGGGTCCGATGGCGGGTCTTGCCCCAGCATTGATCGAACGCCGACCTCCGGGTGGGCGGCCATCAGCAGCGCCCGCTGGTTCGCGAAGTATCGATAGGCCGTGGCGCGCGAGATGGCGGCCGCCGCCGCGGCGTTCTCCACCGTGGGGCTCACTCCACGCGCGACCAGGTCGCGAGCGGCAGCGACGAGCGCGGATCGCGTTCGGCCCTTCTGGGCAGCACGTCCGCCGACCTCATAGGGCATTGACATAGCGATGATGATACGGGAGTCTCATCATGATACCTGCATCTCACGATGTGGGTCGTGAAGAAGGCAGACGCTATGACCGCCTCAGCAACGAGCCGAGCTCCGATTGTCCGCGCGAATGGTGACGGGGACCGCCGCTGGTTCTACGGGGGCGGCGTACACACCTGGAAGGTGCGAGCCGAGGAGACTGGCGGGGCGTTCCTGCTCTTCGAGGACCGGATGGAGTTTGGCAAGATGACGCCGCTGCACACGCATCCGGGCTCTGACGAGACCATGTACGTGCTTGAAGGTGAGATCCTCATGCACCTGGACGGCCTGGAACACCGGATCGCTGCCGGTGGCGTCGCAGTCGCCCCGCGCGGGTTGCCCCACGCTTTCATGGTCACCTCCGACGTCGCCCGGATGCTCTGCCTGCATACTCCAGGCTGCTGCGAGGCGTTCTACTGGAACGCCAGCGAGCCGATCACCGGCGAGGGTTCCGACGCACCGGGCCCCGTCGACTTCGACCGCGTCCGCGCGTCAGCCCAGCAAGACGGTGGTATCGAAATTCTCGGGCCGCCGCCGTTCGCACGTCCCTGAGCGAATCTCGTCGGTCGGCACGTGGAGATCGGCGCTATCGAGGAACTTCGCGGTGCAGGCGTGGCCGATCGGCGTGGCGGTGCCGCCCCTCGAGGGGGGTGTTGCGCACGAGTTGTCTCCCAGCTGTCGCGAAACTCATCAGGGTTGCGAGCCCGTCGCGGGTGCGTGCAACTCCATGCGGCAAGCCGGACGACCATGGGACTCGTCAGGGCGGCGGGGCAGGAATAGGCTCGGTAATCGCTGGACTCACACCAAAGGAGGGCACCATGGCCGACCACCCGAACCTGGATATTCTTCGACGAGGCTATGCGGCGTACGGAACTGGGGACATGGACACGATCAATGAACTCTTCGCAGACAACATTGTTTGGCACGTAGCTGGACGCAGCCCAATCGGACGCGACTACCGGGGCAAGGATGAGGTCTTCGGCTTCTTTTCGCGATTGCAGGAGTTGAGCGGGGGAACTTCGGCGGTTGACGTGCACGACCTTCTGGCCGACGACGAGCATGGCGTTGCCATTGTGACGGAGTCGGCGAGCCGTGACGGCCGCAGCCACAAGGGGCGTGCGACCCACATCTTCCATATCAAGGACGGCAAGGTCACCGAGATGTGGGACGCCCAAGTCGATCAGTATGCCGCCGACGAGTTCTGGTCCTGACCGTCAATCCCTGACGAGACCCGCGAGCGTCGGCGTCGGTGCCGCCGTGCGGGTGGGAAGGCAACCGCGGAGTAGGGGAGACGAGCGTCACGCTTCTTCGGGCTCGCAAAGTGCTGGTTCGAATACTTCGTCGTGCAATACTTGGTTCACAGTGAGACGGACTTACTGGTACTGAAGGATCTGATCGACCATGGCGCATATCCGCCCAGCCTCATCCAACCGACGCACCGTGAAGATTTCGCACTTGTCGGCGGCATTGCGCCAAATCTGGACGGACGCTCGCTACGCGGACCGCCGGCTGATGGAAATGCGCACCAACCTCAGCCGCCACTCCGGCTGACCTGCTGGAGGTAGGCTGCGCGTCGCGGTAGCCCCGGTCGTCCTCTCGAGCCGGTCGAGGCCATCCACTCCCCGCACGCGACGCACGGGCGCTACCCGCATCGACTGGTGGCCGGTCACCGGCGGTCGAGCATCACGACCGGGATCACGCGGGTGGTCTTGTCCTCGTACTCGGCGAACCCGGCGTAGCGGCGCTTCTGCTCCTGCCAGATGGGGTCGCGCTCCTCGTCGCCCAGGACCCGCGCTGTCACTTCGATCCTGTCGGTTCCTACTTCGACGCTCGCTTCAGGGTGAGCCAGCAGATTGTGGTACCAGTCGGGGTTGGTGTCCGCCCCGGCCTTCGAGGCGAACACGGCGAAGCTGTTGTCCACGGCGAGGTACATCACCGGAGTGACGCGCTCCGTTTCGCTCCGCGCTCCGATGCTGTGCAGCAACAGCAGGGGCGCACCCTCAAATGCTCCACCCACCCTGCCACCGTTCGCCCGGAACTCATCGATGACCTCCGCGTTCCAGTCTGTCATGCCAGCAATCTAGCCTCGAAGCTTGGCGTACACCCGGCTGCGGTCGCCCCGCCGCCCCTACAGGTCAAAGTCGCTGAGTCCAGGATGGCGCTCAGGACGCGGCCCGTTGAGATCCCAGCGGAACATCCTTGCCGCCTCGGTGATCGCGACATCGTTGATGCTCGCGTGCCGTCGAGACATCAGCCCATTCTCGTCGAACAGCCAGTTCTCGTTTCCATATGACCGAAACCAGCAACCTTCATCGTTGTGCCATTCATAGGCGAACCGCACGGCGATGCGGTCGGCATCGAACGCCCACATCTCCTTGGTCAGGCGGTAATCGAGCTCCTTGACCCACTTCTTGGCCAGGAACTCGATGATCGCTGCTCGGCCCTCGAAGAACTCTGACCGGTTCCGCCATCTGCTGTCCGGGGTATAGGCGAGTGCCACCCGGTGCGGATCGCGGGTGTTCCATGCGTCTTCGGCTGCGCGCACCTTTTTGATGGCGTCTTCCCGAACGAACGGTGGGGTGGGGGGTCTCGTTTCCATCGGATTCGCTCCTGCGCCGCCGCTGCCGTCCGGTCATCACACTGGCCCTCAGGTTACCTCTCGGCGGCCGACGAGTGCCGTGGGCCAGAGGGCGGCGACAGATCTGCCGAAGGGGGCTCGGTGACTGCCTCGATGATCCTGATGTCGCGCTCTGCTCCGCCCCCAAGCGCTTGCAGTGCCACTTGATAGCCAGGGCTCTGGTAGGCGGCGACAGCCTGCTCGACGCTGTCAAATTCGATCAGGACAGTCCGCTCAGTGGTCCCCGACTCGAACGCGTGCACAGGGTTTCCTCGGGCTAAGAAGCGCCCTCCGGCGGCACTGATGGCTGGGCCGGCGAGGTCGGCGTACGCCGCAAGCTTGTCGTCGTCGTGAATCGCCCTCACCGCATTGATCCAGTAAGCCTTGGACATTGCCACTCACCGCTTCCCACTGTGGCGCGTGCGTGGGCCTTCGCACTCGGGACCGCCTGCCAGTCATTGCTCAACGTAACAAGTTGGGTCTCGAATGTCTCCGGCGGAGCCCAAGGCCCTCGTCCTCGAACCGGACGAACACCCGGCCGACACCTGCGGCGACTTGATCAGATCGCTAGCACCTGACCGGCACGAGCCGACGGAACGAGTGAGGCGTTGCCCGACGGCAGGAGGTTGCCCTGAAGTCCAATAGCGTGCCCCTGCGAAGCAGAGCACAGTGGCATCAAACTGGTTTGCATTGTCAGCGGAGGTAGAGGCGTGAGTGCAGAACCCAGCCCCTGGCCGCGCGTCACCCGCGTGGCCACGACGCGTATTCCGACCCGGCACGCCGACTTCGTGGCGCATTGCTATCGCGACGAACACACGGGCGATGAACATGTCGTTCTTGTTCTGGGCGATCTCGAAGAAACGGTGTCGGGCCCACCTCTGGTTCGGCTCCACTCCGAATGCCTCACCGGCGACGCACTCGGCTCACGTCGCTGTGACTGCCGTGACCAGCTCGACTCCGCCCAGGCATCGATCGCCGCGGAGGGGCGCGGCGCCGTGGTCTACCTGCGTGGACACGAGGGCCGCGGTATCGGGTTGTCGGCGAAGCTCCGCGCGTACGAACTGCAGGATGGGGGCCTCGACACCCTCGATGCCAATGTCGCACTCGGCCTCCCGGTTGACGCCCGGGAGTACGGCGCTGCCGTGGCCATGCTGAACGATCTCGGCGTGTCCAAGGTCCGACTGCTGTCGGGCAATCCGGCCAAGGAGGCGGGCCTGCGGGCGCAGGGGATGGAGGTCGTACGGTTGGGGCTGCGGGTGGCCCCACGCGCCGAGAACCTCCGCTACCTGCGCACCAAGCACGAGCGCATGGGCCACGATGCGGCGGTGTACGACACTGCTGACCGCGGGTGGCTGCAACTGCTTGCTGGGCGGGTGCCTTCGGGCGGCGAGCTCGCGGCCCGGTACGGTGGCATGGTTTCTGCAGGACCTCGGTTCGTGGTCGCACAGCTCGGCCAGAGCATCGACGGTTTCATCGCAGCCAGGACCGGCGACGCCTGCTTCGTCACCGGTGGCGCGGACCGCATCCATCTGCACCGGATGCGCGCCCTGGTGGACGCCGTCGTCGTCGGCGTCGGAACCGTGATCGCCGATGACTGCCGCCTCACGGTCCGCGCGGTCGTCGGGCCCAACCCGGTGCGGGTCATCCTCGATCCGCGAGCCCGAGCCCCCCGTGACTCGCGGCTGTTGACTGCTCCCGAGGCCGACACCCTGTGGATCGTCGCCGACGACCGGGCACGTCCGCTCGCGCCGTCGCCTCATGTCGAGGTGCTCCAGCTTCCGCGTACCGGTCCGGCCGACGGGTTCGCCGCCGCTGACGTGCTGGCGGCCCTGGCTGCGCGTGGGCTCGGGCGGGTGCTGGTGGAAGGCGGTGGCGTCACGGTCTCGCGGTTTCTCGCGGCTGGTTCGTTGGACCGGCTGTTGGTGACCACCGCGCCGCTACTCGTTGGTGACGGCGTACCCGGCTTGCGTTTCGACGGAAATGATCGACTTGCCGACGCGCTTCGGGCGCCAGCACGGCGCTTTGTCCTCGGTGATGACGTGTGCGTGGAGCTCGACCTTGCCGGGGCCCGGATGAGGGCGCCCGTCGCGGCACTGGGAGCGGTCCACGACGCAGACCTCGTCTGCAGCATGTGATGTCGTGCCATCTCGGGCGTAGGTGCTCAGTCTCTGGTCAGCGCCTGGCGGATGCGGCACGCGGTCGTGCCCCATCCATCCAAGTTGGCCCTCCTCGACAACGCGTGGCTCCGGAGCTCGGACCTGTACGTCTGGTCGGTCAGCCATCGGTCCAGCGCTCGAGTCAACGCATCGGTGTCGCCAGCCGGGATGACCACACCCGGTCGCTCGCCGGATGCGGTGGTGCCCAGAGCTTCCGCCGCTCCTCCTTCGCTTACTACCACGGGGATGCCGCGAGCCAAGGCTTCGGATACGACCATGCCGAAGGCTTCCGCCCTCGAAGGCAGCAGGGCGAGGTTTGCGCCGGCCAAGGCGGCGCCTCGGTCCATCACACCGGGCATCTCCAGCCGGTCGGTCAGACCGGCCGCTTCGACCGCGTCCTTGACCATGGCGGCATACACAGGATCGCGGTCCAGCGAGCCGGCCAGTCTGGCATGCCAGGACAGGTCCCTGACGCGCTCCAACGCGGCGACGACCGCCAACTGAGCTTTGTTCGGCAGGAAAGCAGCAAGGTGCACGACCAGCGGCGGTTGGGAGCCGGGACTGACCGGCGCGGGGTCGACTCCGGGCTGCGCGACGGCGACGTGGTGCACGCCGTGATGGCGGGTCACGTACTGCGCAGTCCAGTGGCTCGTCGAGATGACCACCGTGGCTGTCTGCAGGGCTCTTCTTTCCAACAGATCGAGTATGGCGGCGTCAGCCGGTGACAGCCCGGTCTGCCAGGTCAGAGGCATGTGGACCAGCACACCTACCTGGCCTGGGGCAAGGGCGTGCGGGTTCGGACACGCCAGAAGCCCGTCTACCAGGGTGTAACCCGACCACGGCTGCCGGAGAGTGTCGGACAGCGCGGACGGCTCACAGCGGAGCACCTCGACCTCATCTCCTTCGTCGCGAAGCGCCGCGGCGGCCGCGAGGTCATAGACGTTGCCGCCGGTCGGCGTGTCGACGTCCGTCGGGACAAGCAGCCGAAGCCTCACCGGTTCTTCGTGTACGAGACCCAGGCCTGCGGAGACTCACGCATTACCACCTCGATCCCGTCCACCTCTTGGGCGGCAGCCGACTCGGCCAGCCGGTCGGCAACCCAACGGGTGAGCATTTCGGTCGTCGTCAGCATGCCGTCGAACGTGAGGTGGTCATCGAGATTGCGATAGCGCAGCTGGCTCAGGACCTCGTCCAGTGCGCTGGTGGCAGCGCCGATGTCGACGACGATTCCGTCGGGGCCAAGCTCGCCGCGGCGGAAGGTCGCCTCGATGACGTAGGTCGCTCCGTGCAGCCCTTGGGCGGGTCCGAACACGGGGCGGGGAAGGCTGTGGGCGATCATGACGTGGTCGCTGACAGTGACGGCGAAGATGGCCACTCCTCGGTAGTCGGGTCGGGTCGTCGGTACGGAAGTCGGTTCCGGTCATGAAGTCAGTAGTCGACGACATGACAGAGGGCATCCACTTCGCCGGAGGCCAGCTGCCTCATCGTGTCGGGGAGCGCACTGAACGGGCTCGAGTCGGTGATCAGAGCGTCGAAGCCAGGATCGCGCAGGAGGCCCAGAGCGAGGGCAAGCCGATCGGTATGCGTGTGTCGTGCGCGCCGGTGGGGGGAGACCATGCCGACCTGGCTGGCACGGATGCTGAGGCGCCCGGAATGGAACGCACCTCCGAGAGACAGGTGAGTCTCGGTATCGCCGTACCAGCTGAGGTCGACAACCAGGCCCTCTGGTGCGAGCAGGTCCAGCGACTGCTGGAGGCCGGCAGAGGTCGCGCTGGTGTGCACCACGAGGTCGCGGCCATCGGCCGCGCCGGGCGGCAGTGTGAAGTCGACGCCCAGCGCGGCCGCGACATCGGCCCGGTCTGGGTTGGTGTCAACGAGGGTGACTCCGACACCGGGGAACCGGGCGAGGAGCCGCGCGATGCAGCATCCGACCATGCCGGCGCCGACGACCGTGACGTGGTCGCCGATCAGCGGAGGGCCGTCCCACAGCGCATTGACGGCTGTCTCCACGGTGCCGGCCAGCACCGCACGTGTCGGCGGCACGTCGTCGGGGACGACGACCACGGCCTGTGCCGGCACGACGTAGGCGGTCTGGTGCGGGTACAAGCAGAACACTGTGCGACCGAGCAGATCCGGCGGGCCCTGCTCGGCCACCCCGACACTGAGGTACCCGTACTTGACCGGGCCTGGAAAGTCGCCGTCCTGAAAGGGCGCCCGCATCAGCGCCCGCTGACCGGCCGGGACGCCGCCACGGAACACCCGCAGCTCGGTGCCACGGCTGATCCCAGAGTGCAGGGCACGCACCAAGACATCGCCCGGACCGGGCTCGAGCAGCGGGACGGGTCGGATCTCGCCCACGCCAGGCTCGCGCAACCAGAACGCGAACGCCTCGTGTCGCATCGGCCTCACCCCTGGGACCCCCGAACTGAACGGCACCGTAGCACCTCTTGTGTCACCTACGACCGCGCGGACATTGAGGCACGATGAGCAAGGTTCGTGCGGGCTTGCTGATCAGGCCGATCACGTCCTTGATGCCGCTTGCTGCTCTCGCCATGACCATCGGTCTGAGCGGCCCCGGCTGGGTCACGGGTATCGCCTGCGGCGTGATCATGAATTCGGCGTTGGCTCGCGGTCTCGCCCGCTCCGGCGCTGACTCACTGGGGCCGGCTGACCGGGTGACATTCACCCGGGCCACACTCGTCGGTGGCGTCGCGGCATTGACTGCGGACGCGTTCACCCGGCCCCCGCCGGTGGCGACCGTCGTGGCGCTCACGGTCGTGGCGCTCCTGCTTGACGCCGTCGACGGCTCGGTCGCGCGGCGCACGCACACCGAGTCGACCCTCGGTGCGCGCTTCGACATGGAGGTCGACGCGTTCTTGATCCTCGTCCTCAGCGTATTCGTCGCCCGCTCTGCCGGCGCGTGGGTGCTCGCGATCGGCTTGGCTCGTTACGTGTTCGTCCTAGCCGGCTGGTTGCTGCCGTGGATGCACCACTCGCCGCCGCGCTACTGGCGCAAGGTGGTCGCGGCGATCCAGGGCATCGTGCTGGCCGTCGTCGCGGCGGAGGTCCTGCCCGGCAGGCTGGCGGACGCGGCACTCGCCGTCTCGCTGCTCCTGCTGGCCACATCATTCGGCACTGAGGTGTGGTGGTTGTGGTGCCACCGTCGCACCGAGACGACGCCTGATGAGGCGGATGAGAACGCCCGAGTACGAGGAGACGACACCACCGCTAAGGCCCCGGGCGTGCGACGGAAGCTGCATGCCATAGCCGCCGCGGTGACGACGGTTCTTGCTTTCGGACTCGTGTGGTTCGCCCTTGTCGCTCCAAACCAGATCGGCCGTCTTACGCCCGGCTCGTTCGCGCGCATCCCGGCCGAGGGACTCGTCATCGTCGCGCTTGCTCTCGTCCCGCGGCCGTGGGCGAGCCGCACGATAGCGGTGCTGTTCGGTGTGCTTCTTGGGCCGGTGATCATCCTCAAGGTCCTCGACATGGGTTTCTTCGAGGTCTTCGACCGACCGTTCGACCCGCTGAACGACTGGCTCTACTTCGGACCCGGTGTCGGTGTTCTGGAGAGCTCGATCGGTCGGGACGCGGCGACCGCGATCGTGGTCGCCGCGGCGGTACTCGCCTTGGTCATCCTCGTCCTCATGCCCTTCTGCGTCGTACGGCTGACCCGGCTCGTGGCAAGCCATCGCCGCGTGTCGATCCCGGCTGTCACAGTCTTCTCGATCGTCTGGATCCTGTGCGCTGTGTCCGGCTTGGAGCTCGCGCCCGGCATTCACGTCGCCTCTACCAGTGCCGCCGGCCTCGCCTATGACGAGGTGGGTCAGCTGCGCGCCAACCTCCATGATCGGCAGATCTTCGCGCACGAGATCGCAGCCGATCGTCTTCGCGACACCCCGAGTGACCAGCTGCTGACCGGTCTGCGGGGCAAGGACGTCATGCTCGTGTTCGTAGAGAGCTACGGCCGTATCGCCGTGCAGGACTCGTCATTCTCACCAGGGGTCGACGCCGTGCTGGACGCCGGCACGAGGAAGCTGCGCGCGGCCGGGTTTTCCGCCCGCAGCGCCTTTCTCACCTCACCGACGTTCGGTGCCGGTAGCTGGTTGGCCCACTCCACCCTGCAGTCCGGCCTGTGGGTCGACCGCCAGCAGCGCTACAACCAACTGCTGACGAACGACCGGCTGACCGTCACCGCCGCTTTCGCTCGCGCGGGATGGCGCACGGTGTTCGACGATCCGGCTATCACGCAGGACTGGCCGGAGGGATCGTCGCTCTATCACTTCGACACGAGCTACGACGCCAGGAACGTCGGCTACCACGGTCCGCAGTTCAGCTATGCCACCATGCCCGACCAGTACACCTTGTCGGC
The DNA here is from genome assembly GCA_038238115.1 of Propionibacteriales bacterium. GTDB lineage: Bacteria > Actinomycetota > Actinomycetes > Propionibacteriales > Nocardioidaceae > JBBRYB01. Next base: position 8,135 of record JBBRYB010000001.1, on the reverse strand, counting down.
CTTCCGACGGATGGAGCTCACGAGGACCTGCCGCCCCCCCGTCATGGCCGAGATCGACCTGGTGTCGAGCCACCACCCGTGGACGCCCCTTCCCCACCTGGTGAAGTGGAGTGAGGTCGGGGACGGCTCAGTCTTCAACGGCATGCCGGAACAGGGCGAGTCCCCAGACGTCGCGTTCCGCAACCCCGATCAGGTGCGCGCGCTCTACGGGCAGTCCATCGAGTACTCCTTGAACAGCCTCATCTCCTTCGTGCAGACCTATCCCGATCCCGACCTGGTGCTCGTCGTGCTGGGTGACCATCAGCCCCACTCCTACGTGACCGGGGACCAACCAGGTCACGACGTGCCGATCACGGTCATCGCCCACGACCCCGCCGTGATGGCCCGGATCTCCGGGTGGGGCTGGCAGGTCGGGATGAGGCCGCGCCCGGACGCGCCGGTCTGGCCGATGGACGTGTTCCGTGACCGCTTCCTCACCGCGTACGGCCCGCAGCCGAGCCCGTTGCCGCGTCCGATCCACCGCTGACTCTTGTGGAGGTGGCGTCTTTGGACGGCCCGGTCCGGTGCGGACGATGACTGCCCTCCTAATCGGGGATGGCGAGAGCAATGAAGCCCGGCAGCACCGACACCGTCGAGAGCAGGCCGTAACCCGCAGCGACCGCCACACCCATCGCCGGTGGCGCCCCGACGAGGACGGCAGCGAGGGCGCCGGCCACCTCACGGAGCCCCCAACCACCGATGCTGAGCGGAACGGCCATCCCGGCGAGCATGACGAGGCCCAGCGTGGCCAGGACGCCGGGTCCCTCAGAGACTCCGATCGCCACAGCGACGATCTCGGTCAGGACTACCAGAGCGGCCAATGCCACCACCGACCAGGCCCACACGGCCGTGCGCTCTCGCCGGCTCAGTCGGCCCAGCGGACGTCGAGTAGCCAACCAGGTCACGAACACCATGGCCGCCGAAGCCGCGGCGTAGACCGGCTGGGCGTCCACGATGAGGACGACCGTCACCGCCACGAGAAGGACGCAGAGGCCAGCGACTCGCTCCACGGCGACGGAGACCGCTCCCGGCTGCCACCCCTTCGGAGCGCCGGTCCGTTGCCGCCAGGCGCGGAGCACGTCCCCGGCCACACCGCCGGGCAAGACCGTGTTGAGCGCGCTGGACCGGTAGCACTCTTCCAACGCCTCGCGGCGCCCGAGCGTAAGCCCAGCGGAACGCATCACCACGCGCCAGCGAGCCGACTGTGCACCCACGGCCACGGCCTGCAGAACCATGGCCGTCAGCAACGGCAGCGGCGAGAGGACCGCGAGTGCCGGGCGGAAGGCCTGCGCGCCGAATCTGTGTGCCAGCAAGGCCAGGGTGAGGACTGGTACGAGAATCCGGGCTACCGGGAGCAGGCGACGTCCGATGCCGGCCGTGATCGGGGTGACCGGCAGTTCCGCGCCTGCCGCCATCGGCGGGCTCCCGTCCCATCCAGCAACCACGGCCCGGCTCAGCTCGACGGCGGCGTGAACCGGCTGGCAGTGGACCCGGCTCCTCGGGGGTCGCGGATCAAGACGGTGCCGGTCAACTCGGAGTCGTCGTGGGAGAGGATGTCCGCGCCGAGTCGTTCTGCGTCAGCCATGAAGCAAGCCTAACCGTTGCGACAGCTGCGAACGGGCTCGAGTGCTGGAGGTGAGCAGGGCAGCGGGCCGCGATCGGTTGGATCCCTTCTCAGCTTTCCTGACCTATGGTCGGCTTATGACTACAACGCACCACTACCAGTCCCATCTGGTATGGGCCGGATCCACTGGCGCCGGGTACCGCGGCTACCGGCGCGAGCACCGAATGGTGACCCCTCCGGCCACGGCCGAGATGGTGCTGAGCGCCGATCCGTCGTTCGCTGGCGACTCTGCCCTGCACAACCCCGAGCAGCTGCTGCTGGCGGCTGCGAGCTCGTGCCAGCTGTTGTCGTTCCTGGCGCTCGCCGCGAACGCCGGGATCGATGTCGTGCACTACGAGGACGACGCCGAGGCGGTCATGCCGGTCACCACCGAGCGGATGCGCATCACCCGGCTGATCCTTCGCCCGCACATCGCTGTCGCCGCCGGGACCGACCTCACGCAGGTCGCTGATCTCGTCACCGCAGCCCATGAGGGCTGCTACATCGCCAACACCCTCTCCGCCGAGGTCAGTGTCGAACCTGCCATCGAGCAGGCAGACGAGGTCGCCGCTGTGAACCATCCGCGAACGGCCGGTGCGTTGGAGCCACTGTGAAGGACGTCGAACTCCGGTTGACTGGACGCCGACCTGCCCTTCGGGAGGCTGGTCGCGGCGTCCGGTGGTTCGCTCGCAATCGCGGCTGCCCACCCGACTGAGGTTTGGCTCTCATCTGGGGTGCAGCTCGCCGGGCATCCTGACGAAGGCGTGGCTCAAGATAGCTGATCCCTCCACGGTTCGGGGAGAACCTCAGCCGGGCGGACCGTCGAGCATCTGCTGTATCGAGGAGAGCTCCTCAGCGAAGACGTCACGTCGCTGGCGCGCGCCACACCCCTGAATCAGACGGGCGAAGTCGGCTGCTGCCTTGGCGATCCGCTGGCCCAATCTGGACCCTTCCTGGGCGCCGAAGTCGTCGGTGGCGGCGTACACACCGGTGGGTGACACGATGGCGTGAAGGTAGGAGAACATCGGCCTCAGTGCGTGTTCGAGGACCAGTGAGTGCCGCTCCGTTCCTCCGGTGGCGCCGAGCAGCACAGGCATGTCTGTCAGCGTCTCTTCAGGGAGTACGTCGAAGAACGATTTGAACAGTCCGCTGAACGATGCGTTGAAGGCCGGTGTGACCGCGATGACTCCGTCCGCGGCGGCGACTGTCTCGAACGCAGTCTCCAGCGGCGCAGAAGGAAAACCCGTCAACATGGCGTCCATGACTCGGTGAGCCAAGGGGCGCAGCTCTACCAAGGACGACTCGGCCTGAAGGCCGAGGACGACCAGTTCGGACGCAACGGATGCTCCAAGCCGGTCCGCAAGAAGCCGCGTCGAGGAGGGCTCACGGAGCCCGCCGCTGATGATTGCCAGTTTGGTCATGGCAGCACCGAGCCCTCCGATCGGTTCGTCGTCTCTGACGTCGTCGCCTCGGCGGTGTTCTTCGCCCGCAGGAGCGACTGGTGGGTCGGGGCGTCGGGCACCTCGGCCGGTCTGCCGGCGGCGAACTCCCTCCGCAAGACCGGAACCACCTCTTCGCCGAGTAGATCCAGCTGCTCCAGCACTGTCTTGAGAGGCAGTCCGGCGTGGTCGATCAGGAACAGTTGGCGCTGGTAGTCACCCACGTAGTCCCGGAATCCCAACGTCCGCTCGATCACCTGGGCTGGTGATCCGACTGTCAGCGGCGTCTGGCTGGTGAACTCCTCCAGCGAGGGACCGTGCCCGTAGACCGGCGCATTGTCGAAGTATGGCCGGAACTCGCGCACTGCGTCCTGGCTGTTCTCGCGCATGAACACGTGTCCGCCGAGGCCCACGATGGCCCGCGCCGGCGTGCCGTGACCGTAGTGCTCGAAGCGTTGTCGGTACAACTGAACCATCTTCCGCGTGTGTGACGCGGGCCAGAAGATGTGGTTGGCGAAGAACCCGTCACCGTGGTAGGCCGCCAGCTCGGCGATCTCCGGGGTACGGATGGAGCCATGCCACACAAACGGCGGCACATCGTCCAGAGGCCGAGGAGCCAGCGTAAAGCCCTGCAACGGGGTACGTAGCTTGCCCTCCCAGTCCACGACCTCCTCGCGCCACAATCGACGCAGGAGGCCGTAGTGCTCGACGGTCAGCGGGACGGCATCGCGAATGTCCTTCCCAAACCACGGATACACCGGGCCGGTGTTGCCGCGACCGAGCATCACGTCGGTCCGTCCGGCGGACAGGTGCTGCAGCACGGCGAAGTCTTCGGCGATCTTGAGCGGGTCGTTCGTGGTGATCAGCGTCGTTGAGGTCGACAAGATGATCCGCTCCGTCAGCGCCGCGATGTGGCCGAGCAGCGTCGTTGGTGACGACGGCACGAACGGTGGGTTATGGTGTTCGCCGGTCGCGAAGACGTCCAAGCCGACCTCTTCGACCTTCTTGGCAATGACGACGCTGGCCTGGATCCGTTCGGCTTCGGTGGGCGCGCGTCCCGTGCTGGGGTCGGCAGTCACGTCACCAACCGTAAAGATCCCGAACTGTATGGCGGTCATTTCACGCGGCCTCTCCGTCGTAGTCGGCTGCTCGAAGTCACAAGACTCCACGCCCTTCCTGTGCTGTGCTCTACCGGCGATGGACCCACGCTCAGTCGTCGATCTCTTGAGCGCCGCAAGGTTATCGGGGTTGACCAGTCGGGGTGGAGCCGTACGGACTCTCTCAGCGGCGCCTCTAGGGGCATCTGGCTCCTCGCCGGAAGCTTGGCTGGGCAGTCGTCGCCTAGGCCGCGATTGCCCTGGCAGGGCCCTGTGTCCTGATCCATAAATGTGATGGCGCAAGGGTCCGTACAGCTTGCTCATGCTCTCCTGGGTGGAAGGGGGTCACGAAGATCGGACGAGCATGAGGAACACCGTGGTTTGAAATAGGTCCGCAACGGCGGCTGTCGATCCTTCGCTTGCCGGAACGGCCGACCAGCGCATCGGCGAGATCGGTTGCCGCCGCTTGGGCGGTTTTGGTAGGCATGGCGCTGTGACGAAGCCCCAGCACCGTGCCGACATGTTCACCGACCCCGCCGATGACCCTCGTGAGGGGGGCACGTCGCTTGGTGACGAGCGAGCGACGCTGGTGGAGTTCCTGCGCTGCCAGCGCCTCACCTTGCAAGTCAAATGCGAGGGACTTGACGCGGCGCGGCTGGCACACCGGGCGGTCGAGCCGTCAGCGATGTCGCTGCTTGGCCTGGTCAGACACATGGCCGAGGTCGAGCGTGGGTGGTTCCGTCGGCGGTTCGCCGGCCTCGCCGTACCCAGGCGTTACCAGTCCGATGCCGAGCCCGACGGTGACTTCGACGGAGCAGTGGCCGATCAGGAGGTCGTGGATGAAGCATGGGCGGCCTGGCATGAGGAGATTGACTTCGCCGAGCGGTTCGTACGAGACACCGACCTCGGCTTCGTCGGAAAGGATGGGGAGGGGAACCCGATCTCCCTGCGTGAGCTGCTGGTCCACATGATCGAGGAGTACGCCCGGCACAACGGTCATGCTGACCTGCTGCGCGAGCGAATTGACGGACGCATCGGTCAGTAGTGCGCTCGGCAGCTCCGCCCCCGACCACCAGGGCTTAATTGACATCCGCGGCCGGTCGTTAGTCATGCCCTTGCCTTGTCTCCTGCCGGCTGAATGATTCTCGATACTGGGGGCTGGGCGGCGGCCGAGGTTAGCACGCGGCTGGTGTGGAGTCTCACCTCGTCGCGCGAAAAGGGGGACCTCGATCTCACCCGGGATGAGCAATGCTGTTGTCTGTGGGCAACATCGCGGCGGACAGGTTCCAGTCCTTCAACGCGATGCATTTTGCGCTGATCGCGCTCTTTGCGCTCGGTGCCTGGAGTGTCATCGTCTGGGGTCGTGGCCATCGGGGTAGGTCGGAAGAGCAGACCTACCGGCGAGCCTTCGCGCTTGCCGTCGTGCTTTTCGCGGGCTCACTCCAGATCTACCAGCTCACGCCCGGCGATTGGGACCTTGGTACGTCGCTGCCGCTGCAGCTGTGCGACCTTGCCTGGGTCGCGGGGGCGATCGCGCTGTGGACGCGCAATCCGTGGGCTGCGGCCTTCACTTACTACGTGGGCCTGACGATCACCATTCAGGGCGTCATCTCTCCGTCGTTGTCGCAGGCGTTTCCGGATCCGCGCTTCTTCGGCTTCTGGGGGATGCACTTCCTCGTGGTGTGGGCAGCGTGCTACCTCACGTGGGGCTTAGGGCTGAGGCCGACCTGGCGTTACTACGGCTTCACTGTCGCGGCGACGGCGACCTGGGCGGTTGTTGCCTATGTGTTCAACGTCGTAGCCAACACGAACTACGGCTACCTGAACCGAAAGCCGTCGAATGCGTCTCTGCTCGATCTGCTGGGGCCGTGGCCCGGGTACGTCTTCGCCGAGATCGCCATCATCGTTCTCGGCTGGCTGGTCATCATGACCCTGCCCTGGGTGCTCCAGGCGAAGCATGCTCGGCTGGCGGTTGATTAGTCTGACGGAGAGCAGACGGCGCGAGGCAGCGACGAGAGGCCCGCACCCGCCGGCATTGGTCGCCCGCCGGGCTTCCATCGCTGTGTGGGATCGTCGCGGCACAGCCTCTGCGTACGGGGCTACGGGCAGACGTCGATGAGTACCTTGCCCACGGCTCCATTCTCGACGGCAGCGTGGGCCTCGGAGGCCTGATCGAGGGGGTAGTGCTGGAGAGGCAGCCCCGCTTCGTCGCCCGTCTTCACGGCGCCGTCCAGCACAGCTGCCGCGACGTCCTCCAGTGCCCGTTCGCGCCAATCATCCGGGGCGTTGTAGATCAAGACGAACTGCCATCGGGCGTTGGGCACCATCAATGGGCGCACAGGGAGTTCCATCTCGCTTCCGCCGTTGTTGGCGTATACCGACACCGAGCCGAAGCGGGCGAGGACCGCCGAGTCGACGGCCGCGTTCACCGCTGGAGAGACCTCGATGATTGTGTTCACGCCGTCGGGCGCGATGGCGCGCGCCTCGGCAACGACGTCCTGCTGCTTGTAGTTGATGACGTGGTCGGCGCCCGCACGCGCCGCCATGTGCCCCTTCTCGGGGCTGCTGACCGTGGTGATGACCGTGGCATCGGACCAGCGGGCGAGTTGTATGGCGGCATTGCCAACGGCCCCGGCCCCTCCAGCCACCAGAACGGTGCGACCTTCCATCGTGCCAGGGCCAAGTCGCGACGGACCGTCCTCCGTCACGGTCAAGCACCGGTGTGCGGTCAAGAACGGCACACCCAGGCTGGCGCCGAGGTCGAATGACGCGACGTCGGGCAGCAGAACCACGTGGCTGGCCGGCACGACGGCGTACTCCTGCGCGGTGCCGCCGGCGGGACGCAGATTGGCCGCCTCCCAGACCCAGACCCGCAGACCCGACATCGCCGCCTCGACGCCTTGTCCGACCGCGTCGACCACCCCAGAGCCGTCCTGGTTCGGCACCTGCGGTGGGTCGACGATGGTGCCGGGTTCGCTGCCGCGGCGCGACTTCCAGTCGGTCGGGTTGACCCCGGAGCGGTGGATGCGGACCCGTACCTCCCCGGGTCCCGGATCGGGCGTCGCCTTCTCGACGAGCGTGAGAACTACGGGATCACCGGTCATCGAGTATTCGATCGCACGCACGCCTCGACGGTATCCCGGAGCTCTCGGCAGTCTCGGCGCGGGCCGGCCTCGTGGACTGCCCAGGCGGCAGCTGCCCTGGCTGGGGCAGTTGCTGGCCGCAGCGCTGGGAACCACCGCGCACAGACGGCGAGTTCCAGGTGCGCAAGAGTTCGTCAGCCTCGACGGGTGCGCCGCGGCGCGATCAGCCAGCAGGCAGGGATCGTCACCTCACCGCTCACCAGCTCACACCCCGGCCACCAGGGCGATCAACCGCGGCATGAGCCTTGACGCCATCGCCGCGCTGCCCGGCCACAACACACACTCGCAATAACGATGATCTGAGCCTGGTCTGAGCCGCATCGCCGACAGGGCCGCCGCCGAGGAGTACTTCGCTGTCACCGAGAAGGTCGAAGCCTCTGCGACCAGCCCCTGGCAACTGGCCAGTGACAACGAGGACACCGAGATGCGCAAAACTCCGCGGTGAGAATGCACCGCCGGATGCTCGGCAACGGCTGCTGTCGAGTTTGACCGGGCGGAATGCAGGGTGCGTTGCCGATCATCCAGCGTTTCAGGGCGTGGGACCTGAGCGACCAGAACACGCAGCAGCCCGGCAGAACGTCTCATTGCCTGGCAGCTGGACGGGTGGCGGTCGTTGGACGCAATGGTGACAGCGAGCACAACGAGTCAACGCTTGACGTGCGGTGAACGGCCTACGATTATTGCTGGCAGGGCCGAATACGCCACGGCAGGTATGAAGGCCTCCTCTCGCCGATGAGCCCCAGGGGGTCCGGGCGTTTGGCCGATGGGATCTCGGCACGGTCCACGACCCCCTCTTGACGTCGGTGAGGTGTCT